>DASSEU010000001.1:0-17689 GCA_035695125.1 Acidimicrobiales bacterium
CCGTCTCTTCGTCGACCGCGCCGGCGCCGCCGATCCCGGCTTCCGCATGACGCCGGAGGTAGCCCCGACGGTGACGGAGATCTGCGCCCGCCACGACGGCATCCCACTGGCCATCGAGCTGGCGGCGGCGCGCATCGGGCACCTCTCCCCGGCCGAGCTGGCCGCCCGTCTCGACGACCGCTTCCGCCTACTGACCGGCGGCCGCCGGCGCCGGACCCAGCGCCAGCACACCCTGCGCGCCGCCATCGACTGGAGCTACGAGCTGCTCTCTGGCGATGAGGCCGCCCTGTTCTCGCGGCTCTCGGTGTTCACCGGCGGGTTCACCCTGGCCGCCGCCGAGGCGGTGGCCGCCGGGGAGACCGGAGCAGCGGGCGCCATCCTCGATCTGCTGGGCTCGCTCGTGGCCAAGTCCCTCGTCATAGCCGAGCGGGCCGACACCGGCACGCGTTACCGGATGCTCGAGACCATCCGGATGTACGCCGCCGACCGGCTGCTCGAGTCGGGTGAGACCGAGAGCCGCCGCCAGGCGCACTGCGACTACTTCCTCGGTCTCCTGGAGGCCCAGCCTCTCGACCGGCGGGCCACGACGGACATTCCCGTCGTCACGGCCGAGATCGACAACCTGCGGGCGGCCATCGACTGGGCCGAGGCCAATGACCGCGCCGATCAGGCCCTGGCGCTGGCCACGGGCATGGGGGCGCTGTGGACGCTCGTGGAGCTGCAGGAGGAGGGAGCGGCCCGGATCACCGCCCTCGTCGAGCACCAGGATGTCGACGACGCCCTGCGGGCGGCGGCTCTGGCCATGCTCGCGACCGTCCACATGGCGCGGGCCGAGTTCCGGGACATGGCGCGCTCGGCCCGGCGGTCGCTGGCCATCGACCCCGAGTCCCCGTGGGCCCCCGTCGCCTGCACGTACGCCGCCCTGTACCTCGTCTACAACCCGGCCCGGTACGAGGAGGCCCACCACCTCTTCGCCGAGGCGCGGCGGGTGGCCGACAACCGCGGCCTTCCCATCCTCGCCGAGCTGGCCTCCGCCATCGAGGCCCACTTCTGGGTCATCGAGGGGAACTTCGAAGGGCCGGTCGATGTGGCCCGCTCGATGACGCCGTGCAGCTCCTTCGCCGACGTCAATGCCGGCATCGCCGCGGTGGTGGCGCTCATCATCTCCGGGGACTCCGCTACCGCCCTCGATATGGCCGACCGGCTGCTCACCGGCGGAGGCGAGGTGTGGCGCGCTCCCATGCGGGCGTGCGTCCTGGCCGAGATGGGGCGCACCGCCGAGGCCGAGGACGCCCTGCGCCGGGTGGCGGCCGAGTTCCTCGATCGGCCCTTCCCCCTGATCATCGGTGACTACCTCATCGCCTGCGCCGTCCTGGCGTTGAAGGCCTCCGACCCGGCGCGGGCGGTCGAGCTGCTCGAGGCGGTGGTCTCCGAGCGGGGCCAGACCTCGTTCCGCTCCCCCAGCGCCTTTGTCCTCTGGGGGCACTACTACGAGCAGGCCCGCGGCCGGCTGGACGACGCCGGCTACGAGGCGGCCAAGGCGCGCGCCAACGGGGTGTCACCGGCCGAGGCGGTGCGTCGGGAGGCGGCGCGGCTGGGCGCCCGGGCGGACTAACGCCAGACGATGGCAGCCGTCGGCACCGGGTGCGAGAGGCCCTTCAGGGCCACCGGCGCGCTGGTGCTGGTCGCGAACGAGCCCTCCAGCCCCTCCAGCGCATCGGCGCTGGCGAGGATCTGGTCCGCCGCCGCCACCCCCGCGATGCGGGCGGCCGTGTGCACGCCGATCCCGGCGTAGTCGTCCCCGCGCCTGTGGGCGTCGCAGGTGTGGATGCCGATGCGCACCCGGGGGGCAAAGCCGTGGTCGTGGCGGTGGTCGGCCAGGCCCCGCTGCACGGCGACGGCGCAGGCGACGGCATCCCGGGCCAGTTCGAAGGTGACGAAGAACCCGTCCCCCTCCTGCTTCACGACGGCTCCGCCGTGTTCGGAGAACAGCCGGCCCAGCGTGCGCTCGTACCAGCCGAGCAGGTCCCCCCACGCGTCGTCACCCAGCAGCTCGACCAGCGGTGTCGAACCCACCATGTCGACGAAGACGAACGTGGTCAGGATGCGCTCGGGGGCGGCCTCGGCCTGCGGGTCAGCGGCGCGCAGGGTCGCGCGCGCCTCCTCCGCCATCCGCCGGGCGCCGAGGTGCTCGAAGGTGGCGAGGGCCGCCTCGATCTCGATCCGCGCCATCGCCTCGTCCCCGAGGAGCCGATGGGCCCGGCCGAGGAGGAGCCGGGCGCCGGCCGCCTCGTACGGGGCCTCACACTCGCACCACTCGTGCCAGGCCGACTGCAGGAGCCGGCGGGCGTCGGCCGGCCGGCCGTCGGCCAGGGCCAGCTCCCCCTCCGCCCCTGCCGCCGCCGCCCGGCTGTGATGGGTGCCGAGGCGGGAGGCCAGCTCGACCAGCTCGGCTCCGTGGGCGGCGGCCGTCTCCCGGTCGCCAGCGGCCAGGCTGATGCTCACCGCCGCCGGGAGGGTCAGGACCCGCTCCTCCCGGGCGATGATGTCCGACGCATCGAGGCAGCGCTCGATCATGGCCCGGGCCCGGGAGACGTCCCCGGCCGCCAGGCTGAGCAGCGCCCATCCGGGCTGGGGGTCGGTCCCGAGGCCGAGGGCCTGGGCAAAGGCGGCCTCGGCGGCGGGAAAGTCCCCCCGCCGCCGGTTCACCTCCCCCACCTCCATCCAGCCCCACCCGGCGTAGATCACGCGGTCGACCGCCATCTCGGCGGCGGCCACCCGGGCGTCGGCCTCGGCCTCGTCGTAGGCGCCGCGCATGCGCAGCACCTCGGCGCGGTGGAAGCGGCACTGCCCGGGGAAGCCGGTGACGCCCTCCCGGTCGCACCAGCGCAGCGAGGCGTCGGTCCACGCCGAGGCGCGCGGCCAGTCCCCGAGGTTGCGGCAGCTCCAGATCGTCGAGCAGTAGATCGTTCCCGTCGTCTGCAGCTCGAGGCTCCCGCTGTTGGCGGCGGCGTTGGCCTCGTCCATGAGGGCCATGCCCTCCTCGAACCGGCCCGCCGCCAGCAGGGCGTGACCCAGGTCCAGCGTCGCCAGGGCCTCGACATCGGCGCTGCCGACCCGCCGGGCTATCTCGCGGGCCTCGGTCACGCGTGCCAGCAGCGTCTCCATGTCCCCCTGGTTCATGGCGCCGCGCGCCAGCGTCCACATCAGAAAGCCGTGCTCCGCACATTCGGGGACGCCCTGGAGGAGGGACGCCGCCTGGTGCAGGCAGCCCGCCGCCGGGGCCAGATCTCCGCGCTCGAAGTGGCACCGGCACAGCTTGAGATTCACGCGGGCCGCGCCCCGCCGGTCCTCCTCCCGGAGATAGGCGGCCCCGGCGCGCTCGAGCAGGCCGACCCGCTCCGATACGTGACCTGACCACTGCGCCACCTCGGCCAGGAGCTCGAGGTCGTCGGCGCCGGGTTCCTCCACGGCGCCGAGCAGCTCGTAGGCGGTGGTCCAGTCCCTCCTGCGGGCCGCCTCCCGGGCACTGATCCGAGGATCGACCGCGGTGGACACGAAGCCCGAGTGTACGGACGGGCCCCTCCTCGCGCCCGGGGTTGGCAGCCGCGTTCCCCTACTGTTTCGCCTCAACAGGCGGAGATTCCGGCCGATTGGGAGGAAGGTGACCAACGGCGGGGTTACCGCTGCGGAGGTGGCGCTCATCTCCGCCGGCGGAGTCATTTGTGTTCTCGGGGCCACGCTCCTCGTCGCGCGGGCGCGGCCCGGCCTGCTGACCAGCCGCCGGGCGGCGGCGGTCAGGCTGGTGGCCGTCCTCGCCGCCGCCGGCGCCGCCCTGGCCCCGGGGCAGCCGACGGGTCTGCGGCCCTTCGACGTCATCGTGCGCGCCGGGCTGGGCCTCGGCGTCACCCTCCTGGCGGCCCGGGGGCGGCGGTGGTCGTGGCTGACCGGCGCCACGGCGGTCACGATCGCGGCGTCGGGCAGCCTGTGGGCCGTCCCCGGTGCAGCGGCGCTGGGACTGGCCGCCGGCGCCGCCATCGCGGGCCGGCGGGGACGGGTGGTCGGCGCTTTGGTCGGGGCGCTCGTGGTGCAGGCGGCGCTGCGCCTCCCCCTCACCTCCCCCACCGGGCTGTCGGCCGGGGTGGCGGCCGGGGCCCTGGTCGTGCTGGCGCTCTCGGGCCTGCGCCGCGCCCACCGGCGCCGCCTGATCCTCGCCACCGCGGGTGTCGTGGCCGTGGTGGCGGCGGGGGCCGGGGCCCTGGCCGCCCACGCCGTGCTGGGGGCCCGCCCCGCCGCCGAGCGGGGGCTGGCCGAGGCCCAGGCCGCCGTGACCGCCGGGGAGAAGGGGGACACCGGCGGGGCCGCCGCCGATCTCCGGGCGGCCGAAGCCGACCTGGTCTTGGCCCACGCCCGGGTATCGGTGTGGTGGGCCCAGCCGGCGCGTCTGGTTCCCGGGGTGGCCCAGAACCTGACGGCGGTGCGCTCCCTCACCGCTCTCGGCGCCGAGGTGGTGCATCCCGCCGTGGCCCTGGCCACCTCGTCGAACGTGCACGGCCTGCTGGCGGGCGGGCAGGTCGACCTGGCGGCGGTGGAGCGGCTGGCCCGGCCCGTCGAGGCCGGGGTGGCGTCGCTGCGCGCCGCCGTGCCGGTCCTGCCCCGCCTGCGCTCCCCGTGGCTGGCGCCGGCCATCTCGGGCCGGCTCGGTTCCCTCGAGGCCCAGGCGGCCCGCCTGGCCGGGGAGGAGTCCCGCCTGGCGAGCGCGGTGCGGACCCTTCCCGCGCTGCTCGGGGCCAACGGGCCCCGCCACTACCTGCTGATCGTGCAGGACACCGCCGAGATGCGGGGCTCGGGGGGGCTCATCACCGACTGGGGGATCATGTCGGCCGACCGGGGCCGGCTCCATCTCGACGGGCTGCAGTACATCGGGGACCAGCCGGGCGGTGCCTCGGCCCACCCGACCTACCAGGTGACCGGCGCCTACGCCCGCTGGGCGGCCCGGGAGGGGTTCCATCCGGAGTGGTGGCCCCAGGACGCCACCTTTTCCCCCGACTTCCCGACCGTGGCGCGCGGGCTCGAGCAGCTGTTCCCCCAGCTCGGGGCGCCACCTGTCGACGGGGTGGTGAGCGTGGACCCGACCGCCCTGGCCGACATCCTGGGCGTGACCGGCCCGGTCAGGGTGGCGGGATGGCCGGTCCCGATCAGCGCCGCCAACGCCGGCGCCGTGTTCCTGCACGACCAGTACGTCCGCTACCGCGCCGACAACCCCGCCCGGCACGACTTCAACGTGGCGGCGGGCAAGGCCATCTTCGACCGGCTGACCAGCATCGACCTCGACCGGCCCCGGGCGCTCGTGGCGGCACTGGCCCCGGCCGTGGCCGGCCGCGACCTGCTGCTCTACTCGAACGGCACGGCCGGCCAGTCCCTGTTCCGGTCGATGGGGGCCACGGGCGGCTTCAGCCCCCTCTCGGGGGACTGGCTCAAGGTCGTGACCGACAACGCCGGGGAGTCCAAGATCGACTACTTCCTCCGGCGCAGCGAGACCTACTCGGTCGACTACGACCCCGCCACCGGCCACGTGCAGGCCACCCTCACCGTGCACCTGCACAACGCGGCCCCGGCGGCCGGACAGCCCAGCTACGTCATCGGGGGGCCCACCCAGTACGCCGCCAACGGCGCCAGCCTCATGTACGTGTCGGTGTACAGCCCCCTCGGGTTCACCGGGGGGACCGTCGACGGCGGGACCATGGCGGTGAGCCCCGACCGGGAGCTGGGCCGCAACGTGTACAGCCGCTTCGTGACCGTGCCGGCCGGGCGTACCTCAACCCTCGTCTACCACCTGTCGGGCGCCGTACCGGGCGGTGCGGTCTACCGGCTCCATCTCGGAAAGCAGGCCACGGTGGCGCCCGACCGCGTGTCAGTGGCCGTGAAGGCGTCGGGATGGCGGGCCGCCGGACAGGCCCGGACGAGCGGCGCCCGGGCCGGGCCGCTCTCCTTGGCGGTCTTCTTCCACGCCTCGTAGACCGGGCACCACCGAGAGTGGTCGCTGACCCGGGATGCGCGCGCTGGGGGGTGGCCATTCGGCGTCATTTGTCGGATGGTTCTTACGGAAACCCCCGTTGCGCCCGCACAATCGAGTTGTTCGTCCGTTGATGTCCGGTTGATCGGCTGTTGTCGCAAGGCGCAGCCGGGCAACGGAGCAGCGGCGGCACGGGCGATCGAGCGGCGGAGTCCAGGCTGGTCCTGGCCGCCCCCATCGGCGGAGGGGTTTGTGGCACTGAGGCATTTGGCCGTTTCGGCCGTGGCGGCATCGGCGGCGGTGACGCTGTGGCCAGGGCTGGCCTGGGCATACGGCAACTTCCCGCCGCCCCCGCCCTCGGGCGGCGGTGGCGGTGGCGGGAGCGGGCTGCCCGGGCCTCCCGGGCACCATGGGGGCGCCCACAACGACAGCCCGCCGATGGGCGTCACCAACGACCGGCCCAAGGCAGGATCGTCCGAGACCGTCAGCAACAGCGCCACCGCGTGCGTGCCGGGCTCCCCGGTCACGGTCGCGCTCACCTTTGTGGCCCCCACGTCGACGCCGGCTTCGTTCGGATCGACCACTGTCGACAACTCGGGGTCCTTCTCGGTCACCGGGACCATCCCGTCCAACGCCAACCCGGGTGTCTGGGTCATCTTCGCCACCTGCAACGACGCCGGCGGCAACACGAACGTCTACACCGCCACCATCGTCGTGCTGCCGGCCCAGGCCGGCTCGGGCCTGCGGTCGGCGCAGGCGGGGCGCGCTGTGCCCGCCTCTGGCGCAACCCAGTCGCACGTAGCCGGCGGCGTCGGTTCGGGCGGAGCTGCGGCGGGTGGCTCCCCGGCGTCGGCCGCTGCCGTCGGCGGTTCGGCTGCCGATCCCGGTAGTTCCAATTGGAGCCCACCGGCCACCTGGGGAACGCCGGCGCTGCGGGCGCTGGTCGCTCCTGCGGTGAGTGCGGCGGCGGCGTCGGCTCCGGTGGTCCTGGCCGTCGGCTCCCATCCGGTGGTCGCGCACACGACAGGGGCCCTGGGTTCGAGCGCTCCGTGGCGCGACGGCGTGGAGGGTCTGGCCGGTCTGGTCGGCCTGACCGGCCTGGTGCGGCTGCAGCGCCGTCACCAGCACCGCCGGCGCAACCGGTGGAACAGCAGGCGGCGCACGTCGCACGGGTCGCATCGGCGCCCGTCAGCGATGCGACGGATCTTCGGGACCAAGCCGAGAGGACAGTGGTGATGGGCAAGCGCAGAGGAGTGTCGGCGGTCGCGACCGCCATGAGTGTGGCCGTGGGAGCGGGCACGGCCGCCGTCGCGACGGCCACACCGGCGGCGGCCACCACGGGCGTGACCGCCAGCCGGCTGCAGGGCGCCAACCGCTACGCCACAGCCGCCGCGGTGGCCCAGGCCAGCTTCCCCAGCGGCGCCACCGCCGCCATCGTGGCGTCGGGCGTCACCTTCCCGGATGCGCTGGCGGGTTCGTACGCCGCCGGTCGCCTGCGGGCCCCGGCGCTCCTCACCGACCCCAACCAGCTGTCACCCGAGACGGCAGCGGCGCTGTCGGCCCTGCATGTGGCCGGCGTGACCGTCGTGGGCGGCACGGCAGCGGTGAGCGACAACGTGGTCGCTCAGCTCCGCTCGGCCGGTTACACCGTGCAACGGGTGGCCGGCGCCGATCGGTACGGCACCGCGGCAGCGGTGGCGCAGTCATTCCCCGCCAGCTTCGTCGGCAGCTACGGCACCGGGGGGCCCACCGCGCTCATCGCCACCGGGCTGGCGTTCCCCGACGCCCTGGCCGGCGGCCCGATGAGCTACGACGCCTCCTTCCCGATCCTGCTCACCACCACCTCGAGCCTGCCGACGACGACGCAGTCGGCGCTGCAGTCGCTCGGCATCAAGCAGGCCGTCGTGCTCGGCGGGTCGGCGGCCGTCTCACCGGCGGTCATCCAGCAGCTACGGGGCATGGGCATAACCACCACCCAGATCGGTGGGGCCGACCGCACCCAGACGGCGACCATGGTGGCCGACATCGAGGCCAACCAGTTCGCCTGGACCATGACTCATGTGAACCTGGCCCGGGGTGACGACTTCGCCGATGCGCTGGTGGGCGGAGTGCACGCCGGCGTGGAGAAGGAGCCGGTCGTGCTGGCCGCCAACCCCGACACGTTGGGGAGCTACACCACGAGCTGGCTGTCGTCGAGGAGCTCGACGATCTCGTCGATCCACGTGCTCGGCGGGACCTCGGCGGTCTCCGACGCCACCATGAACGCGGCGGTGGCGGCGGCCCGGTAGGCGCCAGGTTACGAAGCCCTAATCGCTAGCGCTTAACGCGCGGTAACCCCCCGCCCATGGGAGGCATCGGGAACGGCGGCGACTCGTCGGTCTCCGGTGTCTCATGGTGACGGCGCACGCGCACCAGGTAGGGGCCGGGCAGGTAGAGGCGGTAGCCGTGGTCCTCCCGCACCATCCCGGTGCGGCCCAGGGACGAACGCTGCTTGCGGAGCACATGGACGCGCACGGGGCCCAGTGAAGCACTCCTTCGGGTCCGGGGGTAGGTCCGAAGGTCATCGTCCCGAGCGGCGGTGGGAACAGCGCAGGCTCTCCCCCAGGAGCTCCAGGGCGGAGATCAGGTCGTCCACGTTGCGCTTCGAGATCACAGCGGCGTCGATCCGGGCCGCGTCCTCGGCCGCGCCGGGCCACGAGCTGCCGGCAAACATGATCATCGGCAGGGTCAGGCCCGCCCCCCGGCACGCCGTCCCCCACTCGAGCCCGCTGCGCCCGCGCCCCAGGTGGTAGTCGAGGATCAATACGTCGGCGGCACTTCCCCGGCACAGCTCGATCACATCCTGGCGGCCGTCCGCCACCAGTGGGATCCAGCCCTCGAAGGAGAGGAGGCTGGCCAGCATGCGGCGCACCTCGACCTCGTCGTCGACGACCACGGCGGTGGCGGGCCGGAGGGGATCGACTCCCGAGGGGACGACGGGACGGGCATTCGGGATCTCCCGGGGCCACCCCATGTCCGCAGCGAGGTCCTGAAACTCGGGATGGTCGCGGGTGAGCACGGTGACGGCCAGCTCGGAGTCGCTCCTGGTGGCGAGGATGCGGGACACCGCCGCGCGCGCGGCCGACTCGTCCCCGGGAATGGCGATCAGCAGCTCACGGCCGCGGTGGTGCACGGTGTCGGTGGCGCGCAGCGATCCGCTGACGATCCTCCGCAGGTCCTCATCGGAGTGGCGAGCGGCTCTGATCCGCGCCAGGCAGAAGGAAGGCCTGTTCCTTTCCTCCACCATCCGCCGTCTCCCGCCATCTGCCCGCAGCCTGTGGCGATTCTGCGGGGCGGGCCCTCTCAGGTCAAGCTCAGCAACGGAATTGGTCGCTGGGCGAGAAGCCTCTTACTTCGAGGGTCAGCAGGCGGGCCAGTGCCGCGCGTTGAACCAGCGCCGCCCGGCGCGCACCATCGGCGCCCCCACGACGATGGCGAACAGCCCGAGCAGGAAGGTGGCCATGGTGTGGCTGCCGGTGAACGGAAGGCTCCCGGTGGTCCCGGCCGTGCCGCTCGACGAGGTGCCGCTGCCCGTCACCGGGCCCGGCCCGGACGTGGTCCCCGCGCCCGAGCTGCTGCCCGTCGTGGTGCCCGAGCCCCCGCCCGCGCCGGCCGTCGTCGTCGGAGTGGTGGTCGGGGACGATGACCCGCCCACCGATCCCGCCGTCCCCGAGGCGATCGGCCGGAAGGGATCGATGCCGGGGGTGGCGGAGGCGGCCGCGGCCGTACCGAGGAGCACGGCGGCCATCAGGGCGCCGACGACCATCATCCGGGTCATCACGACCCGGGCCACCGTCATCCGCCCGCGCACGCTCCGTGCTGCCATCGCCACGATTTTACGGGCCACGGAGGTGAAATCGGCGTCATTCGCCTCCGGGGTGAGAAATCAGCCGTCGGCCCGGGCCCCGGGGGCACGGCCCGGGCGTGCGCCCCCCTCAAGTTCCGGGCGATTCCCTGCCGATGACATGTATTGGCAAGGACGCCGAAATCCCCTGTCCGCTCTGTCTTGGCAAGGAGGCCGAGGTGTATGGCTCGAAGCGCTGTGACGAGATCCTGCGGTTGATCGACGAGGCCCTGGACGGCCTCGGGACGGATGCGCCGGCCCCCGGCCCGCGTACCGCCCTCCGGGATCGTCCCCGCCGCGATCGGTCCCGCCGGCCCTCCCGGCCCACCGCCGGCGCAACCACCCGCCCCGCCGCCTGAGCCCCGGACGAGTTGGGACTTCGGTCCCTACCGGTACCCGCCGCGGGGGTCCATCCTCGGTGCAGGAGTTGGCGGGTGATCGCCCGGAACGGAGGCGAGCCGATGCTGGTGGACGGCGGACTGGAGATCCTCGACGAGTCCGAATGCCGGCGGCTGCTGAAGACCGGGTACCTCGGCCGGATAGGCGTGACGATCGAGGCCCTTCCCGCCATCTTCCCGGTGAACTACACCGTGCACGAGGACTCGATCCTGTTCTGCACGGCCCCGGGTACCAAGCTCAGCATGGCCTCGGACCGGCGCATCGTCGCCTTCGAGGTGGAAGGCGGCGTCGACGCCATGTACCACCACGGATGGAGCGTCCTCGTCGTCGGAACGGCCCGGGAGGTCGACAACCCCGGAGAGCTGAAGCGGCTGGAGCGCCACCTCCCGACCCCGTGGGCCCCCGGCCAGCGGCGCCGGGTGGTCCGCATCGGCATCGACCTGATCAGTGGTCGGCGGATCGACCACGGCTGGTGACCCGGCACCTCCGCCGTCGCCAGCTGACCGGGTGGTCGCGCGTCACCGGCCGCCCGGGTCATTTCGGGCCGGGGCGTTGTCCGGCGGCCTCACCGAGCGGGAGACTGAAGTGAGGGAGGTCAGGATGCGCACGGCGGTGGTGGTCGACGACGACGCCGACATCAGGGTGCTGCTCGACACCTTCCTGCGCCTCCGCGACGTCGAGGTCGTCGGTGAGGCCGCTGACGGCGCCGAGGCCATCGATCTCGTCACCCGGGCCCATCCTGACGTGGTCGTGCTGGACCTGACCATGCCGGAGCACGGCGGCCTGGAGGCCCTGCCCCAGATCCGGGCCGCGGCCCCCAGCAGCACGGTCGTCGTCTTCTCCGCCCACCTCACCCGTGATGCGCTGGCGACCGTGCGCGGCCTCGGAGCGTGGGCCGTCGAGAAGAGCGCTGGACTGCCGGCCCTGGGCGCCACCCTCGACGAGGCCGCCGACGATCCCTGGGCCGCCGGGCGCTAGAGAGCCACGCTTTGCCTTAGGTCCCCGCGTACGCGGTACGCATGCGGCGGAACCACGAGCAGTGCGAGTATGGACAGCATGAGCGCGGCACTGGCCCACCTGGCCGCCGACACCTCCGCCCCGGCGGTGGTCGATGCACTCGGGCGGGACGGCGCCGTGATCGTCGACCGGTTGGCTTCGGCTGAACTGCTCGACCGGATGGCCGAAGAGCTGGCCCCGAGCCTGTCCGCCACACCCACCGGGCCCGACGACTTCAGCGGCCGCAACACCCGCCGCACCGGAGCGCTGATAGCCCGCTCCCCCACGAGCCGGGAGCTGGTCATGCACCCGCTCATCCTGGCCACGACCGGGCGCTTCCTCGAGGACGCGACCAACTTCCAGCTGCACCTCACCCAGGCCATCGCCATCGGCCCCGACTCCCCCGCCCAGCCCATCCACCGGGACCAGTGGGCCTTCGACTTCTTTCGCTTCCCGTCCGGCTACGACGTCCAGTGCAACACGATCTGGGCTCTCACCGACTTCACCGAGGACAACGGTGCCACCCGGGTGGTGGTGGGCAGCAACCGGGCCGAGGACCGAATGTCGTTCCAACCGGCGGACACGGTGCCGGCGGAGATGGAGCGCGGCTCGGTCCTCGTGTACTCCGGCAGCGTGTACCACGGCGGGGGCGCCAACCGGAGCGACGAGACGCGCGTCGGCGTGAACATCACCTACGCCCGGGCCTGGCTGCGCCAGGAGGAGAACCAGTACCTGTCCGTCCCCCGTGAGATCGCGGCGACACTGCCCGTCGATCTGCTGCGGCTGATGGGCTACGCCCGGGGCGCCTACGCGCTGGGCTACATCGACGACCTGCGCGACCCCATCGAGGCGGTGCGACCGGGAGAAGGAGCGGTCGGCTTCAGCGCCAGCGCGCCGTGAGCCGGTCGGCCTGCACGAGCCGTCCCCCTGACTACGACGGCTCTCCCCGCTGGGCCCGTGGTCCGCAGCCCGCCCCGACGTCGCTCATCGCCGGGACGGGCGCGGTCACCGATAGACCTATCGACCCCGCTTCCATCTACCTTAAGACGAGGTTAAATCTGGTATTCGGCGGGTTCAGGCGCGTGACTCGGCCAGCGCCACGGTGGTGACGCGGCGCAGCACCTCGGGCAGCGGTACGCCCTTGGTGATGTAGGCGCTGGCCCCGGCCTCGAGGGCGGTCTGCTCGAGCGCCGGGGACACGAAGCCGGAGATCACGATGA
Organism: Acidimicrobiales bacterium; assembly: GCA_035695125.1. Taxonomy (GTDB): domain Bacteria; phylum Actinomycetota; class Acidimicrobiia; order Acidimicrobiales; family JAJPHE01; genus DASSEU01. The sequence continues at coordinate 12,515 of DASSEU010000001.1, forward strand.
CCCTGCTCCGGGGCGAGACGCGCAGCAGATCGGGGAGGACCTCGATGCCGCCCCGGTCCGGCATCACGAGGTCGAGCAGGATGACGTCGGGGCGGAACTCGGCGGCGGCGGCCATCGCTTCGGTGCCGTCGCTGGCCTCCCCGACGACGCGTAGGGGGCCGTGGGCGGCCCGGATGGCGGTGCGCATGAGGAAGCGCATGTCGTTGGAGTCGTCGACGAGCAGGACGCCGAAGTGGCCCTCCTCCTGGCGCAGGTCGATCTCGGCGGGAGGTGCCGGATCGGGCCGGTGCTCGGCCAGCCAGCGCTCCAGCTCGGCAGCGGGCAGGGGCGGGCACCAGTGCCATCCCTGGCCCAGCTCGCAGCCCAGTGCGGACAGCTCCCCGACCTGGGTCTCGGTCTCGACCCCTTCGGCCACCACCATCATCCCGAGGGCGTGGCCGAGGCTCACCACCCCGGCCACGATGGCGGTGTCGCTCGGCTCGTGGCCCAGGCCCGCCACGAACGTCGAGTCGACCTTCAGCTGATGGAACGGGAGCCGGCGGAGGTGCACGAGGGACGAGTACCCGGTGCCGAAGTCGTCGAGGCTGAGGCGCACCCCCAGCCGATGGAGCCCGGCCAGGGCGGCCCGGGCCGACTCGAGGTCGTCGACCATGGCGCTCTCGGTTATCTCCAGGCACAGGCGGGACGGCGCCAGACCGGTCTCGGCCAGCACGTGCTCCACCATCTGCACCACGTCGCGCTGGGCCAGCTGGCGGGGCGAGAGGTTGACCGAGACCGCGAGCGGCTCGGGCCAGCCGACGGCCTGACGGCACGCCTCGGTGATCACCACCCGGCCCAGGGCGCCGATGAGCCCGGCGTCCTCGGCTATCGGGATGAACTCGCGCGGCGCGATGTCGACACCGGCGTGGCGCCAGCGGGCCAGCGCCTCGCATTCGACGACGCGCCCGTCGACCACGGAGACGACGGGCTGGAAGTGGACCTCGATCCCGCCCGTGCTCAGGGCGTCGCGCAGCGCCGCCTCCAGCTCGAGGCGGCGACGGGCCCGCTCCCGGATGGTCTCGTCGTACACCTCGGCCCGGTTCCGGCCCTGCTCCTTGGCCCGGTACATGGCGGCGTCGGCCTCACCGAGCAGCTGCTCCGGGGTGGACTCGGGACCGCCGATGGCGAGGCCGATGCTGCCCGAGACCTGGACCTGTCCCTCCCCCACCCGCACGGGCTGGCACAGGGGGAGGCGCACCCGCTCGCACATCTCGACGGCGTCCACGGGGGTGGACACGCCGTCGCAGACGACGACGAACTCGTCACCCCCGATCCGCCCGACGGTGTCGGTGGCCCGCACGACCCCGGCCAGGCGCCCGGCCAGGGTCCGCAGGAGCTCGTCACCGGCGGCGTGGCCGTAGGTGTCGTTGACCAGCTTGAACCGGTCCACGTCGAGCAGCAGCACGGCCACGTTGGACCCGCTGCGCCGGGACCGGGCGATGGCGCCCTCCAGGCGGTCGAGCAAGAGGGTGCGGTTGGGCAGGCCGGTCAGGGGGTCGTGCAGGCCCCGCTGGGCCAGGGACTGCTCCAGCGCCTTGCGGTCCGATATATCGCGCACCAGGGCGTCGACCGCCGCCGGTCCCCCCCCTTCGGCCGCCACGGGGGCCACGCGCACCTCGGTCCAGACCCAGTGGCCCTCATGGTGGCGCAGGCGCACCTCGGCCGTGCCGGGACTGGCCCCGAAGCCGGCGGGCAGGTGGGGGGCGTCCTCGGGATGGACCAGGGTCCGGAGCAGGGCGGGGTCGGCCATGAGATGGTCGGGCCAGTACCCGAGCAGCTGGTGGACGTTGGCCGACACGTGCTCCACCCGGCAGGTGGGCCCGAGCCGGTAGCGGGCCAGCACGTCCCCCTCGTGGTGGGCCAGCTGGGTGGCGATGTTGACGGCTATCGCCTTCTCGACGGCGGCGTCGAGCGGTCTCATCCCGCCCTGAATGGCGCCACTGTGCGCGCGGAATACACCACAATAAGTCTTATAACCCAACCCGGACAAAAACGAACAGAACCATTTACAAAAATGGCCTGTCCGGCCTAGTCACTCATCCGGCGTGCCCTGCCGCCGGCGGTTGGCCCTCCCCCTGCTGCCATATCGGCGCCTCGGCGGCCGAGCTTGAGCAATTTCTTTCCCTACTCCTGCACCAGGGGCAGCCGGACCTGGAACCGGGCCCCCGTGGGCCGGTTCGGCCGGTGGGACGCCTCTCCTCCGTGGAGGCGGCACAGCTCGGCCACCACGGCCAGGCCCAGCCCCGCTCCCCGAGCGGTGCGGGTCAGGCCCCGGCTGGCCTGGGTGAACCGCCCGAACAGCTCGGGCACGAAGTCCTCGGGCACACCCGGGCCCAGGTCGGCCACCTCGATCACGGCCTCGGCGCCGACGGCCCGGGCCGAGACCTCGGTGGCGCCCCCGCCGTAGACGGCGGCGTTGACGAGAAGGTTGGCCAGCATCTGGCGCACCCGGGCCGGATCCCCGGCCACGGCCAGGCCCTCGTCGACGTCGACGCCGATCCCGGCCAGCTCGACACCGGCCATCGCTCCGGCGTCCATGACGGCGGCCCGCACCGACACGGGCTCGGCCACGAACGGGCGCGCCGAGTGCAGGCTCGACAGGACGATCAGGTTCTCGACCAGGCCGTCCAGGCTCCGGCCCGAGCTGGCGATGGAGTCGAGGGCCAGACCCCGTTCCTCTTCGGACATGCGGTCCCACGAGGTGCGCAGCGTGTCGGCGAATCCCACCACCGCCGCGAGCGGGGTGCGGAACTCGTGGTGGGCCACGTTCAACAGGTCGTCCTGCAGCCGGCTCGCCTCCCGGAGGGCATGGTTCGACCGTTCGAGCTCGGCGGCGTACTCACCCAGGCGGGCGGCGGCGGCGCGCTGCTCGGTGAGGTCCCGGGTGATCTTCACGAAGCCGGCCGGGGAGCCGTCCTCGTCGTCCAGGGCCACCACGGTCCATTGGACCCAGAACGCCTGGCCGTCCTTGCGGCGCCGCCAACCTTCTCCGGACGCCTCCCCGTCCCGGCGGGCCTGGGCCAGGATGGCCTCGGGCTGGCCGCCCGCCGCGTCCTCCGGCAGGAAGCAGATCCGGTAGGGACGCCCGACCGCCTCCTCCCCCGTGTAGCCCTTGATCCGCTCCGCACCCGGGTTCCAGCTGGCGATGCGGCCGTCGGCATCGAGTCGGAAGATGGCGTAGTCCGTGATCCGCAGGGCTATCGAGTCGAACTCGGCCTGGCGGCGGCGCAGCTGGTCCGACAGCCGGTAACGCTCGCTGACGTCCTCGAGCTGGTGGATCCAGTAGGCGGCCCGGCCGGCCTCGTCCCGGTAGAGAGGACGGCCCTCGGGATCCGAGATCAGCCACACCTGGGTCAGACAGACCAGGACCCGGCCGTCGGCCCGGATCCAGCGCAGCTCGCGGCGACCGAGCGGCAGGGGCTGGCCCACAGCCGTGGGCCCGCCCGGGAGGTCCTGGGGATGGACAAGGGTCCCCACCTGCACGTCGGCGACCTCCGCCCCGCTCAGTCCGAGCAGGGAACGGAAAGCGTCGTTGACTCTCAAGATGCGCCCGGCGGGGCCGACTATGACAGTGGCAGCTGGGGAGGAAATGAGAGACGCCGACAACCAATCCAACACGTCGTCTCCGAACCCCTCGACCGACCTCATCCGGTCCGATCTACCCATCTCACCTCCCGCTCCGATCCCGGCACGCGCCCGGTGACCGGGCGCCCCCGCCGCTTGCTGGTCCTCGACGACGCCCCCGAGATCCGGGCCCTGTTCCGGACCGCCCTGCGTCTCGACCACCCCGACGTCGAGCTACGGGAGGCGGCCTCCGCCGAGCAGGCCCTGGACATCTGCGCCTCGTGGCCGCCCGATGCGATCGTCGTGGACGCCATTCTCCCCGGGGCCGACGGGGTGGAGTTCGTCCGGAGAGCCCGGGCCCTGTGCCCCGACGCCGTCATGGTCATGTTCTCCTCCGTGCCCCACAGCGACCTGGCCGTCCCGGCCCGGGACGCCGGAGCCAACCAGTTCCTGGAGAAGAGCCAGGGCTACGAGGCGGTGCTGGCCGCCCTGGGCCTGGCCCGATAGGCCGCCGGCGGCGGGCCGGGCGTGAGGCACATGTCACGCCCCGCCGTTGCGCAGGACGGCGATCAGGGCGTCCGGCCCGACCGACTTCGAAAGCAGCGCCGTGGCACCCCCCTCTTCCGCCGCCTCGTGCAGAGCCGAGACGTCCCCGGCGGTGTAGAGCACGATGCGGGCCTCCGGCAGTGATTGGCGCAGGGTGGGGAGGGCGTCCAGTCCCGACATGACCGGCATCATCACGTCGAGGAGGATGCCGTCGGGACGCACGTCACGAGCCACCTCGATGGCCTGCCGGCCGTCGGCGGCCTCGGCCACCACGTCGATGCCGCTCATCGTCAGGCGGAGACGGAGCATGAGGCGCATGTCCTCCAGGTCGTCCACCACCATCACCCGCACCGACCACGCCTCCTGGCTCCGCTCCTGCCGACCAAATCGGACGAAGGGGACGGGACCTGAGCGGTGCGCCGATCTTCCTTCTGACTAGACCGATCGGGCCGTTGTCGACGCCGGTCCTTCAGACCAGGTGGGACGGGCCGATTGAGACCTCGTGTCCCCCTCTCCGGCGCCGGCGCCGCGGCTGGACCCGGCCCAGCTGCGGGCCATCGCCGATGAGGCGACGGTCATCCGGGACGCCGCCCTCCTCCTGGCGAGGCGCATGAGCGACCTGGCGCCGGACGAGCAGACGGAGCTGGCCCGTGCCGTCCTCGAGAGCTACCGCCGGCTGGCGGCCCAACTCGGCGAGGGTGGGCACTGACGCCCTGCTGACATCGATCGACCTCTCCGCCACACTTGCTCTCGGGTCGTGAGGAGGGAGCCACCGTGGTGGAACGGGCGTCACTGGTGGTCGTCGGTGCCGGCCCCTACGGCCTGTCGACCGCGGCCTACGCCATCCGGCGCGGCATCGACACGGTGACCCTCGGGAATCCGATGGGCTTCTGGACCGAGCACATGCCGGCGGACATGTTCCTGCGCTCGGGCCCGGACTGGCACCTCGACGCCGCCGGCGTCCACACCTTCGAGGCCTATCTGGAGCAGGAAGGTCTGTCGGCTGACGCCGTCGACCCGGTGCCG
>DASSEU010000002.1:0-21764 GCA_035695125.1 Acidimicrobiales bacterium
GCCGCCGCTGCCCAGCTGGCCTCCGACACCGTTGCTCCCCTGGGTCCCGCTCACGGCGATGTCAGGGGCGCTCCAGCCCGAACCCAGGGCAACGGTGTTTCCGGCTCCCCGCCCCACCACGGTGGAGCTGCCCGTCGACGGCACCACGAAGGTGGTGCCCCCGGCCGAGGAGCCGTCGAAGGTCGACACCCCGCCGAAGGTGATGGTCACAGAGCCGGACGTCACGTGGCCGCTGCTCGGATCGACGACCAGGCCGCTCGCCAGCGCCCCGAGGTCCAGGGTGTTGTTTGTGGTGCTGCTGCTGAAGGTCACCGCGGTCGGGCTCACCACGAGGGTGGTCGCGCCCGCCGTGGATCCCTCTACCGCCGAGAAGGTGCCGGCCAGGGCGTCGACGGTGGTGGTCCCCCCCAGGCCCGACACCTGGCCCTTGTTCAGATCGATCGTCACCCCCGTGCCGACGAAGCGGGCGTCCAGGGTGTTGTGGGCCCCGTTGTTGACGGTGACGGCGATGCCGCCGGCGGGACCGAGAACGACCGAGGTCAACGCCGTCGGGTCGGACGGGCCGGTCACGGCGGCGATGCTGGTGAAGTGGTCGGGGGTGGTCAGCGCCGAGCTGGTGAGCTGGCCGGCGTCCAGGTCGATCGTCACCGTGCCGGTGAGCGAAGCCGCACTGACGGAGTCCGGCTGCCCCACCGCCCCGGTGAACGTGTAGCCGCCGGTCGGACCGGCCAGGAAGGTCGTGGCCCCCGAATGGGCGGCGTCAAATACGGTGAACAGCGGGTCGGTGTGGACGATCTGGCCCAGGGCACTGACGGCCGCGGGGCCGCCCGCGGTGAGATCGACGACGGCGCCGGAGCCGACCAGGCCGAGGTCGAAGGTCCCGTGACCGGTGATGCCGGTGGCGGTCGTAGCGACGGTGAAGCTGGAGATGCCGGTGAAGCCGATGCTCAGGTTGCCGGCGCTGCCCAGCTGGCCGCCGAGGCCGACGGTCTCCTGCGTCCCGCTCACCACCACGGTCGGGGCGCTCCAGTTGGAGCCCAGGGCCAACGTGTCGCCCGCCCCCCGTCCCGTGAACGAGTAACTCCCCGTGGCCGGCGCCACGAAGGTGGTGCCCCCGGCTGACGAGCCGGCGAAGCTGGTGACGCCGCTGAACGTGATCGTGGCCAGGCCGGCGGTCACCTGGCCTGCGGTCGGATCCACGACGAGCCCGCTGCCCAGCGCCCCGAGGTCGAGGGTGTCGGGTGAGGTCGGGGCGCCGCCCAGAACGGTCAGCGAGGTCGACGTCCGGGCCACGACGGTGAGACCCCCGCCTGCCGGCCCCACGACCTCGCTGTAGAAGGCCGGGGCCACGAGCGTGTCGGGGAGCCCCCCCGATAGGCCGGTGACCGTATCGAGCTGGAGGTCCACCTTGGCCCCTGAAAGGAGATTGATCCCGTTGAGGACGTTCGAGAAGCCGCCCTGGGCGGTGAAGGTGTACCCGCCGGCTGCCGGCAGCACGAACGTGGTGTGCCCCGCGCTCGAGCCGATCCAGGCCAGAACCCCCGTCACGGTGTCGGCGCTGAAGGCACCGGCCGTGCTGCTCACCTGACCGCTGATCAGGGAGGGATTGATGGTGGCGGAGATGGGCACCGCACCCAGGTCCACGACGTCGGACTGACCAGCCCGCCCCTTGAAGGTCTGGCCCCCGGCGGCGTCGGCCACGAAGGTGGTGAGGCCTCCTCCGGTCGCGTCGAAGATCGTGAAGGCCGCCGAGAGTGAGACCGCCGGTCCGCCGGTGACGCCCACATTGGCGGTGGTGCTGGAGCCGGTCGCGTTCACGGTGGCACCGGTGGAGATGCCCGCGAGGTCCAGTTCGTCACCTGACGAGCGGGTGCCGTCGGCCAGCGTCCCGACACCGGAGAACGTCACCGTCAGAGCACCGGCGGTGGCGGTGCCGCCCACCCCGCTGGCGGAGGTCGAGGAGGCCGAGACCTTGGGGGCGCTCGTCGCCCCGGACAGGTTCAGTACGTTCCCCGCCCCCTGGCCCGTGAATGTGTAGACGCCCGACGAGGGGGCTCCGAACGCCGTCGAGCCGTTCGATGCACCGACGAAGCCGGTGACACCCGAGAAGCTGTTCCCGGCCACGTTGCCGCTGCCTGCGGTGACGGCGATGGTCAGCGGCCCGGTGAGCCACGTGAGGTCCAGGGTGTCCGCCGCCGACGGGCTGCCGCCCTGGAAGGTGACTGAACCGGTGCTCGGCACCACGACGGTGAGGCCGCCACCCGTCGGTCCGGTGACCACGCCGAAGCCCGTCCCGTTGACCAGAGTGTCGGGGAGGCCCCCCGCCAGGCCGGTGATCTTGCTGCCGTGCAGGTCGATCTTGGTGCCAGGGCCGAGGTCGCCGCCGATGAGCTTGTCGGCCGTGCTGCCCTGAGAGGTGAAGGTGTACCCGCCCGAGGCCGGGACCACGAAATTGGTCCCGCCGGCCGTCGGACCGGTCCACGAAAGGACCGTTGTGACGGTGTCCGGGCCGAAGCCGGCCGCGGTGCTCGTCACCTGGTTGTTGGTGGGATCGATGGTGGCGGTGCCGGGCACCGAGGTGAGGTCGACCACGTCGGACTGGCCCGACCGGCCTCGGAACGTCTGGCCCCCGGTGGCGCTGGCGACGAAGGTGGTGACGCCGGAGCCGGTGGCGTCGAAAATGTTGAAAGCGCTCGCCAGGGCAACGGTGGGGCCGCCGGTGATCACCACGCTCGGGGTGCCGCTGTTTACGGTGGCCCCGGTGGATATGCCCGAGAGATCCACCTCGTCCCCGGAGGTCCGGGTCGCGTCGGTGACGACTGAGACGTCGCCGAACGACAGGGACATCCCCGTGGCGGTGGCCGTGCCCGAGACTCCGCTGCTGCTGCTGGCGGACACCGCCACCTTGACCGCGGTGGGCGCCGAGGTGAGGCTCAGGACGTTGCCGCTGCCCTGGCCGGTGAAACCGGCAGGGGCCGAGGCCGACGCCGAGTAGGTGGTGTACCCGGTCGTGGACCCGATGACCGAAGCGATGTTTGTGAACCCGTCCCCGGCCGTCAGGGCGGTGCCGGACCCGTTTGCGACGCTACCGGCCGAGACGAGAAGGGTGTCGGAGCTGTCCGTTGTGATCCCGGAAAGGTCGAGCACGTTCGAGGTCCCGGTTCCGCCGTTGTAGGTGAAGCCGCCGGTCCCGCCGGCGACGAACGTGACCGGCCTCCCGGTGGGGCCGTCGAAGACGTGAAGGGCGGACCCTGTGATCGAGGCGGATCCGCCCGACACGGTTACGACCACACCGGCGGTCGTGCTCACCTTCCCGCCGACCGTGAGGATCAAGGTGGTGAGGTTTTGGTCGACCAGATTGGTCACGCCGGCCAGGGTGACGCTGCCGACCTGGCCGCCTACGCCGCCGCCGAAGGTCCCCGACGAGAGGGTGACGCTGGTGCTGGCGCCCCCGGCGGTGGGGACGTTGACGGTGGTCGGGCCGGTGCCGGTGAGCGTTACGGACTGGGAGTCGGAAACGGCAAACGTCGTGCCGCCGAGCCCCCCGGTGAAGCTGGAGAACGACGTCCCGAACGCCACGTCTGCGCCGCCGACGGTCAACGTGTCGGCCGGGACCCCGCCGACGGTCGCGCCCGACACGTTGAGCACTGACGGGACCAGCAGCCCGGCCAGGCTGAGGGTGTTGGTGGTGCCGGACCCCGACAGCGTGGCGATCCCCGAGAAGCTGGTGGAGCCCGCCGAGCCGCCGACCGACGTGGCCGAGGGGACCGAGGTGATGGTCACCGCCGTGGATGTCGGCCCGAAGGTGATCACGTCGGATCCGCTCTGGCCGACCGCCGAGTACGCGCCCGTCGCCTGGAAGGTGGTGGCGTGGGTCTTGCTGCCGGCAATGGCGCCGAAGTTGCTGAGCAGGTCACTCGACCCGCTCACGATGCCGCCCGCCGAGACGGTCAGCGCATTGTTGACGGCTCCCAGGTCCACCGTCGTGCCTGTTCCACCGCCGGTCAGCGTGTCGGTGCCGGTGCCGGCCTTCAGGACGTCGGTGCCGGACCCGGCCCGCAGGCTGAGCGCAGCGGTCGACGTGCTGGCGTCGAGGGTCAGGCTCCCTGGGTCCCCGACCGCGGACACTTCGTAGCCCGCCGTGGGTTGGGACCCTGAGAACGACAGCACGGTGGCGGTGGGCTGGGTCACGCTGGTGTTGGCGACGGTCGTCGTCGCGGCGGTGACGCCCACGTGGTTCACGGTCAGCGAGGCCAGGCCGGAGCTGACCGTCGGCACCACCGTGGTGGGCGAGAGGAGACCGCCGCTCAGGTCGACGGTCAGGTTCGAAGTGGGCGAACCGGTGATGACCAGGGAGCCTTCGGATGCAACGGACATCAGGCCACCATTGGTCAGGCTGCAGGTGACCGCCGACCCGTCGCTGGTGAACGTCAGCGTCCCCCCCGAGACGGCGAGCACATTCGTGTTGGAGGCGTCGGTGGCGAGGGTGACCGAGACGGCCGACGTGCCCCCGCTGCCGTTCGACGCGCAGGTGCCGGGCGTGGCGGCCAGGGCCTCTCCTCCGCCGAGGACGGACAGGGCAATCGAGGCGCCGGCCGCCACACCGGCCCCGGCCGCCCACATCGGCCACCGACGGCCCAACCGGACATCGAGGGACGCCATGGACCTCACGGGGCCATCCCGACGATCGGAGCGGCCAGGTGCGTTCCGCCCGCCGAGCCCTCGTACACGGCGTCCCCGTAGGTGAAGATCCCGCCGTCGGCGGCGGCCAGGAGATAGCCGGCGCCGGACGGGCTCGGGGTCATGCCGACAATCGGCTGGACGAGGTGCAGGGCCCCGGCCGAGCCGTGGAAGCCGGCGTCCCCGTAGGTGAAGATCCCTCCGTCCGATCCGACCAGCCAGTACCCCTTGCCGTCGGACGTGGCCGCCATTCCGGCAATGAGGTGCGACAGGTGCATCCCGCCGGTGGACCCGAAGTAGCCGGCGTCCCCGTAGCTGAAGATGCCGCCGTCGTAGGCGACCAGCCAGTAGCCCCTGCCGTCCGGCGTGGCCGCCATCGAAGCGATCGGCCACGACAGGTGGACGGCCCCGGCCGATCCGAAGTACCCGGCGTCCCCGTAGGTGAAGATGCCCCCGTCGGAGGCGACCAGCCAGTAGCCCCTGCCGTCCGGCGTGGCCGCCATGCCGACGATGGGCTTGGACAGGTGGATGGCTCCGGCGGAGCCGAAGAACCGGGCGTCCCCGTAGGTGAAGATGCCCCCGTCGGAGGCGACCAGCCAGTAGCCCCTGCCGTCCGGCGTGGCCGCCATGCCGACGATGGGCTTGGACAGGTGGATGGCCCCTGCGGATCCGAAGAAGCCGGCGTTCCCGTAGGCGAAGACCCCGCCGTCCCGGGCCACCAGGTGGTAGCCGGTGGTGTCGGGATAGGAGGTCGGCTCGGGTGCGGCGGGCGGGAGCGGCGCTCCCCCACCGACCAGCTCCTCGAGCCCCAGGCCAGTGCTCGACCCGCTGGAGAGGGGGCCGGCCACCACGACGTTGCTGTCGGACACGCCGGCCGGGTCCAGGACCACGGAAGCGGCCGCCGAAGAGCCGCCGTTGGGCGTGGTGACGGACAGGCCGTTGGTTCCGAACGATCCGTCCCGCCCCCCGCCGGAGCGCAGGCGCTCGACGGCCACCGAGCGCACCCCGTGCGCCCCGGTGACGTACCCGGCCGCGAGCACGTTGCCGCCCGGGGACTCGACGGCCACCGCCCGGAATGCGTCGGCGCCGGTCTCGACCACCTTGCCGCCCGAGCCGAAGGAGGTGTCGAGCGCCCCGGCCGCCGTCAGGCGCAGGACGGCGCCGTCGGAGGTCGACTTGTTGCTGTCGAAGGTGCTGCCGCCGACGACGATGCCGCCGTCGGACTGCACGGCCACGCCGTAGCCGAAGTCGTCACCCGCGCCCAACGACACGCTGGCGATCCCGCCCGAGCCGAAGGCCGGGTCGAGGGCACCGCTGGTCGTCAGGCGGGCCACCAGCACGTCACTGGCCTTCTTGGTGTTGTCGACGGCGGAGCCGACGACCACGGGCCGGTCGGAGGAGTCCAGCGCCACGCCGGCGGCGGGGTCCAGGCTCTGGCCGACCGGGACCGTCGCCACCCCGCCCGTGCCGAAGCCGGAGTCGAGGGCCCCGCTGCCGTTCATCCGCAGCACCGCTACGGCCCGCTCGCTGGGAGCGGAGGGATTGGCCCCGAGGGAGTAGCCCGCCGCCACGACCGAACCGAACGCACCGATGGCCACGCCGTCGAGCTCGTCGTCCTCGGCCGCGCCCGCCTTGGGGAGGACCTGCTCGGTCACCAGTCCTCCGGAGCCGAACGAGGGATCGAGCTGGCCACTCGGCGTGTACCGGGCCAGGGCCATCTCGCGCCCGCCGGACGAGGTGATGGCGGTCCCGACGACCAGGACGTAGCCCGACAGCGGGGTACCCGAGGGATAGGTGGCCACCGCCTCCGCCTCGGAGCCCGACGTGCCGGGGAACGAGGTCACCACCGTGCCTCCTCCGAAGGCCCGGTCGACGCGCCCGCTGGGCGTGAAGCGCGCCGTGGCGAAGGTCGGGCCGGCCGCGGAGCCGACGGCCACCAGCTCACCGGAGCCTGCGTCCAGGGCCACACCGGAGGCCGTGCCGGCTCCGGAGGAGGTGTCGACCACGACCCCGTTGGTGCCGAAGGTCGGCACCGGGGAACCGGGGGCCGGGGCGCCGGCGGACGCGCGGGCGCCCGGTGCGGCCAACGTCCCGGTCAGAAGACCGAGCGCGCCGAGACCGAGGACCTTCCCGCGCCGCGCGCCCCTCACAGACATCTCGGGCGACGGTATCGACGGCGCCTGTCCGCTTTGGACCTATTGCCGAGAGGTCTGCCCGAAGGGGCCAGGCAGACGTCCTCATGGGCAGCCCATCGGCGTGCCGAACCCGTGCGCGACCTTGGTGAGGTCCACTCCGAGCGGGTGCCCGATACCTGCCTCGGCCACTGTCTGCAGCGCCCCGGCCTCGGCCTGGACGTCGACGAGCATCGTGCACACAGTCGAGATCTGCGGGGAGGGGTCGGGTGTGCCGCTGTTCGAGCAGCCGGCGGCCAGACCCTCGACGGCCGACGCCAGGTCGACACCGAGCGAGCGCCCCACGGCGGCCTCGGCGTAGCGCTGCACGGGGCCGGCCTCGGCCGCGACCGAGTCCAACAGGCTGGTGAAGCCGGCGCAGTTGGCGCCGGCCGGCACCACGCTGCCCGTCACCCCGCCGCACCCCGCCGCCGCCGCCACCCGCCCGACCTGGGCGGGTAGCGATGTGGGCAGCGGGCCGGCCGCGCCCTGGATCACCCCGGCCAGCTGCGCCACCCCGGTGAGCAGCGCACATGCATCCGGGCTCGGTCCGGCAGCCGGGATGGGAGCGGGCGTGCTGCCGTTGCAGCCCGCCGTCGCCTCCAGCGCCGTCATGACCGTACGGAGGTTGGCGGGGCTGGCGGCGCCGCCCTCCTGCTGGGCGGCGGTCTGGACCGTCGACATCAATGCCGGCTCGTACGCGAGCAGCGAGCACAGCCCCGGCGGGGGGACCTTGCCGGCCACCGGGGACGGCGCCGCAGGTGCGGGCGCCGCCGGCGCCCCGGCCGGGGGCTCGACGACCTGGGGCGCACCCGCCCCCGAGCCCGCCGAGGCCACCGCCGCGAGGGAGGGCGGGGGGGCGGCCACGTAGGAGCGGACCGGCGCCGACTGCCCGGTGATGGCCGCCAGCATGGAGGTGTCGGTGCCGTCCATACCGAGCGCCCAGACCCCGACCCCGCCGAGGCCGGCCCTGGTGGCGGCTCCGACCTTGAGCGAGATCGACTGCGGGTTGTCGTAGTAGGCCTCGTACCACTGGCCGTCCGACTGCCATGCCGTCCAGGGGGTCTGGGTGGTCGGGTCCCAGTAGGCCGGGCGGTTGGCGTCGTGGATCTGCGAGTACGAGAGCGGGAAGGCCGGGCCGGTCGGGCCGGCGCCCCGCCAGTTGCCGGCGGTGGGCCACGCGTAGCCGTAGAAGGGGATGCCGAGCAGGACCTTGGCCGCCGGCACGCCCCGGGCGAAGGTCGACACCACCCCGGAGTCCGTGTAGCCGGGACCGCTCAGGGGGGCCGTCGGGGACGGGACGGTCCGGCTGCCCATGTCGTAGGCCATGACGAACAGGGCGTCGACCTTCGTGGCGAGGGCGGCGGCGTCGAAGAAGCCACCGCCGTCGAGCGAGCTGGCGTAGACGTCCATGGTCAGCTGCCAGTTGGGATCGACCGTCTTCAGCCGGGACGCCACGTCTCCGATCAGCCGGACCAGGCCCTCGCGGTCACCCGAGCCGGTGCCCTCGAAGTCGAAGTTGACCCCGTCCATCTGCTCGGACGACACCAGGTGGGCCAGCTCGCCGGCCAGGCGGGCCGCCGCCCCCGGATCGGACGTGACCCGGTCGAGGCTGGCCTGGGAGAAGCACTCGACGGAGAGGACCACCCGGTCCCCGGCGGCGTGGGCGCCGTTGATCAGGTTCACCAGCTCGGCGCTCTGGTAGCCCTGCCACCCCGCTCCCGAGTGGGAGACCGACCCGTCCCCGTTCACGTCCAGGCCGAAATACGCAAGCGTCGAGGCCGAGCCGACGGCGGTCGGTCCCGCCGACGAAAGGCTCCAGTACGGGGCGAAGGCCAACACCTCGTGGGGCCGGATCGGCGCCGCCTGCGACACCGCCGGGGGGACGGGCTGGGGCGGGGCGGTGGCGGCGTGGAGGGTGACGACCTTGGGCGCCGTCGCCAGGGCCGCCGCCAGGCCGGGGGCCTGTGAGGTGCTTACCGAGGGCCAGGGGCTGGCGCTGTCGGCCAGTCGGGCCCGCCGCGGGCCGGGGTCGGAGGAGGACAGCGCCCGCGTGACGACCGCCGTCGTCGTGAGCAGGGCGACGGCCAGCGCGCCCCCCAGCACCCGGCGGACCGCGGAGGAAGACATTCCTCAACGACGATTAACACGGTCCCGGGCGGCTGCGCCCTGTTCCGGGCCCGACTCTGCCCGTTCGGGCAGGCGGGATTGCTCAGGCGGCGGAGCGCCGGCCGAGCGAGGCCAGGCCGGCCAGGAAGGTGTCGACGGCGGCCCGGTTGGCGGTGGACAGATAACAGTCCACGAAGGCGTCCCACGCCTGGGTGGGCTCGGGCCGGACGGCCTTCACGGTGGCTCTCCGACCCGTTCGGTCCATGGCCCCCGACTTCCCCATCGGGCAATCCCCCCAAACCCGAACGGGCCGATTCGGGATCGGACCGGGCCCGCTGCTGGCACACTCCGAAGCGCAATGGTCGGCGCACGGTGGCAGCGGGCCTCGGCGGCCGTCCTGGTCTCACTCGGGGCGGCGGCGTGCGCCACCTCCCCGGGCCCCACCAAGAACAGCAGCGTGGCGCTGGTGCCGCCGATCCCGTCCACCACGACGACGGTGCCTCCCCCCGCCCTGCCGGCGGTGGTGGCGGCTCCGACGACGACGCGGCCGCCGACCACCACGACCACGGTCCCCCCGACGACCACGACCACCGTGATCCTCGGGCCGAGCGGCTGTCCGATCTCCAGCCTCAGCGGCACCGCGCTGCCGGCCAACTCCTTCGACGTGACTCAGGCCACCCTCGCCGCCGAGGGCGGGGGGAAGACCGACCACATGTACGTGTACGCCGTGCCCTCACCACAGGGCGCCCCCTTCCGGCTCCGGCTCGTCCTGTCGACCGGTTACACGGTCGAGACCCAGCTGTCGTCGGTGGGCCCGGTCTCGGCCCAGGCCGCCGCCGCCGAGGGAGCCCCGATCGCCACCGCCCTCGGGGGCTTCGACGTGGCGGGCCGGGGCCACGACATGGCCTTCGTCCAGGTCGACCGGGTGGGCGCCGAGGCCACCGACGCCCTGTTCGAGTTCTCGGGCTGCGGCCTCCTTCCGGTCACCGACGCAACCAGCCACACCATGGATCTGGTGGTCGGCGGAGACACCAGCCGCTACGACGCCTTCGGCTGCGGAAGGGACGCCACTACCCACGTGCCGTTCGTGCAGACGGAGTCGGCGGTGAGCATCGACGACGGTGCCAACTACAACCTCACGACCACGATCTTCACCTTCACCAAGGACCAGTTGATTCAGAGCCAGCAGGAGTCGACCACCTACACGCCGCCGAGCGGGAGCACGACGGCGCCGCCGCAGATGACGACGCTGGCGTGCGGTCAGTGGGGCTCGGTCGGTTCACCCAACACGCCACCCACGACCACGACCACGACCACGACGGGGACGACCACCACGACCGGTGTCACGACGACCACCGGGTCGACGACGACTACCGGTTGACGGGGGCCGGGTCGCCTGCCGGCCCGGTCACGTCCTCACCAGGTCGAAGTACGGTCCGAACTCGGCCTCGGTGCACAGCCGTCCCAGCTTGCGGTACTCGCGGCCCGTGGCCCAAACCAGGTCGGCCATGGCGACGGCACGGTCCCCGGGCGCGGCCCGGTGGGCGGCGGCCAGGCAGATGTTGCGGATGTCCCCGCCGGTGAGTACGAACGCGCGCGCCAGGAAGTCGAGGTCGAGGTCTCCGGCGCGCGGCAGGGTGGCCGGCAGGTGGGCGTCCCAGAGCCGACGGCGCTCCGGCTCCTCGGGGTCGGGGAAGACCACCAGGGTGTCGAGCCGCCGGGTGAAGGCCTCGTCGAGGTTGGCCTGCAGGTTGGTGGCGAGCACCGCCACGCCGTTGAACTGCTCCATCCTCTGCAGGAGGTAGGCAACCTCGACGTTGGCGTAGCGGTCCTTGGCCTCCTTGGTCTCCGAACGCTTTCCGAACAGGGCGTCGGCCTCGTCGAAGAACAGGACGCCGTTCACGCCCTCGGCCTCCTCGAATATGCGCTCGAGGTGCTTCTCGGTCTCGCCTATGTACTTGTCGACGACCGTCGACAGATCGATGGCGTACAGGTCGAAGCCGAGCGAGCTGGCGATGGCCTCCGCCGACAGTGTCTTGCCGGTCCCCGACGACCCGGCGAAGAGGGCGGTCACCCCGTGCCCCTTCGATCCCTTGCCCCCCATCCCCCACTCGCCCCGGACCCGGTCCCGCCACCGGGCCCACTCGGAGATCTCCTCCAGCTGACCGAGCACGCGGGCCGGCAGGACCAGATCGGCGAACGTGGCCCGCGCCGGGATCCTGCGGGCCCGGGCCTCGAGCCGACCGGCGTTCTGGGCCCGGACGCCCTCCCGCAGCAGCTCCTCGTCGACCGGCCTGCCCGCCGCCCCGGCGTGGAGGCCGGCGGCGCGCGCCGCCCGCCACGTCTGCTCCGGCGTGAGCGTGTACTGGCCCGTGGCGCCCCGGAGGTCGAGGTCGTCGGCCAGCTCGGCGCCCTCCAGCAGGTCGGCCCACAGCCGCTCCCGGGCGGCGAGGTCGGGAGGGGGCGCCTCGACGACCAGCGGGACGGCGTCGGTCCAGCGCGGCTCCCACGCTCCCGGCCCGGTCAGCACGACCGGGACCGGCGCGTCGACGAACACCTGGACGACCCTCGGGTCGGCGCCGACGAGGAGGTCGATCGGACCGAGCACCAGCCCCGATGCCGCCAGGGTGGCCTCGCGGACGCACGCGACGGCCAGGGCGCGCGGGTCGAGCTCGAATCCGGCCAGGTCGGGCGGCAGGCGGCGCAGGTCGAGACCGACCACCCCCACGCCCAGCTCGGCGAACACCCCCGCCGCCAGGGACCCCGCCGCCGTCCCGGGCCGCTCCCGTATATATAGGAGCCAGATCCCCTCGCGCAGCGCCCGGGCCATCGGGCCCGTGGCCGGATAGCCGGCCGGGACGAGAGCCGTGGTCAGGCGCCTCACGTCGGGATCGGGGGCGTCTCCGCCCAGGAGGTAGGAGATCACCCGGTCCGGGACCCGGAGGGACCGGGCCAGGAGGGGCCGGGCGCCGTCCTCCACCTCCAATAGCCCCCAGCGCCGGAGGGGGGCGTCGGGGTGCAGCCGCCCATGGGCCTCGGCCGACATCGAGTCCCGGCCGCACAGCTCGAGGGCCAGCCCCACGCTCGCCCGGCGCCGGCCGAGGTCGTCGTGGAGATAGCCGTAGAGCCGCTCGAAGCGGCGGTCGACGTCCGGCGCCAGCGCGACCAGGAGGATCTCCACGTCCAGCGCGCCCAGGGCGAAGCTGGCCGCCAGCCGCCGCACCCGGATGTCCGCCCCTCGGGCCTCGGCCCGATCGGCCGCCTCCTCGACGGCCTCGGCCAGGCCGGCGGGAAGGGGCTCGGGTGGCCCCGCCAGCGGGAGCCGCAGCAGCGCGTCGACCTCCTCGTCGGAGACGAACAGCCCGTGGCCGCCGTCGACGTGGGCCCACTCGCTCGCCCGCCTCCGCCCGGCCGCGGCCGCCACCCGCCGCCTGACCAGCTCGAGCCGCTCGCGCAGGTAGTCGGCCGGGGGGTCCCCGGCCGCCGGGCGGTTGCCGGCGCGGGCGGGCGCGCCCGCTGACGTCCTCGCCGCCGGAGCCACGCACGAATGGTGGAGGCCACGGTGCCGACCGTCCATCTCCCCGGGGCCGGGACGGACCTGTCTGTACGAACGGGAAGGCCGACATGCCCGTACGCCCTTCCCCTGCTGTCCCTGCGCCGTTAACCGCACGGACGCCGGGGGTGCACCTGCCGGTAAGGGGGGGCACGTACCTTCGCCCGGACGGAGGCTGGCCACGCCCGGCGGGAGGGGGACGCCAACGGAACCGGTGAGGGATGTCCCGTCGGGCGCGGATCCGGTCGTGCTCGTGCTGACCGACGACTGGAGGGGCCGGCTGGCCCTGGTCGAGGCGCTGCGCGCCGAGCGCTACGAGGTCGAGGTGGTCGAGCCCCACCAGGCCCTCGAGACCGTGGCGTCACGCGGCCCCGACGCCCTGGTGGTCGACGCCCCCTCCAGCGGCCGCGTCGAGGTGTGCCGGCGCCTCCGGGAGCTGACCTCGGCCGCCATCGTCGTGCTCGGGGAGCCGGGCGGAGGGGACGCCGCCGAGTGCCTGGACCGGGGTGCCGACGACTACGTGGCCCACCCCGAGCGCCCCCGGGAGATCGCCGCCCGGGTCCGGGCCCGCCTCCGGCGGGCACCCCCGACCGGGCCCCGCCGGGTCCTGAACGTCGGCGAGCTGTCCGTCGACCTCGACCGCCACGAGGTGACCGTCGGGGGCCGGGCCGTCCACCTGGCCCTCAAGCAGTTCCGGCTGCTCGAGCTCCTGCTGTCCCACCCGGGCCAGGTGCTGACCAGCGGTACCATCGCCGAGCGGGTGTGGGGGCCGGCCGAGCCGGTCGGCGCCAACACCCTCCAGGCGCAGGTGGCCCGCCTGCGCTCCGCCCTGGGGGACGAGGAGGTGGCGTCACGGATCCGGTCGGTGCCCGGCCTGGGTTATACCTTTCGGAGGTGACGCAGGAGGGTTCGTGGCCATGAAGGTCGGAGTCGACCTCGGTGGCACCAAGATCTTCGCCATCGCCACCGAGGACGGACAGGTCGTCGGGGAGATGAAGGCCAAGACCCCGGTGCTGGGCGGGCCCCTCGCCGTCGTGGACGCCATCGTCTCGGTGGTCCGAGAGCTCGGGGGCGGCACGCCGCTCGAGACCGTCGGGGTGGGGGCGCCGGGCGCCGTCGACGTCATGACCGGGGTGGTGCGCCGGGCGCCCAACCTCAAGGGATGGATGGACCCGTTCCCCCTGGGCCCCACCCTGGCCGACGCCCTCGGCGGGATCGACGTCGTGGTCGACAACGACGTGAACGTGGGGACGGTGGCCGAGCACCAGTTGGGGGCGGCCGCCGACTGCCCGGACGTCATGGGCCTGTTCGTCGGGACGGGTGTCGGGGCCGGGCTGATCCTCGACGGGCAGCTGCGGCGGGGACCGACCGGCTTCGCCGGGGAGATCGGTCACGTGGTCGTCCGGCCGGGCGGCCGGCGCTGCGGGTGCGGCGGCCGGGGCCACCTCGAGGCCTACGCCGGGCGGGCGGGGATGGAGCGGCGGGCCCGCCAGCACCACGCCCGCGGCATGGACACCGTCCTCGTGGAGTGGTCCAAGGCCCGCCGGATGACGTCCAGCGTGTTCGCCCGGGCCCTCGAGGCGCGCGACCGGGTGGCGGTCGGCCTGGTCGACCGGGCCGTCGAGACCCTCGGCCAGGCGGTGGCAACCGCCGTCACCCTGCTCGACGTGCCGCTCGTGGTCGTGGGGGGCGGCCTGGCCGACCGGCTCGGACCCCCCTTCATCAAGCGGATCGAGGAGGCCTCGCTGGAGGCGATGCCCTCGGGGCAGGCCGAGACGCTGCGGGTGGTCCCGGGCGCCCTCGGGGACCGGGGCGGAGCGCTGGGGGCGGCGGTGGCGGCCGGGGCCCAGATCGCCCTCGCGGCGGGCGCCGCGGCGAGGTCGGCATGAGCCAGGCTCCGCCGGCGTCTCCCCCGCTGGCGGCTCCCGTCCCCGAGAGCTCCGAACGACCCCTGCTCGACCGCGAGCTCTCGCGGCTCGACTTCGACACCCGGGTCCTGGCCCAGGCCGAGGACACCTCCCTCCCGCTGCTCGAGCGGGTGAAGTTCCTGGCGATCTTCGCCGCCAACCTCGACGACTTCTTCCAGGTGCGGGTGGCGGGCCTGAAGAGCCGCCTGGCCGCCGGCCTGGGGCCGGGGCCCGGCACGGGAACGCCGTCCCAGCAGCTGCGGGCCATCCGGGCCCGGGCCGAGCGGCTCGTCGAGCGCCAGACCCACGTGTTCCTGAAGGAGCTGGTCCCCGGGCTGGCGGAGCGGGGCATACGCCTGGCGTCGTGGTCGGACCTCGACGACGGCGCCCGCGCCCACCTCAACACCCTGTTCGACCGGGAGATCTTCCCGGTCCTCACGCCCCTGGCGGTCGATCCGGGCCACCCCTTCCCGTACGTCTCGAACCTGTCGCTGAACCTGGCCGTGATGGTGGTGGACCCGGTGGGCGGGGAGCGCCGCTTTGCCCGGGTGAAGGTGCCGCCGCTGCTGCCCCGCTTCGTCGTGCTGCCCGACGGGGAGCAGTTCGTGCCCCTCGAGCAGGTGATAGCCGTCCACCTCGACAGCCTCTTCCCCGGCTTCGAGATCGGAGAGGCCTTCTCGTTCCGGGTGAGCCGCAACATCGATCTCTCCCCGAACGACGAGGACGCCGAGGACCTGCTGGCGGCGGTGGAGATGGAGCTGCGGCGGCGGCGCTTCGGGGAGGCGGTCCGGCTCGAGGTCTCCTCGGACATGAGCGACGAGGTGACCGAGATGCTGGCGCGCGAGATCGGCGTGGAGGACCAGGACATCTACCGGGTGGAGGGACCGCTCGACCTGGCCGGCCTCATGGTGCTGCGCAGCCTGGACCGCGCCGATCTGAAGGACGAACCCTGGCCTCCCGTGACACCCCCGTCCTTCGAGCGCGCCGACGGGGAGCCGGCGGACGTCTTCGCCCTCGTGCGGGCCGGGGACGTCCTGGTGCACCACCCCTACGACGCCTTCGCCACGACCGTGCAGGAGTTCATCCGCCAGGCGTCGGCCGACCCGCGCGTCATGGCCATCAAGCTGGCCCTGTACCGCACGTCGGGGGACAGCCCGGTCATCAAGTCGCTCATCCGCGCCGCCGAACGGGGGAAGCAGGTGGCGGTGCTGGTCGAGCTGCAGGCACGGGGGGACGAGGAGGCCAACATCGCATGGGCGCGCGCGCTCGAGGAGGCCGGGGTCCACGTCGTGTACGGGCTGGTGGGGCTCAAGACCCACAGCAAGATCTGCCTGGTGGTGCGCCAGGAGGACGACGGCATCCGCCGCTACTGCCACATCGGGACCGGGAACTACAACCCGGAGACGGCGCGCCTGTACGAGGACATCGGGCTTCTCACCCAGGATCCGGACATCGGCGCCGATCTCACCGACCTGTTCAACTTCCTCACCGGTTACAGCCGCCAGATCGACTTCCGTCGGATTCTCGTCTCACCTCTCGGCCTGCGCGAGCGGCTGATCGAGCTCATCAGCGCCGAGGCGGCCCGCGGGCCCGACGGACGGGTCGTCATGAAGGTCAACAACCTGGTGGACGCCGACGTGATCTCGGCTCTGTACGACGCGTCCCGAGCCGGAACCCCGGTCGACCTCGTCGTCCGGAGCATGTGCTCGCTGGTGCCCGGGGTCCCGGGCGTGTCCGAGAACATCCGCGTGCGGTCGGTGGTCGGCCGCTACCTCGAGCACTCCCGGATCTGGCGCTTCGGTGCCGACGGCTCCGACGAGGTGCGCTACTACATCGGCTCACCCGACATGATGGAGCGCAACCTCGACCGGCGGGTCGAGGTGATCGCGCCCGTCGAGTCCGGGCCGCTGCAGGAGCGGCTCCAGCAGGTGCTCGACATCCTCCTCGACCCCGCGGTGGCGGCGTGGAGCCTGGAGCCCGACGGGTCCTGGTGCCGGGTGGGCAGCCCCGGAAACCCGCCTCAGGCCCGCCTGTGGGAAGCGGCGGTGGCCAGGGCGGCACGCGGCGATCTCGAGGTAGCCGGCGAGGGCGGTTGACCGCGCAGCTCCTGCTCGTCCGCCATGGCAGCGCCGGCTCCCGGAGCCGCTGGGCCGGGCCCGACCACCTCCGGCCCCTCGACGCCAAGGGCCACCGGCAGGCCGAAGCCCTGGCCGCGGCCTGGACCGGGGCCCAGGCGCCCCCGATCTCGAAGGTCCTCTCCAGCCCCTATCTGCGGTGCGTGCAGACGGTCGAGCCCCTGGCCGGCCGGGTGGGGCTCTCCGTGAAGACGGAGCCGGCGCTGGCCGAGGGCCACGGGGCGGCCGCCGTGGCGCTCGCCCGCGATCTGTTGGCCCGGAAGGGAGCCGGGTCCTCCCCCGCCGGGCGGATGACCGTCCTCTGCACCCACGGGGACATCATCCCGGCCATCCTGGCCGAGGTGGCCGCCGACGGGGTCGACGTCGGCAGTGACCCCAGGTGGTCCAAGGGGTCGGCGTGGCTGCTCGAGGGGGCCTCCGGCCTGTTCACGGCGGCGCATTACCGCCCGCCCGCCCCGCCCACCTAATCTGCCCGCGTCTCCGGTGGGCCGGGTGAGCGCAGCCCGGCACCATCCACCAACTCCCGGCGCAATGGGGCTATTCAGGTACCAATTGTGGGTGGACGTTCTATTCTCGCCGCGGCCCTCGCCGTCGCGGCGCTCCTGATCGCCAGCGTGGCCGCCCTCGCGACCCACGGCGGGAACAGCCGTCCCGCCGCCGCGCCTGCGACCACCTCGACCAGCTCCTCCGGCGCCGGGGGCGGCGCCTCCTCGACCTCCTCGTCGACCAGCCCGCCGTCGACGACCTCCTCCTCGACGAGCTCGACGGCCCCCGCCCCGTCGTCCACCACGACCTCCTCCGGGTCCACCGCGGCCGGCTCCTCGGGGACCGGCTCCCCTGCGGGGGGCTCCTCCCCGACCTCCGGCTCCTCGGCGGGCACCGGATCCTCCTCATCCCCCGGCGGGCCGGCGCCGACGGGCCCGGCGGGGGGCGGCCTGACCTCGTCGGGGGCGGGCAGCGCCGCCGGCCACCACGGCCTGGCCGTGACCGGGGGGACCCAGGAGCTGCTTCCGGCCGGCCTGGCCCTGGTCGGGGGCCTCGCCCTCAGGAGGCTGCGCCGCCCCAGGCGCTGACCCGGAGATTTTTCCGGTCGTTCCCGCCCCGTTCACCCGAACGGCGCCTGCAGTTCACGGGGCCCTCTTACGTTGCGGGCGTGACCAGTTCAGAGAACACAAATCAGCGGGTGCGTCGTTACCGTCGCGGGGCGGCCGGGTCGGCCCTGGTGGCGGCGTTCGGCCTGGCGGCGGCGGCGTGCGGGAGCTCCACGCCCGCGGCATCGACGTCGACGACGGCCCAGGGCTCGACCAGCACCACCTCCGCCGTGGCCTGCGGCTCGGGCACGATCACCGGAGCGGGCTCCACGTTCGTGGCCACCATCCTCCAGCAGTGGACCAAGGACTACGAGGCCAAGTGCCCGGGAGCGACGATCAACTACCAGGCGGTCGGCTCCGGCGCCGGCATCACCCAGTTCACGTCCGGCACCGTCGACTTCGGCGCCTCCGACGCCGTGCTCAGCGCCAGCCAGAGCCAGGCGCTGGCCGCCAAGGGCACGATCCTGCAGATCCCGTGGGCGGCCGGCGGCGTCGCCATCGAGTACCACGTCAGCGGGGTGAGCCAGCTGAAGCTGGACGCCGCCACCATTGCCGGGATCTTCGCCGGGAAGATCGCCAAGTGGAACGACCCCGCCATCAAGGCCCTCAACTCCGGCGTCACGCTGCCGGCCGAGGCCATCCAGACCTTCCACCGCTCCGACTCGTCCGGGACCAGCAACATCTTCACGTCGTACCTGGCCGCCGCCGCCCCGTCGGTGTGGACCTTCGGCCCCAGCAAGACCTGGCCGGCTCCGGGCGGGCAGGGCGCCAAGGGCTCCGACGGCGTGACGGCGGCGGTGGGCCAGACCGAGGGCGGCATCGGCTACGCCGAGGTGTCCTACGCCAAGGGCGCCGCCCTTCCCATGGCGTCGGTGAAGAACGGGGCCGGGAGCTTCGTGCAGCCCACATCGGACGCCGTCACGGCGGCGCTCTCCGAGGCGACCGTGCCGGCCGACCTGACGGTGAAGCCGAACTTCACCCCGACAAGCGCCAGCGCCTATCCGATCGCGTCCACGACTTGGATCATGGTGGCGCAGAAGCAGACCGACGCCGCCAAGGCCACCCTGCTCAAGGACTTCATCACCTACGCGGTGACGGCGGGGCAGGCTTCGGCCAACAGCCTGTACTACGCCCCGCTGCCCGCGTCCCTGGCGGGCCAGGACAAGACGGCAGCCGCCCAGATCGGGATGTGACCGGGGCCCGGGCCGAGGCCCGGTCCAAAGTCAGGCGGTAGCAGGGGCCGAGATGCCGATCCCCCCCGGCGTCTCGGCCCCGTACCGCGTCTTCTCCCGGTCGAGGTCCAGGGTGGAGATCCGCGACCGCGAGTCGAGGGCCTCCTGGTCGAGCCGGTCGGCGGGGACCACCCACGCCACCTCGAACTCCAGCCCGTCCGGGTCCTTTCCGTAGAGGCTCTTGGTCGTCCCGTGGTCGCTGGCGCCGACGAGGGCGCCGGCCTCGCGCAGCGCCCCGGCCAGGCGCTCCAGCTCGGACAGGGTGTCGACCTCCCAAGCCAGGTGGTAGAGCCCGACCGTGCTCCGACCCGCCCCCGAGTCCCCGACCCCGTCCCCCACCGAGAACAAGCCGAGGTCGTGGTCGTTGGTCGATCCGCCCGCCCGCATGAACACCGCTCCCCGGAGCCCCGCTCCCATCGAGAGGCGCTCGAATCCGAGCACCGACCCGTAGAACTGGGCCGACCGCTCCGCGTCGCGGACGTAGAGCACGGCATGGTTCAGGCGCTTGACGGGCATGGAGCCAGGCTACCGGCGTCCCGGCGGCCGACCGGTTCGGCTGCTAGCGGTTGACCTGGCCGCCGTCGACGACCATGGACAGGCCGCTGACCCAGTCGGCGGCGTCGGAGCACAGCCACACGGCCGCCTCGGCGACCTGTTCGGGACGACCGAGCCGGCCCCCCGGCATGGTGGCGAGCACGGCGTTGGCCACGTCGGGGCTGGTCCGGAACCAGTCCTGGATCATCGGCGTGTCGACCATCCCCGGGCACACGGCGTTGACCCGGATGCCCCGCCCGTTGAACTCCTGGGCGGCGGCCTTGGTCAGGCCGAGGACGCCGTGCTTGGCGGCCGTGTAGTGGGGAAGGAACGGAGCGGCTATCAGGCCGGCCCCCGAGGACGTGTTGACGATGGCCCCGCCGCCCTGGGTCTGCATCTGGCGCAGCTCCTCGCGCATGCACAGGAACACCGAGGTCAGGTTCACCGCCAGCATCCGGTCCCACGCCGCCCGCGTCAGGTCGGGGAAGGGGCGGGACACGTCGTTGATGCCGGCGTTGTTCCAGGCGCAGTCGAGGCGGCCGGCCTCGCCGGCGACGCGGCGCACCACCTCGACGACGGCGTCCTCGTCGGTGACGTCGATCGTCACCGGGGTGGCCGACCCGCCGGCCCCGGCGACCAGCTCGGCCGTCTGGGCTGCCCCGTCGGCGTCGATGTCGAGGACGTAGACGTGCGCCGCCCCCTCCCGGGCGAAGATGGCGGCCCCGGCCCGGCCCATGCCGCTGCCCGCCCCGGTCACCAGAACGACCTTTCCGTCGACCAGGCCCACATCGGCTCCTGTCCTCGAGGCTCGGAAGCCGACGCTACCCTCGCCGGTCGTGCGCGCCGTGGTCCAGCGGGTCACCTCGGCATCGGTGGCGGTGGCGGGCCGGATCGTGGGATCCATCGGGCCCGGGCTGTGCGTCTTCGTCGGGGTGACCCACACCGACGATGCCGATGGGGCCCACCGTCTGGCCGAAAAGCTGTGGCATCTGCGGGTGTTCGAGGACGAGACGGGAAAGCCCAACCGGTCCGCGGCGGACCTCGGCCTGGAGGTGCTCGTGGTGAGCCAGTTCACCCTGTATGCCGACACCTCCCGGGGCCGCCGCCCGTCGTACGTGGGGGCGGCGCCTCCGGACCACGCCGCCCCACTCGTGGAGCGGGTCACCTCCTCTCTCGAGGCGCTGGGCGCACGCGTGGCCACGGGCCGGTTCCGGGAGCAGATGAGCGTCAGCCTCACCAACGACGGTCCCTTCACCGTCGTGCTCGACACCTGACGCGCCGAGGCGCCCGCTCCGTCATCAACCGAACGGCCGGTTGGTGGCCGGTGTAGCGTCCGCGACGCCGACCGAGCCGACGCGATCGAGGGGGATGGCGATGCACTGCGGGGTCATGGTCACGGGCTACAACCAGGAGGATTGGCCCCGCCTGATGACCGGGGACTACGAGCGGCCCCCGGACATCCCCGACCACGTCCAGATGGAGAACACCCTGTACATGGGTGAGCTGGTGGAACCGCTCGGCTACGACTCCATCTGGGCCACCGAGCACTACGGGTCGGCCTACTCCATGCAGCCCAATCCCCTGCAATACCTGGCGTACTGGGCAGGGCGGACCAAACGGGTCGATGTGGGCACAGCCGTGATCGTGGCGCCATGGTGGAACCCGGTGCGGCTGGCCAGCGAGCTCTCGATGCTCGACATCCTGCTGCGGGGGCGGCGCCTGCATCTCGGCATCGGGCGCGGCGTGGCCCCTCACGAGTACGCCTCGCTCGGTGTCCCCATCGAGGAGTCCCACACCTACTTCTACGACGTGGTCAACGCCATCCGGGCCGCCGACGGAGCCGAGCGGTTCACCTACGACGGCCAGGTGTTCAAGATCCCGCCGACCACGATCCGGCCTCAGGCGCGCCACAAGGGTGAGGTCACGCGCGACATCAAGGCCGCCTTCTCCACCGAGAAGTCGGCCCGCCTGGCGGCCGAGAACGGCCTGGGCCAGATGTTCGTCTCCGGGGACGACCTCGACTCGATGACGGCGGGGGTCCGGCGCTTCAACGAGATCCGCGCCGAGCTGGGCCTTCCCCCGGACCAGCCCACCACGCTCCTGTGGATGTACTGCGCCGAGACGTCTTCGGCCGCCGAGGAGGGCTGGGAGTACTTCCACAACCAGCTGCTTGCCGCCCAGCACCACTACTTCGAGTGGAAGTACTCACTCCAGTGAGGATGTGCCCAAAGTCCGGATGGCTTCCGGGGTTTTTGTAGAACGAAGCCTGCATCCCTTGGGGCAGGGCCTCGAGCGACGGTTCTCTTGGGGCAGAACGTCTGTCAGATTTTGGGGCGGCCTGGGACATACAAG
>DASSEU010000003.1:0-67311 GCA_035695125.1 Acidimicrobiales bacterium
CGCAGGTGTTCCTGATGGACGAACCCCTGTCGAACCTCGACGCCAAGCTCCGCGTCCGGGCGCGGGCGGACATCGTGGCCCTGCAGCGCCGGCTGCGCACCACCACCCTGTACGTCACCCACGACCAGGTGGAGGCCATGACCATGGCCGACCGGGTCGCGGTGATGAGCGAAGGGCGCCTGCAGCAGGTCGGGGCCCCCGGGGAGGTCTACGCCGCCCCCGCCAACCTCTTCGTGGCCCGGTTCATCGGCAGCCCTCCGATGAACACGATCGAGGGCGCCCTGGCCCCGGACGGATCACCGGCCCTCGAGGTGGCGGGGGGCCGGGTCCCGCTCGGGCCGGGACCGGCGGGACGGGCCGGGCCCGCCTCCGGACGGCGTCTGGTGGCCGGGCTGCGCCCTGAGGAGCTGACCCTCGACCCGGCCGGAACGGTGGGGGCCGACGTCGCCCTTGTCGAGCTGCTGGGGCACCTGGTGCACGTCATCTGCCGAACGCCGGACGGGACCGAGCTGGTCGTGCAGCAGCCGGCCTCGCTGGCCCCGCCCCGGCTGGGGGAGCCGGTCAGGCTGCAGGTCGACCCCGACCGGGTGCACCTCTTCGACGCGTCGACCGGGCTGCACCTTTGACCACGGCTGCCACCCAGCCCGCTCCCAGCGGAGCGGCCCCGCCCGCCCCGCCCGCCCGAGCCCGGCGGTCGCGCCGCCGCCGGGAGGCCCTGCTGGGCTACGGACTGCTGGTGCCGGCCCTGGCCGTCTTCGGCGTCTTCACGTTCTATCCGTTCCTGCGCAACTTCTATCTGGGCCTCTACCGGAACCCGCCGTTCCCCAACCTGCCCCACACCTACGCCGGCCTGACGCAGTACCGCGACGTCATCACCTCCCACGACTTCCTGTCGAGCCTGTGGGACTCGGTGTACTTCGCCCTGTTGACCGTCCCGGCCGGGGTGGTGCTGGCCCTTCTCATGGCCGTGGCCGCCCACCAGCGCCTGCGGGGCATCGGCGTGTACCGGACGATCTTCTCCTCCACCGTGGCGACCTCGGTGGCGGTGGCGGCGGTGATCTTCGGGACCCTCATGAACCCCGTGGTCGGCCTGCTGCCGTGGCTCGGCATCAACCCGCACCCGCCGTTCCTGCAGAGCCCGAGCCTGGCCCTTCCCGCCATTGCTGTGCTCACGATCTGGCAGAACCTCGGGCTCGGCTTCATCGTCCTGTCCGCTGGCCTGCAGGCGGTGCCCGACGAGGTGCTGGAGGCCGCCGCCGTGGACGGGGCGGGGGCGTGGCGGCGCTTCTCCCGCGTCACAGTGCCGTTGCTGTCCCCGACGATCTTCTTCGTCGTGGTGGTGGGGACCATCGTCGCCTTCCAGAGCTTCGGCCAGATCGACCTGCTCACTGGCGGGGCCTACCAGAACAGCGTCGTGCTGCACACCGACGTCCTCACCTACAACGTGTACCGCACCCTCGTCTACGGAGGGGACCCGGGCCGGGCCGCCATCCTGTCGATAGCGCTGTTCCTCGTCACCCTGCTCCTGACACTGGCCCAGATGCGCCTCCTCGAGCGGAGGGTGACCTATGCAGCGTGACGCCCGGCGCTCGCGGCGCGCCCGGCTGGCAGCCCGTTACGCCGTGCTCACTCTCCTGGCGGCCGTCGTGCTGTTCCCGCTCTACGTGGCCGTGGTCAGCTCCCTGCTGCGGCTCCACCAGCTCACGTCCCGGCCACCGACCCTCTTTCCGACCGCTCCGCAGTGGCACAACTACGGCACCGCCTTCCGCCAGGGGAACCTCGGCGTCTACATGCGCAACAGCGTGATCCAGTCCGGGATCATCGTCACCGGCCAGGTCGTGACGTCGGTGCTGGCCGGCTACGCCTTCGCCTTCCTGGAGTTCCCGTTCAAGCGGGCCCTGTTCGCCGTGTTCCTGGCCACCCTGATGATCCCGTTCGAGGTGACGATGGTGACCAACCTGGTCACGGTGAGCCACCTCGGCTGGTACAACACCTTCCAGGGCCTGACCGTGCCGTTCCTGGCCAGCGGGCTCGGGACTTTCCTCATGCGCCAGGGGTTCCGGCAGGTACCGCGGGAGATGCGGGAGGCGGCGTCCCTCGACGGCTACGGCCACTGGCGCTTCCTGACGCGGGTGGCGGTACCGCTGACCCGCCCCACGGTGGCGGCCCTGGCCGTCTACTCGTTCCTCGGGGCGTGGAACCAGTACCTGTGGCCGCTGCTCGTGACCGGTAACGACAACTCGGTGCGCACGGTCCAGATCGGGCTCAAGCAGCTGGCCGCCACCCAGATCCAGGAGATCCCCGTCACCCTGGCGGGCACGGTGATCGCCATAGCCCCGCTGTTCCTCTTGCTGATCGCCTTCCAGAAGCAACTGGTGCGGGGCCTCACCGCCGGTGCGGTGAAGTGACGGTCACGCCGGCGTCGCCACCTTCTCCCAGTACGGCCGGCGCAGCTCCCGCTTGAGGGGTTTGAGCGCCCCGGACAGCGGCAGCGGCTCGGAGCGGAACTCCACCGACTTGGGCACCTTGTAGCGGGCCAGGGTGCTCCGGGCGTGCTCGCGGATCTCCTCGGCGCTGGCGGTGGCCCCGGGGTGGAGGACCACGATGGCGTGGACCTGCTCACCCCAGGTGGGATGGGGAATGCCGATGACCGCCACCTCGGCCACGGCGGGATGGCTGGCTACGGCGTTCTCCACCTCGATGGAGTACACGTTCTCCCCGCCACTGACGATCATGTCGTTGATGCGGTCGGTCAAGTAGACGTAGCCCTCGGCATCGACGTGGCCGGCGTCCCCGCTGTGGTACCAGCCGTCCCGGAAGGCCTCCTCGGTCTCCTGGGGGCGGTGCCAGTACCCGCGCATGAAGTTGCCGCCGCGGGCGCAGATCTCCCCTTCGGCGCCGACGGACAGCAGCCGGCCCCTCCCGTCCTGGACGCAGACCGTCACGCCCATGACCGGCCGGCCTGCGGAGCGCAGGCGCGCCCCTCCGGCCCGGTGGTCATCGGGGCTGAGGAAGGTGAGCACCGAGGAGCACTCGGTCATGCCGTACCCCTGCCACAGCCGGGTCTCGGGCAGCGTCCCGGCCAGGCGGGCCAGCAGGGCCTGCGGCATCGGGGAGGCTCCGTACACCAGGTCCGACAGGGTGGCCAGCCGCTCGGGGCGGAAGCCGGGGTGGTCCAGCACCATCGCGATCATCGTCGGCACCATGACCGTCCAGTCGGCCGAGAAGCGCTCGATGGCGTCCATGACCTGCTCGGGCTCGAACAGGGGGACGAACACCGACGTGCCCCCCGTTGCCGGGATCCCGAGGACCGCCCCCATCGATGCGGCGTGGAACATCGGGGTCTGGTGGACGAAGACCCGGCGCTCGTGGAGCCCGAGCGACCCGGCGATGTGGTAGAGGTTCAGCATCTCGGCCCGCTGGTCGAGCAGCACGCCCTTGGGAAGGCCGGTGGTGCCCCCCGTGTACATGAGGACAACCGGCTGGTCCTCCTCGGGCTCCCTCGGGACCTCGGGCTCCGCCGCCGCCAGGAGCTGCTCATAGGACAGATCGTGGGGCAGCCCCTCGTCCCCCCCACCCATCAGGACCACGTGGCGTACCTGCAGCTCGTCGCGCACCGCGGCGATGCTGCGTTCGAGGTGCTCGGCGAACACGGAGTCGACGAAGACGACCTCGGTTTCCGAGTCGGCCAGGATGAACTGGAGGTCCCGTCCGGCCAGGCGGAGGTTCAAGGGATTGATCACTCCCGCACCCAGGAAGCCGGCGTGGTACAGCTCGAGGAACTCGTGGCCGTTGGCGGCCATGACCGCGTACCGATCGCCGGGGCCGAGGCCGAGCTCGTGGCGCATGGCGTGGGCCAGCCGCAGCACCCGCTCCCCGTGTTCGGCATAGGTGGCGGCGTAGCCCGAGTTGTGGAAGGCCTGCTTGGAGGCGAAGCGCTCCAGAGCGGGCAGGAGCATCCGTGGGTAGACGAGCTCTTTCATGCGGGCACCTCTTTCCGGGCGGCCGGCAGCAGCTCGGCCAGCGACCTCTCGATTCCGGCGGTCATGACATGGACATCGGGCATCCGGCCGGAGTCGGCCAGGATGCCGAACGAGAGCTGGTCCCCGTAGGAGAGGATCCCGACGCTCAGGTCCAGGTTGCGGGCCAGCGGCACGATCGGGACCACCTCCTCCAGCCGCGCCCCGATGAGATAGAGGGGCAGGGGGGAGCCGGGCACGTTGGTCACGACCAGGTTCACGAACGGCTGGTGGTGGACGGCGCGCGCCAGGCCGGCGGCCACCCGGGCCGGCACCCGGTCGGCCATACCGATGAGGGCGCCGGTGACGTCGGCCTGGCCGGCGGCCTTGCGCCGCCGCATCCCTGCCGCCACAGTCTCCAGGCGCCGCACCGGGTCGGTCTCGTCGACCGGTAGGTCGGCCAGGATGGCTGCCACCGCGTTGCCGAGCTGACCGCGCGCCGAGGCGGCCCGCGTCGACACCGGCACGAGGGCCCGGGCGGGCCGGAGCGGCTCCCCGCGGCACAGCAGCAGGTTGCGCAGCCCACCGGCCACCCCGGCCAGGACCACGTCGTTCACCGTGGCCCCCACGGCGGCTCCGGCGGCCCGGGTGGCAGCCAGGGAGACGGTGAGGCCGTCCAATGTCCGGCGCCGGCGCACGATCGGACGGTTGATGCTCATCCGGGGGGCCACCAGGCCGGATCGGGCCAGCGAGCCGGCGCCACCCGCCAGATGGACGGCCCGGCCCAGGCGCTGCGGCGGGTTCCGGAGCAGCCGGGCCGCCTGGGACGAGAGACCGGTGGGGACCGCCAGCACGTCACCGATCACGGCCCGGCCCGCCTCCACCACCCCGACGCCGGGCTCCGCCACCCAGGCCGTCGGCGGGCGCGGCCCCCGGCGCCGGGGTGGGTGGCGGTCGAGGTCCATCATGGCCGCCGCCACGTCGACCCCGGCGATCCCGTCGACCATGGCGTGGTGGGTCTTCTGGATCATCCCCACCCGCCCGTCGGCCAGCCCGTCGACCACCCACAGCTCCCACAGGGGACGGGACCGGTCGAGCAGCTCCGTGTGCAGCTCGCACGCCAGCTCCAGCAGCTCGCGCCGGCCGCCGGGGGCCCGGACGGCCGTGATCTTGACGTGATGGGCGATGTCGAAGCGCGCGTCGTCGACCCAGAACGGCCGCCCCATGCCGAGCGGCCCCTCCACCGGGATCTGCCGGTAGCGGGGTACGAGGTCGAGGCGGGCCTCGATGAGGTCGCGCAGCGCCGCCAACCGGATCCGACCCCGCCGGTCCCGCAGCGGAGCACCCTCGAACAGGATCACCGACCCCACGTGCATGGGGGTGTCGGGGCCCTCGAGTGACAGGAAGCCGGCGTCGAGGGCGCTCAGACGGGAATGACGGGACACGACCCCTCCTTGGTTCGTCAGGCGGCGCCGGGGTGCCGGAGGTGCGGAACCCCCACCGCTTCGGCAAATCCGTCGCGCAGGCATGCGGTCAACAGCCCATGGTCGGGCACGGCCACCGCGTCGGCGTTCACGCCGATGCACGCCCACCGGGTGTGGGACAGCAGCGCCACGTTGACGGCCGCTCCCGTCAGGGGGGCGAAGGCGTACTGCCGCACCAGCTCGGCGCCGGCCAGGTACATCGGGACGGGCAGCCCCGGCACATTGGTGGCGACGAAGTCGACGTTCTTGAGCATCCGCCCGAAGAGATCCGTGAGGGCGTCGTCCGGGAGCCGGCACAGCACCGCAGCCAGGCGGTCGGTCAGCGCCGGGGCCCGGCCGTCCCTCCACTCGCGCACGAGGGACCCGATGCGCCGGGCCTGCGCCCCAGGGTCGTGGCCCGTCCCGAGAGGCACCACGAAGCGGACAGGAGTGAACCGGTTGCCCCCCGGCGGGTCACCCGGCCGGCGCAGGCTGATCGGCAGCGTCATGCGGAGGCTGTCCGGATCGTGGCCGTGGGACCGGTGGTACCGCCGCAGGCCGGCGGTCACGGCGGTGAGGAACACATCGTTGACCGACCCGCCCGCTGCGGCCGCGGCCGCCTTCATGTCCGTCATCTCGACGTCGAAGGCGTCGAAGCGCCACACCGTGCTCCGGCCCCGCATGACCGGGGAGAGCGGCTCTGTGACGGGTGCCAGCAGCCGCGCCGTCCAGCGGGCGTTGTCGACCAGGGCGGTGGCACCGGCCGCGGGGCGGACCACCGCCGCCGCTGCCGTGCGGGCCAGGCGCAGGCCGTCGAGGGCGGCGTGCCCGACGGCACCGGCCGCCCCGGGGACCAGCCCGGGGCCCGCTCCCGCCGCGTCCCCGTTGGCCGCCGGCATGTCGGGGGCGGGGGTGGGGGAGCGCCGCGAGCCGTCCAGCAGCCGCATGGCCAGCTCGATCCCGCCGACCCCGTCGGTGACGCAGTGGTGGAACTTGAGCACGAAGGCGGCCCCGCCTCCCGGCAGGCCCTCCACCACCGTGAACTCCCACAGCGGACGGTCGCGGTCCAGCCCGGCCATGGCGGAGACCCGGGCCAGCTCCAGCACGCCGTCGAGGTCGGCGGGACCGGTGGGGCTCACCCTGCGCAGGTGGTAGTCGATGTCGAAGGCCGGGTCCTCGACCCAGCGGAAACGGCCTCCGGTCCATCCGGGGCGGGCCACCCGCTGGCGCAGGCGCGGGATTACGGTGCTGGCATCCAGCAATCGGCGGCGCAGGGCGGGGAAGCGGGGGGCACGGTCCAGCAGGGCCACGGTCGTGACCGTGGACCGGAGGACCGGATCCCTCTCTATGGCCCACATGACCGCGTCCGCCGGTGTCATCACGTCAGGGAACGCCCCGTTGGGCATGGAACCAGCGTCAGTCCGGGACGGGACCGGCACCAGGGGAATAAGTCCCTTCGGCCCTGGCCCGGAGGGCCCGAAAGGCGTCCACTGGGCGTCACGATCGGGGCGGATCCGGGAGGAGGACCATGAGCGAGAACGGCCGGAGGATCGCGGTGGCTGCGGTGGCCGGGGGATTGACCCTGGCCGCGTGCAGCGGAGGCTCCGCCTTGTCGGGCGGTGGCGGAGGAAAAGGCGGTACCGCTACGAGCGGGAGGCTGCCCTCGTGCCCGGTCGGCGCCCTCGCCCAGGCCACCACCCCCGTGCAGATCACGATGTGGGAGTCGATGAGCCAGGCCAACGGTGAGGCCCTGACCGCCCTGACCGACCGCTTCAACTCCTCCCAGACGCAGGTGCACGTCAACCTGGTGAACCAGACGAGCTACGACGACACCTTCGCCAAGTTCACCGCCGGACTGGCCAACGGCCAGCTGCCGGATCTGGCCCAGATGGAGGACATCCACCTCCAGCCCGTCATCGACTCCCGCGCCGCGCTGCCCGTCCAGTCCTGCATCAACGCCTCCAACTACCCGGAGTCCGACTTCGTGCCCCGGACCGTCAAGTACTGGACGGTCGGCGGCGTCCAGTGGGCCATGCCGTTCTCGGTCTCGAACCCGGTACTGATCTACAACCGGGCCGCGTTCACCAAGGCCGGCCTGGATCCTGACCGGCCGCCGGCCACGCTGGCGGAGCTCGCGACCGACGCCGCCGCCCTCAAGCGGGCCGGCTACGCCATGGGCCTCAAGCTGGATCCCTGGCACCTGGAGCAGTGGAGCGCCCTGGCCGGACAGCTCTACGCCAACCACGGCAACGGCCGGGACGGGCGCGTGACGGCGGTGAGCTTCGACAACGCCGCCGGGCAGCAGATCTTCAGCACCCTGGCGTCGATGGTGCGCTCGGGCCAGGCCGTGACGAACCCGGCCAGCGGACCGAGCCAGTTCGACAACCTGCTCGGCATCGGGCAGGGGAAGTACGCCATGACCATCGACACTTCCGCCGTGCTCGGGACCGTCTACCAGCTGCTGCCCCAGTACAAGGGGGTGCAGCTGGGGGTGGCCCCGATGCCCGGCCGCAGCGACGACGGAGGGGTGCTGGTCGGCGGGTCGGCGCTGTACATCCTGACCAAGGACCCCGCCCACCAGGCGGCGACGTGGAAGTTCATGACGTTCCTGGACCAGCCCGACAGCCAGGCCTACTGGGCGGCCCACACCGGCTACGTGCCCGTCCGCCAGTCGGCGGCCTCCGACCCCGTCATGACCGCGGCGTGGGCCCGGGAGCCCGGCCTCAAGGTCGCCTACGAGCAGCTCCTGGCGGGGGGGACCGGGGCGGCGGCGTCGGGACCGGTGATCGGCGCCTACAACGACGTGCGGGCGGCGGTGCTCAACGCCGAGGAGAGCATGTACCTCTCCGGCGTGGCGCCCGCCACCGCCCTCCAGAACGCGGCCAAGGCCGCCAACGCCGCCATCAGCGCCTACAACCTACGGATCGGGGGCTGAGGCCTCGGCCGGCCACGCGTCGGCCAGGGCCCGTTCCACCCGCTCCCGCTCCGGGGCCACCGGGCCGTCCCCGGTCAGGCGGTGGGAGATGCCGAGCCGCTCGCACGCCCGGACCAGGGCCACGTCGTAGGCGATCTGGTCGGCCAGCCGCTGGGGGGCGGGAACCTCGGCCTCCGCGCCCACCGTCGGGCCCGCTCCGGCGCCCAGGCGCGCCCGCAGGACCATCACGGACCGGACCAGGTCGGAGACGGAGGGCGCGCTCTCTTCGCCGAGCGGCTGCTCCGCCAGCGCCAGCTTCAGCAGCTCGCTGTAGATGCTCAGAAGACCCGTACCGACGTCAGGCTGCCCGGCCCTCGAGGCCTGGCAGGAGCTGGTTGAGCCGCCAGCCACAGACCTGCACCTTCTTCCACGCCGCCACCTCACGCTCGCTGTCGAAGGAGGAGAAGCGCACCTCGTCGAGCGCCTCGACGAAGTCCTTGAGCAGGCTGTCGAGCTCGTGCTTGGTCTCGCGGTCCATCGTCCACCTCGCTGGGTCCACGGCGGCACGCGACCGCCTCCCGGGATCAGCATGTCCGGACGTGACCGGCACCCGAAAGGGCCGAAGGTCCCTTCCCCGCCCGGGGGGCGGGGCGGACGCTGGCGGGGTGGGAGACAGTGGGATGCCCGCGTCGCGATTGTTCACTTCCCCGGATTCCCCGCTGGCGCGCCGCGCCGCAGGACGCGTGACGGCCCGGGCGCTTGCGCTCGGTCTGGACCGCTCGCGTTCGGTGGCCGACGGAGCCCGCGAGCTCAGATCGGCCGGGACGGGATCCGCCGCCCTGCGGCTGGCTCTGCGGCGCATCGAGCCGGCGGCGCCCGACGAGGTCTCCGCACAGGGAAGGGCGGTGGCCATGTTGCGCGCCGCCCTCGCAGCCTGAAAGGGGAACTGACCATGTCGACAGCATCGTTGCCCCGCGGGAGAGCCATGCCGTTCCGCGACGGGGAACCGGGGGAGGTACGTGTCCGGCATCCCTTCCGGTGGATGTGGAGCCGGTCGCTGGAGCACTACCCGGACACCGGACGGCGCTACATGTACCTGGGCATCGTCGGGCTGTCGGCGGTCGTGCTGTACTACGTGTACTACATCCCCGCCGCCGTCACCCCGTCGATCATCGAGCAGTACAACCACGGGTTCCGGTTCTTCGTGTACATCCTCGTGGTGGCCAACGCCATCGGCGCGTTCGCGTCCCTACTGGCCGGGCTGGCGGATCGCTGGGGCCGGGCCAACATGGTCGTCGGCGGGCTCCTGATATCCAGCGCCCTGGTGGCGTTCGGCCTGCCCAACGCCCCGAACTTCTGGACCTTCGCCGTCCTCTACTGCATGCTGGGGTTCATCGAGGGCGTCTGCCTGGTGGCGATTCCGGCCCTGGTGCGGGACTTCTCCCCGCAGCTGGGCCGGGGAGTGGCCATGAGCTTCTTCGCCATCGGACCCGTGGCCGGCGCCCTGGCCGTGGCCGAGGTGTCGAGCAACACCCTCAACCACCTGCACGCCTGGCAGGACCAGTTCATCATCGCAGGCGTCGTCGGCCTCGTCACCTCCGCCATCGCCCTGGCGTTCCTGCGCGAGCTGTCCCCGGGACTGCGCGACCAGCTGATGGTCAGCTTCAAGGACCGGGCCCTGGTGGAGGCCAAGGCGGCGGGCGTCGACATCGAGCAGGTCCTTGAGCACCCCTGGAAGCAGATGCTGCACCTCGACGTGATCGGATCGAGCCTCGGGCTCGGCATCTTCCTCGTCCTGTACTACTCGATCATCGGCTTCTTCGTGGCCTACATGGTCACGACCTTCGGCTTCACGGAGCAGCGGGCCAACAGCCTGGGCGTGTGGATGTGGGCGTTCAACATCGGCTCGGTCGTCGTGATCGGGGTCATCTCCGACCGGGTACGGGTGCGCAAGCCCTTCATGGTGATGGGGGCGCTGGGGGCCATGGCGGCCACGGCCCTCTTCGCCCTCCGGACGAGCCACCCGGACACCGGCTACTACACCTTCGTGTGGATCATCTCGCTCATGGCCCTGTTCTTCGGGTTCGTGTTCGTGTCCTGGCTGGCGGGCTTCAGTGAGACGGTCGAGAGGCGGAACCCCGCCCTGACTGCCACCGGCCTGGCGGTGTGGGGCTGGATCCTCCGGGTGGCGGTGTCGGTGTCGCTGTTCGTGCTCCCGTTCGTGGTCACGTCGATGACCCCGCTCATCGAGCACGGCACCAAGCTGCAGGTCATCCAGGCCCGATACCCGGCCGTGGTGCAGACGCTTCAGGCCATCGACTCCCGGACGGCGGCCACCCTGGCGGCCACCCCGACCAACGGACCCGCCATCTCCACCGCCGTGACGGAGATATCGACCAGGCTCCACGTCACCCCCCCGGCGGCGCTGCAGCGGCTGGTGGCCGTCAGCAAGGTGGCGGCCACGCCCCAGGGCAAGGCCGATCTCGCCTACCTCCAGGCCTACGGTCCGACGGCCCAGAAGGCGCAGGCGGTGGCTCCGGGCGAGTGGCGGCGTTGGTGGTGGGTCGGCCTCGGATGCCAGGCGGCCTTCCTGCCGTTCATCTTCCTGATCAAGGGCCGGTGGCGCCCGTCCCGGGCCCGGCGTGACGAGGAGGAGCACGAGCGCAGGGTGGCGGAGGAGCTGCGGATGTTGCAGCAGCCGCTCCGCTCGGCGGCCGACTGACCGAACGGGGACGCACGAGGGGCCGGCCCCACTCGGGGACCGGCCCCTCGTGGCGTTGACAGGTCGGTGAGGCCGTTCCCCGGCCAGCCCGGCAGCGGAGGCGCTCTCTACCTGTAGACGTTAGGGTCCGGACCCGTGCTCCGACACGAGTTCTCGATGGAGATGCCTCACTCGCCGGCTCGGATCTGGGCGTTGCTGCACGACTACGAGCGGTGGACCGAGTGGTCGGAGATGGTCGAGCGGGTGGACGTGCTCTGGCCGGGGGACGAGGACCACAACGGCCGGCTGCGGCGCGTCTTCTACAAGCTCCCCGACGGACGCACCGGCTCCTCGCTCGAGCTGGTGACCGAGGCCGTCCGGGACCGGGCCCACACCTACACCATGATCTCCCGGGACGGCAACGACCACGTCGGCCATGTCCGCCTGGAGCGCCTCGGTCCGGACCGCACCCGGCTGCACTTCGACGAAGAGGCCGACATGGACCCCGAGGTCTACGGCTTCATCAACCGGCACAACGAGGCCCACATGCGGGCGGCGTCGGAGTACCTGAGCGCCCATCCCGAGTATCGACCCGATCTGGTCGAACGTGGAGGCTGAGGGCCCGCCTACCTGACGTGGACGTGGTGGCGCACGAAGTCGAGGATGGCGATGTGCTTGTCGGTCTCGATGAGCATCAGATGGACGATCAGGGCCCAGATGGTGGTGTCCCTGACCTCGGAGAGGTCCTTCTCGAGACGCTTCAGCGCCTTCCGGTCCGCCCGCTCGATGCGCAGCAGCTCGTCGGTGGCGGCCAGGACATCGGGCCCGGCGCGCTCCAGGTCGAGCGTCGGGAGCGGGGGATCCGACATGTCGCTGGCGGACTTGATGGTGGCGGCCAGGTCGGCCATCCACCTGTGATGGCGCTTCTCGTCCTCGACGATCTGGGCCACCAGGTACCGGAAGGTCTCGGAGTCCGACCCGGCGGCCAGCTCGCGGTACCTCTCGATGGTCGCCTGCTCGTCCGAGGCGTGGTGGGTGAGGTGGGAGTAGAGCTCCTCCTCCCACACGCTTGCTCCGGCAAGGGTCGATGGCATTCCGTTCCTCCCTGTGGGTCTGGTACAGGGTCGTCCGGGGCGGCCCCGGTGGAACAGGGCCGAAGGTCACTCGGAGCAGTGCCGAAGGTCACGGCGCGGCGCCCCATCTCGTGACGATCGGCCCTACCGCGGCGCTGGCCTCGGGCCCCAAGATCGCCATGAGCCGAGCGACCGGGAGGATGCGGTGATCAGCGAAGTGGCCGTCGAGTCGGTGCGTCGGGAGCACGAGGGGATCCGTGCCCTCGTCCGTCAGCTCGGCGCGGTCGAGCACGACCTGGCCGCCGGTGGTCACAACGGCATCGAGCCGGTGCTGGCCGCCATTATCGACAACATGCGGCGCCACCTCTACCGGGAGATGCGCCACGAGGAGTCCCAGATCTACCCGCTGCTGGCCCCGGTGCTCGGCACGGAGGTGCCGGTGCGGGCGCTGGTGGCAGAGCACCGGGCCACGCGTGAGCTCGTCGAGGGCCTGCACGACCTCGTCCGCCACCCGCCGCGCGCCTGGAAGTGGGAGGACCGGATCCCGGCCATGCGCTCAAAGCTGAACCGTCTCACCCGCCTGCTCGAGCTCCACCTGAGGAGGGAGGAGGCGGCCTTCAGCGCCCTGCTGGCCGCCTGAGGACTCTGTCCTCCTGAGGATTCGGCTTCAGGCCGGGTCGGGGCCCCCGCCCTGGCGCCGCTTCACGGCGAAGACCGCCGCCTCCGTGCGCCGGTGCATGCCCAGCTTGGCCAGGAGGTTCGACACGTAGTTCTTCACCGTCTTCTCGGACAGGTAGAGCGTGTCGGCAATCTGGCGGTTGGTCATGCCCTCGGCTATCAGGTCGAGGATGCGCCGCTCCTGGGAGGAGAGGTGCTCCACGCCCTCGTCCTTCGGCTCCGCCGCGGCCCGGAGCCGCTCCATCACCCGCCTGGTCAGCTCGGGATCGAGCAGAGACTGCCCGGCGGCCACCTTGCGCACCGACCCGACCAGGTCGGCGCTGCGCACCTGCTTGAGGACGTAGCCGGCGGCGCCCGCCATGATGGCGTTGAACAGCGCCTCGTCGTCGGCGAAGGACGTCAGCATCAGGCAGGCGACCGACGGCATCTGGGCCCGCACCTCCCGGCACACCTCGACGCCGTTCCCGTCGGGCAGGCGGACGTCGAGCACCGCCACGTCCGGCTGGGTGGCGGGGATCCGGGTGAGGGCCTCCTCGGCGGTGGAGGCCTCGCCGACCACGGTCATGTCACCCGCCGCCTCCAACAGGCCGCGCAGCCCCTCCCGCACGACCTCGTGGTCGTCGAGGAGGAAGACCTTGATCGGCGCCGCGCCCTCGGTAGGCGCATCGGAAGGCGGCATGAGCGGATTCTTCCACCTCCCGGGGGGGTCGGATCAGGGCCGAAGGTCCCGAACCCGGCTCAGCGGACCGGAGCCCCCTCCAGGGTCGCGAGCAGGGGGAGGCGCCGGGTCAGGGCCCGCTCGACCTCCTCCCGGGCGTCGACGGGGGCGAAGGGATCGAGCATCCGGTGCTCCAGGTTCAGCTGGTCGCAGAGCCGGATCAGGGCCTCGTCGTAGGCCAGGAGATCGAGGAGCCGCTCCGGGCTCCCGTCCACGGCGCGGGTGACGGTCCCCGGTCCCGCCTGCGGCGGGACCAGTCGGGCCCGGCGGGTCACCAGGTCCGCGACCAGGGAGCCGACCGTCTGGCCCTCACCGGCGGATCGGGCGAGACGATCCCGCAGGAGCTCGGTGTAGACGGTCACCGGTCAAGTGTCGGTGGCGGCCGCCCCGCTCAGAAGAGGCGAAGGTCACGTCGGCGGGGGGCCGATCGTCACCCGCCACTCCAGCACCGTGCCCCGGGGCTGACGGGCCTCTATGCGCAGCTCCCCGCCCATCTCCTCGGCCCGGGCCGCCCTGTTGACCAGCCCGCTGCCGGAGGTGGGCCCGGCCGGCGGTCCGACCCCGTCGTCGGCCACCCAGACCGACACGTGGCTGCTGGTGGCCTCGATCACCACCTCGACGCTGCCGGCGCCGGCGTGGCGGGCGGCGTTCGACAGTGCTTCGCGCACCACGGCCAGCAGGTGCGGTACGACCGGGTCGGGAACGGCGCTCTCGACCGGGCCTCTGAACGCCAGCCGGGGGGGGAAGCCGAGCTGGTCACGGGCCTCGGCCGCCACCTCCCGGACCCGGCGCCGCAGGGTGGTGGCGGTGGCGGGCTGCTGCAGGTCGAAGATCGTCTCCCGGATCTCGCGGATCACGTCGTCGATGGCGTCGACCGACTGGTTGATGCGGTCGGCCGCCGCCCCGGAGACCAAGCGCAGGATCCCCTGCAGGCCCATGCCGAGGGCGAAGAGGCGCTGGATCACGGTGTCGTGCAGGTCGCGGGCGATCCGGTCGTGCTCGGTGGCCATCCGCAGGTCCTCGAGCTGCTCGCGGGCCAGCGCCAGCGACAGGGTCACCGCCGCCGAACCTGCGAAGAGCTGCACCACCGCCTGGTCGGCGTCGCTGAACTCGGGCTGACCCGCCGCCCTGGCCACCACCAACGCTCCGATCGACACCCCCTCCGCCTCGAGGGGGACGTACATCCCCGGCCCGAGCTCCAGTGTCCGGGCCTCGGCCAGCACGGCCGGCTCGGCCGCCATGTCGGGCACCACCAGCGGCTCGGCCGACTTCATGACCCGGGCCGACAGGGTGGCCTCCGGGGGGAGCTCGACTCCCACCAGCGCGTCGGCGCCCGTGCCCTCCGCCGCCGCCACC
Source organism: Acidimicrobiales bacterium (assembly GCA_035695125.1). GTDB lineage: Bacteria > Actinomycetota > Acidimicrobiia > Acidimicrobiales > JAJPHE01 > DASSEU01. The sequence goes on from DASSEU010000003.1 coordinate 14,863, forward strand.
TCGAGGCGGCCACTGCGCCCGTCGGCGGTCACGACCCACGCCACGGCCGCCCTGACGAGGGTGCGGGCCCGGCTGGCGATCAGGAACAGCGTCTCCTGGGGCTCGACCCCGGACAGGAGCTGCCGGTCGATCTCGTTCACGTAGAGCTGGAGGGATGCGCTCCGCCTGCGCTCGGTGGCGTCCCTGACGAAAGCTCCGAACCGCGGCTGGCCGCCGATGCTCACCGGGGCCAGGCTGACGTCGATCGGGAAGGTGGTGCCGTCCCGGCGCCGACCCTGCAGCTCGAGCCCGGCCCCCATGGGGCGGGGCCGGGGGGAGCTCACGTACGCCTCGCGGTGGTGGAGGTGGGCGCCCCGGACCTCCTCCGGCACCAGGACCTCCACGGGCTGGCCGGTCAGCTCGTCCTGCCGGTACCCGAACAGGGTCTCGACCGCCGGGTTCACCATCTCGATCCGGCCCTGGGCGTCGACGACCACGACCCCGTCGGGCACCGCCCCCACGAGGGCCTCCAGCAACCGGTCCGGGCCCTGGCTCGGCGGCACCGGCCGACCTTACCGGCGGTCCACCGCCGCAGGGCATCTCCCCGAGCGGGGTGGCTCCGGTTCGGACGGCCAGGGGGAGCTCAGGCGGCCGAGCTGCTCCCCGGGCCCCGGACGTGGCGGAGGGAGGCCCGTACCGGCGCCTCGGCCGGCCCCAGGGCCTCATGGGCGACGAGGGACGCCGCCACCGCCGCCGCCAGGAGCGCCACCGCCAGGGAGGCCGCGCCGGCGGTCACCCCGGCCATCAGCACCAGGACCACCGCCGTTCCCGCCAGGGCCAGGGTCGTCCGTCTGTGCCGGGTGTCGTCCATCTCGGGCCTCCTTCTCTCCTGCCCAGGATCCTGCCAGGGGCCTGTGACAGCCAGAGCCGAAGGCCACGTGACGGATAGGGACCAAGTGCCCTGCCCGGAGGGACCTTCGGCCCCTCCCGCCGTCAGGCGGCAGGGCCGACGATGGACCCTGACCTCGTTGATACAAACCAAGGAGAGAGAAATGAAGCGCAGGACATTCGACTCGCTTGCATCACTGGGCGGAGTCGTGCTCACGGTCGTGTTGCTGGTTGCCGGTGGCCTCCTGATGTGGGGGGCGGGCTTCGCCAACTCGAACGTCCACGACCAGCTGGCCCAGCAGCAGATCGTCTTCCCGCCCGCGGGCAGCAAGGCCCTTGCCAGCCCTGAGATCGGGCCCTTCCTGAACCAGTACGCCGGCCAGCCCCTGACCACCGGGGCCCAGGCCAAGGCCTATGCCGACCACTTCATCGCCGTGCACCTGAGCGAGATGCCCTACGGAGGCGTGTACTCAAAGGTGAGTGCCGCCGCCCAGGCCGATCCCAAGAACACCGCCCTGGCCGGTGAGGTGCAGACGATCTTCCGGGGCACCACCCTGCGGGGCCTGCTGCTCGAGGCCTACGCCTTCTCGGTCTTCGGGGAGATCGCGGTGTGGGCGGGCATCGCCTCCTTGGCCCTGGCGGGGGTCATGCTCGTGCTGACCGTCCTCGGCTTCGTGCACGGACGCCGCACCAGCCCGGACGAGGAAGTGCTGACGAGCGAGCATCCCATCCGCGAGCTGGTGGGGATGCACTAGCCGACCCGATGTAGGGACCTTTGCCCCTGCCGGAGGCGTCCGTCGCTGACGGATGCTCCCGGCAGGGGCTTTCCCGTATCCGAGAGAGGAGGAGCCGTGACCGTAACCAGACTGAGCGACCGGCGCATGGCCCGGGGGTCGTTGCTCGAGGCCATCGAGGTCCTCGAGGCGACCCTGACCGCAGCCGTGATACCCAGCCGACGCCTGATGAGTCCGGTGCTGGACATGTGGGACCAGGCCGACGTCGTCGGGCCGGCCACCGCCGCCCCGTTGGAGCGGCTGCTGAGCCACCTGATGGTGCGCCATCACACGACCCGGGAAGAGGTCCGGGCCACCCTGGCCGAGGTCCGCCGCACGTTGGAGACCTGAGTGGGCTCTGCCGACGAGCGGGCCGAGACGCAGGGCGCCGAGCCCGAGGACGACGGGCCCCCGATCCTGGTGGGCATCGACGGCTCCCGGGCGGCGCGGACCGCTCTCGTCTGGGCCGCCGCCGAGGCCCGCCGCTGGAACCGGCCCCTGCTCGTGGTCCACGCCTTCGAGCCCCCGCCGGTGGCGACGGGCTTCGCGGTGACGCCCGAGCTCACCGACCCGTGGATCGTCGAGGACGCCGCCGTCCGCCTGGCCCACAACGAGGCCAAGGCCGTGCTCGGGCCCCGCAACGGGCTGAAGGTCGACGTCGAGGTCGTGTGTGGCCCCCCGGCGCCGACCCTGGCGGAGATGAGCAGGGACGCCGAGCTGGTCGTCGTGGGCAGCCGGGGCCGGGGCGGGTTCACCGGCCTGCTGCTCGGCTCGGTGAGCCAGCACCTGTCCCACCATTCGCGCTGCCCGGTCGTGATCGTGCGCGAGCCCGAGGCGTGAGTTGCTCCTCGTAGAGGCCGACGCCCTGGCCCGGCACTTCTCGCTCCCGCAGGCCGAGCCCCGGATCGTGGCCAGCGGGAACTTCGCCGCTCCCCACGTCCTGCTCGACGTGGCCGAGACGGCGCTGCCCCGCTTCCGGCTGTTCATGCTCAACGCCCAGGCGCCCGTCCCCTGCCGGGAGGGCGTGGTGCACGAGACCCCCTTCGTCGGCCCGGCGGCCCGGGACAGCCCGGCGCTGCACTACATACCGGCCCGGTTGTCGCTCGTGCCCCGGCTGTTCGACGGGCCCTGCCCACCGGATGTGGTGCTGCTCCACACGTCGACTCCGCGCGGCGGGACGCTGTCGCTCGGGACCGAGGTGAACATCATGCCGGCGGCCATAGCCGCCGCCCGCCGCCGCGGGGCCCTGGTCGTGGCTCAGCTCAATCCCCGTATGCCGTACACCTACGGGGACGCCATCGTCCCACTGGACGCCGTGGATCTGGCCGTCGAGGCGGAGCAGATCCTGGCCTCGCCGCACCGGGCCGCGCCCGACGCCTCCACCGCCGCCGTGGCGGAACGGGTGGCGGCCTTCATCCCGGACGGCGCCACCGTGCAGGCCGGGATCGGTGCCATACCGGACGCGGTGCTGTGTCAGCTGCGGTCCCGCCGGGGCCTGCGCGTCTGGACCGAGATGGTCAGCGACGGCCTCCTCGACCTTCACGAGCAGGGCGCGCTCGAGACGGGGGCCCCGATAACGACCTCGTTCTGCTTCGGCTCGCCGCAGCTCTACGAGTTCCTCGACGGGAACGAGCAGGTCAGGATGCTCCGCACGGAGACGGTGAACGACCCGGGGACCATCGCGCGTCAGCGGCTGATGGTGTCGGTGAACTCCGCCCTGCAGGTCGACCTCTACGCCCAGGCCAACGCCCACCGGGTGCGCGGCCGGGTCTACTCCGGGTTCGGCGGTCAGACCGACTTCGTCGTCGGAGCCCTCCACGCCGCCGGGGGCCAGGCCATCGTGGCCCTGCCCTCCTGGCACCCGCGCGCCGATGTCTCGACCGTCGTGCCGGTCCTCGACGGGCCCGCCACCTCGTTCCAGCACTCGCACATCGTCACCGACGTGGGGGCGGCCGACATCTTCGGCTCGGGCGAGGCCGAGCAGGCCTGGCAGATCATCGAGCATGCCGCCCATCCCAGTGCCCGCCCCGAGCTGCGGGACGCGGCGGCCCGGCGGAGCCTCGTGCCGAGGGAGTGGTGACGGTGGAGCTGCGCCGGCTGATCGTGGGTGTCGACGGGTCCCCTAACAGCCTGGCCGCCGTGGAGTGGGTGGCCGGCCTGGCCCGGCTGGTCGGGGCGGAGGTCACGGCTGTGCACGCCCTCGGCCTGCTGGAGCGCTTCGACGCCGATCCACCCGTGCCCGTCGAGGGTCACGGCGACGAGATCCGACGGCGCTTCGAAGACGTCTGGACGGCGCCGTTGAACGATCTGCCGGTTCCGGCGCGGCGCGAGATGCGCTACGGGCGCCCGGCCGACGTCCTCCTGGGTCTGGGTGAGGAGCATGACGTCGATCTGGTGGTGGTCGGCACGCGCGGCCTGGGCGGGGCCGGGCTGCTCCTCGGGTCCACGAGCGCCGAGGTGGCGCAGCGCTGCCGGCGCCCGGTGGTGGTGGTGCCCTTCAGCTCGGCGGGGCCATGAACGGCTCCGGGTCCCTATGGACCATCGGCCCTACCGGGGCCGACGCCCGCGCCGGATCATGGTCAGAGAGCCGTACGTGGCGTCAGGGAGGTGCCTTGGATGCGCGCTGAGGTCGGTGATCGGATCGTGATCAGGGGCCACCACACCGGGGAGCCGGATCGGGACTGCGAGGTGCTGGCGGTGAAGGGGGCCGACGGCGCCCCGCCCTATGTCGTGCGATGGGGTGACACCGGTCACCAGGCGTTCTTCTTCCCGGGCTCGGACGCCCATGTGCAGCACTTCGAGCACGCCGGCAAGGCGCGCTGATGAGCGTCGGCGGCGGATCGGACCTCGGCCGGCGGCTGGCCCAGCGCCGGGAGGAGCTGGGCCTGTCGATCGAGCGGGTGGCGGCCGGAGCCTCGATCGACCCCGGCTACCTGTCGTATCTCGAGACGGCAGCCGATCCCGATCCGTCCCGGAGCACCCTGTGGCGCCTGGCCGTGGTCCTGCAGACCTCGGCGGCGTCGCTGCGCGGGGGAGAACACGCCCAACCCCCGGGACGGTGCCCGCCGGGTGCCGAACCGCACCTGGAGGAGATGGGACGGGAGGACTGCTACGCCCTGATCGCGCCGGGCGGAGTCGGCCGCTTCATCTTCCTGGAGGGGCGGGGCCCGGTGGCGGTCCCGGTCAACTTCCGCATGCTGGGCCACGACGTGGTCTTCCGCACCGAGGCCACGACCAGCCTCTCGACGCGGGCCGGCCAGGTCCGGGTGTCCTTCGAGGTCGATCGCATCGACGACGCCATGTCCGAGGGCTGGAGCGTCCTCTTGTCCGGGACCGCCCACCGGGTGGAGGACCCCGCCGAGCTGGTCGAGGTCGAGGCCCTGGGGATCGAGCCCTGGGCGGGCGGGCATCGCGACACCTACTACCGGCTGCGGGCCGAAGAGGTGACCGGCCGGCGTATCGAAGTCGCACGTTGAAGCTCTAGAGGAGGAGAAACAACAATGAAGGCTCTCGTCTACCACGGCCCCGGCCAGAAGGCGTGGGAGGAGGCTCCCGATCCTGTCGTCGAGGCGGATACGGATGCCATCGTCCGCGTGGACGCGGTCACGATCTGCGGCACCGACCTCCACATCCTCAAGGGTGACGTCCCCGAGGTGACACCGGGACGGATACTCGGCCACGAGGCGGTCGGCACCGTCACCGCCGTGGGCCCGGGCGTGAAGCGGGTGAAGGTCGGGGACCGCGTCCTCGTGTCCTGCATCACGGCGTGCGGTTCCTGCCGCTTCTGCCGGGAGGCCCGGTACGGCCAGTGCACCGGAGGGGGTGGCTGGATCCTCGGGCACCTGATCGACGGGACGCAGGCGGAGTACGTGCGCGTGCCGTTTGCCGACACCTCCACCTATCCGGTACCGGTCGGCCCCGCCGACGAGGACGTCCTCATGCTGGCCGACATCCTGCCCACGGGCTACGAGGTCGGCGTCCTCAACGGCCGCGTCTCCCCCGGGGACGTCGTGGCCGTGGTGGGGGCGGGCCCGATCGGCCTGTCGGCCATCTCGGGAGCACGCCTGTACAGCCCCAGCCACGTCGTGGCCATCGACCTGGCCGACTCCCGGCTCGACGCCGCCAAGGGCTTCGGGGCCGACGTCGTGGTCAACAGCACGCGCGAGGATCCGTGGGAGGTCGTGAGCGGGTTGACCGGTGGCCTGGGCGCCGACGTGTCGATCGAGGCGGTCGGTGTCCCCGCCGCCTTCGAGCTGACCACCCGACTGGCGCGGCCCGGCGGCCACATCGCCAACATCGGTGTGCACGGGGAGCCGGCCACCCTCCACCTGGAGAGCCTGTGGATCCGCGACGTGACCATCACGACCGGACTGGTCGACACCTTCTCCACCCCGACGTTGATGCGGCTGCTCACCAGCGGCCAGGTCGACGCCTCGCGCTTCGTGACCCACCACTTCGCCCTCGACCACTTCATGGAGGCCTACGAGGTGTTCGGGAACGCCGCCGCGACCGGTGCGCTGAAGGTGGTCCTGGCCCGCTGAAGCGGGGGCGGCGGCCCCGTTCGGGCCCCCGGGGCGCGAGGAGGGTCTAGGTGGTGGCGGGACGCAGACGCCGCCCGGTGATCGTGCGGGGATCGACGCGGATCCAGTGGGCCTTCTGGCCGGGCGCCCACGGCTCCACCGGCAGGCGCCGGACGGCCTCGCTGACCACATCGAGGGCTTCGGTCACCTCGTGGCCGATCCCCCGCACGAGCACGCTCCAGCCGGTGTGTGAACCCTCGTCGACCTCGTCGACCTCGAAGGCCACGCTGGAGAGCGAGGCGGCGTCGAGCTTCGTTCCGGGGTCCGTACGGATCGCCACCCGGCCCTGGTCGAAGACGTAGTTGACCGGCAGGATCAGCGGCCCTTCGTCGTTCACGACCCCCAGCCGCCCGAAGTGACGGGAGCCGAGGAGCTGGCGGCATTCCGCCTCGTCCAGCGCCTCGAAGACGATCTGCGGGTCAGCCACGGCGCACCACGGGTCGCTCGCTCATGGTACGACGGTACCCAGCCCGGGTCACCCGTGACCATCGGCCCTACTGCGCCGGGTCGGGCATCGCCATCATGGAATCGAAGCGAGGTCGGCCCTCGGAGGAACGAAGGAGATTCTGGCGATGGCGGACGAGAAAGCCCCTGCGGTGGTGGTCGGAGTCGACGGGTCGGACGGGTCCAAGGCCGCCCTCGACTGGGCCGCCGACTACGCCGCGACCGTCTCCGCCCCGGTCGAGCTGGTGATCACGTGGCACTACCCGGTCGCCTACGGGACGGTCCCGATGGTCGGCCTCGACACGGACTTCGAGGAGATGGCCGCCAAGGTCGTGTCGGGGATGGCCGGCGAGGCACAGAGGCTGCATCCGGAAGTGGTCTTCACCACCAAGGTCATCCCCGGGCCGGCCGCCGAGGCCCTGATCCGGGAAGCGAAGGGGGCGCGGCTCCTGGTCGTGGGTTCGCGCGGCCACGGTGCCTTTACGGGCATGCTCATCGGCTCGGTGAGCACCCACTGCGTCCGTCACGCCCGCTGCCCGGTGGTAGTGGTGCGCTAGCCATGGACCGGTCGGGCGCCAACGTGGCGGCGCTGGAGACCCACGTCTCCTGGCTGTTCTTCGGGCCCGACCGGGTTTACAAGATCAAGCGCCCGGTGCGGTACGACTTCCTCGACTTTCGGGATCTCGACGCCCGCGGCGACGCGTGCGAGAACGAGGTGGAGCTCAACCGGCGCCTGAGCCCCGACGTATACCTCGGGGTGGGTGCCATCGTCGGTCCGGACCGGTCGGTCGAGCCGGCCGTGGTCATGCGCCGGCTTCCCGCCGAGCGCAGGCTGGCGGCCCTGGTCGAGCGGGACGATCCGAGTGTCGCCTATCGCCTGGAACAGGTTGCGGCGCGTCTGGCCGCCTTCCACCACGCGGCCGGGCGCTCGGGCCTCATCGACGAGCACTGCCGCGCCGACGCCGTCAGCGCCCTGTGGCGGGAGAACCTGGAGGCGCTGGCCCCGTTCACCGGAGCAGTGGTCGACGCCGGCCTGCTCGAGCGGATCGGGAGCCTGGCCCGGGCCTACCTGGCCGGCCGGCGCCGGCTGCTCTCGACACGGGTCGAGCGGGGGCGGGCCGTGGACGGGCACGGGGACCTGCTGGCCGACGACATCTTCTGCCTGCCCGACGGGCCCAGGATCATCGACTGCCTGGAGTTCGACGAGCGCCTGCGCCACCTCGACCCCCTGGCCGACGTGGCCTTCCTGGCCATGGACCTCGAGCGGATGGGCCGGCCCGACCTGGCGCGGACGTTCCTGGACGCCTACCGCAACGACTCGGGTGACGCCTGGCCCGAGTCGCTCGAACACCACTGGGTGGCCCACCGGGCGCTGGTCCGGGCCAAGGTGGCGTGCCTGCGCCACGCCCAGGGCCATCCTGAGGCCGCGGCCGAGGCGGGCCGGCTGATCGCGATGGCCCTGTCCCACCTGGAAGCGGGGGCGGTGCGCCTGGTCCTCATCGGTGGCGCGCCGGGAACGGGCAAGTCGACGCTGGCGGCGCGCCTCGGGGAGGTGACGGGTTGGCCGGTGCTGCGCTCGGACGTGCTGCGCAGGGAGCTGGCCGGGCGCCCCGTCCTGGCCCACTACCCCGAGGCGTTCGGAGCCGGCCTCTACCAGGCCGAGGCGACCGCGACCGTCTACGCCGAGCTGCTGTCGCGGGCGCGCCATCTCCTCGAGAGGGGGGAGTCGGTGATCCTGGATGCGTCCTGGGTCCGGCGGGCATGGCGGGACGGCGCCACCGACCTGGCCGCCGCGACGCTCTCCGCTCTGGTCTGCCTGGAGTGCGAAGTCCCCCTCGAGGTGGCCGTGGCCCGGGTGACCGAGCGGGCCCGGTCGGGACGGGACGCCTCCGACGCCACCGCCGGGGTGGCCCGGGTGATGTACCTGGAGGCGGAGTCCTGGCCCGAGGCCGAGGTCGTCGACACCACCGGGCCCGAGGAGGCGGCTCTCGAGCGGGCGCTGCGGGCGGTGCGCTCGGCGCCCTGACGGGGACGGCGCGGCGCCCTCTCGTCGGGTCGCCTGGTCAGGATGGGACGAATGGCTCTGGCCAGCCAGGGGCCGAAAGTCGATCCTGGGTTGGAACCGATGGCGGCTGACGTGAGGACGACCATGTGGGACCAGGGGTTGGAGCTGTTGGAGGAGAGCGAATGCCTCGCGCTGATGGGGCGTGCCACGGTCGGGCGGGTAGCGGTCACGGTCGGCGCCCTGCCGGCGATCTTCCCGGTGAACTTCGCCCTGTCGGACGGCGCCGTCGTGTTCCGCACCGGGGAGGGCACCAAGCTGGCTGCCGCCACCGACCACGCGGTGGTGGCCTTCGAGGTCGACGACTGGGATCCCCTGGAGCACACGGGATGGAGCGTTCTGGCCGTCGGCAAGGCCTCCGTGGTCGACGACCCCGACCAGGTCAGCCGGCTGAGCCGGCTGCCTCTGGCCCCTTGGGCCGGGGGCACACGGGAGCACTTCGTATCGATGCCGATCGAGTTCGTCTCCGGCCGTCGTATCGACCACGGCACAGCAGCCGAGGACGGTGAGCCCTGAGCGCGGCTCGGCGCCCGCCGGCGCGGTGCCGTCCTGTGGGGACGGCGATGTCAGGCGGAGCGGTCCCGGTGGACCTTGCTGATCCGGGCCCAGGCGTCGTCCGGTAGGAGCTGAAGAGCGGCGGGAAACAGGTCGCTGTCCTCCCGCTCGGCGTGATCGATGAGATCGGCCAGGACCTGCCCGAGGTGGGACGTGTCACCGGCGGCCAGGAGGGCCAGACCCACCTCGATACGGCGGTGGTCCGCCTCCAGACCCTGCACGACGTCGACGGCCAGATCCTCCGCCCGCAGCTCGGCGAAGAGCCCTGCTTCCTCCTTGCCGCCGTGCCTGTCGAACAGGGCGGCTATCTCGGCGCAGGTGTCGACCGCCGTCCTCTGGTCCCCGGCGGCCCGGGCAATCGTGGCCCGTCGGGCCAACAGGCCGACCGTCTCGTGCTCCGCCATCAGCTCGGCCACGGCCGCTTCCGATTCACACCCGCAGTAGCTGCACATGCACCTATACAACGACGTCGGGGGTCCGACCGATCAGGGCCATTCGGCCCATCTCTGGTGCGGGAGACAGGGTCAGCCGGAGCGCGCCACGGGCTGGCGCAGGATGGTCCGCAGCCGCTCGGGAGCGCACCGACGGGGATCCCCCAGGTAGATCTCGTGGTGGTGCCCGGTGGCGGCCAGACCGTGGCCGGCGATGAAGTCGTGCAGGAGCTGCACGGTGGGAAGCTCGGCGCTGTAGGGGCCGACGTGCAGGGTCTGGACGCTGAGGCCCTCCCTCCACGGGAAGAACCGCACCTCCTCGAGCGCCTCGGCTCCCTCGGGACGGCGGGCCGCAGCCTGCGCCTTCACCTCCGCGATCAGAGTGTCGTCTGTGGCGGCGGGGAGCCTGATGAGGGCACGCCACGACCAGGCGGCCTTCTCCTCCTCGCTGTAGCCGCCCCCGGAAACCGCAGCGGCAAAGTCGTCGGCGGAGTGCGGGGTCCACCACAGGGCCTCGAGCGGGGAGACCCGCTCGTCGACCCCCCGCTTCCGCAGGGAGAACCTGATCCCGTACGCCACGGGGTAGAGCGCTCCCAGCGCCCGGGCGAAGGCGGGACCGCCCGGCGCGCCCGAGCCGTCGACGCCGGCGAAGGCAAGCTCCGGGACCTCGACCAGGTCGACCCGGCCGGCCCGGGCCCGGTAGAGGGGTGCCACGTCGGCTGCGCTGAGGGTCACCGTCATCCCACTCATGCTCCGCCCGGTTCGTCGGTGGCGGCAGGGCCGTTGGTCAGTTCGTGAGGCCCCCAGTAGGGCCGAAGGTCCCCGAGTCGGGACTATCGGCCCTATTGGTCGAGGGCCGCCCTTACGATCATGGCTCGAGGCGACGCGTGACCCGAGGGGGGCCGATGAACTCCATTCCAGTCCTGGCGGCGGCCGTGGACCTGTCGCGGCCCGGCAAGTACGTGCACTGGTCGATCTTCACCGTCTCGGTGGCGAACCTCTCGCTGATCGCGGTGATGATCGTGATCTTCGGACTGGCCCTGTTCGTTCCGTTCCCGGGACGCCGGCCGGAAGGCCCGGCCGAGCCCGCCGAGGTCCAGTCCGGGGCGGGTGGCAGCGGTGCCGGCCCTGTACCACCGGGCGAGCCCGGCATGTGGACGGCCCGGGTGCGCCGCCGCCTCGTGACCTGGCTCCCCCCTGATCGGCTCATACCGGACCGTCAGCCCGCCTACGTGGCCTCGTGGATCTACGTGTTCGGGGTCGGCAGCCTGGCCGCCCTGGGTCTGGTCATCGTCTCCGGCCTGGCCCTGGCCGTCGGAGGACCGGACTGGTGGCACACCGACGTCGTGGGCCACTTCTTCAACAGCGTGCACCTGTGGAGCGTGGAGCTGTTCATGGCGCTCCTGGTGATCCACCTGTGGGGCAAGTTCTGGATGGCGGCGTGGCGGGGCCGGCGGGCGGCCACCTGGATCACCGGAGTGCTGGCCTTCCTCGTCTCGGTGGTCGAGTGCTTCACCGGCTACCTGTCCCAGCAGAACTTCGACGCCCAGTGGATCGCCACCAACGGCAAGGACGCCTTCAACGGCGCCGGGGTGGGTTCGTGGTTCAACCTCATGAACTTCGGCCAGATGCTGATGTGGCACATCGTCCTGGTCCCGCTCGCCCTCGTCCTCGTGGTGGGCATCCACGTGGCCCTGGTGCGCATCCGGGGCGTGGCCCATCCCCTTCCGGCCAAGCGGTCGGGGTGGCGCGCCTCCCGGGCCGAGCGCGACGCCGACGCCCGGCCGTGGCGGGGGCCGACCCGGCGCTACGACATCATCAAGGAGGGAGTCGTTGCCGTGGTGGTCGTGGTGGCCCTCGTGTCGGCGTTGGCAGGCATCCTCTCGTCGCCGGACGCTCCCAGCCTCACCATCCGCACCTGGGCCACGGCGGCGCCGGCCGACCTCATGGCCACCGCCGCCAACGAGCTGGCCGGCACCACCGAGACCGCCCAGTACGGGCCCCCGTACTCGGGCGGTTCCGACAACGTCCAGCGCCTGGTGGTCTCCTGGCAGACGCTGGCCGGCATCAGGCGCCGCATCGACGCCCCGCGGGTGTTCGTGCTGGCGCCGCTGGAGAAGCTCGCTCCGGGCAACCCCCCTCTCGCCGCCGCGCTGCGCACCTACGAGGCCGCCGGCAGCGACCAGCAGACCAAGTGGGACAACGCCTACATCAAGGCCCTGGACAAGGTCACCTTCCCAGGCGGAAGCCCCCGGGTACCCGCCGCCGACGACGGCCCCGTGCCCGTCCTGGTGGCCTCGGAGCTGACCCTGGGACGCAGCGGGGCCCTCGACGCCGACCTCATCTCGGCCCGCACGTTCTACGGCACCGACTACACGGAACCGCTGCTCTTCCTCGAGGACGGCTCGTACTTCGCCGCCCAGGCCGAGGCCGATCACCTCCTCGGCGAGCAGTGGGGGGTCATGAACGAGACCGGCAGCTATCCGGGCCAGCCGTGGCTGTGGCTGTACCAGCTCTGGTACGAGCTGCCGGGCCTGCGCAACTCGGGCAACATCGATCTGATAGCCGTCTACCTGACCGGGATCGGCACCCTGCTGCTGCTGGCGGTGCCGTTCATCCCCGGCGTGCGCGACGTTCCGCGCCTGGTTCCCGTCCACCGCCTGGTATGGCGCTCGTGGAACCGGTCAACCTGAACCTCTGACCGACCTTTCCCGGCGGTCGCCCAGCGGTCACCCGGTATCTTGCCGCCGTGCCGCTGCCGCCCCCGGAACTTCCCGAAGTCGATCCGGCCCGCGCCGGTGCCATGGTCGGAGTGCCCTCCGGGCCCGGAATGGGGGGGATTCCCGAGTACCTCGGGATCCGCAACGTCGAGGCCACCCCTGGCCTCTTCGTAGCCGAGGTCGATGTCCGCGAGGACCTGCTCAACCCGTTCGGGGCCCTGCACGGCGGGGTCCTCTCCGCGGTGGCCGACCATGTCCTCGGAGCGGTCGTCTACACCGTGGTCGAGCGCGGCTACTGGGCGGCCACCACCGAGTTCAAGATCAACTTCCTGGCCCCGGTCCGGACCGGCCAGGTGAGGGCCGAGGCCGCGATCATCTCGTTGAGCCGCCGCACCGCGGTCGTCCGCATCGACATGGTGAACGAGGGACGGGCCGTGGCGGCGGCCCAGGGAACCGTGACGATCGTGGCGCCGCGCACCTGACGGGCCTGCGGGCCAGGGCGCCGCCGGACCGCGGAGCGCCGACTATGCAATGCTGAGCCGGGAGACAGGAGAGGGCCGATGAGCGACGTCCACCGCATCGAGGAGACCCAGAGCTACGGACTCGGCATGGACGCCCTGTTCGACCTGGCGGCCCCCCAGCCGACCTACCAGAAGCTCATCGAGCAGGGCGGACTGCTCCGTCCGGTGGAGGGGATGGCGTTCAGCTTCCGGCGGGACAACAACGAGTTCATCCTGCGCCACCACGAGCTGTTCTCCTCCCGGGTCGAGATGCAGCTGGGCAACGTCCGCCCCCTCATCCCTCTCAACGTGGACCCGCCCAGGCACGCCAAGTACCGCAAGCTCCTCGATCCGCTCTTCGCGCCCCGGCGGATGGAGGAGCAGGAGGAGGACATCACCCGGCGGGTGAACGGCTTCATCGACACGTTCATCGACCGGGGGGAGTGCAACTTCTCCGAGGAGTTTGCCGACCTGTTCCCCGCGTCCGTCTTCCTCGGTCTGCTCGGCCTGCCCGAGGAGGAGCTGCGCATGTTCCTGCGCCTGCGGGACGGCATCCTCCATCCCGAGAAGTTCGACCCCGAGGCCGGCTTCGTCATCGAGAAGCGCCAGGCGGTGATGAACGCAACGGGGAAGGAGATCTACGCCTACTTCTCCGACCTGATCGCCAAGCGCAAGACCGAGCCGGCCAACGACATCATCACCCGCTTCCTGACGGCCGAGGTCGAGGGGGAGCGACTCAGCGACGAGGAGATCCTCGACATCTGCTTCCTGTTCCTGATCGCGGGGCTGGACACGGTCAGCGACTCCCTCACGTGCTTCTTCGCCTTCCTGGCCCAGCACCCGGAGCACCGCCGCCAGGTGATCGAGAATCCGGCCGTGATCCCGGCCGCCGTCGAAGAGCTGCTCCGATGGGAATCCCCGGTGCCCAGCGGGGTGCCGCGGGTGGCCACGGCGGAGGTCGAGCTGCCGAGCGGTGACAAGATCGGCCCGGGAACGGCCATGATGGTGAGCTACGGCGCGGCCAACGTCGACACGGCCACGTTCGGGGATCCCTTCGAGGTCCGCTTCGACCGGGAGGACAATCCCCACATCGCCTTCGGCGGCGGTGTCCATCGCTGCCTCGGCTCCCACCTGGCCCGGCGCGAGCTACGGGTGACGCTGCGGGAATGGCACCGGCGCATTCCCGACTACCGGATCAAGCCGGGCCACGAGAAGCTGGAGTTCCCGCCCGGCCTCAGGCACGTCAAGGACCTCACGCTGACCTGGACCTGAGCCGATGGCCGACCGGAAGCCGTCCCGCATCACGGGGGACGACCGGGAGACCCTCCTCGGCCTGCTCCAGTACCAACGCGAATCCTTCGCCCGGAAGCTCTCCGGAGTGGGTCCCGACGAGGCTGCGGCCTCACCCGTACCGTCGGGAACGTCGCTCCTGTGGCTGGCCAACCACATGGCCGACGCCGAGGTGACGTGGGTGCTGAGCCGCTTTGCCGGGCGGCCACCGGATCCGGAGCTCGGAGGACGCCAAGGAACCGTCGCGGAGGCTCTGGGCCGGTACCGCCGGGTCGGTCGGGCGGTCGACGCCGTCGTCCGGGACGCCGATCTGGACGACCGGTGCCCGACCTTCGACTCCGAGGGCGTGGTCAACCTGCGCTGGATCCTGGCCCACCTCCTGCAGGAGACGGCCCGGCACGCCGGCCACGCCGACATCCTCCGGGAGCTGATCGACGGCGCGACCGGCCGCTGATGGAAGCTGATCGCGCCGCCCTCATCCTCGAGCGGATCCGGGCCATCCCCGAGGGGTTCGTGCGCACCTACGGGGACATCGACCGACGCGCTCCGCGCATGGTCGGCCGGGTGCTGGCGACGACGGCCGAGGACGTGCCGTGGCACCGGGTCGTGCGGGCCGACGGCAGCGTGCCCAAGGGCCGGCGGCAGCTCGATCGGCTGCGCCGGGAGGGTGTGCCGCTCCGCGGTGACCGGGTCGATCTCGACCAGGCCCGCCTCCCCGGCTGAGCGGCCTCGGCTGGGGCGCGCTCGACGACCACTCAAAGTGGCGAGCGCTACACCTATTGC
This sequence comes from Acidimicrobiales bacterium, assembly GCA_035695125.1. Lineage (GTDB taxonomy): Bacteria > Actinomycetota > Acidimicrobiia > Acidimicrobiales > JAJPHE01 > DASSEU01. The sequence continues at coordinate 29,868 of DASSEU010000003.1, forward strand.
GCCAATCGGGTAATTGCCTCATACTGCCAAGCGGCTGAGCGGTCACCCGACCACTCAGCGTGTCCACCGCCTGGGAGGTGGCCGATGCAGGGTGGGGTCGGGCGTGCGTGCCTGCTGACCGCCGCGGTCATGACTGCGCCGGGTACGGCGGGACTGCAAGGGGTCTCGGGGTCACCCCCGAGCGTGGGGCAAGGGGGGGCGGGGACCGGCCCGCGCTACGAAACGGTCGTCTCCCCGCCTGCGCGCCTTTCGGCGCCGGTGCGCGCTACCGCCGTGACACCCGATGGCGGGGGCTACTGGTTGGCCGCCGCCGACGGCGGCGTACTGACCGGCGGCGACGCTGCCTTCTACGGCTCGACCGCGGGAAGGCGCCTGTCCGCGCCGGTCGTCGCCATGGCCGCCACGCCCGACGGGGGCGGCTACTGGCTGGCCGCCGCCGACGGTGGCGTGATGACCTTCGGGGACGCCGGCTTCTTCGGTTCGGCCGCCAAAGTCCACCTCGCGGCCCCGATCGTCGCAATGGCCGCAACGCCGGACGGCGCCGGGTACTGGCTCGTCGGTTCCGACGGCGGTGTCCTCAGTTACGGGGACGCCCCGTTTGCCGGATCCGCGGGCGGCCTGCACCTGGCCGCGCCGATCACGGCCTTCGCCCCCACGCCCGATGGTCTCGGGTACTGGCTGGCCGGCGCCGACGGCGGGGTGATGACCTTCGGGGACGCCGGCTTCTTCGGTTCGGCCCGCACCGCAGATCGGGCTGCGCCGATCGGTGCCATGGCCGCCACACCTGACGGCGGCGGCTACTGGTTGGTTGGCTGGGACGGGGGAGTGCTCACCTATGGCGACGCCCCGTTCCTGGGAGCGGCACTGGGTCACAGTCCCGTGAGCGCAGCGGCCAGCGGGCCCGGCTTCGATGGCTACCTCCTCGCCGCCGCCGACGGCACCGTCGTGTCGACGAGGGCCGAGACCGGTGCCTCGCCGGGCACGACGTCCCCGCACGGAATACCCGCGCCATCAGGCCCGGCGGCCCCGGCCGGACCGACCGTGGTGGGCAACGAGGGATGGACGCCGACGGCGGCCGACCCCGGCTACACCCTGCTGTATCCCGACGGGTCGGGCGGCACGCGGGCCCGCTGGAACCCATGTGCCGCCATCAGGTGGGCGGTGAACCTGTCGGACGCGCCGGCCAACGCCCTGTCGGACGCGCAGCAGGCCGTGGCGCAGGTGTCGGCGGCCACCGGGATCCCGTTCACCTACGCAGGCACCACCGACACGGCGCCCAACCCCAGTGGTCCGGGCGGCCAGTTGCCCGCCGGAATCGACGCGGTGATCGCCTGGTTGCCACCCTCGGACTTCGCCGTCAACGCGACCGAGGCCGGATTCGGAGGGAACTGGTGGGCGCCCGCCACGGGGCCGACTGAGCGGATCTACCAGGGCTACGCCATCGTGAACGGGGATCTGGCCAGCGGCTTCCTGCATCCCGGCTTCGGGCCGGGCTACTCCGAGGGACACCTGCTCCTGCACGAACTCGGCCACATGATGGGTCTCGGCCACACCGCGGACCCCTCGGAGGTGATGACCCCGCAGCAGGGACCACTCTCATCGGCCGCGTACGGACCCGGTGACCTTCAGGGACTGCGCGTTCTGGGGGCGGGTCCCTGTGTCTAGACGCCGACCGCAGACGCGTCGAGCCGGGCGGACGCGGGGGCGCCCCGCCGTTGGTGCCGTCCTGCTCGTAGCCGGGGCCCTGACGGCGGTGCCGCTGCTGCGAAGTCCCGCCGCGGCCGGCTCGGGTGCGGCCGTCGTAGCCGCGGCGGTGGCCGACACCCAGGGCTTCTGGATGGCGTCCTCCGACGGCGGCGTCTACAGCGAGGGTGACGCCCGCTTCTTCGGCTCGGCGGCGGGCACCCGACTGTCGGCGCCCGTCGTAGGGATGGCGGCCACGAAGGACACGGGTGGCTACTGGTTGGTCGCATCCGACGGCGGGATATTCAGCTTCGGGGACGCCCGCTTCTACGGCTCGACCGGCTCCATCCGCCTCAACCGGCCCATCGTCGGCATGACCCCGACTCCTGATGGTGCCGGCTACTGGTTGGTCGCATCCGACGGCGGGGTGTTCAGCTTCGGGGACGCCCCCTTCTACGGCTCGACCGGCTCCATCCGCCTCAACCAGCCCATCGTCGGCATGGCCTCCGATCCGGGAACCGGTGGGTACTGGATCGTGGCCTCGGACGGGGGCATCTTCGCGTTCCATGCCCCGTTCCTGGGATCGACGGGGAACAGGCGACCGTCCCAGCCCATCGTCGGCATGGCAGCCGTACCCGACGGGGGCGGCTACCGGTTCGCGGCGTCCGACGGAAGCATCTACGACTTCGGTGACGCCGGCGACTACGGATCGCTGAGCGGCGCCACGATTCCGGCTCCGGTGACTGCCATGGCCGACAGCCCGAGCGGGTCCGGGTACGTGCTCGTCGAGCGCAACGGGAGCTCGGCCAGCTTCGGCGACGCCAGGTACCGCAGCTCGGCGCTGGTGCCGCAGAGTGCGGGGCCGGTGGACACCCACTCGACCAGCTACACGTTCGAGGGCCGCAATCCCGACGGTATGCCGATGCGCTTCGATGCCTGCCAGCCGATCCACTACGTGACGAACCTGGCCGAGGCGCCCGCCGGCGCCCTGGGGTTCGTGCAGACGGCCATAGCCCGGCTCTCCTCCGCAACCGGGATCACCTTCGTCTACGACGGGAGTACGACGCAGTTCCCGAGCACCTCGCGCCCGCCGACTGACGCCTCCGGGACCAACTGGGCACCCGTGCTGATCGCGTGGGAGCACCAGGGCCAGACCGACTATCTACCGGCGCAGGCCAATCTGCTCGGCATGGGCGGCTTCACCGGCGTCAACACCGCCGGCACCGTGGTGGCCGTCACGGGCCAGGTGGCCCTCAACGCCGATCTGACCCTTGCTCCGGCCGCCACCATCCCCGCCGACTGGGTGCCCGGGATCCAGCACGAGCTGGGCCACGTGGTGGGTCTGGCGCACACCTCCGACCCCACGCAGATCATGGCGCCGAGCTTCAATGCCCAGTCCCCGAACGACTACGGGACAGGGGACAGCGAGGGGCTGCGCCTGCTCGGCGTGAGCACTCCGTGCCTGACGGCGCCGGCGGCCGCGCCCGACCTGGCACACGTCTGGATCGGCGGACCGGCTCTCCCGGGCGGATCGGTGAGCTCCCGGTGCCGGGGCGGATCGGGCGGCTCCCAGCGGGCCGCCGCGTTGAATTCGTAGTCACACCGACGGTATCCGGAGTGCACCAGCGCAACCGGTGGTGTCGGTATGGTGGGGCGGGCGGAAGCGGCCGACGGCCGGCACTGGAGGCGGAGAACATGGCTGGTTACCCGAAGCTGCTGGCTGCATCGATGCTGGGCGGGGGGCTGCTCCTGGCGGCCTGCGGCTCGTCGGGGTCCGGGACGGCCGGATCCTCGTCGTCCACGACCACCCTGCCCACGCTGGCCGCCACCCCCACCGCGCTGCACTTCTTCCTGCACTCTCAGGCGCAGGGCCTGTTCGGGCCGGACGGAAAGCCGGGCAACCCGAACCAGCCTCCGGCGGTGGGGGACTACTTCACCGATTCGGACATCGTGTACTCGGGGACCCATTCCAGCCACCCCGCCGCGAGCATCGGGTCGGCCCACCTCCTCTGCGCCGTTACGGCGGTGTCGGGGAACGGCGGGACAGGAGTCTGCAACGGGCTGATCGACCTGGGCGGATCGCTGCTCGTGGCCGACCACCAGCCCGTCGACCTCTCGGGCAACAGCGTCAAGCTCAACATCACCGGTGGGACCGGCCAATACGAGGGCGCCCAGGGCACGCTGTCGTCCACCGACGTCGGCAACACCAACGACACCGATCTCACGCTCAGCGTGTCCCGCCCGAGCGGCAAGGCCGGCCCCACGCCCTCCGCCACTGAGGGCCCGAGCCCGTCGTCCACCCCGCAGGTCCTTCACTACTACTCGGTGTCGACCGCCAACCTGCAGTTCGGGCCGGACGGCAAGGCCATCACCGATCCGAACGCCGGACCCTCCGTCGGTGACTACTTCGTCTCGTCGGACAACGACTACACGGGCACCCACACCAACCACGGCAAGCCGGTGGCCGCCACCGACCACCTGGTGTGCGTGCTGCTGGCGTTCTCACAGAGCGCCCAGACCGCCACGGCCGTATGCGACGGCGGGGTCGCCATCGGGAACTCGATGCTGGTGGCCGAGCACCAGACCGTGCAGCTGAGCAACGCCCAGGGCGTGTCGGTCAACCTCACCGGCGGCACCGGGCGGTACCAGGGCGCTCACGGCACCGTCCACTCGGACTCGCTGGCCAACACCAACAACTCCGACCTCACCGTGACGTTCTCCAAGTAGCTGCCGCGACCGGTCGGTGTGCTGCCTGGCGGGCCGCGGTCAGTGGGCCTCGGTGGCGTCCGCCGGTGATTCGTCTGTGACCTGTGCGTAGGTGACCACCCGGTCGCGGCCCCGGCGCTTGGCGGCGTAGAGGGCGGCGTCGGCGGCGTCGACCAGCCCTTCCGGGGTCAGTTCGACGTCCTCGGCACCGGCCACCCCGAACGAGGCCGTGACCGTCCCCGATCCGTCCTGCCCGTCGAAGCGGAGGGCTATGCGCCCCCGTAGCCGTTCCGCCAGCCGCACCGCTCCGTCGACCGGGGAGTCGCGGGCCAGGATGGCGAACTCCTCCCCGCCGTAGCGGTAGGCGGTGTCGGTCGTACGGAGCTCCCGGAGCAGGACCTGGGCCAATTGCGACAGCACGGCGTCCCCGTACGGGTGGCCGTGGCTGTCGTTGATCCGCTTGAAGTGGTCGACGTCGAACATCACGAAGGCGAGCGGCCGGCCATAGCGGCGGGCCCGGTCGCACTCGAGCTTGAGCGCCTCGTCCAGGCTGCGCCGGTTCGGAAGCCCGGTCAGGGGGTCGGTGAGGCTGAGCGACTCGGTTGCGCCGTGCAGCACCGCCGCCTCGACGGCCCGGCGCCGCTCCCGGGCCGTGAGCAGGAGCACGCCCACGGCCACGAGGGCGTCGAGGCCGACCGTGGCGATCAGGGCGAGGCGCTCGTCCTCGATGGCGGTCTGGCGGTCATCGTCGACGCGGGTCACGAGCGGGTCGTAGGCGCGCCGGTAGGCGTCGAACAGCGCCTTGCCCTGGTCGAGGAAGCGACCGAGGGCGGCGGGCGAGCCGCCGCCCGGCACCGGGGGCGTGGCGGCGCGCTCCGCCCACCCCACCGACCACCTCTCCTCCGCCGCCCTCATCCTGGTAACGGCTGCCAACTCCGGGCTACCGAGGCCCGAGCGGTCGACGATGGCGTTCCCGGAGCTGGTCTCGGCCCGGCCCTGGTTGTAGGGCTGGAGGAACTTGGCGTCCCGGGCCAGGAGGAAGCCGCGCAGCCCCGTCTCCTGGTCCAGGAGCCCGGCATGGGCCCGGCGCAGGCCGGTGACGGCGTCCGTACGGTTCTGGATGCGGGGGTGGTACACGCCGAGCACGACGGCCGCGGAGCCGGCCGTCACCAGGAGCAGGGTGGCCACACCCAGCTCGATAGCCCGGAACGACCGTCCGAGCCGGGAGACCACACTCCCCGCACGCCTTTCCGCCTCCGCCGGCAAGCGGGCAGAAGATATTGGGTGAGCGGCCGGCGTGCAGGCCCGGTGGTCGAGGGGCCCACCGGGCCGGGTGGGTCAGGCGGCCTGACTACGCCGCCCGCCGGTGCTGAACGCCTGCAGCAGCTCCCGGCAGAAGGCGTCGAGGTCGTCGGGCCTGCGGCTGGTGATCAGGGTGTTGGGCCCACCGGAGCAGACCGACACCTCCTCGTCCACCCAGCGCCCGCCGGCGTTGGTGATGTCGGTGCGCAGGCTGGGCCACGACGTCAGGGTGCGGTCCCGCACCCGGTCGGCCTCGACGAGGGTCCAGGGCCCGTGGCAGATGGCCGCCACGGGGCGGCCGGCGTCGAAGAAGGCGCGCACGAAGCCGACGGCGGCTTCGTCGGTGCGCAGCTGGTCCGGGTTGGCGACGCCGCCCGGGAGCACCAGCCCGTCGTAGTCCTCGACGCGCAGGCTGGCGGTGGTGACGTCGACCTCGAAGGTGTCGGCCTTGTCGAGGTGGTTGAAGGCCTGGACCTTCTCCTTCTTGGAGGCGCCCAGCACCGGCTGGCCACCCGCCTTCTCCACCTCCTGCCACGGCCGGGTGAGCTCCACCTGCTCCACGCCCTCGTTGGCGGTGAGGAACAGGATCTTCTTGCCGGAAAGCTCGCTGGCCATTTCTGGATGCCACCTCCTGAAGCAGCGCGTTCTCGTTCGTCTGTCCGCCTTCGGCCCTACCCGGTTCGGCGCCGGGCGATTCGTCGCGGCGAGGCGGCGGCTCCGCCCGACCGCTCAGGGCCCGGTGGCCAGGGTTGATGCAGAGGCGTCCCGGCGCCCCTCCACCAGGACCCGCCGGAGACGCGCCAGCGCGGGCGCGGACATGGCGGCCCGTCCGGTCAGGTAGCGATCGACCCCCCCGTAGCGGTCGTCCAGGTGATCGAGGGCCTCGTGCATGGCCCACCGGGGCGCAGTGAGCACGCCGGCCGCCGCCTCGGCCGACATGCCGAGGTCGAGCAGGCGCTGGTAGGTGCCCTCCTGGTGGGTGCGCAGCCGGTAGCGCGCCGTCAGCTCGTAGTCGTCGAGCACGGTCTCGCGGTCGACGCCCAGGGTCTCGAGGAGCAGGGCGGCCACGATGCCGGTGCGGTCCTTGCCGGCGTGGCAGTGGAACACCGCGGGCAGCCCGCCCTGGTCCCCCAGGTTGGTGAACAGCTCACCGATCTGGGCGGCGGCGTGGTCGATGAGGCCGACGTAGAGATCGCGCAGCACGTTCTCCCCGTCCGCCACGCTCTGGCCGGTGGGAGGGCCAACGGGGGGCGGGGTGCCGGCGGGACGGCCGACAACGGTCAGGGGGCGGGACGGCACGGGATTGGGCCGCTCGTCGCGCTCGACGTCACCGCGCAGGTCGTAGACGGCGCGCAGGCCCAACCGGTCGTAGAGGGCCAGGTCGGCGGGGGACAGGCCGTGGAGGGCGTCGGCGCGGAACACCAGCCCCCACCGCACGGTGGAGCCGGATCGGGTGTGGTACCCGCCCAGGTCCCTGAAGTTGCTGATCCCCTCGAAGGGGATCCGGCGGTCGGCTGCCACGACCGCCGGACCACTCCCGCGGGGTGCGACGGATACGAAGGTCCGCCCCGGTCCCAGGCCGGCCAGCTGGACACTGGTGCGCCCGGCTGCCACCTGCATCTCGTGGCGATGGTCGAGGTGGTCGGCGCTCTCCCCGGTTGCGACGTCCACGTCGACCGGAGGACCCTCTATCTCCCAGCGCACGAGCAGGGCGCCGTCGGGTTGGGTCTGGACCTCGACGCGGGTGACGGCGCTGTCCACGGCGGGAGAGTAGGCGGGCGTCCGACGCACTAGGGCGCGGTTGTATCCGCTGTCTCTCTCCGTCCGTTTAAGCCCAGGGAAAGGGCGGGCAAACTCGTTCGGAACACCGCCCGCGTCCCGATCACCAGGCTGGCGGCCACAAGCACGCCGAGAAGGGTGAGGCCCAGGGTGCGGGTGCCCATGCCGGCGTACTTGAGCCCCGACGCCAGGATCACGAAGGTGATCACCGGGCGCAGCAACCGGTCGGGCACGCGCGACGAGAGCAGGGCGCCCACGAGCACGGCGGGGACGCTGCCGACGACGATCGACCCGGTGACCGGCAGGGCCACGTGCCCGAACGCCAGGGCGCCGAGGGCGGCGGCGGCGGTGAGGGGGATGGCCTGGGTGAGGTCGGTGCCGACCAGCTGGTTGGCGCCGATGGCGGGGTAGACGAACATCAGCAGCACGATCATCAGCGAGCCGGCGCCGACCGAGGTGATCCCGACGACCAGGCCTCCGACGACGCCGATCGCCAGGGTGGGCAGCGGGCGCACCCCCACCTCCCGGACCAGGCCGGCCCGGCGCTGCCCGGTGCGGCGGTCGAGAGCGCGCCGCAGCAGCATGGCGCCCGCCCCCACGAGCAGGGCGGCGCCAAGGGCCCGCTGGACGTTGTGCTCGGCGTGGGCCGTGTGGCCCATCAGGTGGAGCACGTACGACCCGAGGAAGGCGGCCGGCACCGAGCCCGCCGTCATCCATCCCACCAGCCCGAGGTTGACCGTGCCCCGCTTGAGGTGGACGGCGGCGCCGACCGGGCGCATGACCACGGCCGCCACCAGGTCCGAGGAGATGGCCGTGGACGGCTTCACCGAGAACAGGAGGATCAGCATCGGGGTCATGAGGGCCCCGCCGCCGGCACCGGTGAGGCCGACCAGGAGGCCGACCACGGCGCTGCCCACCACTATGTAGCCGTCCACCACCCCTCCTCGGCACTAGAATCGATAAACCTGAGTGAGTAAATCGACTTTAACGATTCAGATGGGTCCGGGTCAAGACCCAGGAGCGGGCATCCGGCCCCTGCGGGCGCTCTCGGTCGGCCGGGGCGGGCCCCTGGTCCTGCTCCACGGCTACGCCATGCAGCCCTGGACCTATCTGGGGCTGGCCCGGGTCCTGGGGAGGGAGGCCCGGGTGGTGATCCCGGCCATCTTCTCCCTGGAGGGGAGATGGACCTTCGACCGCGCTCTGGACGCCCTCGTCGCCACCCTCGACGAGCTGGGGCTGGAGCGGGTGAGCCTCCTCGGCCACTCGTTCGGGGGCGGCCTGGAGCTGGGGCTGGCGGCCCGGTATCCCGAGCGGGTCGTCGAGTGCGTCTTCGCCGACACCCTCGGGGTGAAGGCGCGCTTCGGGCTGGCCCGGGAGGCCCTGCACGACCCTCTTGGGATCCTGGCCATGGCCACGCCGCGGGCGGCGGCGTCGTTCTTCCAGTCGGTCGTCACCCATCCCGGCCAGCTGGCCGCCGCCGCCATGTGGGGCTTCCTCTCCGACCGCGACCCCGACATCGAGGCGGTCGTGGCGGCCGGCATCCCCTGTCACGTGCTGTGGGCCAACCGCGACACCCTGCTGGCCCGCTCGGACGGTCAGGAGTTCGCCCGGCGGCTGGGCGCCAGCTTCACCGTGGCGGTCGACCCCCCGGTCGACCACGACTGGATGTTCGACGACCCGGGGCTGTTTGCCGCTCATCTGCGCCTGCTCGGCCTCGAGGTGCTGGGCGGCTGAGCGGCGGCCGGGCCCGGCGCCGTACCGATGCCGCCCCGTAGAAGGCGGCGGCCACGGCCAGGATGGCGAAGCTGGGCGGGAGGCTCGGCACCAGATAGCTGAGCCCCAGACCGGTCCACACCGAGCCCACGGCCAGACCGGCCGACAGCCACATGGCCCGGTAGGGCCGGGCGGTGAGCAGTAGCGCCGCCCCGGCGGGCGCCGCCAGCAGGCCGAGGAGCAGGAGGGCGCCCACGGCCTGGGTCGCCTCTCCCGCCGTGGCGCCGACCAGGGCCAGGAACACCACGCCGAGGGCGCGCACGGGCACCCCGCGCGCCGCCGCCACCGCCTCGTCGACGCTCGAGAACAGGAGCGGCCGCGCCATCGCCAGCACGGCCACGACCAGAGCGGCGGCCACCACGGCGGCTAGGCGCGCCTCTCCCGCCGACAGGCCGAAGATCGAGCCGAACAGGACGTTGACGCCGGCAGTGGAGTTGGCGGTGCTTCCGCTCGTCGTGTACAGGGTCAGCATGAGCACGCCGACGCCGAGGACCCACGCGAACACGTTGCCGACGACCACGTCGTCGGCCCGGCCCCGCCGGGCGATGGCGCCCATGGCCCCCCCGACGACGACGGTGGCCGCGAACAGTCCGATACGGGCGTCGACTCCCGCCGCCAGGGCGGCCAGGGCCCCGGTGAAGGCGACGTGGCTGAGGGCGTCACCGGTGAACACCTGGCTGCGCAGCACCACGAAGTACCCGACCAGCCCGGCCAGCACGGCAATGGCCGTACCCGCCAGGTAGGCGTTGCGCATGAACGGGTGGGCCAGGATGCTCACCGCCGGCTCCGCCATCCCCGCCACGCCGAGGCCGCCAGGTAGACGGCAAAGCCGAAGGTGGCGATCCAGAACCCGATCGGCCAGGACGAGTGGTACGCAGCCGTCAGCGCCCCCCACGTGATGCCGAGCGCGATCAGCACCGAGGCGGCCAGGCCGGCGGCGGGCCGGCTGGTCAGCGCCTGGGCGGCGGCGGCCGGCATGACCAGCACCGTGAAGACCAGCAGGGCGCCCGTGATCTGGCTGATCTCGGCCACGGTGAGGCCCAGCACGAGCAGGAAGCCGGCCGACACGGCGCGCACCGGGACGCCCCGAGCCGCCGCCACGTCGGCATCGACCGACGCGAACAGGAGCGGACGTCCGGCCACGGCCAACGCCCCGACGGCCCCGACCGACACGAGCAGCACGACCAGCACCTGCGTGTCGGTGATGCCGAGGAAGCTGCCGAAGAGCAGCGAGCTCACCCCGTTCAGGTAGCCGTGGTACAGGCTGACGAACAAGAAGCCCGCCGCCAGCCCGAACGCCTGCACCACCCCGATCCCGGCGGACTCGTGGCTGCGCCCGCTGCCTCCGCGGGGCAGAACGGCTATCAGCAGGGCGGCCAGGCCGCATAACCCGAAGTACCCCCAGGCCGCGTTGAAACCCAGCCACACGGCGCCGGCCGCGCCCGGGAAGCCGAGGACGGCCAGGGTGTGGCCGGCGAAGGCCTGGCGGCGCAGCACCATGAACCAGCCCATGAGCCCGCCGGCCACGGCCACGATCGTGCCCGCCCGGAAGGCGTTGACCATGAAGTGGAAGGAGAACACGGGCGTGCTAGGAGTGGGCGTGCCGGTCGGCGTGGTAGGCGGGGGGCTCGGGCTGGCCGACCACGACCATGCGGCCGTCCGACGCGTGGAGGACCTCGATGGGGGTGCCGAACAGGCCGCTGAGCGTCGACGAGGTGATCACCTCCGCCGGCCGGCCGCTGACGGCGGCGCCCCGCCCCAGGTACACCACCCGGTCGACATAGGGCAGGATCGGGTTGACGTCGTGGGCCACCATCACGACCGCCACCCCGTCGGCGCACACCTCGGCCACCAGCGCCGCCACCGCCGCCTGGTTCGGCAGGTCGAGGCTGTCCAGAGGCTCGTCGAGGATCAGCAGCCGGGGCCGCCGCACCAGCGCCTGGGCCACGAGCAGGCGCTGCTGCTCCCCCCCCGACATCTCTCCCACGGGCCGGTCCGCGAAGGCCTCACCGCCCACCATGGCGATGGTCTCGGCCACCCGGGCCTCGTCCCCGTGCCGGCTGCGCCACGGCAGCGGCAGGCCCCAGCGGTCCCCGTCGAGACCGAGGCGGACGATGTCCCTGCCCCTGACGCGCAGCCCCGGGTCGAAGCTGCGGCGCTGGGGGAGGTAGCCGATGGCGTCGTTGTGCCGACCGGGCCGCTCCCCGAGCACGCGGAGCGAGCCGGCTGCTAGCGGCACCAGGCCGAGCACGGCCCGGGCCAGCGTGGACTTGCCCGCCCCGTTGGGCCCGAGCACGGCCACGAACTCCCCGGCCCCCACCTCCAGGGAGAGGTCGGACCACACCGGGCGCCCGCCCAGCGTCACCGCCGCCCGGTCGGCCGTGATCACGGTGTCGGACGCGACCGCCGGGTCGGCGGCGGGCCCGTTCATCTGCCGGTGGCCCGGGCCAGGGCGGCCTGCAGGTCCTCGAGCTGGCCGACCTGCCAGGCCTGGAAGGTGGCCGCCGCCGGGACCAGCGTCTCGGTCACCGCCGTCACGGGGACGCCGGCGGCCTGGGCCTCGTGCACCTCGGCCTGGACGTCGGGCGTGGAGTTCTGGCGGTTGAACACGTAGACGCGGATGGAGCGGCGGCGGATCTGGCTGTCGCTCTCGGCCTTGGCTCCCGCCGTCGGCTCGGCCCCCTCGCTGACGGCGTCGAGGAAGCTGGCGGGAGTCAGCACGCGCAGTCCCAGCGCCTCGGCCATCGGCACGAACACGCTCTCGGAGGCGCCGACCGGGGTCCCCGCGTACCGGGCCCGGACGGCGGCCAGGAGAGAGCGGTACCGGGCCAGGCCGGACGAGACGAAATGGGCGCGCCGCTGGTCGAAGTAGGTGGCCTCCTTCGGCAGGGCGTGCCGGTAGCCGGCGGTGATGGCGTCGATCACCCGGCCGACGTCGGTGGGGGAGTACCACCGGTGCGGGTTGGCGCCCGGCCTGACCCCCACCACGGCACCGACGTCGAGCTCCACGCGGCCCCGCTCGGGGTCGGCGCCCAGCAGCTTCTGGACCCACGGGTCGTACCCGACGCCGTTGTAGACGACCATCCGGGCCTCGGCCACGGCAATGGCGTCGGTCGGCGTGGGCTCGTAGGAGTGCGGGTCGGTCTCGGGGTTGGCGACGATGCTCCGCACCGTCACCTTGGTGCCCCCGAGCTGGGCGGCGATGCTGCCCCAGAAGTTCTCCGCCGCCACCACCGCCAGGTGGTCCCCGCCGGAGCCCGACGCCGCCGGTGCCGCACCGCACGCCGCGGCCATGGTCGCCAGGGCCACGGCCACCACCGCCGGGCCCGCCACCGACCTGAGCTGCATGCGCTACACTCTAATAGGAATGATTCCTAGTTTGTCCAGCGTCCACGACGAGGTGGCCATCCTGCTGGCCCGGGTCGGGCAGCGCTACACCGCCCTGCGGCGGGTGCTGGTGGAGACGCTGGTGGGAGCAGGGCGCCCCGTCACGATCCCGGAAATCATTCTCACCGCGCCCGAGCTGACCCAGAGCAGCGCCTACCGCAACATCACCGTGCTCATCGAGGCGGGGGCGGTGCGTCGGGTGAGCGGCGCCGACGACCACGGCCGCTTCGAGCTGGCCGAGGACCTCTCCGGCCACCATCACCACCTCGTCTGCCACGCGTGCGGGGCGGTGGCCGACGTGCGTCCCTCGCCCCGGTTGGAGCGGGCCCTGGCCGAGGCGGCCCGGGCGGTGGAGGAGGAGGACGACTTTGCCGTCACCGATCACCGCTTCGACTTCGTCGGGCTGTGCTCGGACTGCCGCTGACCCCGAGCGGGCCGCCGAAGCGTCCTCGGGGCGTGTTCACGCCGTCCGGTAGCGCGCCTCGTAGGTGCGGCGCAGGCCGTCGCGCCAGCCCACCCGGCAGGGACCGGTGAACGAGCTCCTCCGGGTGGCGTCGGCCACCGACCCCCGCAGCGTGTTGGGTACCGGCGTCACCGTGACCTCGGCCGGGCGCCCGGCCAGCTCTCCCATGTAGGCGGCCCACTCCTGCACGCTGACGGGCTCGTCCCCGGCCCAGTTGACGACGACCGCAGGTACGGCCGCGGCCTGGAGCAGGGGTTCCAGCTGCTCGTTGATGTCGTCCTGGTGGATGGGGCTGTACATGCACGGGTCCCACCGGGTCACCACGGGCTGGCCCGCCACCACGGCGTCCATGTGGTACACGGGCAGGCCGCCGTTGGGGCCGTACGACGCGTTCATGCGCGCGATCACGGTCGGCAGGCCGAGCAGGCGCGCACAGGTCCGGGCCACCGCCTCCTGGCCGATCTTGGACACCGAGTAGGGGGGGGAGTGGGCGGCGTTGACGTCACCGAGAGGGTCGGTCTCAACGAACACGTGAAGCGGGTCTTCCTGGGGCTTGTACACCGAGTGGGTGGACATGACCAGGGCGGCGCGCGCCTTGCGGCAGTGGGACAGCAAAAGGCCCGTGCCCTCGGCGTTGGTGCGCAGGGCCTGGTCGTAGTCGAGGGAGGGAGCCTGATAGGCGGCCAGGTGGACGACGTAGGTGAAGTCGTCGGGCAGTCCGGACAGGTCCCCGTCCCCGAGGTCGGCCACGACGGTCTTCACGCCGAGGGCGTCGACGCGCTCCCGTGACCCGGCCTCGGAGAAGCGGGCCACCCCCCACACCTCGTTGTGGGGGGCCAGGTGCTCGACGAGCGGGAAGGCGATCTGGCCGGCGGGGCCGGTCACCAGGATCTTCTCGTCGGTCAGCACCGCGCACCTCCCGCGACGTGGGAGGTGAACGCTACCGGCAGGCGACCTCGGTGACCCGGCCCGAGATCACCCGGGCCGTCCCCAGCCACGACCCGTCCGGAGCCCAGAGGTCGTGGTCCCCGGCGGTGACGGCGGGGAAGACCGCCGCCACCAGCGGGCCGGTGGGCACGTAGCGGCGCCGGGCCACCGTGTGGCTGCGGGCCCGGGGCCGGCCGCAGGGGCTGATCTCGAGCTCGCGTCCGCACAGCTCGTCGGGCACGGTGACAACCAGGGCGCCCACGCCCTCGCCTATGTCGAGGATGACCATGTCAGCCGGGGATCAGCACGTCAGTAGCTGCTCACCATGGTGGGCGTGTCGTCGGCGGGCACGTCCCATCCGGCGTAGGGCTGGCCGAGGTACGGGAACGACCCCAGGTACTGGGCCGTGCCCTCGGCGTGGAGGTCGTTCGGCCCGCTGGTCAGGCCCTGGTGGACGGCCGTGGCCACGGCGTCGGGCTTGTAGGTCTTATCGACCAGGGCGTAGGTGACCCCGGCTATGGCGCGCAGCTCGATGGTCGTCACGTCGTCGAACACCCGGCGCCCGTTCGGGAAGCCGGCGGCGTCCCCGCCGAGCAGCCCGATGTTGCTGGGGGTCGACGTCGTCGGAGGGATGGCCATGTTCAGCCTGAGCATGTCGGCCTGGGTCGTGCCCATGGAGTTCTGGAACCCGGGGACGATCCCGGGCGGGATCCCCGTGAGCAGCACCGCCACCAGGTCGACCCGGGGCTTGCCCGACTTGTTCAGGGCGTCGAGGTTCGGGAAGGCGCCGGGGTACAGCACCGGGAGGAGTCCGGCCAGCTCGGGCTTGGTGTAGTAGTGGGCGAACTGCGAGTCGGTCCCCGGTCCGACCGCGTTCCATCCGTCCTTGTCCCCGAGCGGGATGATCACCTCGTTGATGAGCGGGTTGCCCAGCCGGGAGACCTGCACCCACGGTCCGGCGTAGGTCGGGGCGCCGTTGGCCTGCCCGAGCATGCGCACCTTCTGGCGGTAGGCGCTGGTCCAGACCCCGATCACCGACGAGCGGCTGCCGGGGTCGGTCGGGAAGACGCCCGACTTGGTCAGGAGGGCCTTGGGGATCTGCAGGGCGATGCTGTGGACGTTGAGACCCTTGGTCCCGTTGATGCCGGGGGCGGGCTGGTTGAGCTGGGGGACGTTCATCCCGAACTTGTTGTGGGCCTGCTCGAACGGCCGCAGGTCCCCGAGGTCGAAGATCGACCCCAGGTCGACGTAGAACCCGTCGGCGCGCTGGCCGGCGAAGACGCTCTCCCCGTCGGCCAGCTTCCCGATGGCGGCGGTGGCCAGCGACTCGTAGTTGGGGGTGGACAGCGGTCCGATGTTGCAGGGCGGGCACACGAGGTTCGACCCGACGATGCGTCCCCCGTGCCGCTGGAACTTGGCCACCCGGTAGGTCTGGCGGCGGTTCCAGTGGGCATCGGTGAGGCTGCCGATCGGGCCGGTGTTGTAGAGGAAGGTCTCGGGGTTGGCGACCGAGGTCTGGAACTGGAACTGGTAGATGATGTCGGAGATCCCGTCCCCGTCGTTGTCGATGTCGATCTGGTAGAGGACGTCATCCCCGAACTCGTAGAAGTTCGGGCCACCGGCCGGCCCCTGAAGGGGGACGTAGTTGGCGATGATGGTGACGGTGTCGGGCTTGTCGGGGCTGACGAAGGCGTACAGATCGGCGCTGTCGGCGGCCGGGTCCTTCGAGATCTCCGGCGCCTCACGATGGGATGACATGGCTCACCTCGCTACTGGTCGTGTCGGACACCACTGCTCACCGGGCGGCCCGGGCCAGGCGGGCGGCCATTCCGGGGTCCCGGATGACCGTCTCCTGTGTGCCCGAGTAGATGCTGATCTCACCCGTGGTCAGGTCGCGCACGTGGGCCACGACCGTTCCTTCCAGCTCTCCGCCGAGCTCGGCGGCACCCTCCTCGGCCAGAGCCGTGTCGGCCTCGGCCCCTGCACCCGCCAGCAGCCCGGGCAGCGCCGTGACGGGCGCCGAGGCCAACAGCCCCGCCGTCGCCGCCGCCAGCGAGCCCTTGGTGAGGAACGATCTGCGACTCAGATGACCCACCGGTCCTCCTCTGTGGTCGGGCGCGGTGAGTTCGTCACCGGCGGGGTGGGCGGATGTGACCGGAGGTGGCCAACTTCGGATGGCCCGTGCTCACTAGGCAGTCAACGGGGCCATCCACGACCGGGTGCGGCGCCGAAGGAGGCGTGGATGCGCGAGGACCTCTCCCTGCTCGGTGACGCCGCCCTGGTGGTGGCCATAGCCCGCTGGCGTCAGGACGCCCTGGCCGAGGCCTACCGGCGCCACGGCGGCGCCGTGTACGCCCTGGCCCGGCGGGTGCTGGCCGGCCGGCCCGGGGCCGAGGACGTGGCCCAGTCGGTCTTCACGCTCCTGTGGGACCACCCCGAACGGTTCGAGCCGGAGCGGGGCACGCTGCGGTCGTACCTGCTCACCATGGCCCACCGTCGCGCCGTCGACGTCGTGCGGCTGGAGGAGCGGCGGCGGGGGCGCGAGGAACGGGCCACGGCCCGGGCCGTGGCGCCCTACGACCTCGAGCACGAGGTGTGGGACCTGGCGGTGGCGTCGCACGTGCGCGAGGCCCTGGCCCGCCTCGGCGAGGGGGAGCGGCGGGTGATCGAGCTCGCCTACTTCTCGGGCTACACCTACCGCGAGGTGGCCGCCCTGCTCGGCCAGCCCGAGGGCACCGTGAAGAGCCGCATCCGATCGGGGCTGGCCCGGCTGCGGGCGGAGCTGGCGGACGCGGGGGTGGGGGAATGACCCTTATCGGCGGGGACCACGACGACATGCGCGACCTCGTGGCCGCCTACGCCCTCGACGCGGTGGACGACGCCGAGCGCGACGCGGTCGAGCGCCACGTCGAGACCTGCCCCCGCTGCCGGGCCGAGCTCACCGGGCACCAGGAGACCGCCGCCCTGCTGGCGTTCTCCGGGGGGCAGGCGCCCGCCGAGGTGTGGGACCGCATAGCCGGCGCCATCGGCGCGCCCGGGGCGGCCCCGCCGGCGTTGCGGTTCGTGGCGGCGGGACGGGGCCAGCGGAGGCGGCGGTGGCTGGCGGCCGCCGCGGCCGCCGCGACCGGGGCGGTGGCCGCCGCCGTGGCGCTGCTCGGGCTCACCGTGTCCCACCAGTCGGCACGCATCGACGACCTGGCCGCCGCCGCCGGGAACCAGGCCCTGCTCCGCCAGGCGGTGGGGGCCGCCCTGCGGCCCGGGGCGCGCAACCTGTCCCTGACCTCCCCGGCGGGCGCCGTGCTCGGTGACGTCGTGCTGGGCGCCGAGGGCGGGGGCTACGTCATTGCCGACGGCTTCCGGGGCCTCCCGTCGGACCGCACCTACCAGCTGTGGGCCATCGTCGATGGCCAGCCCGTGTCGCTCGGCCTCCTGGGCCCCCGGCCGACCGTCCTGGTGTTCCACCCGGCGCCGGGGGCGACGGAGCTGGCCGTCACCGCCGAGCACAGCGGGGGGGCGCTGCGGCCCAGTGGAGCGCCGGTGGCGTCGGCGAGCATCTAGTCGCGCCGTCCCCGCCCACGTCGACCGGGATTGACCCCCGGGGCGGGGGGTACCTCTCCTCTATGGCCGACGCCGAGGCGGCGCCCGACCGGGCGCGCCGCCGGTCCCTGCGGAAGTGGATCACGCGCGTCGTCGTGCTCGGCCTCATGGTGGCCGCCCTCGTCTACCTGGTCGGCAAGCGCGACCAGGTGGTCAACGGCTTCTCCCTGCTGGCCCATCCCCGGGTGGCATGGCTCGTCAGCGCCGTGGCCCTCGAGACCCTGTCGCTGTGGGCCCTGGCCCGGCTGCAGTGGCTGTTCCTCCACGCCGCCGACGCTCACATCGGCACCGGGGAGATGGCCGAGCTGACCGCCGCCCACAACGCCATCACCATGTCGGTGCCGGGCGGGGTGGCATGGTCGACGGCGTTCGTGTACGACCAGCTGCGCCGCCGGGGAGTGGAGCGGAACCTGGCGGGCTGGTCGATCCTGTCGAGCGGGGCGGTGTCGAGCTTCTGTTTGTTCCTGCTGGTGGCGGCGGGGGTCGAGTGGACGGCGCACGGCCCCGCCGCCGCCGCCAAGATCCCGGTGGCCCTGCTGGCGGCCATACCGCCGGTGGCGGCGGTGGCCCTGGCCGTGGCCCACCGGCGGGGGGTGACCCCGAGCGAGGTCAGCGACCGGGTGGCGGACCGGCTCGACTCCCGGGTCAGCACGCGGGCGGGGAACTGGCTGCGCAAGCTGTCGCGCGACCTGGGCCGGTACCAGCCGACGGCGGGGGAGTGGGCCCGCACCTTCCTGGCCGCCCTCCTCAACTGGCTGTCGGACCTCGGCTGCCTCCTGGCGTGCATCATCGCCATCGGGGGCCGGGTGCCGTGGCCGGGCGTGCTGATCGCCTACTCCCTGGCCAAGGTGGCGGGGATCCTTCCGATCACGCCGGGGGGCCTCGGCGTCGTCGAGGCCGGGCTGTCCGGCCTGCTGGTGCTCCACGGCATGGCCTCGGACCGGGCCATAGCCGCCACCGTCCTCTACCGGCTGATCAGCTTCTGGCTGCTGCTCCCGATCGGGTGGTCCTACTGGGGCTTCCTCAAGGTGCGCGCCCGCCGGTCCGACTCCCCGGCCGAGGCCACGTCGACCGGGTAGCTGCGCCGGCCGGCGAGCAGCACCAGGCCCCCGGCCAGCAGGGCCCCGATCATCATCAGGAACGTGAGGTCGAGGCCGTGGGCCTGGGCGGCGCTGGCGGTGGAGTGGCTCACGTCGATCCCGGCCCCCAGCCCGGCGCCGCTCCCGCCCATCACCTCCGAGACCAGCCCGAAGACCAGCGGGGCGAAGGCCTCCAGGCTCTGGCGCATCAGGGTCCGCACGCCCTCGGCCCGGCCCCACAGCCGGGACGGCACCACGTCGAGGCGGGCGGCGTCGAGGGCGGGGTTGGGGGCGGCCACGAAGGCGCCGGCCAGGACGAACAACGGCAGGGACAGGAACAGGAACGGACTGACCAGCGCCGGCAAGAGCAGAGCGGCGGCCACGGTGTAGCCCACCGTGCCGACGAGCAGGCGCCCGTCCAGCCGGCCCCGCCGGATCAGGCCGTCGGCGGCCCCGCCCGCGATCAGCAGCCCGGCCACCGCCCCCAGCCCGACGACGGCCAGAGCCATGGTGGCGGTGCCCTGGCCCAGCCCGTAGCGGCCCCGCATGAAGATCACCGCGAACGTCCGCAGGCCGGAGAAGAAGAAGTAGCCGAGCGACGACGCCACGATCAGGATCACGTTGGTGCGGACGCGCAGCACGTACTTCACCGCGTCCCACAGGCCCATGTTCTCGGCGGCGTCGTCCACCACGATGTCCTCGTCGGGCTCGACGCCCATCTCCTCGATCTTGCGGAGCACGACGGTGTCCTCGCGCCGCGACTCGACGCGGGTCTGGCCGCCCCGCTCGGGCTCCGGCAGCAGCCGGCGCACCGCCAGGCACAGCACCACGGCCGGTACCGACAGCACGACCAGCGCCGCCCGCCACCCGAACCACCCGGCGGCCAGTCCGGCCAGCACCACGCCGACGCCGGCGCCGGCCACCTCCCCGGTGAGGATGAACCCGTACATCCGCCCCCGCTCGCGGCCGGGGAAGAAGTCCCCCGTGAGCGACGCCACGGTGGGCCCCGCCGTGGCGGTGACGGCGCCGAGGGCCACGCGGGTGGCCATCAAGAAGATGAAAGAGGGCGCCATGGCCCCGAGGGCCTGCGCCGCCGCCCACACCGCGATGCTGATCCACAGGAGCCGTACCCGCCGGGACCGGTCGGTCAGGGCGCCGATGGGGATGGTGGCAACCGCCCCCACCAGCGACGACACCGTGACCATCAGCCCGATCTGCCAGTTCCCGATGTGCAGGGCCTGCTCCAGCGGCACGGCTATGGCGCCCACCGCCCCGTTGTCGGCGGCGCTGAGGCCCAGGACGCACGCCAGGAGGATGACCACCCGCCGCCGGCGGGCGCCGCCGAGCACCTCGGTGAGCCGGTCGAGGCCGGCGTGGACCGCGTCGACCGGGGAGTGCCCGTGGAGGGCGGTCATGAGGACAGGAGCTGTCCGACCGGGCTGGCGTCGAGCTGACCGAGCAGATCGACGGCGTCCCGGTAGACCGCCACCGCCCCGGAGTCGAGGAGGTCGGCGGTGCTGTGCCCGCCGGTGAGCACCGCCACCGTGGGCAGCCCCACCTTGGCGGCGGCCTCCACGTCCCACACCGTGTCCCCGACCACGAGGGCGCGCTCGGCCGGGCACCCGGACGCCTCCAGGGCGGCGGAGAAGATGTCACCCTCGGGCTTGGCCGCCTCCACGTCCCCGGCGTCGATGACGTGGTCGATCCACTCGTCGGCGTCGAGGGCGCGCAACAGGTCTCCCACGTCACGCTTCTTGGCCGACGTGGCCAGCACGACGGTGGCGCCCCGGTCCGAGACCTGCTCGAGGAGGTCCCGGGCCCCGGGCAGGGGCCGGATCTCCCCCTTCAGCCTCTGGTACTGGCGGCCGTGGGCCTCGGAGAGGTCCGGATCGTCGTGGCCGAGCAGCGACGTCAGCAGCTCGGAGGAGCCCATCCCCACCAGACGGTGCACGGCGGCCGTGGCCACGTCGTGGCCGGCGTCGACGAGCGCCCGCCACCACGCCAGGGCGTGCAGGTAGGTGGTGTCGGTCAGCGTCCCGTCGACGTCGAACAGAAGGGCGGCACCGCGCACGGACTGGTGCGTACCCGGGGCCGGGTGGGTCCACGCCTGGGGTCGACGCTCCCGCGCCGGCCCCCTACCGGTAGGTCCGGCGCAGCTCCTGCTTGAGGATCTTGCCCAGGGCATTGCGGGGCAGGGCGGCCACGATCTCCAGCCGCTCGGGGATCTTCTGGTTGGCCAGCTGCTGGTCCCGGCAGAACCGGGCCAGGTCGGCCAGGCTCGGCGGCTCGGCCCCGTCGGCGGGAACGACCACGGCACAGGCGCGCTCCCCGGTGCGGGCGTCGGGAACGCCGATCACCGCCACGTCCGCCACCTGGGGGTGGGTGTAGAGGACGTTCTCGATCTCCTGGGCCGAGATGTTCTCGGCGTTGCGGATGATGATGTCCTTGATCCGGCCCGTGATCCGGACATGGCCACGCGGCCCGACCACTCCGAGGTCCCCGGTCCGGAAGAAGCCGTGCTCGTCGACGGCGTCGGCGTCGAGGGCGGGGTCGACGTAGCCCCGGCACATCTGCGGGCCCCGCAGGCGCAGCTCCCCCTCCTCTCCGGCGGCCACCTCCCGGCCGTCGGTGCCGACCACGCGCAGCTCGACACCGGGCACCATCCGGCCCTCGGTGAGCGCCAGGTCCTCATCGCTGTCGTCGAGGGTGCAGACCGTTGCGATCGGGAACTCGGTGAGCCCCCAGCTCGACACGATCCCGACCCCGAACAGCTCCTTCATCTCGTAGTAGAGCTCGGGCGGCTTCGGCGCCCCGCCCGACGCGAACGCCTTGAGCTTCGTGAACAGGGGCTCGGTCCCGTGGCGGCGCTGGGCGTCGATGTAGGCGTGGAAGAAGGGGACGGCGCTGCCGAGGATCGTGCCCCCCTTCTCGGCCATCACGAGGGGGCTCTGCTCGCGGTCGAAGGTCTCGATCAACAGGGCCCGGGCGCCGGTGTGGAGGCCGACCACGGTCATGGCCATGCCGCCGATGTGGGTGTAGGGGAACGGGATCGGGATGCAGTCATCCGGGCCCACCTCGTAGCCGAGAATCGTCCCGGTCGCGGCGTTCATCACCGACGTGTCGGTGTGGCGGGCGCCCTTCGGGTCGGCGGTCGAGCCCGACGAGTAGTAGATGTGCCGGACGGGGTCCCCCTCGCCCGTGGGCGGGGGCGGCAGCGTGGCGGGGTCCCCCTCCGGCAGGCCCCCGCCGGCGGCCCCGTCCTCGAGCACGAGGGTCTGGACCCCCGCCTCGGCCGCGATCTCCCCGGCCATGGCGGCGTAGTCGAAGCCCCGCCAGACCCGGGGCGTGATCAGCAGGCGGGCCCCGGTCTGGCCGACGATGAATCCGACCTCCCGCCGGCGCAGGATCGGGATGATCGGGTTCTGCACCGCCCCGAGGCGGGCCAGCGCCATCACCAGGATCGGCGCGTCCAGGCGGGTCGGGAGCTGCCAGCTCACCACCGTGCCCGGCCCGACGCCCCGGGCCTGCAGACCGGCCGCCACCCGTTCGGCGGCGGCCTGCCACCGGGCCGCCGTGAGGGAGCCGCCCCGGTCGTCCTCGAGCAGCACCCGGTCCGGCTGACGGCGGGCCCGCGCCGCCAGCAGCTCCCACAGCGTCCCCGGGTAGACCGGCACCTCCATCGACGCCCTCCTACTCTCTGCCGGCGGCGGAGCCTTCCACACCCGCCCGACCCGGAGGCGCGACATGGCAAACCCGAGCTTCGACCTGAGCGGCAAGGTGGCCGTCGTGACCGGCGGGAGCCGGGGCATCGGCCGGGCCATCGTCGAGGGCTTCGCCGAGGCCGGCGCCGACGTGGTGGTGGCGAGCCGCAAGCTCGACAACTGCCGGCAGGCGGCACGCGAGGTCGGGGAGGCCACCGGCCGGCGCATCCTGGCCGTCGGCTGCCACGTGGCCCACTGGGACCAGTGCGACGCCCTCACCGAGGCCGTGTACGCCGAGTTCGGCCGCTGCGACGTGCTCGTCAACAACGCAGGCATGTCACCCCTCTACGACAGCCTCACCGACATCACCGAGGAGTACTACGACAAGGTCCACGGCGTGAACCTGAAGGGTCCCCTGCGCCTGGCGATCAACTTCGGCTCGCGGATGGCGGCGGCCGACGGCGGCTCGATCATCAATGTCGGCACGGTGGGCTCGCTGCGACCGGGCAGCCGTGAGCTCGTCTACGCCTGCGCCAAGGCCGGCCTCAACGCCCTGACCGTGGCCATGGCCGAGGCCTACGGGCCCAAGGTGCGCTCCAACGCCATCCTCCCCGGACCGGTGATGACCGACATCACCCTGGCGTGGAGCCCGGAGATGCGCGCCAACGCCGGGGCGGGCGTGCCCCTCGGCCGGCCCGGCTACGCCGAGGACTACGTGGGCCCGGCCCTGTGGCTGGCCAGCGAGGCCTCGGCGTTCGTGACCGGGGACATCATCCGGGTCGACGGCGGCCTCTACCGCCAGCTCTGAGGGCTCGGGCTCGTACGGCCGGCGGCGGCCAGCGCCCGCTCCACCTCGGCCGGGTAGACGTCGGCCCCGCCCCGCACGATCAGGCCGTCACGGCGGTCCTATATATAGAGGTGGCAGCGTGTCATTCGACTTCGTCGATCAGGCCCCACTCGAGGGCCACGGGTGCCGTGACGGCCTGCCCGGTCACGGCCAGGCAGGCGGTGCGGTGCCGCCCGATGCGGGCCAGGATGCTGGCGGTACCGCCGGCCCCGGGCACCAGCCCCATCCCGACCTCGGGCAGGCGGAAGGTGGAGTCGGCGGCGGCCACGACGCGGCGGCAGAAGGCGGGCAGCTCGATGCCGGCACCCACGCAGGCCCCGTGCACCCGGGCCGTGGCGCCCAGCCGGTGCAGCAGCAGGCCGGGGCTGCGGGCGGTGCGGGCGGCGTGGGCGGTGACGGGATCGGGGGTGGTCCCGAACTGGCTGAGGTCCCCGCCGCTGCAGAAGGCGGGACCGTTGCCCGCCAGCACGACCGGGGGCGGGTCGGGCAGGGCGGCCAGCCCCCGCAGCACGTCGACCAGGGCGTCGCGCGTCGCCGCGTCGTAGGCGTTGCGGACCTCGGGGCGGTTGAGCGAGATCGTCACCGTCGCGCCGTCCTCGCTCACCATCACCGGCTCGGGAGAGGGCCGGTAGGCGGGAACGCGGCGGGTGCCGTTCCAGGCCGCGAACTCGGCCCCTGCCAGCAGCATTGAATAGGCGAAGGACTCCGCCGTCAGCCCGCCGGCCAGCGACAGCTGCTCGTTGACGCGGAGCAGCTGGCAGAGCACGGCCGACGCGTGCGGGTTGGCGCCGGCAGCGGCACCGATCAGCGCCAGCGCGTCGTCGGGCGCGGGGGCCGTGACCCACCCGGGCGGGGCGTCACCGGTGCACAGGGCCATGTCGAGGGCGACCGGGGGCGGCGCCATGGGCCGGCCCTCCATCACCCCGACGACGACCCGCCAGGGCAGAGAGGGCGGGGAACGGCCGTCGAGGAGGGCCAGGCCGGCGGCATCGAGGTGCACCAGGGTGAGCGGTGACGCCCCCTCGGTCACGGCCCGCTCGGCCTCCTCGGGATTCCCCGCCAGGTCGAACAGGTCCCCGGCGGACAGCCAGCGGGCGGATCCCACTGTCTCCGGCACCGATCAGGCGGGGGCGCCGGCGAGGAACTCCTCGAGGTTGGTGGGCAGGGTCGCGGGCACGGTTCCTCCTGCTCGCTCTAGCCGTAGACGAAGTCGGTGATCAGACGCGCCAGCTCCACCGGCGCATCCCCCTGCACGCTGTGGCCGGCGCCGGCCACGTGCTCGATCCGGGCTCCGGGCTGGCGCCGCAGCAGCTCGGCCTCGTCGGCGTCGTCGATGACGGACTGCGGCAGCATCCCCCGCACGAGCATGAGCGGGACCCGCATGCCCGACACCGCGTCCCACAGGGCCGCGAAGTCGCTCATGGCCTCGCCTCCCTCTGGCGGCCGGAGGGCCCGGTGGCGGGCGTAGCGCCAGACCCAGCTGCCGTCGTCGCGCTGCTCGGCGTTGTGCAGGATCCCCCGGCGCAGCGACGAGACCGACCGGGTCGGGTTGTGCTCGACAGTGCGCGCCAGGATGGCGTCGAAGTCGGGGAAGCTCTCGGGTCCGTTGACGAAGGCGGTGATGGCGGCGGCCTTCTCCCGGTTCACACCGGGTGTCACGTCGACCAGCACGACCCGGCGCACCACGTCGGGATGGGCGGCCGCCAGGGCCAGCGTGGTCAGCCCGCCGAGCGACATGCCGATGACGGCGCGGGCGCCGGGCGCCAGGGCCCGCACCGCCGCCGCCACGTCGTCGGCGTTGTCGCGTGCGCTCAGGTACCCGGCCCGGCCGCCGTCCGAGTGGCCGTGGCCGGGCAGGTCGACGGCAACGGCCGGACGGCCGAGGGCCAGCAGCACCGTGTCCCAGGTGTGGGCGTTCTGGGCTCCGCCGTGGAGGAAGACCAGCTCGGGATCGTCGGTCCCCCAGACGAGGGCGCTGAGGTGGCGGCCGTCCCCCATGGGCACCCGCTCGCGGCGCACGGCCGGCGGTCCGGCGTAGGGGATGCCGTACTCCTCGGCGTTCTCGTGGAACATGGAGAACTCGTCGTACGGGACGCGGGTGACCACGGCGGACGACGCTAGTGGCGCCGCTCCTATGCTCGCCGTCCGTGGAGCTCGGGATCTCGGGCCGGGTGGCCATCGTGACCGGCGCCAGCAGGGGCATAGGGAGGGCCACGGCGCGCGTCCTGGCCGCCGAGGGAGCGGCGGTGCTGCTGTCGGCCCGGGGCCGGGCCGCCCTCGACGAGACCGTGGCCGAGCTGCGGGCCGCCGGTGGGGACGTCGAGGGTGTGGCCGCCGACGCCCTGGACCCGGCCTCGGCGCAGCGCCTGCGGGACGCCGCCCTGGCGCGCTGGGGGCGGGTCGACATCGTGGTCAACAACGCCGGGGGCGGCCCGGACGGGAACGACCACCTGACCCGCTATTCGGCCGGGATGTGGGTCGACGTGTTCCGGCTGAACGTGATCACCGCCATGGAGCTGACCATGGCGTGCGTGCCGGACATGGTGGGGCGGGGCTGGGGCCGGGTCGTGAACGTGTCGTCGACGGCGGGACGCGATCCCGATGTCCGCTTCGGGTCCTACGGGGCGGCCAAGGCGGCCCTCCTGCACGCCACCCGCACCACCGCCCTGGCCTACGCCCGGGACGGCGTGCTCGTGAACGCGGTGCTGCCGGGGCTCACCCGCACCGAGGGCGTGGTCACGGGCTACGAGGAGGCGGCGGCGGCCACCAACCGCACGCCCGAGGAGATCGAGCAGCGGATGATGGAGCGCCAGCCCATCGCCATGGGCCGCACCGGGCGGCCCGACGAGGTGGCGGCGGCCATCGCCTTTCTGTGCTCCGAGCAGGCGGCGTGGATGACGGGCGTGCTGCTCAACGTGGATGGCGGGACGATCAAGACCCTGCCGTGATCGACAGCTCCCGCAGCTCCTCCACCGCCAGCTCGTCCTCGGTCTTCTCCTGGCCGGTCACGGCCTGCCCGCACTGCGGCACCGGAAGCACCCGCCGCACGCGTACGCGGCCCTGCCACGTGCGGACGCGCCCATCCGGTTCGTCGACGACGACGCGCGCCGTTCCGTCCCCGTCCTCCTCGCCCCGCCGGGGCCGGTCGAGCAGCTCCCAGCCGACCTCGGCCAGTACCTCCCGCTCCACCGCCTGCACGGCCGGGCTCGAAAGCCCGGCGCAGCCGCGGTAGCGGGGCAGCTGGTCGGAGGCCGGCCCGTCGCGGGTGAGGATGCGCGCCATGGCGGCGGCGTCGAGATAGCCCCAGCACGTCCCCTCGGGCAGGAGGATGGCCGTGGGGGCGAAGCGGTGGCCCCCGGTATGGCTGGTCCGCCACGCCCGTACGTCCGCGGGCAGCGCCCCGGGGGCGGCCAACCCCTCCTCGAGGGACACCCCGAGCGACCCGCAGCAGCGGTCCCGGCGCCCATGGCCGCAGACCAGCAGGTCGCGCCCGGTGACCGGCTGGGTCCCCTCCGGCTCCCGGCCCGCCAGCAGGGCCAGGGCCACGCCGGCCGGGTCACCACCCCCAGGCGCCTCCCTCCCCTCGAAGCGGCCGGAGCCGGAGTCCCAGCGGTAGTGGACCACGCGCCGCGGGCCCCGCTCGGGCACCGGAACGAGGGCCTGCAGGCGGTGGCCCGCCTCCTTGGCCGCCGCCGCCACCGGCGCCAGCTCGGGGATCTCGGACACGTCGCGGGGCCACGGCAGCGGCCACTCGACCAGGAGATAGCCGGAGTAGGAGCCGGCCGAGCCGATCGGGTCGACGCCCTCTTGGCGCGTCCATGTCGAGCAGCGCAGGTCGGAGGCCATTTCTGTAGTTCTACACGCCGCAGTTCTACACGCCGCCCGCGTGCGGCCCGGCGCCGGCCCGGGCCCGGACCAGGCGGGCCGGCCCGGCGCCTGCTCAGACGGGCTGGGGCTCGGGGGGAGGGGGGATGGGCGACGGGGCGGGGGCGGGCACCCCCGGATCAGGGTTTATCGGCGGCCCCTTCGGGTCGATCGGGGTGGGGTCGATCGGCGGCATGGGGTCGGGCAGGATCGGCGGCATCTCGGCCCCGGACGTCAGGTCGAGGGCGGCCAGGTCGGGGTCGCGGAGGGCGGAGATGTCGGCCAGCTGCTGCAGAAGCCACTTGCGGATGTCGTTGCCCCGGATGACCTGCACACACGCCTCCCGGCGGGCCTGGCGCTCGGCCCGGTCCATCGTGATGGCGTACCAGAGCGCCTCGGCCTGGGCCTCGATGTCGAAGGGGTGCACCGACAGGCAGAACGCACCCAGCTCGGCGTGGGCGCCGGCGTGCTCGGACAGCACCAGCACTCCGTCGCGCTCGTTGAGCAGCATTCCCTCCTTGGCCACCAGGTTGAGCCCGTCCAGCACCGGGTTGACCAGGAGCACGTCGAACAGCTGGTAGGCGGCCATGGCCTGGGGCCGCGAGTCCTCGAGGCGCAGGTCGATCGGCTGCCACTCGGCGTTGCCGTGCTCGAGGTTGATGTCGGCCACCAGCCGGCGGATCTTCCCGAGGTAGTCGGCGTACTCCTCCACGTCCTGGCGGCTGGGCTGCAGCAGCGCCAGGAAGGTCACCCGCCCGGTCAGGTCGGGGTGGTCGCGCAGCAGCTGGTCGAACGCCTTGAAGCCGCGCAGGATGTTCTTCGACAGGTCGGTGCGGTCGACGCGCAGGATCAGGTGCTCGCGCCGGACGTTCTCCAGCCGCCCCCTTATCTCGGCCACCTCGGGGGAGCGGGTCTCTGCCTCGAGGGCGTCGGCGTCGATCGAGATCGGGTACCAGCGGGTGTGCACGGTCCGGCTGCCGACCCGCACGGTCAGGTCGGAGAGGTCGACCGGCAGCTCGAGCAGCTCCTGGCACGTACGCAGGAAGCTGCGGGCGTACTGCTCGGTGTGGAAGGCGACGATGTCGTTGGCCAGGATCCCGTGCAGCAGCGGCTCGCGCAGGCGGGGCGGCAGCGTCTTCCATGACTCGGGGGACGGCCACGGGATGTGCACGAAGTGGTGGAGGAGCACCTCGGGGCAGCGCTGCCGGAGGAACGCCGGCAGGAGGTACAGCTGGTAGTCGTGCACCATCACGGTGGCGCCCGGCCCCACCCGGTCGAGCTCGTCGGCCGCCGCTGCCGCCAGCGCCTCGTTGACCGGCACGTACCCGGCGTAGAAGGCCTCGAGTTCGGTGGCGGTGATGTCCGGGGCGTTCGACAGGTCCCAGAGGTTGTGCTGGATGAACCAGAGCAGCGGGTTGGAGATGATCGAGTAGAAGCGGTCGTACTCCTTCGGATCGGTGTCCACCATGCGGACGAGGTGGTGGGCGCTCCCGTCGTCGACGGTGAAGGTCCTGCCCTCGCGCTCGCGCGCCACCGCCCGATCCTCGTCCGTGATGGCGTTGCACACCCAGACGGCGTCGGTGAGCGAGGCCAGGCCCGACAGGGCCGTGACCAGGCCGCCACCCCCGCGCCGGGTGACGCGCTTGCCGTCCGCGCCCCGCTGGTGCTCGACGGGCCCGCGGTTGGACACCACGATCAGCGGGCCGGACGCTCGACTCTCTTCCCCGAGTTGCCCCATGCCGGCCCGGAACCTACCCCCCGATGTGAGGGCGCACTCCTGTCACGTATCCAGTTCCTGCCAAAATGGTCCCCTCTCGCCGGCGTGGAGGCGGCTCCTTCAGTAGCCGCGGGCCATTCGGCCCGCTGCGCTCAGTAGAGGGGCACCGACGTACCGGCCGAAGGGCCGCTCGGCCCACAGGGCGGCCCGGGCCGCGTTGGAGCCGCACGCCCCGTGGACGCCGCCGCCGGGGTGGGCCGACGATGACGCCAGGTACAGGGCCCGCACGGGCGTCTCGGGCCGGCCCAGCCCGGGTACGGGGCGGAAGACGAGCTCCTGGTGGATGGCGCTGGTGCCGCCGTTGATGGCTCCCGCCACCAGATTGGTGTCGTGGGCCTCGAGCTGGGCCGGTCCCATGACGTGCCGGCTGACCACGAGTTCCTTGAAGCCCGGGGCGTGGGCCTCGATGCTGTCCTCCAGGCGCGCCGCCATCGCCTCCATTTCGGAGTGGTCCCAGCGTCCCGTGATCCCGGCGCCTCCGGCATCTCCGCTCACCCGTCGGGGCACGTGCGTGTAGGCCCACACCACCTCGGTGCCGGCGGGGGAGCGGGTGGGATCCGCCGTCGTCATCTGACCTACGAGAACGAACGGCCGGGCGGGCACCAGGCCCTGGTGGAGCTCGGCGCTGTACTGCGTGATCTCGTCGAGGCTGTCGCTCAGGTGGACGGTCCCGGCCCCCCGCGCTCCCTCGGCGCGCCACGGGACGGGAGCACCCAGGGCCCAGTCCACCTTGAACGTCGAGTTGTCCCAGTCGAAGCGCTCAATGTCGCGACGCATGGAAGGGGGGAGGTTGTCCCAGCCCACCAGCCCACCGAACAGCTGCGTGGCCACCACGTCGGCCATGACCGCCCGCCGGGCGGCCACCCGGTCCCCGTCCGAGGTGATCACGCCCGCCGCCCGGCCTCCGGCCACGTCGATCCGCTCCACCCGGCGGGAGCAGAAGATCCGCCCGCCGCGGCTCTCGAGCCGGCGGACGAGGGCGGCGCTGAGGCTGCCCGCACCGCCTTCCGGTACGGGGAAGCCCACGTCCTGGCCGAGCATGCAGAGGAGCCAGCCGAAGGCGGAACTGGCGGCCGACTCCGGCGTCAGGTCGGTGTGCAGGGCGCAGCCCGCCAGCAGGAGCGGGCCCCCCGGTCCCGAGAACTCCTCCCGGCCCAGGCGGCGCACCGGCAGGGCGGCGTAGCGGGCCAGGCGCAGCACGCCGGCCGGTCCCAACTGCCGCGCCGCGCGCAGGCCGGCCCGCAGCGGTGGAAAGGGGGTGAACAGGGCGCTGATGGCGTCGGCGCGCAGGTCCTGCCACGCCGCGAACAGACACCGCCACGTCCTCCCGTCGCCCGCGCCGAAGCCGTCCAGATTGTCCACGGTCTTCTCCAGGTCCCGGTGCAGCACGGCGGCCCGGCCGTCGGGAAGGGAGTGGGCCAGCACGGCCGGCGCATGGCGCCACCGCAGGCCGTGGTCCTCGAGGTGGAGGCCGGTGATCACCGGGGACGCCGCCGCCAGCGGGTAGAAGGCGCTGCAGACATCGGCTACGTAGCCGGGCCCGAGGTAGTCGGCGCTCGAGACACCTCCCCCCGGAGTGGCTGCCGCCTCGAGCACGACCACGTCCCATCCGGCGTCGGCCAGCAGGTTGGCGCAGACAAGCCCGTTGGGCCCGGATCCGATGACGACGGCGTCGGCCGAGGACGGGACGGCACCGGCGGTGGACGGCACCGGTCCGCGGCTCGTCACCGGGTCGACGCTACTCGGGGGGCGCGAGCGCCCCGCTTCTGTCCGGGGCCCCTCGGGTACAGCCCCGGCCATGGGAGACCTTCCGTCCCGAGAGGACGACGAAAAGCTCGTGCGCGAACTGAGCGAGGACGCCGGGGAGATCGAGCGCACCCGTGATCCGATGGACCTCGGCCACGACCCCGAGGTGGGGGAGGCGGTCGCGCAGATGGCGGAGAAGCGGACCCGCTCTTAGCCGGCCGAAGCTTCTCCCGGCGCCGAGCGCTCGTTGGTCAGCACGTCCCTTCCGGTCCCGCCGCTGCCCTGGCCCACCGACTGCAGGTGCTCGAGGACCATCCGCCCCAGCTCGTCCGGGGCCGTCTCCGGGATCCAGTGGCTCACTCCGTGGAGCACCTCGAAGCGGTACGGCCCCCGCACCTGGCGGGCGGTGGCCCGGGCCGCCGCCCCGCCCAGGGCGGTGTCCCCGTCACTCCACACGTAGAGGGTCGGAACTTCGACCGGCCCGACCATGGGCCGCGAGCGCGAGAGGGCCCGGTACCAGTTGAGGGCGGGGCCCAACGCCCGCCGGCGCTGCAGCTCCTCCACGTACTGGCCGGCCACGTCCTCCGGGAGCCCCGACGCCGTGAGGGCGCGGCGGAGCAGGGTGCCCCCGGCCGACCCGAGGACCAGCTCGGGCACCACCGGCATGCTGAAGAAGGCGATGTAGCCGGAGCGCAGGATCTGGGGGCTGCGCAGCAGAGAGCCGAGGTAGGCGCGCGGGTGCGGCGTCGACACGACCGAGAGGCTCAACAGGCGGGACGGGGCGGTCGTGGCCACGGCCCACCCCACGATCCCGCCCCAGTCATGACCGACCAGATGGAACCGGCGGGCGCCGAGGGCGTCGGCCATCCGCAGGACGTCGTCGACCAGCTCCGACAGCCGGTAGGACCCCACGCCGGGAGGCTGGGCGCCGGGGGAGTAGCCGCGCTGGTCGGGGGCCACGGCGTGGTACCCGTTGGCGCCGAGCTCCTCGAGAAGGGGCCGCCACGCCGAGGAGAGCTGGGGGAAGCCGTGGAGGAGCAGCACGAGCTCGTCCCCCTCCCGGCCGCACTCGAGGGCGTCGAAGCGCAACGGGCCCAGATCCAGCTCCCGCTCGCGCACGGCGTGCTGGCGGGTATGGGCCTCGTCGACGACCCGCGCCGCCCGCTGGCGGAAGCGGGCCACCGGCTTGTCCTGCTCGTGCTCGGGGTGGTGACCCGGGACGTTGTCCTCCGGGACCGGATGGCCGTCCTCCCTGACCGGAGGCGTTTCCTGAGCGGTCAGGGCCTCCTTGGTGGCGCTCTCGTCGACGGGGCTGCGCCCGCTGCGTCGGATCTCGGGCTGCTGCGGATTCGGCACCGCTCCTCCTCTGTGTGGATCGGTGTGGGGATCCGTACCTTGTCCCCCTGGGGCGGCGGGGGCAATCGCGGGCGGTCCGGGGTACGGAAGCTTCGTGAGCAAAGACCACGTTTGGGAGATCCGTACGCCCGGCGGCATGCTCGGGATCGAGGTGGCGCGGGGCCTGATGGCGGCTGCACCCGTTGTGCTGGCCCATTCCCTGCCGGCCAAGGTTTCGGTCACCGTGCGCGACGATGCCGGCGCCGTCGTGGCCGAAGCCACTGATCTGGAGGCCGACGGGCAGACCCCGATGTCACGACTGTGCCTGGAGAACGGCAGCGTGACCCGGCAGCAGGTGTGGCCGACCGAGGAGGACAACGGTCTACCGGTGATCCTGCCGGGCGGGGAGGTCGGGATCCTGTGCGAGTGGTGGAACGCACCCGACGGGAGCGAGTGGCGGTGGCGCGTGGAGTTCCACAACACCAAGGGCTGACTGCGCACCGCCACGTGTCCTGCGCCCGCTGTCCGGGTAACTGGCATACGTCACGAGGCTGCGACCGACGCGGCGGAGCGAGGAGGTGCACTCGTATGACACAGACTGTCAAGGAAGTCATGACGAAGAACCCGGTGGCCTGTCAGGCCTCCGATACGGCCCTCAAGGCGGCCACCACCATGCGCGAGAAGGACACCGGGGCGGTGATCGTGCAGGATGGCGGAAAGGTGTGCGGCATCGTCACGGACCGTGACATTGTCGTGCGCGCCGTGGCCGAAGGCCGGGCCCCGGACCAGGTGAAGCTGGCCGAGATCGCCAGTAAGGACCTCACGTTCCTCTCGCCGTCCGATCCGGTGGACAAGGCCGTCAAGATGATGCGCGAGAAGGCCATCCGGCGTCTTCCCGTCGTCGACAACGGCAAGCCCGTGGGCGTGCTGTCCATCGGTGACCTGGCCATGGAGCGCGACGGCGGCTCGGTACTGGCCGATATCAGCGCCGCTCCCGGGAATCGCTGACAGCTCCATGAATCCGATCGAGCGGGCGGCCCGGACGGTCGACGCCTACCAGCAGCGCCACCGGGCCGCCGCCGTCGGGTACGGGGTCCTCAAGAAGTTCGGGGACGACAACGCGGGAGTCCTCTGCTCCAGCCTGACCCTGTCCGCCTTCAGCGCCATCTTCCCGCTGCTGCTCTTTCTGGTGACGATCGCAGGGTTGGTGCTCGGGCACTATCCCGGCCTGCACAAGGCCATCCTCAACTCGACCTTCGGCCAGTTCCCGATCATCGGCACCCAACTCAGCAAGAACGTGCACGGGATGAAGGCGGGCTCGGCCTTCGGGGTGGTCGTCGGGCTGGTGGGGCTCTTGTGGGGTTCGATGGGGGTGGCCCAGTCGGGGCTGTTCTCGATGGCCCAGATCTGGAACCTCCCGGGGCCGGAGCGCCCCAACTTCACCAAGCGCCTGCTGCGCAGCCTCGGCTTCATCGCCACTCTCGGCATTGGCCTGCTTCTCACCACGTTCCTGGCCGGGTTCGGCACCTTCGGCCACAACCACCACAATCCCGGGCTGGCCGTAGCTGGTGAGGTGCTGGCCGTCGCCGTGAACGTGGGCGTGTACTTCCTCGGCTTCCGGGTCCTCACTCCCGGCGTCGTGGAGACCCGTTCGCTGTGGCCCGGCGCCCTGGCAGGCGGCATCGGATGGACGATCCTGCAGGCCGTGGGCGGCTTCGTCGTGGGTCACTACCTGCACAACGACAACGCCGTGTACGGGATGTTCGGCATCGTTCTCGGACTGCTGGCGTGGGTCTACCTGGGAGTGCAGCTGAGCATGTACGCGGCCGAGCTCAATGTGGTGCTGGCCCGCAGGCTGTGGCCCCGGGGCATGGTGCAGCCGCCGCTCACCGAGGCCGACCAGCGCTCGATGGCGGCGCAGGCCATCGAGAACCAGCGCCGACCGGAGCAGAAGGTGAGGGTGGCCTTCAGCGAGAGTCCGCAGTCCCAGGCGGACTACCTCCAGGGCACGGGTTAGGGGGACGCTTCCGATGGGCGGGAACGGGTCCACCGGGACCGATCGTCGGATGGGACCGGCGGGCACGCAGGACGACGCCTTCATGTCGGTCCTGGCCGACGCCGTCGGTGCCCTCGAAGGGGCCGACATCGCCTCGCTCCTGGTCTACGCCATGTCCGAGGACCTCGGGGTTCCGCTGCGCCCCGCCCAGGCCCTGTTCGAGGTGGTGACGGCGCAATGAGCAACGACGAGGACGTCTATGTCTGCGAGCGGGTGCGGGCCGGCCTGGCCCGCGATCCGCGCGTGGCCGATCTGGGCCTCGACGTGCAGGTGGCCGGCGGCCGTCTCCACCTGATCGGCACCGTGGCCACCGAGGAGCGCCGCCGCGCCGCCGTTGAGGTGGCCGCCGCCGTGGCCGTCGACCTCGACGTGGTCGACAGCGTCGCGGTCGCTCCGATCGCGGGGCCGACGGACGCGGAGCATCTGGCGTGATCAGGGTGGCGGCCGTCGGGGACGTGCACTTCGGCCCCGACGCCCGGGGCCGGCTGCGCCCCCACATCGAGGGCCTGGCCGACGAAGCCGACGTCCTCCTGCTGGCCGGGGACCTCACCCGGCTCGGCCTTCGGGAGGAGGCCGAGGCCCTGGCGGGGGAGCTGGCCGGCCTTCCGGTGCCGGCGGTGGCCGTGCTCGGAAACCACGACTACCACTCCGACCACCAGGACGGGATAGCCGGGGTGATGGAGGACGCCGGGGTGCAGGTCCTCGAGGGCGGCTCCGCCGTGATCGAGGTGGGCGGCTCGACCGTGGGAGTGGCGGGGGGGAAGGGGTTCGGGGGCGGCTTTGCCGGGGCCTCCGGATCCGACTTCGGGGAGCCGCTGATGAAGGCCTTCGTTCGCCACACCGTGGAGCTGGCCGTCCAGCTCCACGAGCAGCTGGACGGGCTGCGGACCGACTGGCGGGTGGCGCTCACCCACTACGCACCGGTCGACGGCACCCTGCGGGGTGAGCGTCCCGAGATCTATCCGTTCCTGGGCAGCGTCCACCTGGCCGAGGCCGTCGACCGGGCCGGCGCCGACCTGGCCGTCCACGGCCACGCCCACGCCGGCAGCGAGCGCGGCGTGACGCCGGGCGGCGTCCCGGTGCGCAACGTGGCCCAGCCGGTGATCGGCCGGGCCTACTCCGTCTACTGCCTGGGCCAGGAGGAGACCCGGAACCGTTCCCCCGGCGGCCGGCATCTGGCCGTCGTACCAGCCGCATTGGAGGAGACCGACGCCGGGGACGACCAGGTCTAGGCGGTGCCCTCGGCCGGCTCGTCGCGGGGCTCACCGGGCTCGCGGTCCTGCTCCTCGCGCAGCACCCCGCCGCCCACCTGCACCATCCGCAGCACTGTCACCAGCCCGAGGCCGCCGAGCACGTTGCCGAGGATGGCCCAGCCGAGGAAGCCCGCCCACCGGGCATATCCGAACGTGGCCCCGGCGTGCAGCCCGGCGAACATCTCGATCGACACCACGATGGCGTGGTCCATGGGGCCGGCCGCCAGCAGGAAGGCGGCGGCCACCGCCGCCACCAGCTTCCCGGGCACCGACTCGGTGCTGCGCTCCATCCACGTCATGAGCGTGATCACCGATCCGGCCACGACCATGTTGGCGAGGGTGCGCAGGTCCAGGGCCTGGGAGGCGGGATGAGCGGCCAGCTCGACCGCGGTGGCGCGCACGGCCGGGAACCCGGCCACGACCAGGCCCATCAGCACCCAGGCCCCCGCCAGGTTGGCGGCCAGCGTCCCGAGCCAGAGGCGCAGCAGCTGCAGCACCGAGGCGTCCCGGGCCGCCACCGCCGCCACCGGGACCAGGAAGTTCTCGGTGAACAGCTCGCTGTTGGCCAGGGTGAGGGCTATGAAGCCGATGCCGAACGCCAGCGCCCCGAGCAGGGGCCGGTGGGTGACGTGGTCGACCAGCAGCAGGGCCAGCACGCCCATCCCCACGTCGATCCCGCCCACCACGCCGGTGGCGAGCAGGGAGGGCCAGGTGCGGGTGAGGCGGACGTAGCCGTCGTCGACCGTCCGCTGGAACGTGGACTCCAGGGCTTCGGACATCCGGGGTGCTCTATCCGTAACGGCTGTTTCGTACGCTTGGCGGGGGGCGGACAGTGGGTAGATACCCACGATGAGCGGGTCGAGCCTCGATCTGCCGGCGGAGCTAGCCAGTGCCCGGGAAGCGCGGCGTTTCGTGGCCGACTGCGCCGCCGGGCTGAACCGCCCGGAGGTGGTCGAGACCGCCCAGCTTCTTGTTTCCGAGCTGGTGACCAACGCCGTGTCCCACGCCGGGACCCGGGTCGAGGTCGAGTGTGCCCTCACCGAGGAGGGGCTGCGGGTGTCGGTCTGCGACGGCTCCAGCCATCTGCCCAGTCCCGGCCACCCCGACGCGTGGGACGAGAAGGGCCGGGGCCTGATGCTGGTGGACATCCTGGCGTCGCGGTGGGGAACGCAGCGCCACCCCGGCAACGGCAAGGCGGTCTGGTTCCAGCTCGGCTATCAGTGAACCGGGAATGCCCCGGCCCCGGGGAAGTGTTGTAACAACGCTATGGCTCGCCGCTCTTCATCAAAGTCTCTGGAGCTGACCGACCAGGAGCAGGACCTGGTCGGTCTCTACCTGGCCGACATCGGCCGCCACGCCCTCCTGACCAAGGATGACGAGGCGCGCCTGGGGGCCCTGATCCAGGCCGGCGCCGAGGCGCGGGCCCGGCTGGAGTCGGGGGAGAAGCTGACCCCGGCGGTGCGGGCCCGCCTGCGCCGCACCGTGCGCGCCGGTGAGGACGCCGGCCAGGCCATGGTCAATGCCAACCTGCGGCTGGTCGTTTCCGTGGCCAAGAGGTACCAGTGGTCGGGTCTGCCCCTCCTCGACCTCGTGCAGGAGGGCAACCTCGGGCTGATCCACGCCGTGGAGAAGTTCGATTACCGCAAGGGCTTCAAGTTCTCGACCTACGCCACCTGGTGGATCCGCCAGGCCATCTCGCGTGGCGTGGCCAACACCTGCCGCACCATTCGGCTTCCCGTGCACGTGGCCGACCGGGTCGACGCCCTGCGCCGGGTCACGACCCGGCTGGAGTCCGAGCTGGGTCGCAGCCCCACCCAGGACGAGCTGGCCGAGGAGCTGGGCTGGTCCCCCGAACTGGTGGCCGAGGTGACCACCCTTCCCTCCGAGCCGGCCAGCCTCGACGCCCCCCTGTCCGAGGACTCCGACGAGGGTCTCGGCTACGTGGTCTCCGACCCCGCCGCCGTCGACCCCGCCTCGGCGGCCGCCGCCGCGCTCCTGCCGGGCGCGGTGGACCGGTTCCTCGGCGTCCTCGACGACCAGGAGCAGACCGTCCTGCGCCTGCGCTACGGGCTCGACCGCGGCGATCCCCGGACCTACGGGGAGGCCGGGGAGGTCTTGGGGCTCAGCGGGGAGCGGGTGCGCCAGATCGAGAAGCGCGCCATGGTCAAG
>DASSEU010000004.1:0-27374 GCA_035695125.1 Acidimicrobiales bacterium
GGAGGGCGTGCTGAACCCGGGGGTGCTGTTCAGCCGGTGACGGAGCCGATCACGGCGCCGGTGGCGGCGGGGCTGGCGGCGGCGGGGAGGAACTGCGTCCGGTAGAGCTCGGCATACAGGCCGTCGCGGGTGATCAGCTCCTCGTGGCGGCCCGACTCGACGATGCGGCCGTCGTCGACCACGAGGATGCGGTCGGCGTCGCGCACGGTGGAGAGGCGATGGGCTATGACGAGGGAAGTGCGCCCCGTCAGCGCCTGGTTGAGGGCGTGCTGCACCGCCACCTCGGACTCCGAGTCGAGATGGGCGGTCGCCTCGTCGAGAACGACGATGCTCGGCGCCTTGAGGAGCAGGCGCGCAATGGCGAGGCGCTGCTTCTCTCCCCCCGACAGCCGGTAACCGCGGTCCCCCACCACCGTGTCGAGGTGGTCCGGGAGGCCCTCGACCAGGTCCCAGATCTGGGCGGCGCGCAGGGCGTCGACCAGCTCGGCGTCGGTGGCGTGGGGGCGGGCGTACAGGAGGTTGGCCCGGATGGTGTCGTGGAACATGTGGGCGTCCTGGGTCACGACCCCGATGGCGGCGCGCAGCGAGTCCTGGGTCACGGCGCGGGCGTCCATTTCGCCGATGCGGACCGTGCCGGCGGTGGGGTCGTACATGCGCGTGACCAGCTGGCTGATCGTCGTCTTGCCGGCTCCCGACGGACCGACCAGCGCCACCAGCTCCCCCGGCTCGGCCCGGAACGAGACGTCGTGGAGCACCGGGCGGTCGGGGATGTTGTCGAGCACCGCCACCGCCTCGAGCGATGCCAGCGACACCTCGGCGGCGGTCGGGTAGCGGAAGTCGACGTGGTCGAACTCGATGGTGCTGGCGCCCGGCGGCAGCTCGACCGCGTCGGGGGCGTCGGCGATCATGGGCGGCAGGTCGAGCACCTCGAAGACCCGGTCGAACGAGACCAGGGCGGTCATCACGTCCACGTTCACGTTGGACAGTGACGTCAGCGGCCCGTACAGGCGGGCCAGGTAGGTCGTGAGGGCCACGACCGTGCCGACGTCGAGGGCACCGCGGGCGGCCATCCAACCGCCCCATCCGTAGACGAGGGCGGTGGCGAGGGCCGCCACCAGCATCAGAGCGGCGAAGAACACGCCCGCGTACATCGCCGATGTCACCCCGATGTCCCGCACCCGTCCCGCCCGCCGGGAGAACTGGGCGTCCTCCTCGGCCGGCCTTCCGAACAGCTTGGTCAGCAACGCCCCGGCCACGTTGAACCGCTCGGTCATCGTCATGGTCATCGCCGCGTTGAGGTTGTAGCTCTCCCGGGTGATGCTCTGCAGCCGGCGCCCCACCCGCCGGGCGGGCACGATGAACAGCGGCAGCAGGGCCAGGGCCACCAGGGTGATCGGCCACGACAGCGTGAACATGGCGGCCAGCGTGAACGAGACGGTGAGGGTGTTGCCGATCACGCTCGAGAACGTCCCCGTGAACGCCGACTGGGCCCCGAGCACGTCGTTGTCCAGGCGGCTGACCAGAGCGCCGGTCTGGGTGCGGGTGAAGAAGGCGATCGGCATGCGCTGGATGTGGGAGAAGACCTGGGTGCGCATGTCGAAGATCAGTCCCTCCCCGATGCGCGCCGAGAACCAGCGCTCGACCAGGGACAGGGTCGTGTCGAACAGCGCCAGGCCGGCGGCCACAGCCGCCAGGGTCACGACCAGTCCCCCGTCGTGGCGGAGGATGCCCCGGTTGATGATCTCCCGGAACAGGAGCGGGTTGACCACGCCGATGACCGAGTCGACGGCCAGCATGGCCACGAGCGCCATCAGCTGGCGCCGGTAGGGCGCCGCGAACCGGAAGATCCGCTTGAGGGTCCCGGGCGCCAGCTTCTGGCTGGTGACCGAGGGGTCGCGCCGGAACGAGCGCATCATGGCCCACGGGCTCGAGCGCATCCCCGGCCCGTGCGGGCTCATCGACCTCATGGGCCCGGTCTCACGTGATGGCCCTCATCTGGAGGGGGAACGCCTTGTGGGAGCAGGTATTCCGCAGGCGCGTCGCAGCTCGGCGTAGGCGGCCACCATCTCGGGCAGCTGGTAGCGGGCCTGCAGTCCGCTCGGGTTGGGCAGGACCCACAGCGCCGACCCGGCCAGCGCCTCGGCCTGGGGGCCCATGCCGGCCCGGGGCCGGCGGAAGGCGGTGCGGTAGGCCTGCATGCCCACGACGGCCACGGCGCCCGGCCGCAGGCGGCGGGCCGTGCGCTCCAGCGCCGCCGCCCCGGCCCGCAGCTCGTCGGCCGACAGCTCGCTGGCCGCCGCCGTCGTCCGGGCCACCAGATTGGTGATGCCGATCCCGAGCGAGGGCAGGACGGCCTGTTCGGCCGGGTCCAGCACCCGGTCGGTGAAGCCGGCGCCGTGGAGCACCTTCCAGAAGCGGTTCCCGGGCCGGGCGAAGTGGAGGCCGGCCGCCCCCGACCACAGCCCCGGGTTGATGCCGCAGAACAGCACCCGCAGCCCGGGCCCGACGAGGTCGGGGATCGTGCGGTCCCCGGCCCGCTCGAGGTCCTCCGGCGACGGCCTCGGCATACACAAGAATGCCGGCCGTGCGCACCCCGTCCCGCCTGATCCCGCTCGCCGGGGCGCTGGCCCTGGCCGCCGGCGCCGCCGCGTGCAGCTCGTCGGGGTCGGCACCCCACGCCAACGCCACGACCATTAACCCCGCCTCCGTGACCGGGTCGACGGCGGCACCCGCCCCCGGCCGGGCGGGGACGACCACCACGACCACACCCGCCCCGGGATCGGGGACGACCAGCACCACCAATCCGGCCGCCGCCACGACCGGGGGGGCCATCGTGATCACCTCCCCGCACGCCGGCCAGACCGTGGTCAGCCCGATGGTGGTGACGGGGCGGAGCACGGTGGCGACCGTGACGGTGCAGCTGAGCGACGCCGGCGGCAACGAGCTGGCCTCCGCCGTGGTCCGTCCGGCCGGAGGGCGGTTCAGCGTGACGATGCGCTTCGCCACGGCGTCACCGGGAGCGGGGACGCTCACCGCCTTCGACACGGGCCCGGGCGGCGCCCGTCAGGACATCGCCACCGTGCCCGTGCAGCTGAGCGACTAGCAGCAGCGACTAGCAGCTGAGCGACCAGGAGACCGACGCGGCGTCAGCCGTCGTAGCGGTAGACGTTGGTCTCGCGCCGCTTGAACCCCAGCTGCTGGTAGAGGCGGTTGGCCGCCTCGCGGGACGGGCGGCTGGTGAGGTCCACGGAGCGGCACCCGGCGGCGCCGGCCCGGTCGAGAGCGGCCCTGGTGAGGGCCGAGCCGACCCCCCGGCCCCGGACGGCCTCGTCGGTGACGACGTCCTCGATGATGGCCCGCATGCCGGTGGGGATCCGGAAGAGCACGAGCGTGAGGCTGCCGACCATGCGCCCGTCCAGGCGGGCCACGAACAGGACCGTGGCGGGCGAGGCCGTGATCTCACCGAGCTCGTCCCGACCGGGCGGGGGCGCCGAGCTGGAGAGCTGCCCCACCAGCCGGGCCCACCCGTCGACCAGCTCCTGGTCGACGGTCGTCGCCTCCACCACCTCGATGTCACCCGCCACCGGGCCGAAGGTAGCGTGGACCGATGGAGAGCGTCCGCTGGGACGAACGACCGCAGCTGCGGCGCCCCATCCTGGTGGCGGCGTTCGAGGGATGGAACGACGCCGCCGACGCCGCCTCCTCGTCGGTCGGCTACCTCTCCGAGCTGTGGGGCGCCCGGGCGTTCGCGTCGATCGACCCCGAGGAGTACTTCGACTTCACGCTCACCCGCCCCCGCGTCCGCCTGACCGACGACCTCGAGCGGCGGATCGAGTGGCCGGCCAACGAGCTGCGCTACGCGGTCATGGCCGACCTGCCCCACGACATCGTGCTGCTGGCCGGGACCGAGCCCAACCTCCGGTGGCGCCGCTTCTGTGACGAGCTGATCTCGGTCACCCGCAGCCTGGGCGTTGAGATGGTGGTGACCCTCGGGGCCCTGCTGGCCGACGTGCCGCACACCCGACCGGTCCGCGTCACCGGCACGGCGGCCGACGACGAGCTCGGGGCCCGGCTCCATCTCGAGCGCTCGCGCTACGAGGGACCGACCGGGATCGTCGGCGCCTTCGGGGACGCTCTGCGCCGGGCCGGGGTGCCGTCGGCGTCGCTGTGGGCCACGGTCCCCCACTACGTCGGCCAGACCCCGAGCCCCAAGGCGGCCCTGGCGCTGATCGAGAAGACCTCCGCCCTGCTCGGGGTGCCGGTGCGGACCCGCGAGCTGGAGGAGGCGGCGGCCGAGTACGAGACCAAGGTGACCGAGCTGGTCCAGGCCGACTCGGACATCGCCGAGTACGTGGCCCAGCTCGAGGAGGACGACGAGCCCGAGCTCGCCATCGACGGTGCCGAGTCGCTGGCCGCCGAGGTGGAGCGGTTCCTGCGGGACCACGGTCCCAAGTAGTCACCCGGGGCCCGGCCCCGGTCAGCCCTCCTCCTCGCGCCACGCCGGCCGGCGGGGGGCGTCGAACAGCACGTCGACCGGCTCCCCGCGCAGCGCCGCGAACGCGTGCGTCCCCCACCGCTCGGCGCCGGCCAGGGGGCTCGGCAGCCGGTCCTCGGAGAACCAGCCCACGTCCCGGGTCTCGAGCGGATGCGGCCGCAGCTCCCCGCCGGTGGCGCGGCACAGGAAGACGAGCGAGTAGAGGGGCACGCGGGTGAAGCCGAGCCGGAGGCCGTCGAGCACCGCGATCAGCCGCAGCGGCTCGCAGTCGATGCCGGTCTCCTCCTTCACCTCCTTGACGACGACCTCCGACGCCGAGTACCCGATGTCGGCCCAGCCCGTCGGGTACAGCCACACGCCCGAGTCCCCCCGCTGCACGAGCAGCAGCTGCCCGGCGTCGTTGCCCACCACTGCGCCCACCGCCACCTTGGGCGTCACGTAGCCGGCCACGCCCGCCCCGACCGACTTGAGCCACTCCTCGACGATCTGGTCGGGATGACCGTGCGGGCCCCCGGGCAGTGTCTCCTCGAGGCGGGCGGCGGCGGCCATGCGGATGTCGGCCGCCACCCGCAGCACCTCCTCGAAGCGCTCCCGCTCGTAGAGGTTCTCCGTGAAGCCCAGCCCCGTGCGCGCGATGCCGGCCAGGGCCTCGCTCCAACGGATCATCTCCTGGACGGTCTGGGCGTCCATAGCCACCGGGAGGCTACCGGCGGGCCAGCCGCTCCAGCAGGGCCCCCTGCAGCTCCTCGAGGCGGGCGGCGTCGGTGATCTTGGCCTGCCCGGGCCCGACGACGTAGAAGGCGTCCACCACCTCGTGGCCGAGCGTCGACACCTTGGCCGACACCACGTCGAGGCCGCCGTCGGCCAGGACCCGGGTGATCCCGTGCAGGATCCCGGCCGCGTCAGGGGAGCGCACCTCGACCACGGTGGCGGCCTCCGAGGCTTCGTTGTCGACGATCACCCGGGGCTCGGCCGGGCGCGCCGCCTGGGGCCGTCGGGAGCGGGCGTAGGCGCGCTCCTTCTCGACCAGGGCGGTCTCCAGGTCGAGCCGGCCGGAAAAGACGGCCTCGAGGTCCTCGGCCATGCCGCCCACGGCGTCCCCCACGAAGCCGGCCACCGCCTCCCCCCCGAGCCCGTCCTGACCGACGGTGGGCGCCACCTCGAACACCTCCACCGCCATCCCGCCCTCCGACGCCGCCGCCGCCGCCAGGACGTCCAGCCCGCGCAGGGTCAGGACCCCGGCCACGGCCGCCAGCAGCCCGGCCCGGTCGGGCGCGACGACGGTCACGGTCGTGCCGGAGGCGACCACGTGCAGGGCGCGCCCCGCCATGAGGCGGCGGTGCTCGTCGGTGGGCAGGCCCGGGGACGTCTCGACCGGCGCCCCGGCCAGGGTGGCGGCCACGTTGCGCACGAGCGTGTCGACCAGTCCCGCCTTCCACGGACCCCACGCCGCCGGCCCGGTCGCCTGGCCGTCGGCCTCGGCCAGCGCGCCGAGGAGCTCGAGCGTGTCGAGGTCCCCCACCGCCTCCGCGACCATGGCCAGGGTGGCGGGGTCGTCGACGTCGCGCCGGGTGGCCACGTCCGGCAGCAGCAGGTGGTGCTGGACGAGCTTCACCAGCACGTCGACGTCGGCGGGCTGGAAGCCCATGCGCGCCCCGATGCGGGCCACGACCTCCATGCCCGCCTCGGTGTGGTCCCCGGGGTAGCCCTTGCCGATGTCGTGGAGCCACGCCCCGACCAGCAGGAGATCGGGGCGGCGCACCCGGCGGACCAGGGGGGCGGCGTTGGCGGCCGCCTCGCACAGGTGGCGGTCGACCGTGAAGCGGTGGAAGGCGTTGCGCTGGGGCCGGTTGCGCACCGGCTCCCACTCCGGCAGCAGGCGGGACAGCACGCCGGTGTGGTCGAGGGCCTCCAGCACGGGGATGGCGGCGGGCCCGGCGCCCAGCAGGCGCACGAGGGCGTTGCGGACCTCCGGGGGCCAGGGGCCGTCGAGGGTCTGCACGCCGCCGGCCAGGCGGCCCACGCAGGAGCGGGCCAGGGGCACGCCGAGCTCGGCCGCCACCGCCCCGGCCCGCAGGGCCAGGGACGGGTCCACCTCGGGGTCGGCGTGGGCGGTGAGGGCCACCTCCCCGTCCCGGAGGAGGAGCCCGGGCTCGAGGGGCCGGTCCACGCCGCCCCGGCGCCCCTTGGGCCCGGCCTGCCACGCCGCCACCCGCCGCCAGGCGTCACCGGCCGCCCAGGCCACCCCCCGCGCCGCCGTGGCCACCGCGCCCATGAGGGCGTCGGCGTCCTCGTAGCCGAGGGCGGCCGCCACCCCGTCCTGCTCGTCGAGCAGGAGGCGGTCGAGGGGGCGGCCCGCCTGACGGTGGAGCTGCACGCGCACGGCCAGCAGCGTCTCGTGGGCCTCGGCCAGCTGGGGCTCGGCCCGCCAGTCCTCCACCACCGGCGCGGCGGCCGCAAGGGCGCGGAGGGCGGCGAGGTCGCGGAGGCCACCTTCGCCCTCCTTGAGCTCTGGTTCGAGGAGGAAGGCCACCTCGCCGAACTGGCGGTGGCGGTCCTCGGTCGAGGCCAGGAGCTCGGGCAGCCAGCGCTCGGCGCCCCGGCGCCACCGCTCGGCGCCCTTGTCCATGAGCTCGGCGGCCACCGCCCGGTCCCCCGCCACCAGCCGCCCGTCGAGCAGCCCGAGGACCACCTTGAGGTCGCTG
The DNA here is from genome assembly GCA_035695125.1 of Acidimicrobiales bacterium. Taxonomy (GTDB): domain Bacteria; phylum Actinomycetota; class Acidimicrobiia; order Acidimicrobiales; family JAJPHE01; genus DASSEU01. Next base: position 7,201 of record DASSEU010000004.1, read on the forward strand.
CCGGCCGCGGCCAGCACGTCCTTCATGCTGCGCACGCTGTGGTCGAGCCCGATGCCCGTGTCCCACACCGGGTACCAGACGGCGTCGGCCGCCTCCTTGGGGCTGGAGCGGGCCTTGTGCACGAGCGTCACGTCGAGGTCGCTGCCCGGGCAGAGCTCCCGCCGCCCGTAGCCGCCGACGGCCACGAGGGCCATGCCGGAGCCGTCGGTGATGCCGGCGGCGGTCGCCAGCCCGCCGAGGAAGTCGTCGGCCAGGCCGGCGTAGGCACGGCAGAACGCCGAGCCCGACAGGCCGGTGCGGGCCAGCAGCGCCTGGCGCGCCACCCGGAAGTGCTCGGGCTGGCCTCCGTCGGGGGCGGGCTCCACCGTCATTGCCCCAGCCTGCTACGCGCGGCTGGCACCATATGTGTCGTGGCTGTTAACTCCGACTGCCGGCACTACGTGATGCAGACGACCCGGGGCGGGGACAAGACCGAGCGGTGCCGGCTCGGGGCCAACACCGACCTCCCGTTCGCCTGTCCCGACGGGTGCCTGTTCTACGAGCCCCGGAACGTCTCGGGCGCGGGCTGGCAGACCTCTTAACCCTCGACGACGTCGGCCAGCAGGTCGACCTGCACGCCGAGGTCCCGGAGCCAGGCGATCGACTTCTCCACGGACCCGGCCTCCCCGCCGAGCTCGCAGACGATCCAGCCCATCGTCTCCTCGACGCTGGCCCGCCGGATGTTCGGCAGCACGTTGAACTCCCGCACCATCCGGGCGATGATCGGCTGCTTCACCAGCTGCTCCGGGAAGGTCAGCTTGACCCTGACGTTGGTCACCCGTTCAGGTTGCCAGACCGGAAGCCCTCGAGGTCGAGGGTGACGTAGCGGTACCCGGCGGCGTGGACGGCGGCCACCACGTCCGACCGGCGGCGGACCACCTCACCCAGGTCCTCCTCGGGCACCTCGATGCGGGCCAGGTTCCCGTAGTGGCGGACGCGCAGCTGCCGTAAGCCGAGCCGGCGCAGCCCCGACTCGGCAGCGGCCACCGACGACAGGACCCCGAGCGTCACCGGCGTCCCGTAGGGCACCCGCGACGCCAGGCAGGCCGCCGCCGGCTTGTCCCAGGTCCGCAGCCCGAGCCGGCGCGACCACTCCCTCACGTCGGACTTGGTGAAGCCGGCCTCGACGAGGGGGAAGCGGGCCCCGGCCTCCTCGGCCGCCCGCTGGCCCGGCCTGTGGTCCCCGAGGTCGTCGACGTTGACCCCGAGCACCACCGTGGCCCCCGCCTCGGCGGCGAGGGGGCCCACCACCTCCATCAGCTCCGACTTGCAGTGGAAGCAGCGCATGGAGTCGTTGGCGACGTACTCGGGCCGCTCCAGCTCACGCGTGGTGACCGGCGCCCAGCGCAGCCCCCACTCCCCGGCCAGGGCGGCGCAGTCGGCCTGCTCCTCGGGCGCCAGCGACTCCGACACGGCGGTGGCGCACAGCACGGCGTCGGACCCCAGGGTGTCGTTGGCCACCCAGGCCAGGAAAGCCGAGTCGGCGCCGCCGCTGAACGCCACCACGACGGGGCCGATCCCCCGCAGCGACTCCCGGAGGGCGGAGAGGCTCACGGCCGGGCCAGGCGGGCCACGATCTCCTCGGGCTCCCCGAGCAGGCCGGTGTAGAAGGGGCCGAACTCGGCGTAGACGGCCGAGCCGGGATCGAAGCGCATCTCGTAGACGACCTGCTTGAGGTCGTCGGGCTGCCGGGCGAAGAGCGTCACCCCCCACTCCCAGTCGTCCATTCCCGTCGATCCCGTGATGAGCTGGACGATGCGCCCGGCGAAGCGGCGCCCCACCGTCCCGTGCCCGTACATCAGGTCCTTGCGCTCCTCGAACGGCAACGAGTACCAGTTGGCGCCGGGCCGGCGGCTCTTCGACATCGGATAGAACGACAGGGCGGTCATGCCCTCCGGGGGCAGCTTCGGGTACAGGCGGGCCTGCTTGGTCTCCTCGGGCAGGCCGGCCGAGTATTCCGACAGCTCGGTGAGCGAGACGTAGGACGACACCAGCTCGAGGCCCGCCCCCACCAGGTCGGCCTGCAGGCGCCGCAGCCGCCACAGGTCGGGCCCGAGGGCCATCACCCCGGCGTCGGCCTTGTGGCCCAGCACGGCAAAGGCCACCACCTGGTGCCCGTCCTCCCGCGCCGCCTTGACCGCCGCCGCCACCGCCGCCGGGTCTGCGGCCGGGCCGATCTGGAAAAAGAGGTGGAGCACACCCCAGCCCACGGAAGGTGCGACGGGTGCGTCCATCCCTACCTTCCGCTCCGCTCCATTGGTGGTCAGGGTACTGGTGTCGGGCACTATGTCGGGCTTGCGGTCACGGGTGTCGAAGGGGGTGCTGGCCGGAGCGGCGGCCGTCCTCGCCGTCCCCGCCCTGGAGGCGGCCGGACCCGCCGGCGCGGCCGGCGGGGTGGCGGTGGTCTCCGTCTCCGGGCGGGGCTTCGGCCACGGCGTGGGCCTGTCCCAGGACGGGTCGCTGTCGATGGGGCGGGCCGGGGCGGGCACCCGCCAGATCCTCGGCCAGTTCTATCCCGGCACCAGCCTGGGCAGCGACGGCGGGCCCGTCCGGGTGCAGGTCCTGTCGGCGCCGAACGGGGACACGACCATCCAGCTGCCGAACGGCGGCCAGATCCAGGACGCCGTCAGTGGGAGCCAGTCCCCGGGGTTCCCCCTCAAGGTTCCACCGGGCGGGGGCGCCGACCTCCGCTACGCCGGAGGCCGCTACACGGCAACCGTCCTGGGGGGAGGGGTCAGCGCCCAGGCGCTGGGCCCGGCCGTGACCCTTCCGCCGCCGACCCTGCCCACGACATCGTCGACGACCACCTCCACCACCGGCCCCAACCGGTCCCCACTGCCGACGACGCCCGGCGCCGGGGGCGTTCCCGGATCCACCACCACGACGACGTCCCCCTCCGGATCCACGCGGCCCGGGGGTGGGGGCGGGCCCGCCAACACCGCTTCCACGTCGCGGCCGTTGTGGGCCGTGCCCGCCGGTGACTCGGTCGTGGGGCTGGTGGCGACGGGACGGCGCTACCGGGGCCTGGTGCAGGCCCGGGGGGACGGCTCCGCCCTGGACCTCGTCAACCAGCTCGACGTCGAGCAGTACCTGCGCGGCATGGGGGAGGTGCAGGACCCCTCCTGGCCCCTCACGTCGATGCAGGCCCAGGTGATCGTCGAGCGGACCTACGCCCTGCGCGGCATGGCCGCCGCCGGCGAGATCTGCGACGACGACCGGTGCCAGGTCTACATCGGCCAGACGGCCGAGTACCCCGCCCAGGACCACGCCGTGGCCACGACAACCGGGTACGTCCTCACCTACGGCGGCGGCCTGGCCGCCACCGTGTTCTCGGCCAACGGCGGCGGGTACGAGGCGTCCCCGCAGGAGGGCTTCGGCGCCTCGGCGGGCAGCTACCCGTACCTGCGTGCCGCGCCGTACTACACGACCAACCCCGATCCCTGGAACCTCACGCTGGCGCTGGCGGACATCGGCTCCCGCCTCGGCTATCCGGGCACCCTCACCTCGGTGGCGGTGAGCTCGGTCGGGCCGTCGGGGCGCGCCCTTACCGTCACCATGCAGGGCAGCGCCGGACCGGAGATCACGAGTGGGATCGGCTTCGCCGCATCGCTGGGGCTCAGGTCCAATCTGTTCACGCTGCACGACACGGTCGCGGCCAGCGCGCCGCCACCGCCGCCGCCGGCCGAGAACCTGCAGGCGCTGCCGACCGACAGCTCGGCTCTGCGCGAGTCGGTCAGCGCCGCCCAGCAGGTGGGACCCACGCACCGGCGCGCCGGCGTCCTGACGCGGCCCGGCCCACCGGGGGGAAGTCCCCTGCGGTGGGCCGGACTGGTCGTGCTTGTCTTGCTTGCGGCTAGCGGCGTTGCATGGCGGCGGGGTTGGGGTCCCCGCCGCACGCGGCGGGCGTGATCCGGAGGATCCGGGTGCCCGCCGCCATCAACTAGAAATCCTCCATGCCACCGCCGGGCATGGCGGGTGCGCCCTCCTTCTCGGGCTTGTCGACGATGACCGCCTCGGTGGTGAGGAACAGGGCCGCGATCGAGGCCGCGTTCTGCAGCGCCGAACGGGTCACCTTGGCGGCGTCGATGACGCCGGCGGCAAACAGGTCCTCGTACTCGCCGGTGGCGGCGTTGAGGCCCTCGGCCGGCTTCTTGAGGTTGCGCACCTTCTCGACGACCACGCCGCCCTCGAGGCCGGCGTTGACGGCGATCTGCTTGAGCGGCTCCTCGACGGCCCGGGCCACGATCTTGGCGCCGGTGGCCTCGTCACCCTCGAGCTTCTCGGCGGCGTCCAGGATCCGCTGCTGGGCCCGCAGGAGCGCCACGCCACCCCCGGGCACGACACCCTCCTCGACGGCGGCCTTGGTGGTGGACACGGCGTCCTCGATGCGGTGCTTCTTCTCCTTGAGCTCGACCTCGGTGGCGGCACCGACCTTGATTACCGCGACGCCGCCGGACAGCTTGGCCAGGCGCTCCTGCAGCTTCTCCCGGTCGTAGTCGCTGTCGGTGTTGTCGATCTCGGCCTTGATCTGGTTGATGCGGCCCTTGATGTCGGCGTCGTCCCCGGCGCCCTCGACCATGGTGGTCTCGTCCTTGGTGACGACGACCTTGCGGGCCTTGCCGAGCAGGTCGAGGGTCACGTTCTCGAGCTTGAGGCCGACCTCCTCGGTGACGACCTGGCCGCCGGTGAGGATGGCCATGTCCTGGAGCATCGCCTTGCGCCGCTCCCCGAACCCGGGCGCCTTGACAGCCACCGACTTGAACGTGCCGCGGATCTTGTTCACGACGAGCGTGGCCAGGGCCTCACCCTCGACGTCCTCGGACACGATAACGAGGGGGCGGCCCGACTGCATGACCTTCTCGAGGACCGGCAGCAGGTCGCGCACGGCGGAGATCTTCGAGCCGACCAGCAGGATGTACGGATCCTCGAGGACCGCCTCCATCCGCTCTGGGTCGGTGACGAAGTAGGGGCTGATGTAACCCTTGTCGAACCGCATCCCCTCGACCAGGTCCATCTCCATGCCGAAGGTCTGGGACTCCTCGACGGTGATGACGCCGTCCTTGCCGACCTTGTCGATGGCCTCGGCGATCATCTCCCCGATCTCGGTGTCGGCGGCGGAGATGGCGGCCACCTGGGAGATCTGGCCCTTCGACTCGAGGTCCTTGGAGATGTCCTTGAGCGAGGACACCGCCGCCTCGACGGCGGCCTCGATGCCCTTCTTCAGCGACATCGGGTTGGCGCCGGCGGCCACGTTGCGCAGCCCCTCGTGCACCATGGCCCACGCCAGCACGGTGGCGGTGGTCGTGCCGTCACCGGCCACGTCGTCGGTCTTCTTGGCGACCTCCTTGACCAGCTCGGCCCCGATCTTCTCGTACGGGTCCTCGAGCTCGATCTCCTTGGCGATCGAGACGCCGTCGTTGGTGATGGTGGGGGCTCCCCACTTCTTCTCCAGGACGACGTTGCGGCCCTTCGGCCCGAGGGTCACCCGGACCGCGTCGGCCAGCTGGTTCATGCCGCTCTCGAGCGCCCGGCGGGCGGTCTCGTCGAAGGCGATCAACTTGGGCATCGCTCTGCTCCCTCCCGGGGGGTTAGCACTCTCAACGTCTGAGTGCTAACAGGATTCCACGCGGGAGCGGCCGCGCGCAAGCGCTCGCGGGTCGCGACTGCTAAAGCGCCCCGCCCGCCACCGCCGGGACGATGCTCACGGTCTGGCCGTCGGCCACCGGGGTGTCCAGGCCCTGGAGGAAGCGGACGTCCTCGTCGGCCACGAACACGTTCACGAAGCGGCGCAGCTGGCCGGAGTCGTCGAAGAGCCGCTCGGCAAAGCCGGCGTGGGCCGAGTCGAGGGCCTTCAGGGCCTCCCCGACCGTGGAGCCCTCGACCGTGACCTCCCCCGTCCCCCCGGTCAGCTCCCGCAGCTGGGTCGGGATTCGGATCTTGACGGGCATCAGCTCTCCTCGACGGAGACGGCCTCCGAGAACGCCTCCAGGGTGGGGTCGATGGTAGCGGTGGGGCCACACTGCGGAGCCACCGCCTCGATGGTCTTGAGGCCGTTCCCGGTCACGTAGGCCACGACCACCTCGTCGGGCCGCACGACCCCCTCCCGGGCCAGCTTGGCCAGGGTGGCGATGGTGACCCCGCCGGCCGTCTCGGCGAAGATCCCCTCGGTCCGCGCCAGCATCCTGATCCCCTCGACGATCTCGGCGTCGCTCACCGCCCCCACCGCCCCGCCCGTCCGGCGGACCACGTCGAGGGCGTACCACCCGTCGGCGGGGTTCCCGATGGCCAGCGACTTGGCGATGGTGGAGGGCTTGACGGGCCGGATGGCGTCGGTCCCCTCGGCGAAGGCCGTGGCCACGGGGGAGCAGCCCTCGGCCTGGGCCCCGGACACCCGCAGCCCGGAGGCGTCCCCGTCGAGGAGGCCCAGCTTGTCGAGCTCCCCGAAGCCCTTGTGGATCTTCACCAGCTGGCTGCCCGAGGCGATCGGGACCACCACGTGGTCGGGCGCCCGCCACCCGAGCTGCTCGGCCACCTCGAAGGCCAGGGTCTTGGAGCCCTCGGCGTAGTAGGTGCGCACGTTGACGTTCACGAACGCCCATGACGGGTGCTCGCTGGCCAGCTCGGCGCAGAGCCGGTTCACGTCGTCGTAGTTGCCCCTCACCGCCACCAGCTGGCCGCCGTAGACGGCGGTGGTGACGATCTTGGCCTGCTCGAGGTCGTGGGGGATGAACACGACCGAGGACATGCCGGCGTGGGCGGCGTGGGCCGCCACCGAGTTGGCCAGGTTCCCGGTCGAGGCGCACGCCGCCACCTTGAAGCCCAGCTCCCGGGCCTTGGTGAGGGCCACCGAGACCACCCGGTCCTTGAACGAGCCGGTGGGGTTCAGGGTGTCGTTCTTGATCCAGAGCTCCCCGAGGCCGAGCTCCCCCGCCAGCCGGTCGGCCCGCACGAGGGGGGTGAAGCCGGCGCCGAGGTCGACCGGGGAGCTGTCGTCGACCGGAAGCAGGTCGGCGTAACGCCAGATGGTGTGGGGTCCCGAGGCGATCCGCTCCCGGGTCACGCTGCGGCCCATGGCCTCGTAGTCGTAGGTGACCTCGAGCGGCCCGAAGCAGAAGTCGCAGACGTGCAGGGCGGCGGCCGGGTAGGAACGGCCGCATTCGCGGCACCTGAGGCCTTCTATGAACGGCACTGCACCCTCCTCATCGATCGGGCATTGGCACCTGGCATGGCTGCTGGTTGCCGCGGCGTCGTCGGGCCCGTCCCTCGACCGCTCTTGATGAATTGAACAGCCTAAATGGTGGCTGACCTGGGCCGGCCCGTCAAAGCGGTAAGCCGGGTAAGACTTCCGATGTGACATCGGTGCGCAGCCACCACCACCTTGAGTTCCCCCTGGCCGAGCTGATCGACGCCAAGGCCGGTCTCACCGTGTCGGTCGTGATGCCGGCGCGCGACGAGGCCGAGACCGTGGCGGGGATCGTCACCTGCCTGCGGGCCCAGCTCGTGCCCGCCGGCCTGGTCGACGAGGTCATCGTCGTCGACGACGGCTCGACCGACGGCACGGCGGCGGTGGCGGCGGCGGCCGGGGCGCGCGTGGTCACCGCCGGCACCCTGCTCGAGGACGAGGGCTGGGGCCCGGGCAAGGGCCGGGCCATGTGGGAGGGCCTGTACGCCGCGTCCGGGGACCTGGTGGTCTTCCTCGACGCCGACGTGACCAACTTCGGGTCCCACTTCGTGGCCGGTCTGCTCGGCCCCCTCCTCGCCGACCCCGAGGTGGCCCTCGTGAAGGCCTTCTACGCCCGCCCCCTCGGCGGCGCCCCCGGCGAAGGTGGCCGGGTCACCGAGCTCACCGCCCGTCCCCTCCTGTCGGTGCTGTTCCCTCACCTGGCCTCGGTGGTCCAGCCCCTGGCCGGCGAGTGTGCGGGGCGGAGGGAGGTGCTGGAGAGGGTTCCGTTCGCCCACGGGTACGGGGTCGAGCTCGGCCTGCTCGTGGACGTGTCGGCGCTGGTCGGGACCGGGGCACTGGCGCAGGTCGACCTGGGCACCCGGGTGCACCGCAACCGCCCCCTGGCCGAGCTGTCCGGCCAGGCCACCGCCGTGCTGTGCGCCGCCCTCCAGCGGGCCGGCCTCGACGTGGCGCCCGACCATGCGGTGCTCGAGCGGCCGGGCGGGGAGATGGTCGTGGTGCGCACCGGCACCCACCCACCGCTGGCCGAGCTACGCGGAGAGCTCAGAACCGCGTAACTGTTTCCCCGCCGGGTCCCCTACGCCCCGGCTCCTCCGCCAGGTGGGGCCCCAGCCCCACCGGCGGCCGTCAGGACACCCAGTACGACCTCGCGGACGCAGCCGAGGGGGTCGGCGTGGGAGCGCTCCGACCCGAAGCGCGCCGTGAGCGACACCGTCTCGAGGTCCGCCGGCGCGTCGTAGACCTCGCCCGCCACCACGACCAGGCGGACCCCGGCTTCGGCGCAGAGCCGGGCCATGCCCCCTACGACCTTGCCGTGGAACGACTCCTCGTCGACGAAGCCCTCCCCGGTCACGGCCAGGTCGGCCCCGTCCAGGCGCTCCTCCAGGCCCACCGCCTCGGCCACCAGGTCGAACCCGGGCACGAGCCGGGCGCCGATGGCGGCCAGCCCCCCGGCCAGCCCGCCGGCGGCGCCGGCCCCGGCCAGCTCGCCCACGTCGACCCCGAAGCGGCGCCGGTAGTCCCCGACCAGGCGCTCCAGGCGCCGGCGCAGGAGCTCGACCTGGGCCGGCGTGGCCCCTTTCTGGGGGGCGAAGTCGGGGGCGGCGTCGCAGAAGCGCGTCTCCACGTCGCAGGCCACCACGACCTCCACGCCGGCCAGCCGGCCCGCCAGCACGTCCACGGCGCCGAGGCCACCGTCGGTCGTGGCCGACCCCCCCACCGCCACCACCACGCGGCGGGCCCCCGCCCCCACGGCGGCCAGCACCAGCTCCCCGGTCCCCCGGGTCGTGGCCTCGAGCGGGTCGTTGCCGCGGGCCCCGCCGGCCAGCACCAGCCCCGACGCCCGGGCCATCTCGACCACGGCGGTGTCCCCGTCGAGGCGCCACTCCGCCTGCACGGGTGTGCCGAGCGGCCCGGTCACCTCGGTCCGGCGGTTGGGACCGCCGAGCACCTCGAGGGTGCCCTCGCCCCCGTCGGCCACCGGTACCCGGTCGCACTCCCAGCCGGCGGCGGTGGCGGCGGCGCACGCGGCGGCGGCCAGGTCGGCGGCGGTGGCCGAGCCCTTGAACTTGTCGGGGGCGGCCACGAGGCGGGGCATGGGCCTGATCTTCCCGCCTCCGGCCGGGCGGAGGCGTTTTTCCCGCCTGGGTAGGGTGGCGGCGCCGTGGACCCCGCCCGCCTGGTTATCGCCTCGAACCGCGGCCCGGTGTCCTTCGCCCGGGATCGGGACGGGCGGCTGGTGGCGCGGCGGGGCGGGGGCGGGCTGGTCGCCAGCCTCGGTCCGCTCGTGGCCGGGACCGACGCCACCTGGGTGGCGGCGGCCATGGGGGACGCCGACCGCGAGGCGGCGGCGGACGGTGTGGCGGAGGCGGACGGCTTCCGGTTCCGGTGCCTGGACATCGACCCCGCCACCTACCGCGCCGCCTACGACGTGGTGGCCAACTCGACGCTGTGGTTCCTGCACCACCACCTCTGGGACCTGCCCCGTCGGCCCCGCTTCGACCGCCACTGGCGGGAGGCGTGGGAGGGCTACCGGGCGTACAACGAGGCCTTCGCCCGGGCCCTGGCGGACGAGGCTCCCGACGGCGCCACCGTGCTGGTGCAGGACTACCACCTCTGCCTGGTGGCGCCGAAGCTCGTGGCCAAGCGGCCCGACCTGCGGCCCGTCCACTTCCACCACACCCCGTTCTGCAGCCCGGAGTGGCTCGAGGTCCTGCCCGACGACGTGGCGACCGAGCTGATCGAGGGGCTGGCGGCCTACGACGCCTGCGGCTTCCACTCCCCGCGCTGGGAGGCGGGGTTCCGGGCCTGCGCCGACCGGGTGCTCGGATCGTCACCGCCCACGTTCGTGGCCCCGCTGCCGCCGGCCGCCGCCAGCCTCGAGCGGGTGGCTGCGTCCGAGGCGTGTGCCGAGGAGGGCCGGCGCCTCGAGGAGCGGGTCGGGGACCGTCGCCTGATCGTGCGCGTCGACCGCATGGAACCGTCCAAGAACATCGTGCGCGGCTTCTTCGCCTACGACGAGCTGCTGGCGGCCCGGGCGGAGCTGCGGGAGAAGGTGAGCTTCTTCGCCTTCTGCTACCCGTCCCGTGAGGGTCTGGCCGAGTACCTCGGCTACCACCGGGAGGTCGAGGCCGCCGCCGAGATGGTCAACGGACGGTGGGGCACGGAGTCGTGGACGCCGGTGGTGCTGTTCGACGACGACAACTTCCCCCGCTCGGTGGCGGCCCTCCAGCGCTACGACGTGCTGCTCGTGAACCCGGTGCGCGACGGGATGAACCTGGTGGCCCTCGAGGGGCCGGTGGTCAACCGGCACGACGGGATCGTGGCCCTGTCCCGACAGGCCGGCGCATGGGACGTGCTTTCCGGCGCCGCCGAGGGTCTCAACCCGTTCGACGTGGCCGGGACGGCCGAGGCGCTCGGCGCCGCTCTCGACCTGCCGGGGCCGGAGCGGCGGGAGCGGTCGGGCGCCATACGGGAGCGGGTCGGGTCACTGGACCTGCACGACTGGCTCGACACGCAGGTCTCTTCAGCTCGCTAGTTCGGCCAGGAAGGCCAGCGCCGCCTCGGGGCCGTCGAGCACCAGGTCGGCGGCGGCCAGCATCTCGGGAGCGACCTCGTCGGAGGTGGCCACGATCTTCACCGTGCGGGCACCGGCACCACGCAGGTCGTCGAGGGCGGCGAAGGCGGGCAGGTCCCCGACGTCGTCCCCCAGGTAGCAGGCGGCCGTGAAGCCCGACGCCAGCTCGCTCACGGCCGTGCCCTTGTCGACGTCCAGCGGTGGCCGCAGCTCGAGGGAGCGGCGGGCGCCGTGGACCGCGAGGCCGAGCCCGTCCGCGGTGGCGGAGGCGAAGCCCCGGGCCCAGCGCTCCACCTCCGGGTGCCGGCGCCAGTGGAGCGTGACCGAGAGGCCCTTGCGCTCCACCCGGACGCCGCGGGGAGCCGACGCCTCGGCGCGTCCGGCGGCGGTCTCGACGGGCTCCCGCCACTCCTCGGCGGCGGGCACCACGCGCACGGCGCCCTGCTCGTCGAGCGACTCCAGCCCGTACAGGCCGCTGACCCGCAGCGCCGGGGGAAGGGGAGGCGGCACGGCCAGCCGCTCGGCCAGGAAGGCGGCGGGGCGGCCCGAGACGACAGCCACCCGCCCGTACGCCCCGCACAGCCTGAGGAGGGTCTCGACGGCGCCCGGGAGGGGCCGGGCCTCGGTGTAGTCGTCGACGATCGGGGACAGGGTCCCGTCGAAGTCGGTGATCAGGCAGGTGCGGGCGGGGTCGGCCCGCAGGGTCTGCAGGGCGGCGGCCCGGGCGTCGGCCACCCCGGCGCTACTGCAGCGATCCGGCCAGGTCGGGCCCGATCACCACGATCACCTGGGCCCCCGACGTGCTGGCCACGGGCAGCTGGGAGGGCATGGCCTGCAGGGTGCTGGCCCCGAGGCCGGCCGCCGAGGCGACGGCCTGGGCGTCCCCCTGGTACCCGGTCTGGTAGTAGACGGCCGAGGCCCGCGCCGGCGAGGTGGTGTTGGTCGGGGCCAGCAGGTCGTAGCCGCCGGCGGCCAGCTTGGTCTTGAGCTTGCCCGCCACCCCGGCCACGCTGGTCCCGTTGACCACCAGCACCTTGACCGACGAGGGCGAGTGGGTGGCCAGCGCCTGCGTCGTCGTGGTGGTGCTGCCGGCGGGCGCCGTCGTGGTCGTCGTCGAGCTCACCGCGGCCGGTGTCGACCCCGAACCCGGGGCCGCCGAGCTCTTTCCGATCGAGGACAGGATCCCCACACCCAGCGCCACCGCCGCGGCGACGAGGAAGACCCCTCGCGCCGAGGGGCTCACCGGGCTCGGGGACCGTCGGCCGACCGACCCTCGTACCGGGCGCGTCGGCGCCGGTCCCGCTCCCGCCGGAGGCGGAGCACGACCAGCGGGTCGTAGGCGAAGGCGTCGGCGGAGTCGATCAGCGCTCCGACCAGCCGGTAGTAGCGGGTGGTCGACAGGCCCAGCCGGTCGCGGATCCGCGCCTCCTTGGAGCCGGGCTCCCGCCACCAGGAGCGCTCGAGCTCCAGAATGGCGCGCTCTTGGTCCGAAAGAGGCATTGGGGCCAGCCTGCCAACCCCGCGCGCGCGAAGCAAGCATCCCCCCATCCGGCCGGCGGCAGGTGGCGGTATTAGGGACGTCGAACTTCGGCGGGACGGCCCCATTTGGGCTCGAGGGCGGTAGGACAACATGCGCAAACGATCGCTTCTGGGCATCGGCGCCCTTCTCGGCGCTGTGGTGGTTCTGGGGCCCGGTAGGGCCTACGCCGACCCGGGAGGCTCGATCACCGGCGTGGTCACCGACGAGGCCGGGGCGCCCCTGGCCGGAATCTGCGTCGAGGCCTACCCCTTCGTCATGTTCAGCTGGTCGATGCCGGCCAACGGCGTGTCATCGGGTCCCACCGACTCCTCGGGGAGCTACTCCATCCCCGGCCTGGCGGCCGGGGACTACAAGGTCCGCTTTGCCGACTGTTCCGGCAACCAGCACTTTCCCCTCTGGTACCAGCAGCACCCCGACTTCCAGTCGGCTCAGATGGTGCAGGTCCAGGCCGGGGCCACCCTCTCGGGGATCGACGCCCAGCTCGGGCCGGGGGGGCTGCTGACCGGGGCGATCACCGACCAGTCGGGCAACCCCGAGCCGGGCATCTGCGTCTCCGGCCAGTGGCAGCCGGCGTCCACGGGCCCCGAGACCACCGACACCGTCCTCAGTGGCTCCTCGGGCGGCTACGCCCTCCCCGTTCGCGCCGACGACCCCTATCAGGTCCGGTTCTCGGTGTGCCCCTACGGCAGCAACACCGGCAACTTCCTGACCCAGTACTACGACGGGCAATCCGACCCCACCCAGGCCAACCTGGTCACCGCCGGGCAGGGCCAGACGGTCCCGGGCATCGACGCCGTCCTCCAGCCGGGCGGAGAGATCACGGGCCAGCTGACCGACAGCGCGGGCAACGCCGTCGCGGGAGTCTGTGCGCAGGTGATCACAGGGCCCGGCCAGGTCCAGAGCTCGCCGCCGTCGGACGCCACCGGCACCTACATCCTTCAGAGGCTGGCGACGGGCAGCTACGACGTCTCGTTCTACGAGTGCGACAACGGGACGTCCAACTGGGCCACGCAGTCGTATCCGACGCCGGTCTCGGTCACGGCCGGGGAGGTGACCTCCGGGATAGACACGACCATGGTCAAGGCCGGCTCGATCTCCGGCACGGTCACCGACACCGGAGGCAACCCGGTTCCCGGCGTCTGCGTCGAGGCCAGCGGATCGAGCGCCATGATCATGACCGACAGCAACGGCCACTACTTCGTGCCCGAGCTGAAGGGCGGGACCTACACGGTCTTCTTCAGCACCGGCTGCGCCGGCGCCCACTACTACCTGGCCCAGTACTACGACGGCGCGAGCGACGCCCAGGACGCCACCCCGGTGACGGTCACGATGGGACAGGACACCTCGGGCATCGACGCCCACCTGGTCCTGGGCGGACGCATCACCGGAACCATCACGGAGCCCGCCGGCGGGCCGTCCGAGACGATCTGCGTCGAGGCGACCGACGGCGCCGGCCACCAGTACCAACAGCCGGCCTGGGGAGGCGGCAACTACCTGCTCGGGCCCGTGGTCCCGGGGTCCTACACGGTGAGCTTCACCGACTGCGGTGACCAGCCGACGTACCGGACGCAGTGGTACCACGGGCAGGCGGCGGCTGCGGCCGCCGATCCGGTCACGGTCGTCGGTGGCCAGGACACCACCGGTATCGATGCGGCCATGGGCGGCGCGCTGGTGCCCTACGTGGCCGGGATCTCGCCTACGGAGGGCGGATCCGGCGGGGGAACATCGGTGACGATCTCGGGGGCGGGATTCACGGGCGCCGGCACCATCCGGTTCGGGGCTCAGCCGGCGACGAACTTCCAGGTCGTGTCCGACAGCCAGGTCACCGCCATTGCTCCGCCCGGAGCCGTCGGCACGGTGGACGTCACGGTGACCGGCCCCGGCGGAACCTCGGCGCCGGGGCCGGCTGACCGGTACACCTACAAGACCCAGCCCACCGTGAGTTCGGTGACGCCCGGCAGCGGCACGGCGGGGATGGTGGTGAGGGTCGCGGGCACCCACCTGTCACACGCCGGCATCTACTTCGGGACCGCTCCGGGAACCGTCGTCGAGGTGCTCTCCGACACGGACGTGCTCGTTCGGGTCCCCTCCGGCACGGGCACGGTCGACGTGACCGCGGTGCTGGCGGGGATCAGCTCGGCACCCAACCCCGCAGACCGGTTCACCTACCTGCTCTGAACCGGAGGCGGCAGGAACCCGTCACCCGTCGACCTGAACCACTCCGGGAGGCCCGGGATCAGGTGGGCGAAGTGGTCCTCCCGTTCGCCTCGGAACGGTAGGCGGCGTCCACGATCGCCAGGGCGGCGCGTCCCTCCTCGGCCGTCACCGGCGGCGCCGAGCCGGAGGCGCAGGCAGCAACGAACCCGCTGAACAGATCACCCGGGGGCTGGCGCAGCTCGACCGGCTCGGGCTTCCCGCCCGGCCGGTGCAGGCTGAGTGGTGTGCGCCGGTCGAGGTGAAGCGTCGCCTCGGTGCCGAACACGGTGAGCTGGTGGTCGGGGCCGGGCCGGGCCTTCCAGCTGGCGTGGAAGCTGCCCACCGCTCCCCCGGCGGTCCGCATGATCACCTGAGCGGCGTCGTCGACCCCGTCGGGGCGGCGCGACAGCAGGGCGGAGACGTCGACCACCTCGTCAGCGACCACGAAGCGGATCAGGTCGGCGACGTGGATCCCGAGGTCGATCAGCGCACCCCCGCCGGACTGCTCGAGATCGAAGAACCACGTCGCCTGCGGCGCCCAGTCCTGGGGGCCGCCGTGCCCGAAGCGGGCCCGGAAGCCGACGACCTGGCCGACGGCACCCTCGACCACGAGCCGGTGGGCCGTAAAGAAGGGCGCCGCGAACCTCATGTTGTGCGCCACCGCGAGGACGACGCCGCTCTGGCCGGCGGCGGCGATCATCCGGTCCGCCTCCTCCAACGTGCACGCCATGGGCTTCTCGACGAGGACGTGCCTGCCGGCTTCGGCGGCGGCCACCGCCACCTCGGCGTGGGACCGGTTCGGGGAGCAGACGTCGACCGCCTCGACGCCGGGGTCGTCGATCAGCGCCCGCCAGTCGGGGAAGACGTTTCCCGAGCCCCAGTCGCCCGCCGCCGCCTCGGCCGAGGCGAGGGACCGGCTGGCGAAGGCGACGACCTCGGCGCCGGCGGCCCGAAGGCCAGGGAGATGGGAGCGCCGGGCTATGGCGCCGCAGCCGACCAGCCCGACCCGGAGGGTCACGGGCCGAGCAGCGCCCGGCCGACCTTGAGCACCGCCTCGGAGACGGCGTCGCAGTCGGCCGCCGTGAACCCGGGCGCGACCACGACGAGGGCCGAGCGGGCGGCCAGATCCTCGGTGCGGGGGCACATTCCCATCCGGTACTCGACGCTGGTCGGGTGCTCGGCGCAGTTCCAGGGCCCGCCCTTGCCCGAGGCGGTCCGCTTCTGCAGGATCGACTCGGTGGCGTAGACGGGCCGGCCCCTGTACATGCGGCCGGCGGGCACGCCCTCGGCGATGAGCGCCTTGGCGAAGCGCCGGGCCAGGTTGGCGTCGGGCAGGAAGAAGCCGATGCTGGAACAGCCGTCCCCGTCCGGGTCGGGCCGGTGCCGAAAGCCGACGCCGGGTGGGCTTCCGATGGCGTCGAGGATGCGCCGGTGGTTGGCCCGCTGGGCGGCCAGGAGTCCGGGGAGCTTGGTCAGCTGGACGCCGGCTATGGCACCGGCCAGCTCGGCCATGCGCAGGTTCTCCCCGACGAACGCCTCGATCGCGTCCTCCCCGCGCCCGGACCCGGTGCTGGTCACGAACTGTCCGCCCTGGTCCTGGTAGCGGGCGGCGCGGAGGTGGAGAGTCTCGTCGTCGGTCACCACCAGCCCCCCCTCACCGCTGGTCACGTTCTTCTCCAGCTGCAGCGAGAAGGCGCCGAGAGCACCGAGCGTGCCGAGGGCACGACCGCGATAGGACGCGCCCATCGATTGGGCGGCGTCCTCCAGCACCGGCACTCCCCGCCGGGCCGCCGTTTCGAGCAGGGGGCCCATGTCGCACGGGCAGTTCTCGAGATGCACGGGGACGACAGCGGCGGTCCGCGCGGTGATCCTGCCGTCCAGGTCGGCCGGGTCCATGCCCCAGCTCTCATCGATCTCGGCGAAGACCGGAACGGCGCCCATCGTCACGACTGCGTTGACGGTGGCGATGAACGTGAAGGCCGGCACCACCACCTCGTCCCCGCAGCCCACGCCCAGCGCCGCCAGCGCGGCGCGGATGGCGGCCGTGCCCGACGACGTCGCCACCGCGTACCGGGAGCCGATCAGGTCGGAGGCGCCGCGCTCGAACGCCTCCACCTTCCCCAGCAGGTTCGGGCCGTAGTAGCGGAACAGCGAGCGACTCTCGAGCACCTCGAGCACGGCCTTGCGCTCCTCGTCCCCCAGCAGGGCCACGCCCCTGCCGATGTCCAGGGGGCGGGCCAGCACCGGGTCACCGCCGTCGATCGCCAACCTGTCGCTCGGCACCCGGACCTCCCCGCCTCGACGGCCCCTAGCATGCCCGCATGCGGGCGCTGGCCGGCGCGGCGGTAGCGGACATCACCCCGCCGGTGGGTTCGCGCATGGGCGGGTACGGCAGGCGCACGACTCCCGCCACCGGCATCATCGACCCGCTGCTCGTGCGGGCTCTTGTCCTGTCCGACGGCAGCTCGGACATAGCCATCGCCGTGTGCGACCTGCTCGGCGTCGGGAGCGACGTCGTCTCTTCCAGCCGGGCGCTGATCGAGGCCCAGGTGGGCATCCCGTCCGATCGTGTTCTGGTGGCGGCCACGCACACCCATGCCGGGCCGTCGGGCTTCCGGGCGGCGGAGGACCCTGCCTACACCGACGTGCTGGCCCGTCAGGTGGCGGGGGCGGTGGCGATGGCCCGCGCCCGTCTCGAGCCGGTCACCGTCAAGCTGGGGAAGGTGGACGTGGCGACGATCAGCCAGAACCGTCGCGACCCGGCCGGACCCGTGCAGACCGCCGCCCACGTGCTTCTGGCGGACACCCTGGCGGGAGGGCCGCCGGTCGCCACGCTCGTGAACTTTGCCTGCCACGCCACCGTGCTCGAACACGACAACCTGGAGTACTCCCCCGACTTTCCCGGAGCGACGGCGCGGATGGTGGAGTCCTGCCTCGGCGGCACCGCCGTCTACCTCCAGGGCGCCTGCGGGGACGTGAACCCGGTGTGGTCGCGCCACGACCGCGCCGAGGTCGAGCGGGTCGGCGGCGTGCTCGGCGGCGCGGCAGTCCGGCTGGCGCAGGAGATGCGCCCGCTGGGCGCGGGGCAGTGGTGCATCAACCTCAGCTGGTCGGAGGACGTCGAGGTTCCGTGCCCGGGCCGGCTGGTCGCGCCGCTGTCGCTGGCGGGCGCCCGCACCGAGCTCGAGCTGCCCCGTCAGCCACGCCGCACCGTCGAGGAGGTCGACGCAGACCTGCGCGGAATGGAGGCCCGCCTGGCGGAGCTGCCGGAGACGGACCCCGGCGGCCGCCGGGCGCTCCGGGCCCGGATCAACGAGCTGGCGACGGCGCGGCTGTTCCCACTGCTGCCTTCGGGGAAGACGACGCAGCGGCTCGAGGTGCAGGCGCTGCGACTCTCCGAGGAGTGCGCGGTCGTGACCTTGCCGGGCGAGTTCTTCGCCGAGACCGGCGCCGAGCTGGCCCGCCGGTGCGGACTTCCCGGCCTGCTCGTGGCCGGGTACGCCAACGGGTCGGTGGGATACGTCCCGCCGGCGGGCGCCTTTCCCGAGGGCGGCTACGAGGTGGGCATGACCCAGTTCGGGCCCGACGCGGAGGCCGCCATCGTCGACGCCGCGGTGGAGACCGTCGCCTCGCTGTACGTCAGGCCGGCCGGACCTTGATCCCTGTGATCACCGCTGCCTCGCCCACGACCGGCTCGGCCGACACGGCGGCAAAACCGCTCTCCTCCAGCCAGCCCCGCCAGCGGTCCACGGCCACGGGTCGCTCACCGAGGCGCAGACCGAACCGGGCCACGTTCTTCACGACGCGCCACCACCCGGCCGGGCCCCGGCGGGCCAGTGTGGCCACCTTCGAGCGGATGATGGCCCGGTCCCGGACCGTGGAGCCTCGGCCGAACATCATGTCCCCGACCACGAACCTGCCCCCCGGGCGCAGCCAGCGGGCCACGGAGCGCACCAGTGTCTCCTTGTCGTGGTCGCGCAGGTGGTGCAGGGCGTAGTTGGTCACCACCAGGTCCACGGTGTCCGACGGGAGTTCGAAGGACTCGATGGGAGACACCACGCCGACCACGCCGTCGAGGCCGTCCTGCTCGGCCTTGGCCTCGAGGCGGCTGATCATCTCGGGGCTCACGTCCACGGCCGTGACCTGCAGCCCGCTGCGGGCCAGCGGAAGGCTCACCTGCCCCGTACCGCACCCCAGGTCGACCGCCACCGCGCCGACGTCGGGATCGGCGGTCCGGAGTACCGCGTCGACCACCTGCTCCAGCCCGGAGGATCCGTGGTGGTCCCACCGGCCGGCCCGCCGGTCCCACAGCCACCGCTGGACGCGTGCCGCTGAGTTCACGCCGGAATCCTCCCCACTCGGGCCGGTGAGCGAACCCGTGGTCGGCCGGTACGCTCCGCCCGATGTGCCCCGCTCGGCGCCGGCGGAGCTATCGGCTCACTCGGCGGGGCTGGTGGGCCCTGGCGGTGACGGGACTGGCGGTGGCCGGCGGGCTCTTCGCCACGCTCCGCGTCCATGCGTCCGGCTCAGCGCCACCGGGTGCCACGTCCACGGCCAGCCGGAACCCGGGCCCGGCCCGATCTGCGCCGGCGAGGGCCCCTTCCGCCATCGGTACCTACCAGGTCGCCACCACCACCATCGACGTCGTGGAGCCGACCGACACGGCGGGCACCAGATCGCTGCCCACGACGGTGTGGTTCCCGGTGACGCGCTCTGCGAGGCAGCGGGGCGCAGACCAAGGGCCAAGCCGGCTCCCGCTGTTGGTGTTCTCGCAGGGATTCGACGTGCCGGTGTCGGCGTTCGGCACCATGATCGAAGACTGGGCATCGGCCGGCTTCGTCGTGGCCGGCCCGACCTATCCGCGCACCGACGCCAGCGACCGGGCCGGGCTCGACGAGAAGGACATCGTCAACCATCCCGCCGACCTGCGCGCCGTCATCGCATCCGTCCTCGCTCAGGACAGGGAGCGGGGATCGGCTCTATGGGGGTTGCTCGACGCCGGTGAGATCGGCCTGGTCGGCCACTCCGACGGCGGTGACGTGAGCCTGGCGGTTGCCGACAACACCTGCTGCAACGACCCCCGGATCAAGGCGGTGGCCGTGCTGTCAGGAGCGGAGCTGGCCGCCTTCGGTGGCTCCTACTTCGGCGGCCACCACGTTCCGCTGCTGGTGGTGCAGGGCGGCGCCGACACCGTCAACCCCCCGGGCTGCAGCGTGGAGATCTACGACGCGGCTCCCGCCCCGAAGTTCTATCTCGACCTGGTTGGTGCCGGACATCTCCCGCCGTACCTCGACGCCGGCACCGACCAGCAGGCGGTGGCCCGGGTGACGACGGACTTCTTCGACGCCGAGCTGGCCGGCCAGGCGGCCGCAGGGCCGGCGATGGTCGCGGACGGGACCCTTCCCGGACTGGCGCAGCTGACTGCCGGTGGAGCTGCGCCCCTGCCACCTGGCCCCTGCCCCGGAGCACCCCGGTGAGCGCACCTGAGAGCCCGAGGTCGGATTCGAACCGACGGCCGCCCGCTTACAAGATGGCCAAGTTGAACCACTTCGTATGGTTCTGAATGCGAACGTCCTGGTCAAGCTGGGTGGCGAATTTCGCGGAACGAGCGTGAACGGCGGCGAATGTTCGATCAATGT
>DASSEU010000005.1:0-36583 GCA_035695125.1 Acidimicrobiales bacterium
CCCTGACCATCCAGGGAGGAATCCTCCAGGCAGCCCGGCTGACCGGCCCCTCTCGAGGCTGGCCCCGTGGCTTTGCGTCCCCGCCTCTCGACGGGTTTGCCGCTTCAGGAGAACGACTCGCAGTAACTGGTATCGGCCGGACACCCGGTAGGCCTTTAGCCCCATTCGGGCGCCGGGAGCCCTGGGGCTCCCCAACTCAGGCCGACGGGGCCGCCCAGCCTCCGCTGACCAGGCGTTCCGCCAGGCGCCGGGTCTCGGCATGCCTGCGTAGGGCCGACACGACCCCGGCGGTCAGAGCCTCGAAGAAGGGCCGGGCCTCCGGGGACGACCAGGCGCACCCGAGGGCGTCCAGGGTGGCGTCGTCCATCGAATCCAGGCGGACCCACTCCTCGACGACCTGCTGGAGCTCGTCGGCCCGGGCCTGTCCGACCCAGAGGAAGGAATCGGTCTCGTCGGCGACCGCTTCCCAGGCGTCCAGGAGGCGGTGGTAGACGGCCAGGATCCGCTCCGCGACCGGCGGCTCGAGCACCTCGGGATGGGCCTCGACAGCGCTCAGGAGCTTCTGGGTGTTGGCCACCCAGAGCCGGGCCACCTCCGAGGGTACGGGCCCGACCCGGATCTCGACCTCAGCCGTCGGATCGGCCCAGTGCCGGGCCAGCATGGCCGCCAGCTCCTGACCCAGGTCGAGGGTCGCACCCCGCTTCCACAGCACGCCGATGGCCCCCGCACCCATGGCAGCGGCCTCGGTTTCGGCCCCGCCGGCCGCCGTGTACAGCACGATCTCGGTGTCGGGAGAGACCCGGCGGATCTCCGGCATGGCCTCCAGGCCACCGAGACGGGGCATGTGACGGTCGAGCAGCACGACGTCGGGCCGGAGCTGCGCCGCCAGCTCGATGGCTTCCCTGCCGTCACCGCCCTCTCCGACCACGTCGAAGCGGTCATCACGGCCCAGGAGGAGGCGGAGCATCAGCCGGATGTCCGAGGAGTCGTCGACGATCAGAACGCGGACTACGGCAATCTCCACCCCGGCAGATACCGCGCCCCCGGCAGCTTCGGCCTCATCCGGCACACCCCTCAATCTCGGCAGCGCTGCGCCGCGGTTTAGGAATCGGCTGTTTCGGTCACCACGTCCGTTACGCGGTGGTCAGCCGTGGTGGCGCAACGCCTGGGGGGTCAATGGACGAGGTTGAT
This sequence comes from Acidimicrobiales bacterium, assembly GCA_035695125.1. Taxonomy (GTDB): domain Bacteria; phylum Actinomycetota; class Acidimicrobiia; order Acidimicrobiales; family JAJPHE01; genus DASSEU01. Next base: position 1,192 of record DASSEU010000005.1, read on the forward strand.
GATCTTGAACATCGGCAGGTACAGCGAGATCACCATCGATCCCACCAGACCGCCGAGGATCACGACCAGCAGTGGCTCGAGCAGCGAGGTGAGGCTGTTGACCAGGGCCTCGACCCGGGACTCGTAGAACAACGCCACCTTCTCCAGCATGGTGTCGACGGAGCCGCTCTCCTCACCGACCGCGACCATCTGGGTCACCATCGGCGGGACTACGGCATGATTGGCCAGCCGGCGGGCGATGGCGTCACCGCCGCGGACACCCTCCTGGACGTCGCTGAGGGCGTTGGCGACCACGGTGTTGCCGGAGGTGTCCTTGGTGATCTCGAGGCACTCGATCAGCGGAACCCCGGACCGGATCAGCGACGACATCGTCCGCGCCATCCGGGCCAGCGCCGACTGGTGCACGAGCTTCCCGAACAAGGGCACCCGCAGCTTCAGGTTGTCCCAGGCCGTCCGGCCCCGCTCGGTCTGCAACGCCCGCCGGAAGGCGAAGAGGCCGCAGACACCGGCCACGACCATCAACGGGATCAGGATCAGGGCCGCACTGGAGGCCTTCATCAGGATCCGGGTCGGGAGCGGGAGGGTGCCCCCCAGCGAGGAGTACATGCTCTTGAACGTCGGGACGATGAAGATGAGCATGGCGGCCAGGATGGCGAAGACCAGGCAGAGCACCCCGACCGGGTACGCCATGGCCGACTTGATCTTGCGCTGGAGGGCCACCTGCTTCTCCATGGTGTCGGCCAGCTGAACGAGCACGCGGTCCAGCCCGCCGCCGGTCTCGCCGGCCTTGACCATGGCCACATAGATCCGCGGGAACGTCTTGGGGTGCTTGGCCAGGGCCTGGGAGAGCGATGATCCCTGCTCGACCTCCAGCCGGACGTCCCGCAGCACTTCGGCCAGCAGGGGGCTCTCGGTCTGCTCCGCCAGGACAGCCAGGGCCCGGAGAAGGGAGAGCCCGGAGTCGATCATGGTCGAGAACTGGCGGCTGAAGACCGACAGGGCCTCGGTCTTGATCCGTCGGCGCCGGAAGCCGGGGATGCGGACCTCGGTCTGCAGTCCGCTGGCCGCCCGCTTCTCCACCGACAGCGGGATGTAGCCCAGCTCACGGAGGCGGGAGACCACGAGCGGGACGCTGTCGGCCTCGAGGGTGCCGGCCAGAAGAGATCCGCCGCGGTCGCGGACGCGATAGGCGTAGGTCTCGGCCATCAGCGCTCAACCTTTCCCTGGATCAGGCGCCGGAGGTCGTCCTCGTTGGCGCAGCGCTCCACCGCCGTCTTCATTTCGATCAGGCTGTTCATCACCAGAGCGGCTAGGGACATGTCCATCGTCTGCATGCCGAAGCGGCCGCCGGCCTGCATGGCCGAGTAGATCTGGTGGGTCTTGCCCTCCCGGATCAGGTTCCGGACCGCAGGGGTGGCCACGAGGACCTCGGCCGCGACCGTCCGGCCCCGGCCGTGGCTCATCGGCACCAGCTGCTGGGTGACGACACCCTGCAGCGCCGCGGCCAGCTGGACGCGGATCTGCTGCTGCTGGTGGGAGGGGAACACGTCGATGATCCGGTCGACGGTCTGGGGGGCGTCCTGGGTGTGGAGGGTGGCGAAGACCAGGTGACCGGTCTCGGCGGCGGTGATCGCCGTCGAGATCGTCTCCAGGTCGCGCATCTCACCAACAAGGATCACGTCGGGGTCCTGGCGCAGCACGTGCTTGAGGGCGTTGGCGAAGGAGTGGGTGTCCTCCCCCACCTCGCGCTGGTTCACGATGCTTCGCTTGTGGCCGTGGAGGAACTCGATCGGGTCCTCGACGGTCATGATGTGGTAGTCCTTGGTGCTGTTCACCACGTCCACCAGGGCGGCCAGGGTCGTCGACTTCCCGGACCCGGTGGGCCCGGTCACGAGCACGAGCCCGCGGGGGATCTCGGCAAACGTGGTGACAACCGGCGGTAGTCCCAGCTCGGCCAGCGGGATGACCTCCCACGGGATCACCCGGAACACGGCCCCGATGGCGTCGCGCTGGATGAAGACGTTCACACGGAACCGGCCGAAGTTCTTGACTGAATGCGAGGTGTCCAGCTCCAGGTTCTCCTCGAACCGCTCCCGCTGGCGCTGGGTCAGGATCGAGAACGCCAGCCGGCGGGTCTCGGCCGGCACCAGGACGGGGAACTCGTCCAGGGGGACGATCCGGCCGTGCACCCGGGCGCACGGGACGAGGCCGGCGGTGAGATGAAGGTCGGATGCGCCCATCTCGACCACCCGGGACAGGAGCTGGTTGACGTGGAGCTCCTCGCCCGTCGGCGCGATCCGGGGATCGATCTGGGCCAGGCCCTCGATGCTGGGGGTGGTTGTTTCCATGATTGCGATCTGTCTCCTGGTCTCGGCCGTCAGGCCACCACGCGGAGGATCTCCTCCGCCGAGGTGACCCCGGCCCGCACCTGGGCCAGTCCGGCCCGGCGCAGGCTGATCATTCCCTGGGCGGTCGCCAGCCGCCTCATGTCGTCGGAGTGGGCCCGCTCGACGATCAGGCGCTCCATCTCCTCGGTCACAGTGAGCACCTCGTGAATGGCAAAGCGGCCCCGGTAGCCCGTTCGGCCGCACGCCCCGCACCCCACCGCCCGGTACCACTCCTCGTTGGCGGCGGCCTCCACCACCTGCGAGTGCGGGCCGGCTGCGGCCCGGATCTCGTCCGCCGTCGGCTGGTACGGCCTCTTGCAGCGGTCGCAGAGCCGGCGGGCCAGGCGCTGGGCCACGATGCAGTCGAGGGCGGAGCCGACGAGGAACGCCTCCACGCCCATCTCCACCAGCCGGCTGGGCGTCGACGCGGCGTCGTTGGTGTGAAGGGTCGAGAGGACCATGTGGCCGGTGAGGGCGGCCTCGATGGCGATCGTGGCGGTCTCCCGGTCCCGGATCTCCCCCACCAGGATGACGTCGGGGTCCGAGCGGAGGATCGACCGGAGGGCCGAGGCGAAGGTCAGCCCCGCCTTGGGATTGACCTGCACCTGGTTGACGCCGGGCAGGCGGAACTCGACGGGATCCTCGACGGTGATGATGTTGCGGTGGTCCTCGTTGAGGATGTTGAGGGTGGCGTAGAGCGTGGTCGACTTGCCGGATCCGGTCGGGCCGGTCACGAGGATGGTGCCGTAGGGCTTCCGGTAGGCCTCGGCAAACTGGCTCATCGAGTCCGGCAGGAAGCCCAGATCGGACAGCTGGAGCAGAGCGGTGGAGCGGTCGAGGATCCGGATGACCACCTTCTCGCCGAACACCGTGGGCAGCGTCGCCACTCGAAGGTCGATCTCGCGGTTGCCCACCTTGCGGGTCGCCCGGCCGTCCTGGGGAAGCCGGCGCTCGGCGATGTTGATGTCGGCCATGATCTTGAAGCGGGACACGACACCGTTCTGGATGCTCTTGCGCAGCCGCATCCGCTCGTGGAGGACGCCGTCGATGCGGTAGCGCACGCGGACGTCTTCCTGTCCCGGCTCGATGTGGATGTCGGACGCCCGGTCGGTGACCGCTTCGGTGATGAGGAGGTTGACCAGCTTGACGATCGGGGCGTCCTCGACCACGTACTCGAGGCCCGACCCGTCGTCGGTCTCCTCCTCGAGTGAGTTGGCGGCCTCGGCCGAGATCCGGTCGGCATCACCTTCGAGGTTCTCGAAGCGCTCGATCGCGGCTGCAACCGAGGCTCCCGACGCCACCACGATCTTGAGCGTGCGGCCCGTGTGGGTCCTGATGTCGTCCACGGCCAGGACGTTGCGGGGGTCGGCCATGGCCACGACCAGCTTCTCGCCCTCCCAGCGCAGGGGGATGGCCTGGTACCGGCGGGCCAGCGCGGCGGTGAGCATCGAGAAGACCGACGCATCGGGCTGCTGCTCGTTGAGGTCGACGTACTCGTAGCCGGACTGCTCGGCCAGGGCGCAGACCAGGTTCTCCTCGGTCAGCAGGCCCCGGTCGATCAGCACCCGCCCGAGGGGGCGGCGGTTCTCGGCCTGCTCGGCCAGAGCAGAGGCCAGCTGCTCCTCGGTGATCAGCCCGCGCTGCACCAGCAGGTGGCCGAGCTGCCCCGGGCGGCTTGTGACCTGCGGGACCGATGTCACCGACATAAACGCCTCCGACCCCGCCCGCGGTCCCTCCTGGACCACTCGCCTCGGCGAGCCCTGAGGGCAATATCGGCAACTCCGCCGAATTACTGGAGGGGGCCGATGGCGGCCGCCGCCGCCGCCGACATCGCCTCCAGAGGGGGGTTCTCCCCCGTCCAGAGCCGGAAGGCGTGGGCCGCCTGGTGCACGAGCATGCCGAGGCCACCCACGGTGCTGGCCCCCCGGGCCCGGGCCTCGCGGAGAAGGGCCGTGACCGGAGGGTGGTACACGATGTCGACCACGACCTGGCCGGCCTGAAGCAGCTCCGGATCGATCGGGAGGGCGCCGGCGCCACCGCCCATGCCCACCGAGGTGGCGTTGACCACCAGCTCGGCCCCGCCCACCTCCACCGCCGGCCCCACCCGGGCCAGCCCCGGGGCCAGGGCGGCCGCCTCGGCCGCCCGCTCTGCGCTGCGGTTGACGACGACCACCTCGGAGGCGCCGGCCTCGGCCAGCGCCGCCACAACGGCCCGCCCCGCTCCCCCGGCGCCGATCACGACACAGCGCCGGCCGGCCGGGTCGAAGGCGTGGTCCAGGCGCAGGGAGTCGAGGAATCCGGGCCCGTCGGTGTTGTGACCGACCAGCTCGGTGCCCTCCCACGCCACCGTGTTCACGGCCCCGAGACGCTCGGCCAGGGGGGTCAGCCGGTCGACCAGGGCCGCCACCTCGGCCTTGTGGGGCATCGTCACCGACAGGCCGTCGATCGACAGGGCGCGCATGCCCAGGAGGGCCGGGGCGGCCTGCCCCGCCGCCACGGGAAAGGCCAGGAAGGCCCAGTCCAGGCCGAGGGCCCGGAAGGCGGCGTTGTGCAGGACCGGTGACAGCGAGTGGCGCACGGGGTCGCCGATCACCCCCGCCACCCGGGTGGTGCCCCCCGGCCAGGGCGGCCACGGCTCCGGCAGCCCCTCCCCCCCCGGAGGCGCGGCCGACGCCCCGCTCACCCCGGCAGCCCGCGGGACCGGGCCAGGGAGATGTTCCGCTCCTGGCCCGCCAGCGTGGTCGAGAACGCCTCCTTCCCGTCCGGCTCCACGACCACGTAGTACAGGTAGGGGCCCTTCGGCGGGTTGAGCGCCGCCTCGAGGGCGGCGCGGCCCGGGCTGGCGATGGGCGTCGGCGGCAGACCCGTCACCCGGTAGGTGTTGTAGGGAGAGGCCACGTCGAGGTCGGCGGCCGACAGGTCGGTGTGGCCGGGCCCGAGGGCGTAGAGGACGGTGGCGTCCACCTGCAGGCGCATGCCGCGGCCCAGGCGGTTGTACACGACCTGGGCCACCAGGCCCCGGTCCGCCGGCACCTTGGCCTCCCGCTCGACCATCGAGGCCACGGTCACCGCCTGGTACGGCGTGACCCCCGCCGTCTGGGGTGAGGTCCCGAGTCCCAGCTGCCCGGCCACGGCGTCGAAGCGCGCCACCATCTGGGCCAGGATCTGGGCGTCCGTCTCCCCGGGCTGGACCTGGTAGGTATCGGGGAACAGCACACCCTCGAGCTCGGTGGATCCGGCCGGCTGGTACTGGGAGCGGACCTCTCCGCTCCGGGCCACCTGCAGGAAGTGGGCCCGGCTGTGGCCGGGGAGGGCGGCAACCCGGTCGGCGATCTGGGAGAGGGTGAAACCCTCGGGGATGGTCAGCCGGCGCACGAGGGGGCCCCGGTGCATGGAGGCCACGACGTCCCCGTACGAGTCGTTCTTCGGAAGGGAGTACTCGCCGGCCTGGAAGGGCCCTCCGCCCAGGACCTTCACGTACAGCCGGAACAGCAGGGGGTGGGAGATCACGTGGGCGGCCGCCAGCCGGTCGGCTATCCCGGTCGTCGAGGCTCCCGACGGGACGTCGACCACCACGGCCGGGCCCCGCTTCCCGCCCGGGTTCACCGCGTGGTTCACCCAGAGGGCCAGCCCGCCCACTGTCACGACGACCACCGCCGCGACCACCGCCACCACCCGCCAGAGGCCCGACCGGCGGCCCGGTCGCCCGCCTCCACCCCCGACCGAAGCGGGCAGAACAGCGGGCTCGGTGGCCAGCACCGACCCGGGGGCCGGCACCGGGCCCTCAGCGCCGGGAGCCGGCATCCAGCCACGCCTGCAGCAGCACAGCGGCGGCGGCCTCGTCGACCGCACCCTTGGGCGCCCGCCGCCGGCGGCCGCCTCCCGTCTCCCGGAGGGCCCGGGCCGCCGTCACCGTCGTGAACCGCTCGTCCTGGGTGTGGATGGGCACGCCCAGGGCGGAGCGCAGCTCCTCCACCTCACCGAGGGCGGAACGGGCCGCCGGGCCCAGCGCTCCCGAGAGCGACAAAGGCAGGCCGACCACCACCTCCTCGGCGCCCAGCTCGGCCGCGGCGGCGGCCAGGCGGGCGTGGTCGGCGGCCCGGTCCCCGCTGCGCTCCACCGTGCCGGCCGGGGTGGCCAGCCGGCCTCCCTCGTCGCTGATGGCCAGGCCGATGCGCCGGGTCCCCAGGTCGATTCCCATCACCCTCACCGGACGGGCATCCTCACCCGGCGGGGGGGCCTCCCGCCAGCCGGGCCCGGACCCCGTCCAGGGCCTCGTCGAGCCGGACCGGGTTCCGGCCACCCGCCGTGGCCAGCTCGGGATGGCGGCCCCCGCCCCCACCCACCAGCCGGGCGGCATCGGTTATGAGGTCGGACGCCTCCCACCCCGCGTCCTTGGCCACCGCCGAGACGAGGGCGGCCCGCTCCCCGTCGGGGGAGCCCCCGAGCACGACCACCCGGACGCCCGAACGGGAGCGGATGGCGGTGGCCAGCTCCCGCAGCTGGTCGGGCGGGATCCCGTCCACGCGCGCGACCACCGTGCCGTCGACCGCCGCCTCGGCCAACTCGACGGCCCGGTCCTGCAGGCCCCGGCGCCGGGCCGCCTTGAGCTCGTCCTCGGCCGCCCGCTGGCGTTCCAGGAGACGGGTGACGGCGTCGGCCAGCTCGTCGGGCCGGCTCCGGAGAAGCTCGGCCACCCGCCCGAGAGTGCCCTCCTCCTCCTCGATGTGGGCAAGCGACGCCCGGCCCGTCAGCGCCTCGATCCGGCGGGTGTTGGCGCCGATCGAGCCCTCGGACACGATCTTCAGCGGTCCGATCATCCCGACCGCGGTCACGTGTGTGCCTCCGCACAGCTCGACCGACGCGGGACCCGCTTCGACGACCCGGACCACGTCCCCGTAGCGGTCACCGAAGAAGGCGATGGCCCCGATCGACTGGGCGTGGTTCATCGACGTCTCGTAGGCGCGCACCGGGGCGTCGGAGATCACGACCTCGTTGACGAGCTCCTCGACCCGGCGCAGCTCGTCGGCGCTCGGAGCGGAGTAGTGGCTGTAGTCGAATCGCAGCCGCTCCGGCGCCACGAGCGACCCCTGCTGCTGGACGTGGTCCCCCAGCACCTGGCGGAGCGCCCACTGCAGGAGGTGGGTCCCGGTGTGGTTGCGGCGGATGTCGTCCCGGCGCCCGGCGTCGACGGCGGCGGTCGCTTCCTGGCCGGCGCTGATGTCCCCCTCCCGCACCCGTCCCACGTGCCGGTTGAGACCGGGCAGGGCGTAGGTCGTGTCGCTCACCTCGAAGGTGCCGGTCTCCGTGCTGATCGTCCCGGTGTCACCCACCTGGCCGCCGCCCTCGGCGTAGAACGGGGTGCGGTCGAGGAAGACCTCGAGCTCACCGTCGGGCCGCTCGAGGAGCGCCAGCACCCGCCCCGTCGCCTCGGTCTGGCCGTAGCCGAGGAACTCGGTCGGGCCGCTCTCGTCGAGCAGCTGGCGGTAGCGCTCGTCGGCCGCCGCCGCCCCGATCTGCTCCTTGCCGGCCCGGCGGGCCCGCTCCCGCTGGGCGGCCATCTCCTCCTCGAAGCCGACCATGTCGACCTCGACACCCCGCTCGGCCGCGATCTCCTGGGTGAGCTCGACCGGGAATCCGTGGGTGTCGTGGAGCAGGAACGCCACCTGCCCGCTGACCCGCCCCTCCCCCGACCCCAGCACGTCGTCGAGCAGCGCCGAGCCGGCGCGGAGGGTCTGGCGGAACCGGGTCTCCTCCCGGCCGATGATCTCGGTGATGCGCTCGGCGCCCCGCTCCAGCTCCGGGTAGGCGGTACCCATCACAGCTCGCACGGCGTCGAACAGGCCCCCGGTGACGGGACGGTCGGCGCCCAGCTGGTGGGCCCTCAGCACGGCCCGGCGGATGACGCGGCGCAGGACGTACCCGCGCCCGTCGTTGGAGGGCATCACTCCGTCCGCGACCAGGAAGCTCATGGCCCGGGCGTGGTCGGCCAGGACGCGGAGGGCCACGTCGGTCCGCTCGTCCTGGCCGTAGCGGCGCCCGGTCGCGGACTGGGCCGCCTCGAGGAGCGGGGCCATCAGGCTTGTCGAGTACGAGGCGAAGGCACCGGTCCGTCCCTCGACGATCGGCAGGATGCGCTCGAAGCCGGCGCCGGTGTCGATGTTCTTGCGGGGCAGGTCGACCAGCACGCCGTCCGGCAGGCGCTGGAGCTGCATGAAAACGAGGTTCCAGATCTCGACGTAGCGCTCCGCACCCCCCCGCGCCGGGCCGCCACTCTCCCCGAGCTCGGGACCGTGGTCGTAGTAGAGCTCCGAGGACATCCCGCACGGGCCCGGGGCACCCTTCTGCATCTCCCAGAAGTTGTCCTCCCCCATGCGCTGAACGCGCTCGCGAGGCACGCCCACGGACTCCATCCAGATGGCCTCTGCTTCGTCGTCCTCCTCGTAGACGCTGACCCACACGCGGTCACCGTCGATGCCGAGCCGCTCGGTCACGAACTCCCAGGCGAAGGGGATGGCCTTCTCCTTGAAGTAGTCCCCGAAGCTGAAGTTCCCGAGCATCTCGAAGAAGGTGAGGTGGCGACCGGTGTGGCCGACGAGCTCGACGTCACCGGTGCGGAAGCACTTCTGCACGCTGGTGGCCGTCGGCCATGGCGGTGCCTCCTCCCCGAGGAAGATCGGTATGAACTGCACCATGCCGGCGTTGACCAGCAGGGGCGCGGCGGGATGGTGGGGGATGAGGCTGGCCGAGGGCACGAGGGTGTGGCCGCGGCCGACGAAGTAGTCGGTGAAGGCCTGGCGCAGCTGATCGGCGTCCATGGAGGAAACGAGGCTACCGGCGGGCCGCCAGCGACTCCCGGAGTTCCGCCTCGCGCTCGCGCATCGCCTCCCGGCCGTCCGCAACCGCGGCCCGGATGTCCTCACCGAAGCGGCGGAGGGACGCCGAGACGTCGGCCGACACCCGCTCGGGCGTGTAGCGCTCGATCGTGGAGCGCACCAGGCGGGTGAGCCACAGCGACAGTCCGAAGCCCATTCCCATCCCGACGGCCAGGTAGAAGAGGCGTTTGATCATGGCCGCGCCCCGGCCCTCAGTCCTGTTCTCGGCTGCGGCGGAACCGGGACAGCGCCCGCCCCGTGCCGGAACCGAAGGCCAGCGCCTTGATCAGGGGGTTGGAGAAGGCCAGGTAGGCCAGGTGGCTGGCCGAGTCCACGGTGGACGAGATGGACGCCGCCGTTTCGAGCAGGCCGTCCATCCGCACGAGCTCCGCCTCGGTGCGCTCGGCTATGCCCCGCATCTGCAGGAGCACCGGCACCGTCTCGGACCGCACGTCCTCGGCGGTCTCCCGGACCGCCCGGACGGTCGTCGTCAGGTCGGCCACGGCGCGACGCAGCGACACGACCGCCCACACCAGGACGACCGCCACGACCAGCCCCACGCCCCCGCCGACGGCGGCCCCGATGTCGGCGCCGCTCAGGAGGTCTCCTCCTCGGGCGACGCCCGACCGTCCAGTCTGTGCACTCAGCTCTCCTTAGGCGCCTGACGGGCGGGGGTCACTATGCCAGAGCCCGTGGACCCCCACGGGTAGCCCGGCCGCCGGGGGGCGGAACAGGTGTTCCCGGGCTCAGCGCGGGAAGCTGAGCCGCCCCGCCACCGCCCCCGAGGCCTGTGGGTCCCCCTCCTGGCCGGCACAGCCGGCGTTGGTGGCGCCGGCCGCACAGGAGGTGAAGAAGCTGGCCCAGGGAGTCCCGTCCGGGCCGATGTCGACCCCGATGAAGTCGTCCCGCGCCTGGGCGGGGGAACCCTCGTAGAGCGGCTGTCCGGGCGGGTTGACCGCTGCGCTCCAGAACAGCGGGCTCTCCGCCAGGGCGTCTCGGGTCAGGGTGATGTAGCCGTCCAGGCCGGTGGCGCTCCCCGTGGCGGCCAGGTACGACACGGCCACCTCGCTCCCCCTCTCGGCCAGGTACCACTCGCTGATCGCCGTCACCCCCGGGGCGGTCATGTCGACCGCCGGGGACCAGCGGAACCCGCCGTCCCCCGACACGCGCAGGAGCAGATGGGCACCGCTCTGGTGCACGGAGTAGAGGCGGCCGCTGCCGTCGACGCGCAGCTCGTCGGTGGCGGGGATGGTGAGCGGGGCCCCGGCTCGGGTCAGGATCGGCCACGTGGCGCCCTCGTCGGTGCTGCGGGCCAGGAACGTGCTGCTCCCGCAGACCACGGTCACGTAGAGAGAGCCGTCGGGCGCCGGCTCGGGATAGTTGCCGTCCCCGGCGTTGAAGACCTCGGGGTTGCTCCCGCACTCCTTGTGGATCGGCACCGGCTGCGAGAACAGAACGGACCTCTCGGCCCAGGTCCGGCCTCCGTCGAGCGAGCGGTAGCAGGCCCGGTAGCCGGGTATGGCCGGAGCGGCCCAGTAGAAGAGCATGTCGTTGCCGCACCAGTAGGCCACGTTCCGGTAGCCGATCGGGCGGGCCCCGCCCACCGGCGCCGGAGCTGTGGCGAAGCGGGGGTTCTCCGACTCGACGTACGGCGTCAGGGCCGAGTAGCTCCATGTGCGCCCGTCGTCCCCGCTCACCATCAGGTGGGCGTGGCCCGCCGGGAGTTGGTCCTCGGTGGGCACCCCGCCCTCCTGCGGCACGGGGGTCGGGCTCAGGGCGTAGTAGAAGATCCGACCCGTCGTGCGGTCGACGTAGACCTGGTCGTCCTGGGGCACCCACGTCGTGCCCGCCGGCTTGACGAAGCGCCAGTGGGCCCCCTGGTCCGACGAGAGGGCCAGGCCGCCCGGCTCCAGGCTGGTCGACGGGCGCGGGCCGGGTGCCCCCGGGGCGAAGCCGGTCCCCGCCAGCCCCGGCGTGATCGTGGCCGGCTCGTACACGACGGTGCCGTCGGCGGTCACGACCACCCGGGTCTCGGCACCTCCGAAGCCGGTGTAGGTCTCGCAGGGCACGGGTGCCCCGGGCTCCCGCGGGACCACCGCCCCGCCCGAGTGGTGGGCCACGGCGTGGCGGGTGGTCGAGCACCCCGGGCCGGGGCCCGGAGAGCCGGCGGCCCCCACCTGGGATACCAGCCCGACCAGGGCGGCGGCGGCAGCAGAAAGAACGAGTCGGTTCCTCACCGCCAGAGTTACGACCCGGCGCCCGGGTCCTCCTGCCGGCTTCGCAGCCGCCGGCCGATCTCGGCCTCGTGGCCGTGCTCGGAAGGGGCGTAGTAGGGCCGCCCCGCCACCTCGGGGGGGCGGTACTCCTGGGGAACCCAGCCCCGCGGGTCGTCGTGCGGGTAGGCGTAGCCCACACCGTGCCCCAGCCCCTTGGCCGACCAGTAGTGGGAGTCACGCAGGTGGGCCGGGACGCGTCCGGCCGGACGCTCGGCCACGTCGGCCCGGGCCCGGGCCAGGGCGGCGGTGACCCGGTTCGACTTCGGTGCGGTAGCCAGGTACACCACGGCGTGGGCCAGGTTGAGGGCCGCCTCGGGCAGTCCCACCGCCTCCACCGCCCGCCCGGCGGCGTCGGCCACCAGGAGCCCCATCGGATCGGCCATCCCGACGTCCTCGCTGGCCAGGATCACCAGGCGCCGGGCCACGAAGCGAGGGTCCTCCCCGGCATCGAGCATCCGCACCATCCAGTAGAGGCCGGCGTCGGGGTCCGAGCCCCGGATCGACTTGATCAGCGCCGAGGCCACGTCGTAGTGCTCGTCGGGGCCGTAGCGCAGCGCCCGCCGGTCGGCGGCGGCCTCGGCGTCGGCCAGGGTGACCCGGGAGGGCGCGGCCACTCCCTTCCCGCCGTCCTCCCGCACGGCCGCCAGGGCCAGAGCCGCCTCCAGGACGGTCAACGCCGAGCGGGCGTCCCCGTCCGCCACCGCCACGAGGTGGCCCACCGCCTCGTCGTCGGCCTCGGCCCCCTCCCCGGCGAGGGCCCGCCGCACGACCGACTCGATCTCCGTCGGCCCGAGCGGGTCGAGCCGGTACAGGGTGGTGCGCGAGAGCAGGGCGGCATTGAGGGCAAACGACGGGTTCTCCGTGGTCGCCCCCACCAGCGTCACCAGTCCCGACTCCACCGACGGCAAGAGGGCGTCCTGCTGGGCCCGGTTGAACCGGTGCACCTCGTCGAGGAACAGGATCGTGCCCTGGCCCCGCTCCCCCAGCCGGCGCCGGGCCTCCTCGATCACCCTGCGGACGTCGGCCACCCCGGCCGAGACCGCCGACAGCGGGACGAACTCGCGCCCTGTGGTGTCGGCCACCAGGCGGGCCAGCGTCGTCTTCCCGCTTCCCGGCGGGCCCCAGAGGATGGCCGAGGAGAGGCGGTCGGTCTCGATCAGGGCCCGCAGCGGCGCCCCCGGCCCCACCAGGTGGCCCTGACCCACCATCTCGTCCAGTGACCGGGGCCGCATCCGGTGGGCCAGGGGGCCCCGTTCCGACAGCGCCTGCTCCGCCCCGGCTTCGAACAGCCCCTCCCCCGACGGGGCGGCCCGGCGGGAGCCCGGGCTCACCGGGCGGGGGGCAGAATCCGGATGCCCAGCTCGCGCAGCAGGCGCTCGTCGACCGGCTTCGGGGCGCCGGTCATCAGGTCGGCGCCGGACTGGGTCTTCGGGAAGGCGATGATCTCGCGGATGTTCTCCTCCCCCGCCAGCACCGCCACCAGCCGGTCCATGCCCATCCCGAATCCCCCGTGGGGTGGGGCCCCGTAGCGGAAGGCGCCGAGCAGGAACCCGAAGCGGGCCTCGGCCTCCTCCTCGGTCAGGCCGAGCATCGCGAAGATCCGCTGCTGGATGTCGCGCCGGTGGATCCGGATGCTGCCCGAGCCCAGCTCCCACCCGTTGACCACGAGGTCGTAGGACTGGGAGCGCACGGCCAGGGGATCGGACTCGAGGATCTCGAGGTCGTCGGCGTGGGGCATGGTGAACGGGTGATGGGCGGGGACGGGGCGGCCGTCGGCGTCGACCGCCTCGAACAGCGGGAAGTCGACCACCCACAGGTAGCGGTACGGGCCCTCCCCGACCGGGGGCCGCCCCAGGTCGTTGCGGAGCTGGCCCAGCACCTGCTGGGCGGGCCGGCGCTCGTCCGCCACCAGCAGCAGCAGGTCCCCGGGAGTGGCGGCGGTCGCGCCCACCAGCCCGTCAATCTCGTCGGCCGAGAGGAACTTGGCCACCGGTGACTCCACGCCTGTCCGGCCGCCGGCATCGACGACGCGCATCCACACCAGGCCCTTGGCCCCGAGACCCTGGGCCCGCTCGACCAGGGAGTCGAGGCGGCTGCGCGTGCTCTGTCCCTCCCCCGCGACGCGGATGCCCCCGACGTACGGCGCCTGGAAGGCCCGGAACTCGGACGCCCCGAACACCTTGGTCAGCTCGACCAGCTCCATCCCGAAGCGCAGATCGGGCTTGTCGGTGCCGAAGCGGTCCATGGCCTCGGCCCAGGTCACCCGCTCGATCGGCGGAGGCGGCTCCCCCTTCACCGCCTCGGTGGCTTCGATCACGGCGTCGGCCACGAAGCCGAACACGTCCTCCTGCTCGACGAAGGACGCCTCCAGGTCCAGCTGGGTGAACTCGAACTGCCGGTCGGCGCGCAGGTCCTCGTCGCGCATGCACTTGGCGATCTGGTAATAGCGGTCGAACCCGGCGACCATCAGCAGCTGCTTGGCAATCTGGGGGCTCTGCGGGAGGACGTAGAAGCTGCCCTGTTGCAGCCGGGACGGGACGGTGAACTCCCGGGCCCCCTCGGGTGTCGGAGTCCACAGGAGCGGCGTCTCCACCTCGGTGAAGCCCTGCCGCTCCATCGAGCGCCGCACGGCGCCGGTCACGGTGGCACGCAGGCGCAGGTTGCGCTGCATGCGCGGCCGGCGGATGTCCACGTACCGGTAGCGCAGCCGGACGGCCTCGTCGGCCTGCGTCTCGTCCTCGACGGGGAACGGCGGCGGCTCGGCCGGAGACAGGATCTCGACCGTGCAGTCCCCCACCTCCACTCCACCCGTGGCGAGCTGGGCGTTGGCGGTCCCCTCCGGGCGCTCCCGGACCGTGCCGCGGATACGCAGGACCTGCTCGGAGCGGATGTCGTGGGCCCCGTCGACCACGCACTGCACCACGCCGGTGTGGTCGCGCAGGTCCACGAACGCCAGGTGCTCCCCGTGCTCCCGCCGGCGCGCCACCCACCCGCACACGCTGATGTGCTGGCCGACGTGTTCCGGGCGCAGCTCCCCGCAGTAGTGGGTGCGCATGGTCATGCCGTCCCCTCACCGTCGAACTCCTCGATGCCTGCGGACCCGGTCAGCAGGCCGCGTACGGTGCTGACCACCTCGGCCCGGGCCACCGCCTGCTGACGGGCGCCACCGCTCATGGCCTTGACGACTGCGGTCCCCGCCGTCACCTCGTCCTCCCCGATGATCACCGCCACCGCCGCCCCCGAGCGGTCGGCGGCGCGTAGCTGGGCCTTCATCGAGCGGCCGTCGAACGCCCGGTCGGTGCGTACCCCGGCTCGGCGCAGCTCGGTGGTGAGCGACAGGGCCTGGGCCCCGCCGGTCACGTCGACAACGAACACGTCGACCTGCGCCGCTGGCGCCGCCATGACGCCCTCGGCGTCGCACGCCAGCAGCAGCCGTTCGATCCCCATTCCGAAGCCGATCCCGGGAGTGGCGGGGCCGCCGAGCGACTCGACCAGACCGTCGTAGCGTCCCCCCCCGCCGATGGCGTTCTGGGCCGACGACAGGGCCTCGGCCACGAACTCGAAGGTGGTGCGCGTGTAGTAGTCGAAGCCGCGCACCAACCGGAAGTCGAGGACGGGCGCGATCCCGATGTCGTCCAGCCCGGTCCGGACCCGCTCGAAGTGCTTGCGGCACGGCTCGCAGAGGAGGTCGACGGTCTTCGGCGCATCGGCGGTGGCGGCCCGGCACTCGGGCTTCTTGCAGTCGAGGACCCGCAGCGGATTGGCCCGCCACTTCTCCCGGTGCTCGGCGCAGAGGTCCCCGGCCCGCGCCTCCAGGTAGCCGGCCAGAGCGGTCCGGTAGGCGGGCAGGCAGTCCCGGTCCCCCATCGAGTTGAGCTTCACCGTGACCTGCTGCAGGCCGAGCGAGCGGTAGAAGTCGTGCCCCAACGCCACCACCTCCACGTCGAGGTCGGGGTCCTCCGACCCCAGCGCCTCGATGCCGAGCTGGTGGTGCTGGCGGTACCGTCCCGCCTGCGGGCGCTCGTAGCGGAAGGCGGGGGTGGCGTACCACGCCTTGAACGGCACGGGCGGGCGGTGCTGGACGAAGGCCCGCACGACCGACGCCGTTCCCTCGGGCCGCAGGGCCAGGCGCCGGTCCCCCTTGTCGACGAACTCGTACATCTCCTTGGTGACCACGTCGCTGCCCTCACCGATGCCGCGGAGGAACACGCCGACGTCCTCGAACAGCGGGTTGATCACCAGCCCGTAGCCGGCCCCGCCCACGACTCCGGCAAAGCGCGCCAGCAGCTCCTGCCACCGCGCCGACGCCGGCGGCAGGACGTCGAAGGTCCCCGTGGGGGCCTGGAAGCGGGGGGCCTCGGCCACCCCCGGAGGCTACCGGGCCTGCCTGTCGTCCCCGCCGCCTTTGCCGGGTCCTTCGCCGGTCCGGAGCCGTCCAGGGCTCCGGGGGGTCAGACCCGCTTGCCGGGCAGGACCCGGTACACCTCGTAGACGCCGTCGATCCGCTTGAGCGCCCCGACGAGGGAGTCGAGGTGGGCAGCGTCGGCCAGCTCGAACTCGAAACGCATGCGCGACACCCGGTCGGCGCCGGTCTGGCTGGAGCTCGACAGGATGTTCACGTGCTGCTCGGCCAGCACCCGGGTGACGTCGGCAAGGAGCCGGGAGCGGTCGAGAGCCACCAGCTCGATGCCGACCACGAACACGCCGGCGCGGTCGGCGTCCCACTCGACCTCGATGACCCGCTCCCCCCGGCTGCCCGACAGCGATGCGGCGTTGGCGCAGTCGGTGCGGTGGACCGACACGCCCCGACCCTGGGTGACGAAGCCGATGATCTCGTCCCCAGGCACGGGTGTGCAGCAGCGCGACAGCCGGATCATCATGTCGTCGAGACCCTCGACGTACACCCCCACCGACTGGCGCCGCCCGGTGCGGCGGGGCTGCAGGACGGTGGTGGGCAGCTGCTCGTCCGCCTCCCCGCCCCGCACCTCGCGGGCGAGGCGCTGGGCCACCGAGCGGGCCGACACGTGCCGGTCTCCAATGGCGGCGTAGAGGGCGTCGATGTCCGAGTAGTGCAGGGCCTCGGCCAGCTGGGTCAGCGACGAGGACCCGGCCAGCTTCTGGACGGGCAGGCCCTCCTTGCGCATCGCCTTCGAGAGCTCCTCCCGCCCCGTCTCGATGGCGTCCTCGCGCCGCTCCCGGCTGAACCACTGCCGGATCTTGTTGCGGGCGCGGGGGGTGGCGACGATCTTGAGCCAGTCCCGCGACGGCCCGGCCGACGGGACCTTGGAGGTGAAGATCTCCACCGTGTCCCCGGATCCCAGCTGCGAGTCGAGGGGCACCAGGCGGCCGTTGACCTTGGCGCCGATACAGCGGTGCCCCACCTCGGTGTGGATGGCGTAGGCGAAGTCGACGGGGGTGGCCCCGGCCGGAAGGGTGATCACCTTGCCCTTGGGCGTGAACACATAGACCTCGTCCTGCTCGAGGTCCAGCTTCAGGGTCTCGAGGAACTCGGCGGGGTCCGCCATGTCCTCCTGCCAGTCGACGATGCGCTGCAGCCAGGCGATCTCGGCCGTCGACGCCTTCTCCTTGTAGCCCCAGTGGGCGGCAATCCCGAACTCGGCGCGGTGGTGCATCTCCCGGGTGCGGATCTGCACCTCGAGCGGCTTGCCCTGCGGGCCCACGACGGTCGTGTGCAGCGACTGGTACAGGTTGAACTTGGGGGTGTTGATGTAGTCCTTGAACCGGCCGTGCACCGGGCTCCAGATGGCGTGGATCGAGCCGAGGGCGGCCCAGCAGTCCTTCTCCGAGTCGACGAGCACGCGGATGCCGACGAGGTCGTAGATGTCGTCGAACTCCTTGCCCTTCACGACCATCTTCTCGTAGATGCTCCAGAGGTGCTTGGGGCGGCCGGTGACCTCCCCCTGGATGTGCAGCTCACCCAGTCGCTCCCGCACCGCCTCGAGCACCTGGGCCAGGTAGATGTCCCGCTCCGGTGACCGGGTGGCCACCATCTGGTCGATCTCGGCGTAGCGGCGGGGATGGAGGGTGGCGAAGGCCAGGTCCTCGAGCTGCCAGCGGATCTCCTGGATCCCCAGCCTGTGGGCCAGTGGGGCGTAGATGTCCAGGGTCTCCTGGGCCGTGCGCCGCTGCTTCCACTCCGGCATGGCGGCGATCGTTCGCATGTTGTGCAGGCGGTCGGCCAGCTTGATGATCAGGACCCGCCAGTCCTTGGCCATCGCCACCAGCATCTTGCGCATGGTGGCGGCCTGCTGGGCCTCCTTGGAATCGAAGCGCAGCCGGTCCAGCTTGGTGACGCCGTCGACGATGGCGGCCACCACCGGACCGAACTGCCCGGAGAGCTCCTCCACCCCGATGCCGGTGTCCTCGACGGCGTCGTGGAGCAGCGCCGACGCGATCGTCATGTCGTCCAGTCCCAGCTCGGCCACGATCGTCGCCACGGCCAGGGGGTGGACGATGTAGGGCTCCCCGCTGCGCCGGCTCTGGCCCTCGTGGGCCTGGTCGGCCAGCGAGTACGCCTTCTGGATCAGAGAGATGTCGGCCTTGGGATGGCGCTCCCGGAACGGCCCCACCACGGGCACGAGCGGGTCCGGGTCGAGGCCCGGGTTGCGCCGCCACGGCAGTACCCGCTCGACGGTCGAGAGGCCCTCTCTCATGCGAACCGCACCAGCGAACGCACGTCCCAGCCCTCCAGCCGGGACCGGCCGGCCAGGGCGTCCAGCTCCACCACGAACAGAAGCCCGCCGACCTTGGCGCCCAGGCGCTCGAGCAGCGCGGCCGTGGCCCGGGCCGTGCCGCCGGTGGCCAGGACGTCGTCGACGACCACGACCGTTTCCCCCTCCTCCACAGCGTCCCGGTGGATCTCGAGGCTGCCCTCCCCGTACTCGAGGGCGTAGGCCTCGGCCTCCACGTGCCAGGGCAGCTTCCCGCTCTTGCGGACCGGGACCACCCCTGCGCCGAGGTGGACGGCCAGCGGCCCGGAGAACAGGAAGCCCCGGGCCTCCACGCCGACCACCTTGGCCGGGACCAGGGGGGCGGCCTGCTCGGCCATCCAGTCCACGACCTCGGCGTAGGCGGGCCCGTCGGCCAGCAGCGGGGTCAGGTCCTTGAAGCCGACACCGGGCCGGGGGAAGTCGGGGACGTCGCGCACCAGGCTACGGATGCGATCGACGTCCACACTCATGCATCCAAGGTACCGGCTCCCGGGGCCGCCTCCGGGGTGGCCCGGCCGGGTGCCCGGCACGGGACTAGCGCCGGCGCCCCTTCTTGCGGGGACGGGGCGGGGGCCGGCGGGCCCCGGGGCGGGGGGCGGCGGGCCGGTTCCCCCCGGGGCGGCCCTCGGGGGCGCGGCCGTCACCCGAGCCGCGCGGCGTGATGACGCCGTCCCCGCTTGGACGGGACGAGGTGCCGCCCGACGGCCCCCCGGCGGACTGGGCGGCCGCCTGGGGCGTCAGGATGGCCGACACCGCCCCGCGGGAGGCCAGGCGCTGGCGGATGTTGGCGTAGCGGGGCTCGCGCTCCTTGAGGATCGCCAGCAGCGGAGAGGCGATGAAGATCGACGAGTAGGCCCCCGAGAGGAGGCCGATGAACAGCGCCAGGCCGAAGTCCTGGAGGCTGCGGGCCCCGAGCACGTAGGCCCCTATCACCAGCACCGAGACGATCGGCATGATGGCGACCAGGCTGGTGTTGATCGAGCGCATCAGCACCTGGTTCATGGCGATGTTGACGGTGTCCGAGTAGGTGTAGCGCCCGGTCGACGCCAGCCCGCGCGTGTTCTCCTGGACCTTGTCGAACACCACGACGGTGTCGTAGAGCGAGTACCCGAGGATGGTCAGGAAGGCGATCACGGTGTCGGGGCTCACCGTGAAGCGGAGCACGGCGTAGATGCCGACCGTGACCAGGATGTCGTGGAACACGGCGATGATGGCGGCCAGCGCCATCTTGGGCTCGAAACGGATGCTGAGGTAGACGATGATCGCGAGGACGAACAGGACCAGGGCCAGGATGGCCTTGTTGGTGATGTCGCTTCCCCACGACGGGCCGACGTCGTTGATGCTGACCGCCGACGTCTTCTGGCCGGCGGCCTTGGCGAGGGCGTCGGTCACCTTCGTCTCGAGGTCGGCGTTGGTGGCGCCCCCGCTGCCCTTGACGTAGGCCTGGATCTCGATCGAGGTCTTGTTCCCCTGGCGGAACTGCTCCACGGTCGCGTCGGCACCGAGCCCCGCCGACTCCGCCGCGCTGCGGGCCTTGGCCACCGTGAGCCCGTTGGTGGCCGGGACCTCCCAGGAGGTGCCGCCCCGGAAGTCGATGCTGAGGTTCAGCCCGTTGACGACGAGGAAGATGACGCCGATCAGGATGACCAGGCCCGACCCGGTGAACCACCACCGGCGGTGGCCCACGAAGTCGTAGGCGGTCTCCCCGTGGTACAGCCGCTGGAAGATGTTCCGGCGTCGCACGACGGGCTCGGGCGGCGCCTCGGTGGTCACGGTCACGGCGCCTCCAGCGCCGGCGCCGCCGCCAACCCCCGGGCCACGCCCATGAAGCGGGCGTCGGTGAACATACGGTTGCGGCCCATGAGGATCACGAGGGGCCGGGTGAAGAAGTAGCTGGTGAAGACGTCGATGAGGGTGGACAACCCGAGCATGAAGGCGAACCCGCGCACCGGGCCCACCGCCAGCAGGTACAGCAGCACGGCGCCGATGAGCGACACCAGGTCGGCGGCCACGATGGTGCGGAAGGCCCGGGCGAAGCCCCGGTCGACCGACGACCGCACCGTCTTTCCGGCTCGGATCTCGTCTTTGAGCCGTTCGAAGTACACGACGTACGAGTCGACGTTGATGCCGATCGACACGATCACGCCCGTCACGCCGGCCAGCGTCAGGGCAAAGCCGGCCGTGTGCCCTAGGTACGAGATCACCGGCCAGATGAACATGCCGGTGAGGAGCAGTCCCAGGAAGGCGACGATCCCCAGGGCCCGGTAGTACAGGATGATGTAGAGCAGCACGAGGGCCAGCCCGCCGATCCCGGCCGCCAGCCCGGCCCGCAACGACGACGAACCGAGGCTGGCCGAGACGGTCTGGACCGACAGGCGCTTCAGTGGCACCGGCAGCGACCCGTAGTTGAGGACCAGGGCCAGGTTCTTGGCGTCCTGCTCGGTGAACGTGCCCGTTATCTGCCCGCTGCCGTGGAAGGCGGTGGCGTTGATCTGCGGCGCCGACACGACGTTGTTGTCGAGCACGATGGCCACCAGCTTCTGGTACTCCCTGGCCGCCATGGCGTCGAAGGCGGAGGAGCCCGCCGACGTGGTCGTGAAGTTGACCTGCCACTGGCCGGCCTGGGTGAGCTGGGCCGTGGCCGAGTGGATGATCTTCCCGGTCAGGAGGACGGGGCCCAGCTCGTAGCGCCCGGTCACGCGCCCGGAGGAGTCACGGCTGGCGACCACCGCCGTCGTCTTCGTCGTGTTGGGAAGCTGGCTCTGCGGCGTGGTCGGGGGGTTGCCGGTGGGGGGCAGCTGCTGCAGCACCTCGCGGAAGGTGAGCTGGGCGGTCTGGCCGACCAGCTGCTCCGCCCGCTGGGTGTCCTTCACGCCGGGCAGCTCGACGACGATCCGGCCGCCCTGGCGGGTGATGTTCGGCTCGGCCACGCCGAGGGCGTCGACCCGGTTGGTGATGATGTTCTTGGCCTGGTCGAGGATGTCGTTGGAGACGGGCCGGGCGGGCGCCAGGACGACCGAGACGCCGCCCCGGAGGTCGAGCCCGAGGACGGGCTTGAAGCCCGCCGCCAGCACCGCCACCATGCTCGCCACAGCCACGCCGACCGTGATGAGCAGCGGCAGCCAGTAGCGGCGCCGCCTCACCCCGCTCCCCCCTCGGTGCCGGTGGCCGGGGCGTCGGGGCCGCCCGGCTCCTCGCGGACGGACGGCAGCTCCACGTGGGGCTCGACCTCGGGATCGGCCGGGCTCGGGGTCCCGCCCGCCGGTCCGTCGTGGGCCTCCGCCTCCGCCGACGCTCCCGCGTCCGGCGCACCGCTGCCGGCGTGGGCCTCCCCACCCGCCTCCCAGTCGACGTCGGGTTCTTCCGGGGGGGCCTCGAGGATGCGGCCCACCGCCGCCCGCACGAAGGTCACGACGACGCCGGGGCTCACCTCCAGGTGCACGTACTCGTCGTCGGCGGCCACGACCCGTCCGAGGATCCCGCCGATGGTCTGGACCTCGGCACCCACCCCCACCCGGCGCACCAGCTCGCGCTGCTCGCGCACCTTCCGCTGCTGGGGTCGGACCAGCAGCACGTACATGAGAGCACCTAGAACGAGGATGGGAAGTAGTGACAACACTGGGCACCCGGCCGCTCGTGGACTGATCAGCGGCGGAGGAACACCCTACTCGGGCCACCTGGGCCTAATCGGGCACCTCCCGGCCCCGCTCCCACGCCGCCGCCACCTCCCGGCGCAGGTCGGTGATGGTGCCGGCAGCCACCGCCGCCCCGATCCGGTCCATGAGCCGGCGGGTCCAGGCCAGGTTGTGGAGGCTCACCATCCGGGCCGCGGCGGGCTCGTCGACGCTCAGGAGGTGCCGGAGGAAGGCCCGCGACCAGCGCCCGCAGACGGCGCAGGGGCACCCGGGGTCGATCGGCCCTGGTTCGTCGGCCCGGGCGGCGCCCTTCAGGGACAGCCGCCCGGATCCGGTGAGCGCCGTGCCGTGGCGGCCCAACCGGGTGGGCAGGACGCAGTCGAACATGTCGATCCCCCGGGCCACCGCCTCCACCAGCCCGACCGGGTCCCCGACGCCCATCAGGTAGCGGATCCGGTCCCCGGGCAGCTCGGGGACGGTCGCGTCGAGGGCACGCAGCATGTCGGGCCGGGGCTCCCCCACCGACAGCCCTCCGATGCCGTACCCGTCGAAGTCGAGCGCCACGGTGGCCCGGGCGCTGCGGACCCGGAGCTCGGGATCGGTGCCGCCCTGGACGATCCCGAACAGGGCCTGCCCGGGACGCGAGTGCGCCTCCCGGGCCCGGGCCGCCCACGCCGCCGTCCGGTCCACCGCCCGGGCCAGCACGTCGGGCGGCGCCGGGAGGGCCGCGCACACGTCGAGGACCATCTGGATGTCGGAGCCGATCGCCTCCTGGGTGCGCACGGCGTCCTCCGGGGTGAGGCGGTGCCACGAGCCGTCGTAGGTCGAGCGGAAGGTGACACCGTCGTCGTCCACCCGGGGGCCCAGGGAGAACACCTGGTAGCCCCCGGAGTCCGTGAGCACGTGGCCGGGCCAGCCGGCGAAGACGTGGATCCCCCCCAGGCGCGCGATCAGCTCCGCCCCCGGCCGCAGCATCAGGTGGTAGGTGTTGGCCAGCACGACCTCGTAGCCCAGTGCCTCCACGTCCAGGGAGGTGAGGGCCCGCACCGTCCCCCTCGTGCCGACCGGCATGAAGCAGGGGGTGCGGAAGGATCCCCGGGCGGTGCGGACGACTCCGGCGCGGGCGGAGCCGCAGCGGGCGGTTACCTCGATGGGCGCCGCGCCTGCGGTCACGGCCCCGCGTCCGGGGAGCGGGCCACCAGCATGGCGTCCCCGAACGACAGGAAGCGGTAGCCCTGCTCCAGGGCCCGGTCGTACAGCTCCCGCCACCGGGCCCCGCAGAACGCCGCCAGCATCACGAGCAGCGACGACCGCGGCAGGTGGAAGTTGGTGAGGAGGACGTCCACGACCCGGAAGGGGAAGCCGGGCCGGATGAAGAGGTCGGTCTGGCCCGTCGGCCGGCCGGTGGCCGCCGCCGACTCCAGGGCGCGCACGGTCGTGGTCCCGACAGCAACGACCCGACGGGCGTCACGGCACCGGTCCAACGTCTCGGCCGAGACCGAGTACCGCTCGGAGTGCATGCGGTGGTCCTCCACCCGGTCGGAGGTGATCGGGCGGAAGGTCCCGAGCCCGACCGCCAGATCGACCCGGGCCAGGCCGGCGCCGGCGGCCTGGCAGCGGGCCAGCAGCTCGGGGGTCAGGTGGAGCCCGGCGGTCGGTGCGGCCACCGAGCCGGGGCTGCGGGCGTAGACGGTCTGGTAGCGCTCCGGGTCGGCCAGGGCCTCGTGCACGTAGGGCGGCAGCGCCACCTCCCCGGCCCCGTCGACGGCGTCCTGGTCGAGGATCGTCACCAGGCGGCGCCCGTCCCCGCTGTCGAACACCGGTCCCGCCTCCAGCGCCGGCCTGCCCCCGGCGTGGAGCACGGTCCCCACCGGCACGCGCCGGGACGGGCGGACAAGGGCCTGCCAGCAGCCGCCGCGCACCGGCTCGAGGAGGAGCACCTCGACCTGGCCGCCAGTGTCCTTCTCCAGGTGCAGGCGGGCCGGGTTCACCCGCGTCTCGTTCACGACCAGCAGGTCCCCGGGGCCGAGCAGCTCGGGAAGGTCGGACACGTGCCGGTGGTCCACGGCGCCGGCGGGGTCCAGCGCCACGAGGAGCCGGGCCGAGTCCCGGGGTTCGACGGGAACCTGGGCTATGCGCCCGGCCGGCAGGTCGTAGTCGTAGGCGTCGGTCGGCTGGCTCGGCTCCACGGCACACGTTCGCACGCCGCTGCGCAGGGGCCCGCCCCCGTCCCGCTCAGTCGTCGGGAAAGAGCGGGATAGGGCTGTCCCCCCGACGCGAAGGAGCCGGCTCGGCCAGACCCAGGTGCCGCCACGCCGCCGGGGTGGCCACCCGCCCCCGCGGCGTCCGCATCAGGAGACCGAGCTGGAGGAGGAACGGCTCGTAGACGTCCTCGAGCGTGTCGGGCTCCTCCCCGACGCTGACCGCCAGGGTCGACAGCCCCACCGGCCCCCCGCCGAACCGCTCGCACACCGCCGACAGCACGGCCCGGTCGACCTTGTCCAGGCCGAGCTCGTCGACACCGAACACCGCCAGGCCGGCCACGGCCGCCTCCCGGTCGACGACTCCCCGACCGCGGACCTCGGCGTAGTCACGCATCCGCCGGAGCAGCCGGTTGGCGATGCGCGGCGTCCCCCGGCTCCGGCCCGCGATCTCGGCGGCGCCGGCGGCCTCGAGACGCACGCCCAGGATCCGGGCCGCCCGGTTGAGGATCGTCTCCAGGTCGTCGGGCCCGTAGTAGTCGAGGCGGGCCACGAGGCCGAAGCGGTCCCGGAGTGGCCCCGTGATCAGGCCCGTGCGCGTGGTGGCCCCCACCAGCGAGAACCGGGGCAGGTCCAGGCGGATCGACCGGGCCGTGGGTCCCTTCCCGATCACGATGTCGAGCTGGAAGTCCTCCATGGCCGGGTAGAGGATCTCCTCCACCGCCCGGTTGAGGCGGTGGATCTCGTCGATGAACAGGACGTCCCCCTCCTGGAGGTCGTTGAGGAGGGCCGCCAGGTCCCCGGCCCGCACGAGAGCGGGACCCGACGTGATGCGCAGACCGACGCCCATCTCGCCCGCCACGATCCCGGCCAGCGTGGTCTTGCCCAGACCCGGGGGCCCGGCAAAGAGCAGGTGGTCGGCCGGCTCCCCCCGCCGCCGCGCCGCCTCCAGCACGATCCGCAGGTGCTCGACGACCTCGGGCTGGCCGCAGAACTCCTCGAGCCGCCGGGGCCGGAGGGTGGCCTCCTCGGACTCCTCGTCGCGGTCCAGCGGGTCGAGCTTGGGATCGACGGTCCGCGCCGCCACGACATCGGCGCCCACGGCATCAGCGCCGAGTACCTCGCGCCGGGGGCTCACCGCAGCGCCGCCGCCTGGCGCAGGGCCGAGCGGAGCATGGACTCGACGCCCTCGGCCTCGTCCAGGTCGCGCATGGCCTCCCTGACCTCGTCGGGGCCGTAGCCGAGGCCGGCCAGGGCGGCCTGGACCTCGGCCCGGATGCTCGGCGCCGACGCCCCGGGCAGCACGACCGGGCCCGGGCCCGCCGCCAGGTCCCCCACCTCGAACCGGGCCTTGAGCTCGACCAGCAAGCGCACAGCGGTCTTGCGACCGATGCCCGGCACCATGACCAGGGCGTCCACGTCGTCCGTGGCCACGGCCCGGGCCAGCTCGGACGGCGAGTGCGTGGAGAGGATGGCCAGCGCCACCGCCGGCCCCACGCCGTGGGCCCCGATCAGGGCCTCGAAGCAGTCCCGTTCCTCGCGGGTCGCGAAACCGAACAGGACGATGGCGTCCTCGCGCACGTGGGTGTGCACGTGGAGGAACACCGGGCCACCGCGTGTCCCGAGGGCGCCCAGGGTCCCGGCGGGGACCGTCACCCGGTACCCGACCCCGCCGACCTCGACCAGGAGCTCCCCCTTGGGCAGCCGGTCGAGCACCACACCGCGCAGCGACCCGATCACCACAGCCTCCTCACGCTCGTCGGCCCAGGGCGGCCCGGGCCTCGGCCAGCCCGACCCGCTCCAGCAGCGGCGCCACCGTCGCATGGCAGATGGCCAGGGCCAGCGCATCGGCGGCGTCGGGCGGGGACGGGACCACGGGCAGGTCGAGCAGCAGCTTCACCATCTCCTGCACCTGGCGTTTGTCGGCGGCCCCGTAGCCGGCCACGGACTGCTTGACCTCGTTGGCCGTGTACTCCACGACCGTCCGCCCGGCACGCGCCGCCGCCGCCAGGGCCAGACCGCTGGCCTGCCCCACCGACATGGCGGTGCGGGCGTTCGTCTGGAAGAAGACCCTCTCCACGGCTACGACGTCGGGATCCAGCTCGGCCATCAGCTCCTCCAGCTCGGCGGCCAGCTGGCCCAGGCGGACCGGGAGGCGCTCCTCGGGAGAAGTCGTTATCACGCCCCCGGCGACGGCACGCAGCCTCCCGCCGCTGCGCTCGACGCAGCCGTAGCCGCACCGCGACACGCCGGGGTCGACGCCGAGCACGAACACCCGTTCGACCATACCCGGTGGGGCGGCGCCGCTGGTGGATGGGAGCGGCGCTCAGTCGGCTCCGCCCCCGGCCGCCACGGCCGACCCGCTGCTCACCACCTCCATGATCCGGCGCACGACGTCCTGAAGGGGCAGGCCCTTGGTGATGTAGGCGCTGGCCCCCGCGGCCAGGGCGTTCCTCTCGAGGCCCGGGGAGACGAATCCCGACACAACGATCACCCGGCTGCGGGGGGACAGCGTGAGCAGGTCGGGGAGGACGTCCAGGCCGCCACGGTCCGGCATCACGAGGTCGAGGAGGATCACGTCGGGGCGGAGGCGGCGGGCCGCGTCCAGGGCTCCGGCAGCGTCGGATGCCTCCCCGACGACCTGGAGCGGCTCCCCGGAAACCCCGATGGCAGCGCGCACGAGGTGGCGCATGTCGGTCGAGTCATCGACCAGTAGCACGCCGCTGTAGCCGTGCTTCTGGCGAAGGTCGATCTCGTCCCCGTGAGCGCCCGCCGCCCGCCGCCCGGCCAGCCACTGCAGCACGTCGGGACCCGGCAGCGGCGGGCACCAGAACCGCCCCTGACTGAGCTCGCACCCGAGGGCCCGCAGCTCGACGAGGTGGGTCTCGGTCTCCACCCCTTCGGCAACCACGAGCATCCCGAGGGCATGGGCCAGGCTCACGGTCCCGGCCACGATGGCCGTGTCGCTCGGCTCGCGCCCGAGGCCCGCCACGAACGAGCGGTCGACCTTCAGCTGGTGGAACGGAAGCCGGCGGAGGTGGAGGAGAGATGAGTAGCCGGTCCCGAAGTCGTCGAGGCTGAGCCTCACCCCCAGCCGGTGCAGCTCGGTCAGGCGGTCCCGCGCCGACTCGAGATCGTCGACCATGGCGCTCTCGGTTATCTCCAGGCAGAGGCGCGCCGCGGGAAGTCCCGTCTCCGCCAGCACCTCCTTGACCATCTGCACCACCCCGGCCTGGGAGAGCTGGCGCGGCGAGAGGTTCACCGACACGGCCAGGCAGTGCGGCCAGCCCGCCGCCTGCCGGCACGCCTCGGTCATCACGATGCGGCCCAGGGCCCCGATGAGACCGGCGTCCTCCGCCACCTGGATGAACTCGGCCGGATCGATATCAACGCCTCCGTGCCGCCATCGGGCCAGCGCCTCGCACTCGACCACCCGTCCGTCGGCCACCGACACGACGGGCTGGAAGTGCACCCTGATGTCGCCGGACCGCAGTGCCCTCCGTAGGGCCGCCTCGAGGTCGAGGCGGCGCCGGGCCCGCTCGCGGATCGTCTCGTCGTACACCTCGGCCCGGTTGCGCCCCTGCTCCTTGGCCCGGTACATGGCGGCGTCGGCTTCCCCGAGCAGCTGGTCCGCCGTGGTGTCGGCGCCCCCGATGGCCAGGCCGATGCTGGCCGAGACCTGGACCGGACCTTCTCCGACCGTGATCGGGTGCAGGAGGGGACGACGGACGCGCTCGCACATCTCGACGGCGTCGTCGGGAGTCGCCAACCCGTCACAGACGACCACGAACTCGTCACCTCCGATGCGCCCGACCGTGTCGGTCGAACGGACCGCCCCGGTCAGCCGGCCGGCCAGGGTGCGCAGCAGCTGGTCGCCCGCGGCGTGGCCGTAGGTGTCGTTGATCAGCTTGAAGCGGTCGATGTCCAGCAGCAGCACGGCAACGGTGTGCCCGCTGCGCCGGGCGCGGGCAATGGCCCCCTCCAGGCGGTCGAGGAGGAGCCCGCGGTTGGGAAGGCCGGTAAGGGAGTCGTGCAGGGCCCGCTCGGCCAGGGCCTGCTCCAGAGCCTTACGGTCTCCCGTGTCACGGATGACGGCGTCGATCCCGACGACCGCTCCTCCGGCATCGAGGACGGGGGCGACAGAGAGCTCGGTCCAGACCCAGTGCCCGTC
Organism: Acidimicrobiales bacterium; assembly: GCA_035695125.1. Taxonomy (GTDB): domain Bacteria; phylum Actinomycetota; class Acidimicrobiia; order Acidimicrobiales; family JAJPHE01; genus DASSEU01. The sequence continues at coordinate 29,468 of DASSEU010000005.1, forward strand.
GCGGTGGCGGATCCTCACCTCGGCCATGGCGGGCCGGCGTCCGAAGGACTCGGGGAGCCGGACGGCGTCGTCGGGGTGCACGAGCCGTTCGACGACGTCGGGGGCGGCGTGCAGCTCCTCCGGGGTGTAGCCGATCAGCTCCCGCACCGACGCCGACACGAACTCGAGCCCGCCCCGACCGTCGAGCCGGTGCCGGGCCAGGACCAGGTCCTGCGCGCCGGCGAGCTGCGTGCCGACGTTGCCGGCCACCTCTCGCTCGGCATGCACCTCTGGGCTCATCCTTGACCCCTGAATCGAACACGCAGCGTGCGTGACTTCTCACCTAGAGTTATAGAGAAAGGGGACAAGAGGGGCGAGGGCCATTTGCAGAATGGCCTGTTCGAACTAGTGACGATTCCGGGCCGGCAGGCATGCCTGGTCGGCTCAACCCCGCAGCCGTCCCCGCCGACGGACTCCATGTGGCCATCGGCGGAGTGCTCGAGCGTCGCCGGGCGGCCTCGCTCCGCACGGGGGAGATCCCCGTGCGCACGGCCGTTCCCGGGCCGGCCCACCGGGCGGGGTGGACGTCCCGTCCGGCGCTGGCCGCCGCGGCCCTGACCGCCGGGCGCCTCGTGGGAGGCCTCGTCCTGGCCGCCCTGGCCGTCAGGTTCCACGCCGGGGGCCTGGGCGCCGCACCGGGAGTCGGTGACGCGCACTCACTGACCGGCGCCTTCATGCACTGGGACGCAGGTTGGTACCGGGACATCGTCCGGTCCGGCTACGCGGGCGCAGCGGCCCGGACCTCGTTCTTCCCGGTCTACCCGATGCTCGTGCACCTCCTGACCGCGACCGGTCTCCCGTACACCGGCGCCGCCCTCGGGCTGAGCTGGGTGGCGCTCTTCTTCGCCACCTGGTCGGTGATCGAGCTCACCGGTGCGCTGTTCCCGGAGGTCAGGGCAGCGCGGGCCGGCATCCTCTTCACGTGGTTCCCGATGTCGGTCTTCCTCCTCTCCGGTTACGCCGAGGCGGTCTTCGCCGCTCTGGCCGGTTGGTCGTTCGTGATGGTGGCGCGCCGGAGCTACGCGCCTGCGGTCGTCCTGGCGGCGCTGGCGTCGGCCGCCCGTCCCGAGGGGTTCCTGGTGGGTACGGCTGCGGTGGTGGCCCTGGTCCTCGCCGGAAGGTACGCCCGGGCGGCGCTGGCGGCGGTGGGCGGCGTGGCGGGGCTGGCCGCCTTCTCGGCGTACTGCTGGGTGCAGTTCGGCACACCCATCGCCTACGTGAGGGTCCAGGCGTACTGGACCCGTGAGACCACCCTCCCGTTCGTCATGGTGGCGCGCAACCTCCACCTTCTCCTGATCGGGGCACCCGGCGGGGGCGCCTACCACCTCGCGATCCTGGTGCAGGACGTACTGATCGTCGGTGCCGCGGTCGCGGTGGTGGGTCTGGCCCGCCTGGCCCGCCGCCGCCCGGAGCTTGGCCCCTTCGTGCCGTTCACGGCCCTGACCGTGCTGCTGGCCGCCTCCAACGGCGTCGGCGGCGTGCTCCCGAACGGGTCGGGCCGGATGATCCTCGGGCTGGTCCCGCTCTACGCGTTGGCGGCCCGGGCGGAGGGACGGCGCTGGCGACTGCTCGTCGCCGGGTCGTGCGTCCTGGCCGTGCTGCTCCAGATGCTGTTCAACGCCGGCCTCACCGTCATCTGACGGGCTGGGCCGACGGACGACAGCACGCCCCCCCGCTGTGGGCGGCCGGAGCCCGGCAGCTCAGGCCTCGATCGTCTCCAGCACCGAGTCGGGGATGTCGAAGTTGGCGAACACGTTCTGGACGTCGTCGAGCTCCTCGAGGGCGTCCATGAGCCGCAGCACCTTGCGGGCGTCGGCTTCGTTGTCCAGGGGGATGGCGGTGGTCGGCAGCATGGTGAGGTCGGCCGAGTCGATCGGGATACCGGCCTCCTCGAGGGCGGCCCGCACGTGGGCCAGCTCGGTCGGGGGTGTCGTGATCTGCCACGTGTCCCCCTGGTCGGTCAGGTCCTCGGCGCCGGCCTCGAGGGCCACGAGCATGAGCTCGTCCTCGGTGATCTCGGCCTTGTCTGGCCGGTAACGGGGCAGGATCACCACGCCCTTGCGCTCGAACTGCCACGACACTGCGCCCGGCTCGGCCATCGACCCGCCGTTGCGCGTGAACAGGCTGCGGACCTCGGCGCCGGTCCTGTTGCGGTTGTCGGTCAGGCACTCGACGATCATGGCCACCCCGGCCGGGGCGTAGCCCTCGTAGCTCACCGGCTCGTAGCGCACCCCCTCGAGCTCACCGGTGCCGCGCTTGATGGCCCGCTCGATGGTGTCGGTTGGGACCGACGCGTCCCGCGCCTTGTGGTACATCGTCCGCAGCGTGGCGTTGGACGTGATGTCCCCGCCGCCCTCGCGCGCCGCCACCTCGACCTGGCGGATCAGCTTGGCGAACAGCTTCCCCCGCGCCTTGTCCTGGGCGCCCTTCTTGTGCTTGATCGTGGCCCACTTCGAGTGACCCGACATCCGTGACTCTCCTGCCTCAGCGCCGTACCGACGCGACGAACAGCTCGTGGATCCGGCCGTCCCCCGACAGCTCGGGATGGAAGGCGGCGACGACGTGGCGGCCGTGCCGGCACAGCACCGGTGTGTCGGAGCCGTCCGGTCGGCGGAGTGACGCCAGGACCTCGACCTCGGGCCCGACCGCCTCGACTACGGGGGCCCGGATGAACACGGCCGGCAGCGCCGGCGGGCCGAGAGCCGGCACGTCGAGGTCGCACTCGAACGACTCGAGTTGGCGGCCGAAGCCGTTGCGCCGGACCGCGATGTCGACCACTCCGAACGAGCGCTGGTCGGGCCGGCCGCCCCGCAGCTCCCGTGCCAGCAGGATCATCCCCGCGCACGTGCCCAGGGCCGGCATCCCGTCGGCCAGCCGGTCCCCGACCGCCGACGCCAGCCCGGACGACTCGAGCAGCAGCGAGAGCGTGGTGGACTCCCCCCCCGGCAGCACCAGGGCGTCGATCCCGGCCAGCTCTTCGGGCGTGCGGACCTCGACCGGCTCGGCGCCGATCTCAGCGAGGACCGAGACGTGCTCCCGGACGTCCCCCTGGAGGGCCAGGACGCCGACCTTCACCTGGAGGGGTCACCAGCCCCGCTCGGCCAGCTTGACCGTGAGCTCGCTCTCCTCCTGGCCGACCATGGGGGCGCCCAGGCCCCGGCTGACCTTGGCCACGATCGACGCGTCCCGGTAGTGGGTGGTGGCCTCGACCACGGCCCGGGCCCGGCGGGCCGGGTCCTCGGACTTGAAGATGCCCGAGCCCACGAACACGGCCTCGGCGCCCAGCTGCATCACCAGGGCGGCGTCTGCGGGGGTGGCGATCCCTCCCGCACAGAACAGCGGCACCGGCAGGCGGCCGGTCTCGGCCACCTCCCCGACGAGCGACACCGGGGCCTGGAGCTGCTTGGCCCACGCATACAGCTCGGCGGAATCGGCCTGGGTGATCTTGCGGATGTCCCCCAGGATCGAGCGGAGGTGGCGCACCGCCTCGACGATGTTGCCGGTCCCCGCCTCCCCCTTGGAGCGGATCATGGCCGCTCCCTCGGAGATCCGGCGCAGGGCCTCCCCGAGATTGGTGGCGCCGCACACGAACGGAACCGTGAACGCCCACTTGTCGATGTGGTGGGCCTCGTCGGCCGGGGTGAGGACCTCGCTCTCGTCGATGTAGTCGACCCGCAGGGCCTCGAGCACCTGCGCCTCGGCGAAGTGGCCGATCCGCGCCTTGGCCATCACCGGGATCGTGACCGCCTCCTGGATGCCCTCGATCAGCGCCGGGTCGCTCATGCGCGCCACCCCGCCGTCGCGGCGGATGTCGGCCGGAACCCGCTCGAGGGCCATCACCGCGACGGCGCCGGCGTCCTCGGCTATGCGGGCGTGCTCGGCCGTGACCACGTCCATGATCACCCCGCCGCGGAGCATCTCGGCCAGGCCCCGCTTCACCCGGCTGGTGCCGGTCCGAGCCCCGTTCTCCGCGTTAGCACCGTTGTCAGCCACGGGCCCACTCTACCCGGGGCCCCTCCGGCGCCCGGGAGGCTCTACAGCTCGAGGAGGGACTCGATGCGCACGTCGACCGAGTCCGCCGGCCCCGCCGCCACCGGCGCCACGTTCCACAAGAGGGCCGCTCCCGCCGGGCCCCGGCCCGTCTTGCCGGCCGACCCGTCGCGCATCCGCTCGAGCGCGGACGCGAGCGCCGGGGGGTAGCGGGTGAGCCCGACGGCCGCCACGTCGGCCGCCGCCTCCCGGCCTTCGAGGAGGCGTCCGGCCAGGCGCCGCCCCGCCCCGGGCGCCACCCGCAGGACGGGCCCGAGCGTGGCCCCCGCCGCTGCCGACACCGCCACGTCCCCCCGCCGGATGTGGGACAGCTCGTGGGCCAGCACCGCCTCCAGCTCGAGCCGGGACAGCTGGGCGGCCAGGCCCGAGGTCACCACCAGGGACGCCGAGCGGCGGGACAGGCCCACGCTCATGCTGTTCGGGGAGTCGTCGGCCACCACGAGCAGGGCCGGCTTCGGGAGCCCGGCCGCCACGCACAGGCTCTCGGTGAGGTTGTGCAGCCGGGCGAAGGCCGCCGGGTCCGCCGGCTGCGCCCCCAGGCCCCTCACGACCACCCCCGGCGCCGCCCGCCACAACAGCCCGATCAGGCCGGCCCACAGGACGACCGCCGCCGGGACGGCCTCGACGGGCCCGACCAGGACCAGGAGGACGACCAGCACGACGACCGCGCCCGGCGCCGTGGCCCCGGCCACCAGTCCCAGCGCCCGCCGCCGCCCCCTGGCCTCGTGCCCGGCCGCCACCTCATAGGGCGAAGGTGCCGCTGCTCCCACGCCCGTCACGCCCCCGATCATCCCACCGCCACCCGGTAGAGATCGGCATAGCGCTCGGCGAGGTGGTCCATGGAGAGCTCCGCCGCCCGCGCCTCGCCGGCGCCGGCCAGGGCGTCGGCCAGGCGGCCGTCCCCCAGGACGCGCGTGAGGGCCGCGGCCAGGGCGGGGGCGTCCCCGGGGGGGACCAGGAGGGCGTCCACGCCGTCACGGGCCACGTTGCGGTAGCCGGGGAGGTCGCTCGCGACCACCGGGGTGCCCGCCGCCATGGCCTCCAGCACGACCACCCCGAACGACTCCCCGCCGAGCGAGGGGGCGCACACCACGTCGGCCCCCTTCATGCGGGAGGCCCGCTCGGCGTCGTCGACCCGGCCCAGCCACTGGATGCGCCCGTCGGACGCGTGGCGGGCGCGCAGCCGGCCCGTCTCGGGGCCGTCCCCGACGACCCAGCAGTCCACGTCGGCGTCCATCCGCTCGAGGGCCGCCAGGAGCACGGCCAGGCCCTTGCGCTCCTCGTGGCGCCCGATGAACAGGATCGTGCGCCGGGACGTGGGCCAGGGGCCGGCCTTGACGAAGGGCTCGAGCTCGATCCCGTTGAAGACCAGCTCGTAATCCCCGCCGAGCGCGGCCCGCGCCGTGGCCCGGGCCTCCGGGGAGACCGCGGCCCGGACCGAGATGCGCCGGGCCCAGCGGGAGACGAGCGGCCTGAAGGCGAGGTAGGCCTTGCTCCCGCCGCTGCGGTGGAACGTGGCCACGATCGGCTGACCCGAGTACAGGAGGGCGGTCATGGCCGGCCCGGGCACGAGCGGCTCGTGGATGTGCACGACGTCGTAGCCGCCGTCGCGCAGCGCCGCGACCGTCCGCAGGGCACAGGCCAGGTCGGGGGCTATCGGCGCCACCGACCCGTTGGACGCCAGCGGTATCGAGCGGCCGAGGGAGCGGATCCCGGGCTCCGGCGGCGGCCCGTCGGTCGGGGCCAGCACCGTGACGGCGTGGCCGGCGGCGCGCTGGCTCCGGGCCAGCCCCAGGACCTGCCCCTGCACCCCGCCCGGCAGGCTCAGGCTGTAGGGGCAGACCTGGGCTATGCGCACGGGTCCAGCATGTCAGCTGGACCGGCGCCGACAGCCGTAGCGTGGCGGTCCTGATCCTGGTCCTGGCCCCCATGCGGTCCGAGCTGCGCCCGGTGGTCCGGGCGCTGTCGGCCCGTCGCGACCGGTCCGCCGACACCCTCCTCTACCGGGCCCGGCGCCACGGCCGGGACGTGGTGGCCGCTCCCCTCGGGGTGGGGCCCGCCGCCGCCCGCCGGACCACGTCGGCCCTCCTCGACCGACTGGGCCCCGGCGTCGAGCACGTGGTGGTCTCGGGGATAGCCGGCGGCCTGGACCCCGCCGCGACCGTCGGCACCGTGCTCGTGCCCGAGGTCGTCATCGACCTCGAGACCGGCCGGGAGCTGCGCCCCGCCCCCCTGGGGCCCCTCCGGCCCTCCGGCACGGTGGCCACGGCGGCCGAGCTGATCCTCGACCCCCGCCGGCTCGAGGGCCTCCTGGCCCGCGGCGTCACCGCCCTCGACATGGAGACGGCAGGGGTGGGGGCCGTGTGTGACGAGCGGGGCGTGCCCTGGACCGCCTTCCGGGCGGTGAGCGACCGCCCCGACGACGGGCTGGTCGACGGGTCGGTCTTCTCGCTCCTCAACGAGGACGGGACCACCGACGTCGGGGCGGGGATCCGCTACGCCCTGTTCCACCCGGGCCGGCTGCCCGGCCTCGTGCGCCTGGCCCGGGACTCGGCCCGGGGCTGCGGGCTGGCGGCCCGGGCGGCGGTGGAGGCGCTGCCTGGCGCCTGACGCCCGCCCGGCGGCGCCGGCGGGGCTGCTGCTGACCGGGGGCTCCAGCCGCCGGATGGGCTTCGACAAGGCCACCATGGTCGTCGAGGGCCGCGTCAGCGCCGTCCGCCTGGCCGCCGCCCTGACGGCCGTGGCCCGGCCCGTGCTCGAGGTGGGCCCGGGGCGCTCGGGGCTGGCCTCCGTCAGCGAGGACCCACCCGGCTCGGGCCCCCTGGTGGCCATCGCCGCCGGCTGGCGGGCCCTGACCGAGCGCGGCCACGGCGGCCCCGTGCTCGTGCTCGCGTGCGACCTCCCCCTGGTCGACGAGGAGGTGCTGCGCCTCCTGGCCGGCTGGCCGGGCCCGGCGTCCGTGGTCCCCGTCGTGGCGGGCCGCGACCAGCCCCTGTGCGCCCGCTGGTCGGCCGCCGACCTGGCGGC
>DASSEU010000006.1:0-19409 GCA_035695125.1 Acidimicrobiales bacterium
GGCCAGACCGTCCACGTCGATCCCCTGTTCACGGTCTTCGACGCCGCTCACTCCGGGGTGACGACATTCTTGGCCGGCGCGGCCGGGGGCTACACCTTCAACGGGGCCGCGGGCCAGTCGGATTCCCTCAGCCTGGCCTCGGTCACCGGCGCTACCAGCTTGACGATCGACCTTGACGCCGGCCAGGCCGGCGGAGCGGCGCTCAGCGCCCCCGACCGCTTCACCAACATCTCCTCGGTCACCGGTCCGTCGGACCCGGCCGCGGCGACCACGCTGGTCTTCGGCCCCGCCGGCGGGGAGTCGATCCAGGTCAGCAACGGACCCTCCAACACCCTCGAGGCCAGTGCCGACGTGGCGGCCGGGGTGACGGTCGACCTCAGCAGGGGCCAGGTCTCCGGGCTGGCGGGGACCACCACCGTGGACGCGCTGCGAGGGACGTTCTCAACCGTCGACGGGTCCCCCTCGGGTGCAACGACGCTCGTCGTCGCCGCCAGCACCCCGGTCACCTTCACCAACACGACGTCCGACAACACGCTGGACCTCGGAGCGCTGCCGGGCGGCCTGGTCATCGACCCCGGCGCCGGGAAGGTGACCTCTGGGGCCGTGATCTTCAGCTTCACGGGTGTGTCGGCCTTCGACGGCTCCTCGTCCGGAGGGACCGTCTTCGTGGCCCCGTCTGCAGGCAGCTTCAGCTTCGCCGGCCGCGGCACGGGGAACATCCTGGCCCTGGGCTCGGGTTGGAGCGGCCCCGACATCGCGGTCAGTGGGACGCAGCAGGCCAGTGGCCTCGCCGGCAAGCTGGGCAGCGGGGGAACGTTCGGCATCGGGTTCAGCGGCATCTCGACGTTCAACGTGGCGGCGGGGGCCACCGGGACAACCGGCCCGGGCAACTTCGACCTCGGCCTGGTGGGGTCGGGAGCGACCGTCGACGTGACCGGCGCCACCGCGACCGTCTCGGCCCTGGGCCAGACCGTCCATGTCGACCCGCTGTTCACGATCTTCGACGCCGCCCACTCCGGGGTCACGACGTTCCTGGCCGGGGCCACCGGCGGCTACACGTTCAACGGGGCCGCCAGCCAGGCGGACGTCCTCGACCTCACGCCGACCGGCTCGGCGGGGACGGCGCTGGTGGTCGACCAGGGGACGGGCCAGGTGTCCGGGGGCGTCCTGTCGGCAGCGGACACCTACACCGGCATCGCCGTGATCGACGGCCCGACCGCCGGCAACGCCGTGTTCCGGACGGGCCCGTCCGGGGGGGCCACGTTCCACGGCGCCGGGACCGGGGACGTGCTGGACCTCTCGGGCGCCCCGTCGGGCATATCGATCGACGCCGGAGGCGGGAACGTCACCCAGATGGCCGGCCCGGTCACCGTGGACCTGTTCAGCGGGATCACCACCTTCCTCGGAGCGACCGCCGGCCACACCACGTTCGTCTCCCCGGCGTCCGGTACCTACGAGTTCGACGGCGCGCCCAGCACCTTCAACCTGGTGAACCTCTCGGCCCTCCCGGCCGGATCGGCCGTTCCGCTCACCAGCCCGAGCGCAGGAACGACGGCCATCAGCGTCGGGACCCTCACCCTCACGACCAAGGGGGTTGCGGAGTACATCGGCTCGGCTCAGGGTGGTACCACCTTCGTGCCGGACGGTACGGGCGGGGTCACGTTCGTGGGCCAGGGCTCCGGTGACGTCCTCGACCTGTCGGCGCTGACCGGCGGGGTCACCGTCGACATGGGCGCCGGCACGGTGTCGGGATCGGGCCTCACGGGCGGCAACGACGGCTACTCGGGCATGGGCACGATCTACGGCACCCCGGCGGACGACACCTTCGTGGCCGGTGGGTTCGCCAACGTCACGATCTTCGGCTTCAAGCCGGGCACGACCGCAACCGGGACCAAGGGTGACACCCTGGACCTGTCCAAGATCCCGGTGGGGGCGTCGATCGACACCGTGACCTCGATCGTCAGCGGTCCGGGCATGGGCATCATCAGCTTCCACGACTTTGCCAACGTGATCGGGACCTCCTCCGGAGGCGACACGGTGGTGGGCGGAGGCCCGGGCGGTGGCGGCGGCGGTGGCGGCAGCGGCGGTGGCAGCGGTGGTGGTGGCGGCTCCGGCGGTTCCGGGGCGGGCTCGGGCATCAACTACACCGACGGCGCCGGCGGCAGCACGCTCGATCTCAGCAAGGCCACCACCGGCGTCGTGGTCAACCTGTCCGGCACCTCCTTCACCAGCTCGACCGGGGTGGCCGTGCCGGCCGGCACCGCTCTCGTCGGGGGCCAGACGGCCAGCCTCAGCGGCGTCACCCACGTCATCGGCGCCTCGGTGGGCGGCAACACGTTCGTGGTGGGACCGGGCGGGATGATCATCGACGGCGGCACGGGCCCGGGGAACACCGTCACCTTCGCCGGGGCGCCGGCGGGGGTGGTGTTCGACCTCAGCAACCCCGGGGGGCCCGGTGTGGCCTACGGCGGTTACAACGCGTACGCGCCCGGCTCGACCACCAACAAGGTGGTGGTGCTGCTCAACATCCAGAACATCATCGGCAGCCCCCGAGACGACGACTTCATCCTGGGCCCCGGCACCTACAACCTCGACGGCGGGGGCGGCAGCGACAGCCTCGACTTCAGCAAGTCCCCGGCGGGGGTGACCGTCGACCTCAACCAGGGCGTCGTGAGCGGGGGATGGGGCAACGCCGGCAAGATCACGGGGTTCTCGTCCGTGATCGGCTCTCCCTACAACGACACGATCATCGGTTCGTCGGCCGGGTCGGGAACGCTCATGGGTGGGGCCGGTGACGACACCTTCGTCCTGATGGGCGGCAGCGAGACCCTCGACGGGGGCACGGGCAACAACACCATCGACCTGTCGAGGCTCCCGGGCCAGACCACGCTCAGCCTGGCCGAGTCGACGCCCCAGAGCACGGGGGCCGGGACCGTCTCGATCGTGGTGGGGACCATCGAGAACGCCATCGCCTCCCAGGGCGGCAGCTACCTCACCGGCGGGCCCGGGAGCGGGGTGCTGACGGGCGGGCCGGGCACGGACACCCTCGTGGCGGGCTCGGGGACATACATCCTCAACTCGGGCAGCGGGCCGTCCACCCTCATCGGCGGAGCGGGCACCGACACCATGAACGGAAGCGCCGCCGGCTCCACCTTCGTGCCCGGCTCGGGCAAGGACACCATGAAGGGGTCCGACACCGCCACCAACACGGTCGACCTCAGCAAGGCACCCAACGGCGCCCAGGTCAACCTCTCGGGCACCGCCTACAAGACGGCGGCGGGCCAGAGCCTGCCCGGGCACACGGTCACCGGGGCGTGGGGGGGCACCGCCATCCTGAGCAACATCGAGAACATCATCGGCAGCGCCCAGGCGGACACCCTGGTCGGGGACGGACAGGCCAACAACATCAACGGCGGCGGGGGCAACGACCTGATCGTCGACCTCGGCAGCGGTGACGCCCTGTCGAGCGGTGCCGGGAACACGACCTTCGTGGTGGGCGGACCGGGTAACAACACCGTGCACGGCGGGAGCGGGTCCAACACCGTGGACTTCTCGACGGCGCCGGCGGCGGTCAACGTCAACCTGTCGACCGGTCAGGCCACCGGAGGATGGGGCGGCACTCAGACGATCAGTGGGGTGCAGAACATCATCGGCACCGCCACCTTCAACGACGTGCTCAAGGCCGGTTCGACCGGGGGGACCATCACGGCCGGGAACGGGAACGACCTGATCGTCGGCAGCAGCGCCGGCCACGACACGCTGATCGGCGGCTCGGGGGACGACACGTTCATCTGCGGGAGCGGGGGCTCCGATGTCGTCCGGGGTGCCACCGGCAACAACACGATCTTCTGCCGCAACGGGCTGGCGGACAAGATCGACGGAGGGAGTGGCTTCAACCAGGCCCAGGTGGACCCGTCCGACAACGTCACCCGGATCGAGGAGTTCCTGCCGTAATGCCTTCGACCGTCGTCCTCAGGGAGCCCGAGCTCCAGGTCCAGCCCGGACAGGAGGTGACCTCCGAGGTCGGGGTCCTCAACACGAGCGACATCGTCGAGCTGTTCAATCTCGACGTGGTCGGGCTCCCCGACGGGTGGGCCACGGTCGAGCCGCCCTCCGTCTCGCTGTTCCCCGGCGCCAGCGAGACCGTCCAGGTCCGCCTCCACCCGCCCGACGAACCCTCGACCGAGGCGGGGATCCACCCGTTCGCCGTCCGGGTGGTCCCGACCAACGCCCCCGGCGCTTCCTGTGTCGAGGAGGGACGGCTCACCGTCGAGGAGAGCATCCAGCTCGGGACCGAGCTCCTCCCGGAGGTGGCCTTCGGCCGCCTCCGCGGCAAGCAGGTGCTCGCGATCGACAACCGCGGCAACGTCCCGGCCGAGGTCTCGGTAGTCGGGACCGATGCCGCCGGCGCCGTGCGCATCCTGGCCGAGCCCGGGCACGTGGTGGTCCCGTCCGGGCGGACCCAGCTGGTCCAGATCCGGATCAAGCCGGTGCAGCGGATCTTCCGGGGGCCCATGCGCCACCGCCAGTACACGGTCGTGGTCACGCCGGTGGGGGGGGAGCCGGTCGACACCGACGGCGTGCTCACCCAGCGGCCCCTGCTGCCCAAGGGCGCTGCCATCCTCGCCATCGTCGGAGCGGTGGCCGGCGTATGGCTCCTCCTGCTCAAACCGGCCATCAAGAACACGGCCGTCCAGGGCGCCAACACCGCCCTGACCCAGCAGAGCGCCCAGACCCAGGCTCTCTCCGCCCAGGTCGCGAACGTCAACAAGCAGGTCACGGCCCTGTCGACCACCACGACGACCGTGCCGACGACGACCACCACCGCCAGCACGACCACGACGACGACGCTGCCCCCGACCACGACGACCACGGTCGCTCCGCCGACAACGACGACCAAACCCTTCCAGGGCCAGCTCGAGACGGTCGTGCAGCCGGGCGCCACCGGGTCGCACTCCTTCACTGTTCCGAAGGACGACTCGGTGTCGCTCTCGAGCGTTCTCGTACAGAACGTTGGCAGCACGCGGGGGGTGGCCCGGCTGGAGGAGCTGGTTCCCGGTCAGCCCACGCAGACCGTGCTGGCCCTGAATCTGGCCAACCTCAATGCCCAGAGTTTTCCACTGTCCCCACCCCTGGCCCTGGCCGGGGGGAACGTCCTCTCGCTCGTCGTGTCCTGCAACGGCAACCAACCCGCCTGTGACGTGTCGATCTCATACGGCGGCCAGATCACCGAGCCCGTGGCCGCCGGGTCGGGGTCGAGCACCGGTTCGGGTTCATCGCAGCCGGCGTCGACAGGACCGTCGTCATCGGGGTCCGGCACCGGCACGTTGTCACCGTCAGGCTCCGGCACGTCAGGATCCGGTACATCGGGCTCCGGCTCGTCCAGCTCGGGCGGTTAGTCAGCAATTGGGCGGAGCGCGCTCCGAACTTCGCCCATTCGTGCACCCGCTGTTTCCCAAACTCCTAAGGAAGTCCCGTCCCCGGACGACTGAGGAGGGGCACGGGTGGTCACGGGCGGGAGTGCGCGAACTTTGGCGGAGCGGAGCCAGGTGCAGGCCGGAGGTCCTCGGTGGGAACCATCGACCTGCGTCGCGTCGGACCCGGCTGACGGTCAGGGCCACTCCACTCCGCCCGAAGACGGGACCGCACCGGTGCGGGGCCTGGTGCGCCGTCGACTCGTCGACGCCTTCATGGAGCTGCCCGGGCCGAAGCGCGCCGGGGTGGTCGTGGCCCCCGCCGGCCATGGCAAGACCACATTGCTGTCCCATCTGGCCGCCACATTCGACGGCCCGGTCCGGTGGCTCACATGTGAGCGGCGCGATGCGGTCCCTTCGGTCCTCCTGGCCCGGCTGGCCGCCCTGCTGGCCGGCCTGGCCCAGCCTCCCGGAGAGGCCCAGGCGGCCGGCCCGGACGAGGTACTGGCCGGGCTGGAGGAGGGGCGGCACCGTCCCGCCCTGTTGATCGTCGACGACGCCTATCTTCTGGGGGACGGGCCCTCGGCGGCCGTGATCGGCCGGCTGATGTCTCCCTCCCTGCCCCGGCTCTCCGTGCTGTGCGCATCACGCGAGGCGCTCCCCGTCGATCTTTCCCGACTCCGCGTGTCGGACCAGCTGGTCGAGATCGGCGCCGACGACCTCCGTTTCCGGACCTGGGAGGTGGAGTCCCTCCTACGTGACGTGTACGGGGAGCCGCTCGGTCCCGAGGACGTGGCCCGACTGGCCCGGCGCACGCAGGGCTGGGCCGCGTGCCTGCAGCTGTTCCATCTCGCCACCAGGGGCAAGGCCGCGGCCGAGCGGCGGGCCGTTCTGGAGACCCTGCATCACCGTTCGCGCCTCGTGCGGGAGTTCCTCACCCGCAACGTGCTCGACCAGCTTCCCGACCCGCTGCGCGACTTCCTCGTGCGCACGAGCGTCCTCCAGCGTCCCACCGGGCCGTTGTGCGACGCCCTTCTCGGACAGGAGGGCAGCCGGGCCGTGCTGGCCGAGCTGGAGCGCCGGCAGCTCTTCACCGTCCGGCTCGACGGCCAGGTGGTGTACCGGTACCACCAGGTGCTGCGGTCGTACTGCCTGGCCGAGCTCATCGAGCGCGAAGGGGAGGTGCGGGTGGCGGCGTTGTTCCGCCGGGCCGGTCAGCTCATGGAGACGGCCGGGGACGCCGAGGGCGCCTTCGAGGCCTACGTGGCGGCGGGCGACCGTGCGGACGCCCTGCGCCTGCTCGACCAGCAGGGAGACGCCCTGGTCCCGTCCGCCCGCGGGCTCCTCGAGGTCCTGCCCGGACCGTGGATCGAGTCGGACCCGTGGCTGGGCCTGGCCCGGGCCCGCCAGCTCGTGGCCGGCGGCCAGCTCGGGGCGGCCGCGGCCGTGTACGCCGCCACCGGAGACCATGCCCCGCCGACGGCGGCGGGACTGCTCGCCCGTGAGCGGCGCGCCGTCGGGCTCTGGCTGTCGGCGGAGGCCCCCCGGGCCGCCGATCTGGCCGACTGGCCCGGCCTGCTGCGTGCCGCCGTGCAGCGGGACCCGCTGGAGGCGGCCGGGCAGCTCTCGGCTCTCCCCGGCTCCGCTGCCCGCCTGGCCGAGGCGGTGGCCCTGGCGCTGGCCGGTCACCTCCCGGCGGCGCGCCTGGCCCTGGCCGATGCGGCGGGGGCGCCGGACGCGTCCGTGTGGGTCACGGCGGTCAGTCACGTGCTGGCGTCCGTGGACCGGCTGCTCCACGCCCCGCCGCCGGCCGCTCCCATGGTCCTCGTGGTCGACGGCCTGGACGCCCCCGCCATGGTGCGCCTGGCCCAGGCGGCGGCCACCCTGAGCGATCCGGACGCTGAGCGGGCCGACGCCCTCATCCAACAGCTGGCCAGGGCGGCCCGGCGGGAAGGCGATGTCTGGGGCACGGCGCTGATCGGCGCCCTCGGTGCCGTGGGTCTGTGGCGGCGCGGCCACGCCTCTGCTGCGACCCGGCTGCGTGCCGCCGGTCAGGCCTTTGCCGACCTGGGGGCGGCCGTACCCCGGGCGTGGCTCCTCGGGCTGGCCGCTCTGACGCCCGTATCGGACCACGACGACCTGGCCGCCGCCCTGGCCGCGGCGCGCGGAGCCGGTGTCCCTGTTCTCGTCGGCCTACTCGAGGACCGCCTCCCCCCACTTCAGCCGGGGGCGACGGCGCCCGCCGCGGCCGCGGTGCGGCCCGACCTCGAGCTCACCGGGGTGAGCGTCCGGTGCTTCGGCTCGTTCGAGCTGGTTCTGGACGGTCGGGCCGCTGACCTGACCGGGCTGCGCCCGCGCACCCGCGCCCTCCTCCACCTGCTGGCCGCCTACGGGGGCCGCGGTGTGCACCGCGACCAGCTGTGCGAGGCGCTCTGGCCCCGCGCCGACGCGGTGTCGGCACTGCGCAACGTGCAGGTGGCGGTGTCCTCCCTGCGGCAGACGGTGCCGGCGGCGCTGGGCCGCGACGTGCCCGTGGTGCGCCGAGAGGGAGAGCGGTACGCCCTCGACCTCGGTGCGGACGCCGTGTTCGACGTGGCCGTCTTCGAGGACGCGGTGGCCAGGGCACGCGGTGACCTGGCCGGCGGTCACAACTCGGCCGCCCTCGAGGCGCTCGACGAGGCGCTGGCGCGCCAGCACGAACCCCTCCTGGCCGCCGAGGGGTCGGTCGGCTGGGTGGTCGAGCGCCGCGACCGGCTCGTCGAGGATGCCGTGTGGGCCGCAATCGAGCTCAGTCGGCGCCTGCTCGAGCAAGGGATGGCTGCGGCGGCGGCCGAAGTGTGCCAGCGCGGCCTGCGCCTCGACCCGTATCGGGACGAGCTGTGGCGCAGGCTGGTCAGCGCGGCCGACCGCGCCGGGGACCAGGCCGAGGCGGCGCGGTACCGCCGTAGGTACCACCAGATGTTGTGCGAGCTCGGGGTGAGCGAAATGAGCGTGGCGCAGCCGGTCTGACGGCTACGCCACGGGGCTCAGACGTCCGAGGTCAGCACACAGACCTGGCCGGGAACGCCGATGGTGATGAGCCCGCCCCAGTCACACTCGCACATGCAGATCTCGGTCAACGCCGGCATGTCGTCGATCAGAACCTGCTCGGAGCCGGGGACCCACGGCGCCGTCGTCACGGGAATGCACGGCATCGGGGTCAGCACGCCGAGGGCCGCGGCGGTGGCGGCGGCCACCTCGGGATTGGCCAGGGACATGCACATGCCGAAGGGCAGGATGTTCACCAATGGGGCGAAGTCCATGATCGTGGCGGCCGGCAGGCCGTCGATCAGCACCGGGCTGCCTTCGGGCTCGACCATGAGCACACTCGGAGCCATGCCGAAGGTGCACTGGATCTCCGCCCCCATGCAGACCTGGAGGCTCATACGCCGATGGTAGGACCGCCCGACCGGGCCGCGACAGGGTCGAGGACCGCTTTTGTCCGGCCAACCGCTCCGGCATGCACGCCGGGGAAGTCGGTTGCCCCTACGGGCAGCGACGGAGCACGGGATCGGAAATCTTCTGCGCTTTTTCTTGGGCGTTGAGCCCGCGTTGAACGGCCGTGAAGGGCGGTCCGCGACGCTGGCGGCAGCCCGGCCGTGCCGGCCAACACCCGCAGACAGGAGCGCTGCCTGAACATGACCTCGCGGATCCCCACCTACGTATTCGCCACCGATCCCATCACCGCCGCCGGCATCAGCAGCCAGCTGCGCCAGAGCCCGGAGATCCTGGTGGTCGACGCCGAGGACCTCGACAACGCCAAGGTGGCACTGATCGTCGTTGAGGACATCGACCAGGACGCCACCCGTGTCATCCGCGCCATCCAGCGCAACGGCGTGCCCCGGGTCGTGGTGGTGGCGACGCATACCGAGGACGCCGGCCTCCTGGCGGCCATCGAGTGCGGGGTGAGTGGGATCCTGCGCCGGGCCGAGGCCACCCCGCCCCGGCTGGTGGCGGCGGTGCGGGCTGCCGCGGAAGGCGACGGCACGCTGCCCCCGGACCTCCTCGGGCGCCTGCTGGAGCAGGTGGGCCGGCTGCAGCGCCGGGTGCTGGCGCCGCGGGGGATGATGCTCAACGGCTTCACCGAGCGCGAGGTCTCCGTGCTGCGGCTGCTGGCCGACGGGTCGGACACCGCCGAGATCGCCAAGACCCTCTGCTACTCGGAGCGGACGGTGAAGAACGTCATCCACGACGTCACCTCCCGCCACCAGCTCCGGAACCGCTCGCACGCCGTGGCCTACGCCGTGCGCCAGGGCGTCATCTGAGCGGTCTGTGCTCGAGGACGCCGTAGCTCCCCCGCAGAGCCCGGAAGGCCGGGACGACCCGACCGACCCCGCCTATCTGGTCTGCACCAGGTGCGGGCTGGCCAATCCGCCCGGGGAGCGCTTCTGCCGGTCGTGCTCCGCCTTCCTCGAGTGGTCGGGCAAGGCGGTCGAGGGTCGGGCCCCGGTCGAGGCTCCGGTCACTGAGCAGGTGATCGCGCTCGGCCCCAGCCGCCTCCGGGACAAGGCGTGGGACTGGGCGTTCTTCGGCGACCAGCCCCCGCCCCCGCCCCCCCCGCCGCCGGCTCCGGGTGCCGACCAGATCGACTGGACCCGAACCGGTCCCGCCGGCCCCTCGGCCGAGTCGGGCCCGGACGGCCCCGAAGCCCCGGGTGTGGTGCGTCCCGACGAGGCACCGACCGTCCCGGCGCCGGTCATCGGCGTGCGCGCCCTCCTGGCGGACTCCGACGAGGCCGACATCGGCTGTCGCACGTGCGGCACGGGCAACCAGGCCGGGCGCTACTTCTGTCGGCGCTGCGGCACCGCCCTGGACGTTCCATTGCCGCCACCACGCGTCTCGCGCTGGGAGCGCCGGCGCCTGGACCGGCTGGCCCAGCGGGAGGCGCGCCATCAGCTCGACCTGGGTGGCCGGCCCAAGGTCAAGCGGCAGGCGGTCGGCGGCATCGGCGGGGGTTGGATCACCTCGCTGGCGGCCAAGATCTTCCTCGGCGTCGGCATCGCGTTCGCGGGCCTGTCGATGGTCGGGCCCTTTGCCCAGCCGATCCGGAACACCGTGACCGGGTGGTACCACGACGTGCGTCGGACGATCGCGCCCGAGTACGTGCCGATCAATCCGGTGGGGGCCACCGCTTCGAGCGCCGTGTCGAATCATCCAGCCCTGGCGGCCATCGACGGGCAGAGCAACACCTACTGGGCGGCGGCGGGGGCGCCAGTGGGGGAGGCCCTCACGATCAGCTTCGGGGGGCGCGTGGATGTCGACCAGGTCGGCTTCCTCATAGGCATCCAGGGAGCCAACTACCTCAACGACCCGAGGCCCCAGCTGCTGCACCTCACCTTCGACGACGGGTCCACCGCCGACCTCTCGCTTGTGGACTCGAGCAGCTTCCAGACCTTCAAGGTCCACGCCCGCCACACCAGCCAGGTCCAGATCGTCGTCGAGTCCGTGTACCAGTCGGCGGTCGGGCAGAACGTGGCGCTGAGCGAGGTCGAGTTCAGGTCCAAGAAGTGACGGCCGGGGTGGTCCCGCCGGCAACGATCGCGGAACGGGAGTGGAGTTGATCAACGACGTCGATGAGGCGCTGCGCAACCTGATCAAGGAGGACGCCCTGGCGGGCACCGACGTCGACGTCGTCCTGGACGCTCCGACGCGGGACTGGGCGGCGCGGCGCTCCGGACCGACGGTCGACGCCTATCTCTACGACATACGCGAGGACGTGACCCGGCGCTCGGGAAACACGGCTCCGGTCCGCAGGGACGACGGCAAGGTCACCGGCTACCGCACCCCGCCCCGCGTGTTCCGCCTCGCCTATCTCGTGACGGCGTGGACCCAGCGCCCCGAGGACGAGCACCGCCTGCTGGCTGCCCTCCTCGCCTGTTTCGTGCGCTACGAGGTGTTCCCGGCGCGGGTGCTCAGCTCCACTCTGGTCGAGCAGGGCTATCCGGTGGCGCTGTCCATCGCGCAGCCTCCGCCGGACAACCGGAAGGTCCCCGACGTCTGGACCTCGCTCGGGGGGGATCTCAAGCCGTCACTCGACCTGGTGGTCACCCTGACCGTCGACCTGGGACTGTTCAAGGAGGCCGCCGACGAGGTCGTCGCTCCTCTCCGGGTCCGCTCCGTCGGCACGACCACGTTCCCGGACCTGGTCGACGACGACAAGGAGGGCCGGCTCCCCGACGGCTTCGTGCCCGCGGCGGCCGGCGAAGGGCGGTGACCGGCGCCACGGCCACGCGGACGCGGTGGGCCGGCGCGGCGGGATCCCCGCCGTCGGCCGACGTCGCCTACCTGCTGGCCCGGGTCGACCTGGTCCGGGCCCGGGCCGCCCTCCTCGTCGACCGGTTCCGGGCCAGCGATCCCGCCCCGGACGACCCCTTCCGGGGGCTGTACGTCTCGGAGGACCAGGCGCGCTGGATGGCCGCCGACGGGCCGGAGCACGGCCAGGCCGCCGCCGTGGTCCTCGACGGTGACAGCCCCGGCGGCCGTCGCGACCACGACGAGGTCGAGGAGGCTGCCGACCACCTCGAGGCCGACGGCGTCCGGCTGCGCCTGCGGCTGCTGGCGGACCGGGCCGGCCTGTCCCCTCTGGACGTGGAGCTGCTGGTCATCGGGGCCGCCCCCGACCTCGACCGCCGCCTGGAGTCCGTCTACGGCTATCTGAACGACGACGTGAGCCGGCGCCGGGCCTCGGTCTCGCTGGCCATGACCCTCGTCGGGCGGGCCGTCTGGGACCAGGACGCCCGGAGCCGGCTGCGCCCCGGCGCCCCGCTCGTACGCGCCGGCCTGATCACCGTCGAGGACGAGGACCGCCCGGTGCTCGGTCGGGCCCTCCGGGTGCCGGAACGGGTCGTGTCGTGGCTTCTCGGTGGAGACGATCCCGATCCCCGGCTGGAGGGGATGCTGCGGCGCCCCGGTCCGCCCGCATCCCGCGACCTGGCTGAGGCGGTGGCCCACGCCCTGGACCTGGGCGTGAGCCTCATCTACCTGCGGGAGGGACCCCGTGCCGGGGCCGCCGCCGCGCTGTCGAGCCTGGCCGCCGAGCGGCCGCTGGTGACGGTCGACCTGGCGGTGCTGGCCGAGCTCGCTCCGGGGGCCTTGGAGGACCTGGTCGTGGTGGCGGCGCGCGAAGCCCTCCTGGGGGGCGGTGCACTGGCGGTCGGACCCCTCGACGCCGTCCTCGACCGCCCGTCGGCCCTGCGGCGCCTGGCTCAGCTCGAGCATCCGGTTGTCCTCTTCGGCCGATGCGGCTGGGAGCCGTCGTGGACGCCGGACGTGCCGCTGCTCCTCGACGTTCCTCCCGTGACCGCCGAGGAGCGCCGGACCCAGCTGCGCTCGAGCCTGGCGGGGGCGGCCGACCCGGAGCTCGACCCGGTGGCGGCCACGGCCCAGTTCCGGCTCACGGTCGAGCAGCTGGACCGCGCCGCTCGCGCCGCCCTCCTGGAGGCCCACGTCGAGCAGACCGCCGTCACGGCGCGGGCCCTGCGCCACGGGGCACGCGCCCAGAACTCGTCCGGTCTCGAGCGCCTGGCCCGGCGCATCGAGCCGACCGTGGGCTGGGAGGACCTGGTGCTGGCCCCGGCCTCGCTGGAGGCGCTCCGGGAGCTGGCCATCCGCGCCCGGCAGCGGGAGCGGGTGCTCGACGGCTGGCGGATGCGGCCGGGGGGCGGGCGGGGACGGGGAGTCACCAGCCTGTTCGCCGGGGACCCTGGAACGGGCAAGACCATGTCGGCCGAGGTTCTGGCCAACGCCCTCGGCATGGACCTGTACGTGGTCAGCCTTCCCACGGTCGTCGACAAGTACGTCGGGGAGACCGAGAAGAACCTGGAGCGGATCTTCAGCGAGGCCGACGGCGTGAACGGCATCCTCCTGTTCGACGAGGCCGACGCCATCTTCGGGCGGCGCTCGGAGGTGCGCGACGCCAACGACCGGTTCGCCAACATGGAGACGGCCTACCTCCTGCAGCGGGTGGAGAGCTTCGACGGCCTGGCCGTGCTCACGACCAACCTGCGGGCCAACCTGGACGAGGCCTTCGCCCGGCGCCTCGACGTGGTCGTCGACTTCCCCCTTCCCGATGCCGAGCTGCGCCTGGCGCTCTGGGAGCGGTGTCTCGGTCCGCTGGTGCCGAGAGCCGCTGATCTCGACCTCGAGTTCTGTGCCCGGGCCTTCGAGATGTCCGGGGGGTCGATCCGGTCCTCGGCGGTGACGGCGGCATACCAGGCGGCCCACGAGGAGCGCCCCGTCGGGATGGCCGACGTCGTCGTCGGCATCCAGCGGGAGTACCGCAAGATCGGCCGGCTGATCGTGGCCGAGGAGTTCGGCCGCTACTTCCCGCTGCTCGCGAGAGCGGGCCGATGACGACCCTGCCCCAAGGGGCAACGGGAAGCGCCCCCTTGCCCGTCCGAGCGGCCTAACCGGACCGGGCGGCTCGGGGCCACCATCGCGAAGGTCCTTATCAGGGAGGAAACCGGGATATGCCCACCTATCTGTCACCTGGCGTCTATGTCGAGGAGGTGGACTCCGGCTCGCGCCCCATCGAGGGTGTGGGCACCGCCGTAGCCGCCTTCGTCGGACTGGCCGAGACCGGACCGGTCAACCAGCCGACCCTCGTCACCAACTGGAGTCAGTACGTCTCCAACTTCGGCGGCTTCGTCGAGGGTGCGTACCTGGCCCAGTCGGTGTACGGCTACTTCCAGAACGGCGGCGGCGCCTGCTACATCGTGCGGATCGGCGCCGAGGCGTCGTCCAACGGTGACTCCCCGCCCGCTCTGGCTGCCGGCGCCGGCACGTCCGCCGAGGCCAGCCTGGCCGGGCTCAAGGTCCAGGCCCTGGAAGCCGGGCCGGCCGGCAACGACATCACCGTCGAGGTGGCCGATGCGACCGAGGGTGCACCCGAGGACAGCTTCAACCTCAACGTGAAGCGCGGCGACAAGGTGGTGGAGACCTTCGAGAACGTGAGCCTGAAGAAGGGCCGCCAGAACGTCGTCACGGTCGTCAACGCCCAGTCGAAGACGATCCGCCTCGAGGACCTCGGCCTGTCGTCGGAGACGGCGTCGAAGGGTGCAGTGACCCTGGCCGGTGGCGGCGCTCCCGCGCCGGCGCGGGTGACCCCGGACGACTACGTGGGCGACTCGGCCGACCGGACCGGTTTCGGCGGCCTCGAGGCCGTGGACGAGATCACCATGGTCTGCGTCCCGGACCTCATGTCCGCCTACCAGAAGGGCGTGGTGGACCTGGAGGGCGTGCAGGCCGTCCAGCTGGCGATGATCGCCCACTGCGAGCTGATGGGTGACCGCGTCGCCATCCTCGACCCGCCCCCGGGCCTCAACGCCCAGCAGATCAAGGAATGGCGGGTCGACAAGGTCGGCTACGACTCGAAGTACGCCGCCCTGTACTGGCCGTGGGTCAAGGTCTTCGACCCCGCCAGCGGCTCGAACCAGTTCATCCCCCCGTCCGGCTACATGGCCGGCATCTGGGGCCGCAACGACGACACCCGCGGCGTCCACAAGGCTCCGGCCAACGAGGTTGTGCGGGGGGCGCTCGGCCTCGAGGTCAACATCACCAAGAACGAGCACGACCTGCTGAACCCGGTCGGGATCAACTGCATCCGCGCCTTCCCCGGCAAGGGGATCCGGGTGTGGGGGGCACGCACCCTGTCGTCGGACGCCTCGTGGCGGTACCTGAACGTCCGCCGCCTGTTCAACTACCTGGAGGAGTCGATCCTGCAGGGGACGGACTGGGTCGTCTTCGAGCCCAACGACCTGGCGTTGTGGGCCAAGATCCGGCGCACCATCTCGGCCTTCCTCGTGAACGAGTGGCGCAAGGGCGCGCTGTTCGGGGCCACGCCGGGTGAGGCGTTCTACGTCAAGTGCGACGGCGAGACCAACCCGGCCGAGGGCATCGACGCCGGGCAGGTGGTGTGCGAGATCGGGCTGGCGCCGGTCAAGCCCGCCGAGTTCGTGATCTTCCGGATGTCCCAGTATTCCGGCGGCACCAGCCTGGTGTCCGAGTAACCGGCCGACGACAAGGCGAAAGGTAAGCAGCGATGAGTCTGTTCGCAGAATTCGACACCGGTGTTGGCTGGTCGTTCGGGCTGGAGATCGACGGGATCGAGATCAAGGAGATCCAGGAGATCGACGGGCTGAAGATGGAGAGCGACGAGATCGAGCTCAAGCACAACACCATCGACGGCAAGTACATCAACAAGCGGCTCCCGGGGCGGAAGAAGTCGGGAGAGCTGACCTTCACACGGGGTGTCACCACCGACAAGAACTGGGAGGCGTGGATCAAGCACGTGTTCGAGGGCAAGATGGTCGACGCCCGCAAGAACGGCGTGATCAAGATCTACAACTACGAAGGCGTGGTCGTCCGCGAGTACAAGTTCGTGAACGGCTGGCCCAAGTCCATCGAGTTCGGCTCCCTGAAGGCCGGAGACACGAGCGTTCTCACCGAGAAGCTCACGATGGTCCACGAAGGCGTCGAGCCGGCCTGATGCGCAGGGTTCACCCCGTGTCGTCTGCTGTAGGCGTTCTCGACGGGCAGGGCGGGGACGGCTCGGCCGTCCTCGCCCCTTCCGCACCGCCACCCGCGCCCGTCGAGACGCTGCGCACCGAGTTCGACTTCGAGCTCCCGAGGGGCTTTCTCGACGACCACGGAGTGCTGCACCGGAGCGGCACCATGCGGTTGGCGACCGCCCGGGACGAGCTGCTCCCGCTGCACGACGACCGGGTCCGGGACAACCCCGCCTACCTCACGGTGGTCCTGCTGTCACGGGTCATCACCCGGCTCGGCACTCTCGAAGGTGACGACGTGCGGGCCCAGGTTATCGAGAGGCTCTTCGCCTCCGATCTGGCGTTCCTCCAGGACCTGTACCGGCGGATCAACACTGAAGGCCACACGCGGGCGGTCGTGAGCTGTCCCGCCTGCCACGAGCGGTTCGCGGTCGATCTGGCCGGTGGGCGCCTGGGGGAACCGTGACGTACGCGGCCGATCGCCTCTATGAGGAGGTCGCGTACGTCGCCTACCACTTCCACTGGTCCATGGACGAGATCCTCGACATGGAGCACCCCACCCGACTGCGCTTCGTCAACGAGATCGCCAAGATCAACCGCCGCATCTCCGGCGAGGGGTAGCAGCGGTGGGCCTCCTGTCCCGGCTGCGCACGCGCGACGGCCGAGGGGACCGACCGGCTGACACAGCGGGACCCTCCCGGCCCGATGTGCCCACACCGTCGGCACCGGGCCCGGTCGAGCGTCCGATCACAGCCGCCGACCTGGCCGAGCTGGCCGTCCCGGGGTGGGCCCGCATCCCGCCCCCGCCCCCGCTCCTCGAGCCCATGCCTCTGGTCGTGGCGACCGACTTCGGGAGCTCCCTGCCGAGCCGGCGCCGGCTCGACCCCGTCGTCGTCCAGCCCCTCGGCCATCTCATCGCACCCGACGGTCCCTCCGGCTCGGTCGAAGGCCTGGTCGTCCCCCGGCCGGTGGAGACGCCGGCGGCCGTTCCGGCCCCGCCCGGGGCTCCGCCCGACCTCGTGCTGCCCCAGCCGGCGGCGCCGGGCGATCCTGAACCGGCTGCGGCCTCGCCTTCGCGGCTGCGGCCGATCTTCACGTCCAGTGCGCCGCCCGCGGCCCCGCCCTCACCTGCGCCGTCGGCTCCGGTGACCACTCGCGATCCGGCCCGGTCCGACGCCGGCGGGCCACGGTCGCCCGACGTAGCCCCGGTCGCGCCGGCGCCGGCCGGCACCGCCGGTCCGGACACGGCCGGAGAAAGCGCCCCCGGGCATCCCGCCCCGCCGTCCCCCGGTCCCGCCGTCCGCCCGGACCGTCCGCCCGCCGGACGTCCCGACCTGGCCCTGGCGACGCCGGCTTCGGCGCCACCCGCCGTCCGCGCTCCGGTGCGTGTCGAGCCCGCGCCACCCGCCCCCAGAATGGTCACCGCCGGCCCTCCGAGGGATCTGCCGGTGGCCGCCCTTCCCGTCTCGCCCGGGCCTCTTCCGGCAACCGGGAGCCCGGCGCCCGCCGCCGAGCGGCCCCCCCGGCAACGGGGGGTCGAGGTCCCGCCCGCCTACCCGACCGGCGGGACCGCCGCCCCGGGCCCTGGCCCGGGCGGGTCGGTCCCATCGCTCGACGTGGTGGCGGCCCCCGGCCTCGCCACCCGGAGCCATTCCCCCGAGCGGGGGCCGGTGCACGACGGGACCGCTGCCAACGGGACTGCTCCGAACGCCAGCCTCCCGAACGCCAGCGTCCCGAACGGGAGCGCCCCTGCCGACGCGATGCCGCTGGCCCCCGGGCCGGAGCCTCTGGCGAGCGCGCCGCTGGTAGGCGAGTCCCCCCTGGTGCCGGCCGCTCCTGCGGCTCCATCCCCGCCCCACGGCAGGGGGTCGGATCCGCCGGACGGGAGCGCCCCTGTCGACCTCTCCCTTCTGGGAAGCACGCCTGTCCGTGGCGGCCGCCCGGTGCCGCCCCCGCCACCCGCCCCGGCGTCCCCGGCCGTTTCCCCGAATCGCGCCACGGGCCCGGCCCCGCCGCCTTCCGGGCTGGGCCGGCCCATAGGGGGCCTGCCGCCGACGGCGGTGCCGCTCGACAAGCTGCACCTGGCCGAGGCGGCAGGAAAGCGCGTCCGCGTCGTCGGAGACCCGGCGGCCGACGGCCGCGGGGCGCCGTTACCCCTCGTCGGCGGCTCCGACCCGGGGCGCCGTGCCACGGCAGAGGTCGCGTCTCCGGCCGCGCCCGTGGGACCGGTGCCGACGGCGGTGCCCCCCGCCGGGGCCCCGACCCCGCCCCCACCGGCCCCGCGTCCGCTCGGAGCGTGGCCGGCCGTACGTCCCGAGCCCCCGGCGGTGCGGCGCCCGCCCCAGGCCCGGGTGGCACCTCTGGTGGCGGTCCGCCGGCTGAGCCCCCGCCTCCGTGAGGGGCAGGCCGTGAAGGACGCGGTCGGGCGCCAGTTCGGTGTCGATCTCAGTGCCGTCCCCGTCGACCGGTCGCCAGCCGCGGCGCTCGAGTCGGCGGGGCTCGGAGCCACCGCGTTCACCGACGGGCGCGGCGTCCACATCCCGGCCCGGGTCGGCTCTCTCGACTCCTCCGGCGGACGGGCCGTGCTGGCCCACGAGCTGACACACGTGGCCCAGCGGATGGCCCATCCCGGGCCCGTGCCCGAGGAATCCAGCCCCCGGGGGCGCAGCCTCGAGCGCCAGGCCGTGCGGGTCCAGCAGGCGGTGGCGGCCGCGCCGGCGGCGGGAGTGTCCTCCGCCCTGGCCGCGGCGGTGGAAGCTCCGGCCCGCCTCCCGGTCCGGGCGCCCGGGGGCACGCCGGTGCCGTCGGCGGGACGGGCTGACGCCGGCCGGGAGGCGCCGGGGCCTCGTACCGCCGACCCTCCGGCCGCGATGGCGGGCACCCCGCCCGTCCGGACCACCGCCGCTCCCGCGGCTCCGACGGGGACGGACCGGGCGGTTGCCCCGCCGGTCATGCCGCTTGCCGCTGCGGCGGTGGCCACCCGGCTCCCTTCGGCTCCCCCACCGACGGTGCCGACGGCGGCCGGGGCCGCCGCTGTGCCTGCACCTGCGGCCCCGGCCGCCCCCGTGGCCCGACCCGCTCCGTCCGTGGATCCGGCCGCGATGGACGCCGTGATGTCACGCCTGGGACAGGTCGAGGCCCTGGCCGACGAGCTGCTGGCCCGCCAGTCCGCACCGATCACTGCCCACGCCCCCGGCGCCCGGTCCATGCCGGCGCCGGCCCCCGCCGCCCTGCCCGTCGGTCCGGTGCAGCGCATCTGCGAGCCGGGCTCCTCGTCGGACACGCATTCGCACCACATCCCGCCCTCTCCCAAGGAGCTGGAGAAGCTGGCCCGCCTTCTCTTCCCCGTCCTGCGCCACGAGCTGCGGGCGGGACTACGTGAGGACCGCGACCGCTCGGGCCTCCTTACCGACATGTACGGCACCTGGTGAAAGCAGGTAGGCATCCATGA
>DASSEU010000007.1:0-24043 GCA_035695125.1 Acidimicrobiales bacterium
AGGTCTCCCTTGCCACCGCCGGCAGCCCGAGCGGAGCCTGCGGCTCGCTCTCCCCCACCACCGGCACCAGCGACGCCACCGGGAAGGTCACCTCCACCTACACCGCCTCCTCGACGGCGGGAACCTGCACGATCACGGCCACCGAGGCCAACACGGCCGCCACGGGCACCGCCACGGTGACCCAGACCGCCCCTGACACGGTGGCCGTGACGGCCAACCCGGCGACCTTGACCGCCAACGGCTCCTCCCAGTCCACCGTCACCGCCACCGTCACCGGATCCGGCGGGGCGCCCGTCAGCGGCGACGCGGTGACGTTCACCATGTCGGGCAACCCGGCGGCCGCGTGCGGGACGCTGTCTTCGGCCAGCGGCGCGACCAACTCGTCGGGCCAGGTTTCCGCCACCTATACGGCGTCCTCCACGGCCGGGTTCTGCACGATCACAGCCACCGAGTCCCAGACTGGCGGGCCGGGTACCGCCCAGATCGATCAGACCGCGCCTGGGAGCTCCACCTCCAATCCCAACACCGTCGCAGTCTCGGCCAATCCGTCGACCGTCTTCGCCAATGGCACCGCCCAGTCGACCGTGACCGCCACCGTCGACACACCGTCGGGATCACCTGTGGCCGGCGATGCGGTCTCCTTCTCGCCGTCCGGCAGCCCGTCAGGAGCCTGCGGGACGCTGTCGTCGTCCAGCGGGACGACCGACTCCTCGGGGCAGGCCACCACCACCTACACCGCCTCCAAGACGGCGGGCACCTGCACGGTGACGGCCAAGGAGGCCAACTCCGGTGGGACCGGCTCCGCCAAGATCACCCAAGCCGCTCCCGACACAGTCTCGTTGAGCCCGAGCTCCCCCCAGGTCCCGGCCGACGGCAAGAGCACCTTCCAGGAGACGGCCCACGTCACGGATTCCTCGGGGACCGCGGTCAGCGGGGACCCGGTCACGTTCTCGGTCGGATCGCCCAGCCCGCCCGGGGCGTGCGGGACGCTGTCCGCCAACGGCGCCACGCCCGATTCCAAGGGCAACGTCACCGTGACGACCGACGGCTCAGGAAACGCCGTCGTCACCTACAAGTCCTCGACGACCTCGGGCTTCTGCACCCTGACCGCCTCCGAAGCCAAGACCGGATCCTCGGCTACCGCGATGGTCACCCAGACCCCGGCCCGGCCGGCCAACTCGGTGGCGGTCTCGGCCACTCCGCCCACCCTGGCCGGAAACGGCACGAGCACCTCCACCATCACCGCCACGGTGACGGGTCCCGGGGGCGGGCCGGCGGCTAACGACCCGGTGTCCTTCTCCACTACGGGCAGCCCCAGTGCGGCCTGCGGCAGCCTGTCCCAGCCCATCCAGGCCACGGACTCCTCGGGCCGCGCCACCGTCACCTACACGGCGTCCTCGTCGGCCGGGACGTGCACCATTACCGCCACCGAGGGCCAGGGCGGCGCGTCCGGCAGCGCGGCGGTGACCCAGATCACCGTGGCCGTCAGCGCCAACCCGTCGAGCGTCCCGCCCGACGGGACCTCGACGTCGACGGTCACGGTCACCGTCAACGGGGCCAAGGGCGCCCCCGTCAGCGGGGATGGCGTGACCCTCTCGACCTCGGGCACCTGTGGCTCTCTTGCCCCCACCACCGGCACCACCAACAGCTCCGGCCAGCTGGTCGCCACATATACCGCCTCCAAGAGCCCCGGCACCTGCACGATCACCGCCACCGAGGCGACCGTGTCGGCATCGGGCAAGACGTCCGTCTCCCAGGGGGCTGACACCGTGACCGTGAAGACGGGGAGCTCGACGGAGCCGCCCGACGGCGTGAGCCACACCACGGTCACGGCCACGGTCACCAACTCGGCGGGGACCAAGGTCTCCGGGGATCAGGTGACGTTCACAACCTCGGGTAGCCCGTCGGGAGCATGCGGCACGCTGTCTCCGACCTCGGGTACGACCGATTCGTCGGGCTCGGTGACGGTGACCTACACGACCTCGAAGACGTCGGGTAGCTGCACGATCACCGCCACCGAGGCGGCCACCGGCGCCTCCGGAAGCGCCACGATCATCCAGACCCTGTCCACCACGCCGTCCAACAACGTGAGCGTGTCGGCCAACCCGAGCACGCTTCCGCCGAACGGCACGGCCACCTCTCAGGTCACGGCCACGGTCACCAACTCCTCGGGGGCAGCGGTGACCGGGGACCAGGTCACCTTCACCACGTCCGGCAGCCCGGCGGCAGCCTGCGGGCACCTCTCGAGCTCGAGCGGGACGACGGACGCCAACGGCCGGGTCACCACCATCTACACCGCGTCCACCACGCCCGGGTCGTGCACCATCACCGCCACCGAGTCGCAGACCGCCAGCTCCGGTTCGGTGACGATCAAGCAGCAGGCCGACAGCGTCTCGGTAACGGCCAGTCCCCCGAGCATCCCTGCCGATGGCACCTCGACCTCGAACATCACGGTTACGGTCAAGGACGCAGCCGGTAATGTGGTCAGCGGGGACCCGGTGACATTCTCGACGTCCGGTGCCGCCTGCGGCACGGTGTCGAACGTTTCCAACGGCGGCGCGACGAACTCCAGCGGTCAGGTGACAGCCACGTACACGGCGTCCACGAAATCTGGCACGTGTACCGTCACCGCCACCGAGTCCCAGACCGGAAGCTCCGGGAGCACGACCGTGTCCCAGGGGATCGACGCCGTGTCCGTAGTAGCGAGTCCGTCGATCCTCGGCGCCAATCCGGAGGACACCTCGAACATCACGGTCACCGTGACCCGGCCCGGAGGCGGGCCCGCCGCCAATGACCCCGTCACGCTCGCTCTAGGGCCAGCCAGTACCCCCGGCGCCTGCGGGTCCCTGGCGCCGATGAGCGGGACGACGGACCCCTCCGGCAAGGTGACCGCCACCTACACCGCCTCCGCGAGCGTCGCCGGGTCTTGCCCGATCACAGCCACTGAGGCCAATACAGGGGCGACCGGCACGACGACGATCACCCAGGTGAATCCGGCCTTCTCCGGCTCGTCGGAGACCGCCAATCAGACCACCATCACCCTCACCTACGACGAGCCGATCGTGTGCGCCACGGTCGATGCTGGCGGCTCCGACTACAGCGTCGCGGTCAACGGGGGTCCACTGGCGACCACCTTCACCGCCTCCTGTACAGGGCTGACCAGCAACACCGTCACGCTCACCATCGCCACCGGGCACTTCCAGTCCGGCCAGGTGGTGGTGGTCACCGCCAAGACCGGGGCGGACGGGAACACCGTCCTCGACCAGAGCGCCTCGCAGCAGCCGGTGGGTGACAAGACCGGCCACACGGTCGCCTGAGGCCCATCAACGAACGTGTCGGTGGCGCGGGGTCAGCGATGACCCCGCGCCACCGCCCGATAGGCGGTCAGGTGGTCAGCCGCCACCGCGACCGGATCGTGGGAGGCCAGCGCACCTGATGTCGACGTAACTCCGGGGCGCGGGAGGCGCCGGAGGGCCTGCGCCAGGGCCGCCACGTCGTTGGGTCGCACCAGGATCCCGGCCGGGGTGTCCAGGCCGCCGGCCGGCGGGCGGATGTCGTGCGTCGGCGACTCGACCCCGGCCAGCAGCGTTTCGGGCAGGCCTCCGACGGCGGTGGCGACCACCGGCCGGCCCCGGTCCATGGCGTCGAGGGCCACCAGGCCCAGGCCCTCCCGCCGGCTCGGTACCACGACGGCGTGGGCGGAGTCGATTGCCTGGCGCAGCCCGTCGCGGCTGACCGAGCCGGCGAACGTGACCACGTCCTCGACGCCGCTCCGGCGCACCTGGGCGCGCAGCGGCTCGGCCAGAGGACCCTCCCCCACGATCGAGAGGTGCACGGCACGCCCTTCCGCGACGAGCGCCGCCACCGCGGCGACGAGCAGGTCGAAGGCCTTCTCGGGCATGAGCCGACCCACCGCCACCAGGTGCAGGGGTGGATGGTTGGGCGGGGGCACCCGGGGCTCGCTCCATCCCCGGAACGGCATGCGCAGGACGGAAGGGTCGACGCCGGGCAGGACGGCGCGCAGCTCGGCGGCCAGAGCCTCCGACACCGCCGCTACCAGCGCGGCCCGGCTGAGCACGGACGACGCCAGCCGGTTGAACCCGGCCCGGCGGGCCAGGCCGACGTCGCTGCCGTGGCACGTGATCACGACCGGCGTGTGGGTCCGCTCCGCCGCCCGCACCGCGGCCAGCCCGGCCGGTAGCCACCAGTGGGCGTGCACCACGTCCGCGTTCCACTCCCGTACCGCCCGGCGGGCGGCGCGCGAGAAGGCGGCAAGGAACGGGCCCAGCGCCAGGGCCCCCGTCGGGCGGCGGACCGTCGAGAGCAGGCCGCCCCGGTAGGCCAGCACCTCGGCGGTGGCAGGGGCGTACCGAAAGCGGCGGACGGGGACGCCGCGGATGGTGTCCTGGGTCGCCAGGCCGGGCGCGTGGGGCGCCACCACCATCGGCTCCATCCCGGCGGCGCGCTGGGCCGCCACCAGCTCGGCGATGAAGGGACCGTTGGGATCCCCCTCGTGGCGCGGGAAGGAGGAGGTGAGGTGGACGACCCTCACTACCGGGTCACCGTGACGTGCAGCCAGATCGGCGTCACCGTGGCGTCCCAGGGTCGGACGCTCTCCTGGATCAGGGAGATCTCGACGTCGTAGGCGCCCGGGGCCAGGTACTTCGGCACGGCCCCGGTGGAGCCGAACGCCTGTGGCGTGATCGTCACCCGGGCCCGCTCCGACCGGCCGGGCAGGAGCGACACCGGCAGGTCGGCGCGGCCGGCGGCCACCTGCTGCCGGGCGCGGGCCGGTCCCTGGAACCAGGCCACGGCTATGCGCACCGCGTACTGAGGCACGGGACCGACCGACGTGGCGTTGGGCCAGGGGGCGCCGCCGCCGGTATGGGAGACCGAGACCCAGAGCGTGCGGGTGGCCCGTTGCGGGAGCGTCACATCGGCGGCCGACACTGACGCCGTACCAACCAGGCGCAGCGTCCCGCTGGCGGCGGCGTCGGGCAGCGGGGCGGGGAAGCCGGCGGGGAGCAGCCACCCGGCCCGGTCCAGCGCCGACTGCAGGGCGCCGGGCAGGGCCCACACGGCGGCGGGGTCGTTGCCCAACATGACCAGGCGGGCGCCGGGGTACCCGGCCCTGGTCGCGAAGGCGCGCCCCGACACGACGAGACCGGAGGAGCACGGCACCGGCCCGCCCCGCCTGGAGTCGAAGACTGGAAACACGGTGTCGGGCACGAGCAGGCGGGTGTTGTAGAACTGCCAGTCGTAGTCGAGCGACGAGTCCCACGCCACGCACGGGACCGGGCCGAAGCGGGTCTGCACGGACGTGAGAGCGTCGGGCACGACCTGCTGCAGCACGTTGGCCGAGGACAGCCCGACCACGTCGGCGTAGGCGCGCACCGACGGCGCCACGAAGGCCCCGACCGCCACGATGACGCCGGCCACCGGGAGCAGCCGGTAGGCCGCCACGACGGCCACGAGGGCGCCGACCGCCACCCCGAGGACCACGGCCACCACCAGCCGGGCGGCGGTATTGGGGCCGAAGACCAGCTCGGACAGGCCGAACACGTTGGTGCGCACCACCGTGCCCCGGATGGTCCCGCCCCAGTAGGCGGAGACGGCCATCGCCAGGAGACCGGCAACGGCGGCACCGATGGCGAGACTCCGCCACAGCGCGACGGGACGCTCCCGCAGGCGGGCGCCCGTCACCGCCCCGACCAGCATCACGGGCACGGCGAAGACCTCGACATACCGCCCGTACACGGTGTCGTCGATGCGGTTCCCGGTGGCCAGGAACACCGCCGCCACCACCGCTCCGAACAGCAGCGACAGGAGCAGGAAGGCGTGCCACCGGCCGTCGACGGCGGGGGTGCCGGGCCGGCGCCGCAGGGCCCGGACGGAGGCGGCCACACCCAGGACGAGGAGGGGGGCGGCGGCCGCCATCAGATAGAGGCCCTCCCCGCTCAACACGGCGCCGACGTGCTGCAGGCCGTGGGCCGTCGCCACCCGCGAGCTCAGGCTGGGCGCGGTCGAACGCGCCGGCAGCTGCCGGCCCGGCACCCTGCGGGTGACCCACCGGATCCAGAGCTCACTGGCGGCCAGCGCCGCGAGGAGGGCGGACGCGGTGGCGAGGAGGTGGGGGACCCGGGCCCGCCAGGGCCGGAGCACCCAGGCCGCCGTCAGCACTAGGGCCGCCGCCACCGCCACGGCGCGGCCGTGCACGGCGTAGAGGAGGCCGGCGGCCCCGGCCGCCACCGCCCACCTGCGGGGGGTGGACACCTCGACGGCGCGCAGGACGAGCAGGGCCACGGCCAGGAAGCCCGGCACCAGCAGGTTCTCCGACTCGGCCAGGTTCGAGTACATGACGACGGCGGGGTACGCCGACACGACCACGGCGGCGCCTCCCCACGCGAGGGGCCCCGAACGGGGCGCCAGCCGGCGGGCCAGGAGGAACGAGAGCACGGCGGTGGCGCCGGCCAATACGGCATTCACGTCCAGCGCCCACCGGTAGACCGTCAGCGGGTGGCGGGAGATCCACCACAGCGGCACGAGCAGGGCGCTGTAGCCCGGGTAGTAGGGGGCGCCGGTCGGGGATCCGCCCCGGGCCATGAAGTGGGCGCCCATGAGATAGCCGAACTCGTCGGCGTGGATGATCGGCGTGCGCATGTGGCGGGCCAGGACCACGTGCACCGCCACCGTCACCGCCGCCAGCACCACCGGCACCACCCACACCAGCACCGCCCGGCGTCGCACCGGCGGGTCGGCGCGCTCGTCCCCGCCGGCGGCGCGGCGGGTCTCGGACGGGGCGGCGGTGGTGGTCAAGGGCGTCCCGGAGCCGGGTCTACGGGGGCGCGCCACCCGGTGGGACCAGGCCGCCGGTCCCCCCGCCACCGGTGCCCGTCCCCGACCCGGGGACGGTCGTCGTGGTGGTGGACGTGGTCGTGGTGGGCGGTACCGCGTTGGGCGGCGGGGGCTGCTGGATGAAGTTCCCGCCCCCGATGTCGGTCGGGTACTGCTCGTAGCCGGCCGAGATCCCCGGGCGGGCGGACGAGAAGACGTTCGGGGGCGGCGGCGGTGGGGGCGGAGGCTGGGCGAAGTCCTGGGACGGGACGTTCTTCAGGGCGTTGCCCATGTAGTCGGCCCACGTCTTGGCCGGGATGGTCCCGCCGTAGACGCAACCCACGCCCTCGACGCCGCGCAGCCCGATCGTGTTGCTGGTCAGGTGCCCCATCCACACCGACGTCGACAGCTGCGGGGTATAGCCGTCGAACCAGGCGTTCGTGCAGTTGTCGGTGGTGCCGGTCTTGCCGGCCTCGGGCCGGCCGATCACGGCGTTGGGATAGGCGGTGCCGTGGGAGATCACGCCCTCGAGGACCTGGGTCTCCTCGGAGGCGATGTTGGCGGGCATGACCCGCTGCGCCACCGGCTTGGTGTCGTCGATGAGGATCTTGCCGCTGCTGTCGGCCACCCGCACGACCGGGCTGGGCGCCACCAGGTTGCCCTGGTTGGCCAGCACGGCGTAGGCGGTGGCCATCTCGAGCGGGGACACGTCGATGACGCCGAGCGTGTAGGACAGCCCGTGGACCTGCGGGCTGTACCACGCCGAGGTCACGCCCATCGACTTCGCCTGGTCGGCTATGGCCTTGACCCCGATGTCGTTGGCCAGCTGCACGAACACGGTGTTGATCGACAGCCATGTGGCGTTGCGCAGGTTGTAGTAGCCGCCGCCCTCGTTCTCGGCGTTGTGGAAGGTGCTCCCGCCGATGCTGATGCTGGGCGGCCCGTTGTAGGTGCGGTCGAGCGAGATGCCCTTCTCGAGGGCGGCGGCCAGGGTGAACACCTTGAACGACGACCCGCCCGGGAAGCCGGTGCCGCCGCCCTGGATCGTGGTGCCCGGGGCCCAGCACGTGGCGGCCACCTCGACGTTGATGTTGGGCGACGACGGCACGGCCGGACAGCCGGGCAGGGCCAGGTTCACCTGCGACTCGTTGAAGTCCCGGCCCCCGACCAGCGCCTTCACGTAGCCGCTGGCCGGCTCGATCGACGCCATGGCCATGTCCACGGGGAGGCTGGTGCGGCCCAGCCCCCGGCCTACCGCCGCCTCGGCCTGGGCCTGGTCGTTCGGGTCGAGGGTGCTCTGGATCTGCAGTCCCCCGCCGAACACCTCGTCGGGACCGAGCTTCTGCAGCAGGTAGCGCTTCAGATAGTCGACGAAGTACGGGTGCTGGGACGGCCCCTCCTGGGGGGGCGGGTAGAAGGCGGTCACCGGCACCCCGGGCCTGACGACCGCGACCGGCGCCAGGCGCTGGGCCAGGGCCTGCTGGTACTGCGCAGGCGTGAGGTAGCCGAACTTCTGCATGAGGCCGAGCACGGTCTCCCGCCGGGCCTCGGCGGCGTTCACGTTGACCAGGGGGTCGTAGTCGCTGGGGGCGGGCAGGACGCCGACGAGGGTGGCGGCCTGGGACGCGTCGAGCTGGTTGGCCGGGGTGCGGAAGTACGTCTGGGCCGCCGCCGCGATGCCGTAGGAGCCCTCCCCGAAGTAGCTGCCCGACAGGTAGCGGTAGAGGATCTCGGACTTGGAGAGCTGGCGGCTGACCTCGCTGGCCAGGATCACCTCGTGGATCTTGCGCAGGATCGTGCGGCTGCCGCCCGTATAGGCGTTCTTCACGTACTGCTGGGTGATCGTGGAGCCGCCCTGCACGGTCTGGCCGTGGACCACGTTCTGGTACAGGGCGCGCAGCGTCCCGGATATGGACACCCCGCCCTCGTTGAAGAAGTTGTGGTCCTCGGAGGAGATCAGGGCGTTGACGATGGTGGGGGTGATGTCGGAGCGCGACACCGGGATGGCGCTGCCGGACTGGCGGAAGGTGGCGATGACGTTTCCCTGGTCGTCGTAGACCACGCTCGGCTGCAGCACCAGGTTCTTCTTGACCGGCGGGAGGCTGGCCGGCAGGGGCAGGAAGATGAAGGCGGAGAGGATGGTCACCCCGCACAGGAGCGGCACGCCCACCGCCAGCAGCACGGCGGCCACCACGACTCTCACGGCCCGGCGCACCCGGACAGACTTACATGCGTGAGATCGAGGCTGGCGGCGGTGGCCGTGGCCGCCGCGGTGGGCGGGGGGGCGCTGGCCGGGTGCGGGGTGCCCCTCGACGCCGGCCCCCACCGCCTGGCGGCCGGGGACCTGCCCCTGGGACTGACCGCCGCCCCCACCACGACCACCACCGAGGCGGGGCCCCCCTCACCCCGGGCGGCGGCGGTGATCCAGGTGTACCTGGTGGCCCACGACCGCCTGATAGCCCGCTCCCGGGTCGTCCCCAGCCCCGCCACCGCCACCGAGGCCCTCGACCTGCTGCTGTCGGGGCCGACGGTGCCCGAGGCGGCGTTCGGGGTCCGCAGCGCCGTCCCGGCCGGGACCTCCCTTCTCGGCGTGCACCAGGTCAAGGGGGGCAGGGCGGTGGTGGACCTGTCGACGGACTTCGCCCAGACGGGGGGCGCCGACCAGATCCTGGCGATCGCCCAGGTCGTCTACACGCTCACGTCCCTTCCCGACGTGGTCGGCGTGTCGTTCGAGCTGGCCGGCCAGCCCGTCGACGTGCCCACCGCCGACGGGACGCTGGTGAGCGGGCCGGTCGGGAGCCAGGACTACGCCGCCCTGGTGGTGCCCGGCTCCTCGTGAGCGGCCCGGGCGGGGTGTGACAACCTGCTGGCCGTGAGTGCCGCCGACGACCGGCGCGGCTGGGTGGATCGCGACGCCGCCGTGGTGTGGCACGGCTTCACCCAGATGGCGTGCTACGCCGACAACGAGCCGGTCGTGGTCGAGCGGGCCGAGGGCCACTACCTCGTCGACGTGGACGGCCGGCGCTACCTCGACGCCATCTCCTCACTGTGGGTCTCGACCCTGGGCCACCGCGTGCCCGAGCTCGACGCCGCCCTGCGGGAGCAGCTCGACCGGGTGGCCCACTCGACCATGCTCGGGAACGGCAACCGCGTGGTCGTCGAGCTGGCCGAGGCCCTGGCCGGCGTGGTGCCCGTCGACGGTCCCCGCCTCCTGTTCGCGTCCGACGGCGCCGCCGCCGTCGAGCAGGCCCTGAAGATCGCCTTCCAGTTCTGGACCAACCAGGGCGCCGGGGGCCACACCACCTACCTGGCCCTCGGCGACGCCTACCACGGGGACACGGTCGGCTCGCTGTCGGTCGGCGCCGGTGGGTTCGGCACGGACCAGTTCGACCCGCTGCGCTTCCCGGTGCTCCGGGCCCCCGGCTACGCCGATCCCGACTGGGCCAGGCGGGCCGCCTCCGTCCTGGCCGACCATGCCGACCAGCTGGCCGCCGCCGTCGTCGAGCCGCTCGTGCAGGGGGCGGCCGGGATGCTGGTGGCCGAGCCCGCCGACGTGCGGTACTTCGCCGACGCCGCC
The DNA here is from genome assembly GCA_035695125.1 of Acidimicrobiales bacterium. Lineage (GTDB taxonomy): Bacteria > Actinomycetota > Acidimicrobiia > Acidimicrobiales > JAJPHE01 > DASSEU01. Next base: position 10,412 of record DASSEU010000007.1, read on the forward strand.
CGGGACCACGGCGTTCTGCTGATCGCGGACGAGGTGGCCACCGGCTTCGGGAGGACCGGGACCCTCTTCGCCTCCGAGCAGTGCGGCATCCGCCCCGACCTGCTCTGCCTCGGCAAGGGCATCACCGGCGGCTACCTCCCGCTGTCGGTGACGGTCGCCTCGGAGCGGGTGTGGAGCGCGTTCCTCGGCCCCGATCTCGGGGAGCGGACGCTGTACCACGGCCACTCCTACGGCGGTAACGCCCTGGCGGCGGCGGTGGCCAAACGGCACCTCGAGCTGCTGTCCGAGCGGGACGTGCTGGCCAACGTGGCGGAGCGCTCGGCCCAGCTGGCCCGCCTCCTGTCGGCCCGGTTCGGCTCCGACCCGGCCGTGGCCGACGTCCGCCAGCGGGGCCTGATGTGCGGGGTGGAGCTGGCGCCCCCCGACCCCGGCCTGCGCTGGGGGCGGCGGGTGTGCGCCGCCGCCGTGCGCCGGGGCGTCCTGCTCCGGCCCCTCGGGGACGTGGTCGTGGTCATGCCCCCGCTGTCGATAACGGCGGGGGAGATCGAGCGCATCGTCGAGGTCCTCGGGGAGGCGGTGGCCGAGGTCGTGGCGGCCGACTCGCTGGCCGCCGGCCCCGCCTCCTCCCGGTGAAGTCGGAATCCGTGGAACCGGGCGAAGGACCCGGGGCTCCCCGCCCCCCCTCCACCCCGTGGGCCCGGTGGGCCGGGGAGGAGCTGGCCGGGGTCCGCGCCGCCGGCCGGTGGCGGGAGCCGCGCCCCTTCGACGCCCTGGGACCCACCGGCGCCCTCGACGGACACGCCGGAGCGGTCGTGTCGTTCGCGTCCAACGACTACCTCGGCCTCACCGCCCATCCGGCCGTGCGCCGGGCCGCGGCCGAGGCGCTGGAGCGCTGGGGGACGGGGTCGGGCTCGGCCCGGCTGATCGTCGGCTCCCGCCCCGTCCACGGCCAGCTCGAGGCGGAGCTGGCCGACTGGAAGGGGACGGAGGAGGCGGTGCTGTTCCCGACCGGCTTCTCCGCCAACCTCGGCGTGCTGGGCGTGGTCGGGCGCCCGGGAGTGACGATCTGCAGCGACGAGCTCAACCACGCCTCGATCATCGACGGGTGCCGGCTGGCCCGGGCCGGGGTGGCCGTCTACCGCCACGCCGACCTGGACGACCTGGAGCGGCGGATGACGGAGGCCCCCGGGCCGGTCGTGGTCGTCACCGACACCGTGTTCTCCATGGACGGGGACGTGGCGCCCCTGGCCCGGATCGGGGAGCTGTGTGCCGCGCGGGGCGCCCTGCTCGTGGTCGACGAGGCCCACGCCGTGCTGGGGCCGGAGCTGTCCGCCGTCGCCGGCCCGGAGGTGCTGCGGGTCGGGACGCTGTCCAAGACCCTGGGGGCCCTGGGCGGGTTCGTGGCCGGGCCGGCGCAGCTGTGCCGGCTGGTCGTGAACCGGGCCCGGCCCTACGTCTTCACCACCGCCCCCACCCCGGCCGACGCCGCCGCCGCCCTGGCCGCCCTCCGGGTCCTCCGCTCGGACGAGGGGGCCGCCCTGGTGGGCCGCCTCCGCGCCCACGTCGAGCGGGTGGCGCCCGGCCACCCCTCCCCGATCGTGCCGGTGGTCGTGGGTGGGGAGGAGGCCGCCCTGAAGGCGGCCGCCGCCCTGCTGGACCGGGGCCTGCTGGTGCCGGCCATCCGGCCCCCCACGGTCGCGCCGGGCACCTCCCGGCTGCGGATCACGCTCTCCGCCGCCCACACCGGGGAGCAGGTGGAGGCGCTGGTGGGCGCCCTGGCCGAGCTCGGGCTCGGCGCCGGTGCCCCGGCCTGACCGCCTGGTCCTGGTGGTGGGCACCGGGACCGAGGTCGGCAAGACGTGGGTGGCCTGCGCCCTGGCCCGGGCCCTCCGGGCCGCCGGAGTGGTGGTGGCGGCCCGCAAGCCGGCCCAGTCCTTCGACCCCGCCGACCGGGGGCCGACCGATGCCGAGCTGCTGGCCGGCGCCACCGGGGAGGCGGTCGGGGACGTGTGTCCTCCCGAGCGCTCCTACCCCCTGGCCATGGCCCCGCCGATGGCCGCCGCCGCCCTGGGCCGGCCCGTGCCGACGCTGGCGGAGCTGGTCGGCGTCCTGGCGGACGGGACGGGTTGGGACGGGACCGGGGTCGGGATCGTCGAGGCCGCCGGCGGCGTCCGCTCCCCCCTGGCCGAGGACGGGGACAGCATCGACGCGGCCCGGGCCCTGCGGCCGGACCTGGTCCTGCTCGTGGCCGACGCCGGCCTCGGCACGATCAACGCCGTGCGCTCGACGGCGCCGGCGCTGGCCGGGTGGCCCCTGGCCGTCCTGCTCAACCGCTACGACGCCGGCTCCGACCTGCACCGGCGCAACCGGGCGTGGCTGGCGGAGCGCGACCGGCTGCCGGTATACACGGACGTCGCCGAGGTGGTGGCCCTGCTGGGGCCCGCCGTCCGGCCCGAGCCAGAGCCGGCCCCAGCCACGCCGGCCACCCCAGGGAGCAGCCCATGACCGACCGCCAGCTGATAGCCGCCGCCGGGGCGGCCCTGCTCGACGAGCACCGGGACCTCACGGCCGGGGAGCTTTTGGCCCTGGCCGCCCTGCCCGACGCCCAGGTGCCGGCCCTGGCCGCCCTGGCCCACGAGGTCCGGGTGGCCCGCAACGGCACCACCGTCGAGCTGGAGGGGATCCTGTCGGCCAAGACCGGGGGCTGCCCGGAGGACTGCTCGTTCTGCTCCCAGTCGGCCCGCTTCGACTCCCCGGTGCTGGCCACCCCCTTCCTCGACCGGGACGAGGTGCTGCGGGCGGCCCGGGAGACGGCGGAGGTGGGCGCCACCGAGTTCTGCCTGGTGCTGGCCATCCGGGGCCCGGACGAGCGGACCCTGCGCCGCCTCGAGGAGCTGGTGCCGCTGGTGGCGGAGGAGACCGGGCTCCAGGTGGCGGTCAGCGCCGGCATCCTCACCGACGAGCAGGCCGCTCGCCTGGCCGCCGCCGGCACCCACCGCTACAACCACAACCTCGAGACGGCCCGCTCCTTCTTCGGGCGCATCGTCACCACCCACACGTGGGACGAGCGCTTCGAGACGTGCCGGACGGTCCGCCGCCACGGGATGGAGCTGTGCTGCGGGGCCCTGCTCGGCATGGGGGAGTCGACCGATCAGCGAATCGAGCTGCTCGAGCAGCTGCGCGCCGTCGACCCCGCCGAGGTGCCCCTCAACTTCCTCAACCCCCGCCCCGGCACGCCCCTCGGGGACCGCGCCCTGGTCGAGCCGATCGACGCCATCCGCTGGATCGCGCTGTTCCGGCTGGCCCTGCCCGAGGTGATCCTCCGCTACGCCGGCGGGCGGGAGGTGACCCTCCGCGAGCTGCAGGCGCTGGGGATGACCGCCGGCATCAACGCCCTGATCGTGGGCAACTACCTGACGACGCTCGGGCGCTCCCCCGACCAGGACCTGGCGATGCTCGACGATCTCCGGATGCCGATCGGCGCGCTGAGCAAGGCCATCTAGGCGTGTACTGCGCCGGCTGCGGCCGGCCCCCGGCCGAGTGCCCCGGCTGCCTGCCTCCGCTGGACCCGCCCCGCCACTGCCACGAGTGCGGCCGGCGCCTCCGGGTCCTCGTGACCCCCGGCGGCTGGACCGCCCGCTGCCGGGAGCACGGTGAGCAGGTGTCCGAGCGTCAGACCTGACGTCCCAGGTAGGCCAGCATGCGCCGGTGCGGCTCGGCGCCCGCCGGGGCCGGTACCTCGGCCTCGAACACGCCCGGCACCCGGAAGTTGTCCACTCCCATGTCGCGGGCCGCGTCCTGCATGGCGGTGCACATCCCCTCGTCGATCAGGGACTTCTGGCCGGTGGACACAGCCAGGTCTACGCCGTGGACGAACATCTCCATCCGGAAGATGCCCGCCGCGGCCGGCCCGGGGAACTCCCCGAAGGGCATGTTCAGGGTCCGGTTGAGCACGTCCCCGTTCTCGAAGGCCGCGAGGGCGGCGCCCGATGCCTTACGGAAGGCGCCCTTCGGGTCCGATCCGAGGTAGTCGGTCGACGCGTCCGGTGACGCCTGCCCCTCCTCGATCACCTGGCGGAACATGTTGGCGGCGCCGACCATGTGGTTGAGCAGCGCCCGCACGTCGAACTCGGCGCACGGCGTGGACTTCGACCACTGCGAGTCGTCGATCCCCTCGACGATCGGGGTGGTCTTCTCGATGGCAGTGCGGATCTCCGCGACCGGATCGGCCATTGCCGCTCCCCCTTCGGTTGTCGTCCCGGCTGCGAGCGTAATCAGGAGGGCGGGGCCGCTCCAAGGCCCCGGGCGATGAACGCCGCCACCTCGTCGAGCACCCGGCCCGGCACCGGAGCGCGGGCGCTCGGCTTCTTCCCGCTCCACAGCACCCAGCGCAGCCCGACCATCTCCCCCACCGCCATCAGCAGCCACGCCACCACCTCGGCGTCGGCGACGGCTATCTCGCCGCCGTCCATGGCGGCGCTGAGGCCCGCCACGTAGGAGCGGGCTATGCGGTCGTAGTGGCGGCGCACCGCCGCCGGGGAGACCAGCTCGGCCTGACGCATGATCCGGTACAGGCCGGGGTGGCGGGCGGTGAACTCCAGGAAGCCGAGCAGGCCCAGCCGCTCGGCCTCCACCCGGTCGGCGGCGCCTGCCGCCCTCTCGGTCATGGCCCGGCGCACCCGGCGGTTGAGGTCGTCGACCAGCTCCTCGAAGACCTGCGACTTGGTGCGGAAGTACAGGTAGAAGGTGCCCTGGGCCACCCCCGCCGCCTCGGTGATCTTCACGATCGAGGCCTCGTGGTAGCCGTGGCGTGCGAAGACCTCCTCGGCCGCCTCGAGGAGCCGGCGGCGGGTCTGCTCGCCGCGGTCGGTCAGCGGGCGCGGTCCCCGTGCGGGCGCCGGCGCCGCTTTCTTCCCGGCACCGGCGCCCGCCGACCTCGCGGTCGTCATGGGGACTGGCTCACTCCTCCGGGGTCAGCCGGAGAAGGTCATGCTCTTGGCCGCCGAGCTCTCGATGAAGCCGTTGGACACGATCTTCAGGAACCCGGGGGAGTTGAGGTCGACCTGGGCTATGTCGGTCTGGCGGCTGGCCGGCCCGTTGGACGACGTGTAGTTGGCGTCCGGGATGAGCCCGCCCCAGCTGAAGCTGCCCAGGTTCTCCTTGGCGTTGAGGATCCCGGCCCGGGTCAGGTCGTGGTTCTCGATGGCCTTCTTGAGGATGGCGGCCTGCACCTGCGCCTGGCAGTAGCCGTACATGTAGTAGCCGTCGGGGATCTGCGTCGGGCTGGACTGCTTCTGCACGGCCAGGAAGTCGTTCATGCCCGGCACGCTCGTGTCCCCCCACGCCGCCTCGAAGCCGAGCACCCAGGCTCCGACCATGGCCTGCTCGACGGCGGTGGGCTTGCCCGCCGAGGTGCCCGTGGACGTCATCAGGAACTCCGACCACGCCGGGCCCTGCAGGATCCACTGCGGGTGGTAGCCGAGGGCGGCGGCGGTGCCGATCAGCGTCGCGGCCGCGGTCGGGATGGCCGTCACCACCACGTACTGGGCTCCGGAGTTCTTGAGCTGGGTGGCCTGGGCCGTGAACGAGGTGTCGGTCACGTTGTAGGTGGCGTGGCCGACGTCCTGGAACCCGTAGGCCGACTTGGCCGCCTCGAAGCCCTTGAGCCCGTCACCGCCGTAGGCGTCGTTCTGGTAGAAGATCGCCACCTTGGGGTTGGACACGCCCTTGGTCTTGATCAGGTAGTACAGCCCGTTGGCCACGTCGACGGCGTACGGCGTGCCGATCACCAGGTTGATCTTGTGGTTGACGAACGCCGAGTCCTGCGCCACCGTCGCCAGCATCACCCCGGCCGACTCGGCCTGGCTCTCGATGGCCGACGTGGTCGGGCTGCCGAACGAGGTCCCGATGAACGCCACGCTGTTGGACATCTGGTTGTAGTCCTGCACGTGGGTCTGGGGGGTGTAGGCGTCGTCGAGGGTGTTGAAGCTGACCTTCCAGCCGTCGATCCCGCCCTTGGCGTTGACCGAGTCGAAGTAGGCCTTGTAGCCGGCGTCGAGGGGCTTGCCGATGACCGACGCGATCCCGGACAGGGCGGTGATGTCCCCGATCGTGATGGTCTTCGTCGCGGCGTCGACGCCCGGTCCGGTCTTCATGGTGGCCGAGCTGCTGCCACTCGAGGTGGTCGACGACGACGCACCGCTCGAACCGCTGGAGCCGCACGCCGCCGCCCCGAGCGCCGCCGCCGCGCCGAACGCCAGCACCTTGGCGAAGCCGGACCGTCTCTTTCTCGCCGATGTCATTCACTACCTCCTGTGTTGATTCCGGGAACTGGTCTGCCCGAGGACCGCTTGACGGCGGCGGCCCTGATCCGGTGGACCAGGCCCATCACGCCGCGCGGCTCGAGCAGGAGGAACACGATGAGGAGGACACCGAAGGCGATGTCCGCCGCATCCGTCGGGGATATAACGCCCTGATTGTTGCCGTTGGAGAGGAAGGGGAGGCTGCCGGACACCCGCTGCAGGAGCGACGGGAGCCCGATCACGAACACGGATCCCAAGAGGGGCCCCCACAGCGAGCCCATGCCGCCCACCACGATCATGATCACGTACTCGATCGACAGGACCAGGCTCCATGTCTGGGGGTTCACGAAGCCGATGAACGAGCCGTAGAGGGCGCCCGAGATGCCGGCCAGCGCCGACGAGATCACGAACGCCCGCACCTTGGTCCGGGCCACGTTGACGCCGAGCACGGCGGCGGCCAGCTCGCGGTCGCGCACCGCGGTCATGTCCCGGCCCAGCCTGCTGCGCCCGATGTTGTGGACGTACAGCATCGCCAGCACCAGGAGCAGGAAGGCCAGGTAGTAGTAGCAGGCGTTGCGGTCGAACAGATGGCTGCCGATGCTGAAGCCGTTGGCGAAGTTCAGCGACCCGAACTTGGGGTCGGGCAGGGAACGCCCACCGGAGCCGCCCGAGAAGGCCGTCCACGTCTGCACCGTGTACTGGCCGATGTAGACCAGCCCGATCGTCACGATCCCGAGGTAGAGGCCGCGCAGGCGCAGCGCCGCCGGCCCCGTCAGCAGGCCGAGCAGCCCCGCCGCCACTCCCGCCAGGGGAATCGAGATGGCCGCCGTCAGGTGCTCGTTGCCGCCGAGCCAGCCGCCCACGTAGGCGCCGGCGGCCAGGAAGAAGGCGTGTCCCAACGAGATCTGGCCGGTTCGGCCGGTGAGCACGTCGAGGCCGAGGGCGCCGATGGCGGCTATCAGCACGAACCCGAACGTGCTGAGCCAGTAGTCCCCCGCCCAGAACGGCACCGTCAGCCCGCCGATCACGATCACCGCCAGCCGGGCGGGCCGGCCCCAGCCGGGCGGGAGCGTTCTCGTGTCGGCGGGGCGGGCACCACCGGCGCCGGGGGGCGGGGCCACCTCGAGGTCGGCCACCGGCACTCCGGTCGAGAAGGTGCCGGTCACAGCCGCTCCGCCGGCCGGGAACCGAACAGCCCGTAGGGGCGCACGAGCAGGACCAGGATCATCACCACGTAGGGGGCGATGATGTAGAAGTTGTTGCCCAGGAACGACACGTGCTGGGGCTGGTAGCCCTGAGTCAGCTCCTGCACGATCCCGATCAGGAAGCCGCCCACGATCGCGCCCGTCGGTGAGTCCAGTCCCCCGAGGATGATGGCGGGGAACGCCAGCAGGGCGGCGTCGCTGATGGCGGGGGACACCGAGTTCGGGTAGCCGCCCACGAACACACCGCCCACGCACGCGACCAGGCCCGCCAGCAGCCACGCCGTGGCATAGACCCGCCGCAGCGGTATGCCGACCGCCAGCGCCGCCTCGGGGTCGCTGGCGGCGCTGCGCATGGCCAGGCCGTAGCGCGTGAACCGGGTGAAGGCGCCGTAGGCGAGCAGCACGGCGATGGCGGCCACGATCGTCCAGATCTGCACCCAGAAGAAGGCGACGCCGCCGGAGTGCAGCGCCCGCGAGCCCCACGTGTCCCCGTTGCTGCGGGGGTTGTTGCCGAACATGGTCGGGATCACCGAGTTGAGGATCGTGAACAGCCCGAGCGTGAGCATGACGATCGTGAACTCGGGCCGGCCGAGGGCCCAGCGCAGCACGAAGGTCTGGAAGGCCCACCCGACGAACGAGGTGGTCGTCGCCCCGATCAGGAAGGCGGCCCAGAACGGCAACCCGGCCGAGAGCACCAACCAGGACGTGAAGAAGGCGCCGAGCGCCAGCAGTCCCCCCTGGGCGAAGTTGATCACCCGGCTGGCCCGGTACACGACCGTGAAGCCGAGGGCCACGAGGGCGTACACGGCGCCCAGCGACACCCCGGCGAAGAGCAGCTGGAGGAACGTCGTCACCCTGCCCCCCTCACGTCGGCTGTCCCGTCGGCTTCGAGGGGCTCCCCGAGGTAGGCCCGGATCACCTCGGGGTTGGCCTGCACCTCGGCGGGCGTGCCGAGGGCCACGGGCCGGCCGAAGTCCAGCACGAGCACCCGGTCGGCCAGGCTCATCACCACGCCCATGTCGTGCTCCACGATCACGATCGTCACGCCCCGCTCGGCGTGGATGGTCCGCACCAGCTCGGTGATCTGGCCCCGCTCGTCCCGGCTCATACCCGCCACCGGCTCGTCGAGCAGGAGGAGACGCGGCTCCATCGCCAGGGCCCGGGCTATCTCCACCCGCTTCTGCATGCCGTAGGGCAGCATGCCCACGGGATGGGCGGCCATCGCCTCGATGCCGGTGAAGCGCAGCGCCTCCATGGCCGCCTCGCGGTGGGCGCGCTCCTCCCTCCGCACCGACGGCAGGGCCAGGCCGGCGCGCACCGTCCCGGCCGTCATGAGATGGCTGCGCCCGACGAGCACGTTGTCGAGCACCGAGCTCATCGGGAACAGCCCGAGGTTCTGGAAGGTGCGGGCCACGCCCGCCCCGGCCAGCTGGTGGGGCCTTAAGGCGATGAGGTCGGACCCGAAGTAGCGCAGCCGCCCCCGGGTCGGGTCGTAGATGCGCGAGAGAACGTTGAACAGCGACGTCTTACCGGCCCCGTTGGGCCCGATGACGGCAAACAGCTCGCCGGCCGCCACGTCGAAGCTCACGCCGTCGAGGGCCGCCACCACGCCGAAGCGCACGCTGACCTCGTCGACCTCGAGCGCCGGCGCCGCCCCGCCGGCGGACGGGCCCGGCCCCGCCTCGGTGGCGGTGACGGTCACGCCCCGCCCCTCACGCCTGCACCCCGAGGTACACGGCGCGCACCTGCTGGTCCGAGACCAGGTCGCGGGTCGGCCCGACCGTGCGCACCCGTCCCGTCTCGAGGAGGTAGCCGTCGTCGGTGACGGCGCTGGCCAGGGCGCTGGACTGCTCGACCAGCAGGATCGACACCCCCTGCTCCCGGATCCGGTTGAGCGTCTGGCCGATGGCCTGCACGACCAGCGGGGCCAACCCGAGCGAGGGCTCGTCGAGCATGAGCAGGCGCGGCTCCCCCATGAGGGCCCGGCCGATGGCCAGCATCTGCTGCTCCCCGCCGGAGAGAAGCCCGGCCTCCTGGCGGAGGCGCTGGCCCAGCACCGGGAACATGTCGACCACCTCGCGCTGGCGCTCGGCGGTGCGGCGCCGGTCCCTACGCGTGAACGCCCCCGACCTCAGGTTGTCGGCCACCGAGAGCTCGGGGAACACGTGGCGGCGCTCCAGCACCTGCACGATGCCCGCCTTGACCAGGTTGGCGGCAAATGCGCCGGTCACGTCGTGGCCGTCGTAGCGGATCGTGCCCGCCGTGATGCGACCGCCGTGGAAGCGCAGGAGCCCCGAGATGGCCCGCAGGAGAGTGGTCTTACCGGCCCCGTTGGGACCGAGCAGGCAGACCGCCCCCCCGTCGGGGACCCGGACCGAGACGTCCTCGAGGGCCCGGACGCCGCCATAGGAGACGGACAGCCCCGCCAGCTCGAGCAGCGACTCGGCCAAGTTCTCCCCCTGGATCCTCTCCCGCCGACCGGCGCGCCGACCTGAGAGGTGATTCAGGCGCCATATTGGGAGGGCGGGGAGCGGCTGTCAATCCCCCTCGGTCCCGCAGTCCGGGCAGGGGCCGTTGTGGATGTCGCTCTGCAGCAGCTGGGTGCCGGCCTCGTCGAGGGACACGACCAGCGTGCGCGCCCCGAGGTCGAACCACATCGAGGAGTAGGGCCGCCACTCCGCACTCGTCGAGGTGAGGGTGAGGCCCCGCGGCAGCCGGGCGAAGCGCTTCCGCTCCGTCTCGAACGCCCACGTGGTCGTGCAGGACTCGAGGACCACGAGGTCGTCGCGGGCCGAGCCGGATCGGGACCGGGAACGTGAAGAGCGGCGGAGCACCAAGAGCGCCAGACTAGGCGGGTGGCCGGGCGCATCCTGATGGTCGAGGACGACGAGCGGATCCGGACCTCGACCCGGATGGCCCTGGAGGACGAGGGCTACGACGTGGACGAGGCCGACACCGCCGAGTCGGCCCTGGAGGCCTTCGAGATCCGCCCTCCCGACGTCGTGCTGATCGACCTCATGCTTCCCGGCATGGACGGCTTCGAGTGCTGCCGGGCCATCCGCCGGACCAGCGCCGTGCCGATCATCATGGTCACGGCCCGCTCCGACACCCACGACGTGGTGGCCGGCCTGGAGGCCGGCGCCGACGACTACGTCACCAAGCCCTTCGTCACCAAGGAGCTGGCGGCGCGCATCCGGGCCCACCTGCGCCGCAGCCAGGTGGCGGTCGGCACCGCCCCCGGTGGAGCCACGGGCCTGCCCGGCGCGGCGGCGTGGACGTTCGGGGACGTCGAGGTGGCCCCCGACGCCGGCGAGGTGCGCAAGGCGGGCCGTCCCGTCCACCTCACCCGCACCGAGTTCCGCCTTCTCTGCGAGCTGGCCGACAACGCCGGGCGGGTGCTGTCGCGCGAGCAGCTGCTCGAGGCGGTCTGGGGCTACGACTACTTCGGGGACAGCCGCCTGGTCGACGTCCACGTGCGCCGGCTGCGCACCAAGATCGAGGACAACCCCGCCTCCCCGCGCCACGTCGTGACGGTACGGGGGCTCGGCTACAAGCTGGCCGCGTGAGCGGTGCCGGCGCCGCTACCGCCGCGCGCCGAGGGCGGGGGTGGCCGGGCCGCCGGCGGCTGGGGCTGCGGGCCCGGATCACGGCCGGCTTTGCCCTCGGGGCGCTCGGCATCTCGGTCGTGCTGTCGCTGATCACCTACGGGCTCACCCGGAGATCGGTCGTGCACAACCGGCAGAGCGCGGCCGTGCACCAGACCGTGGCCAACGCCCTGGTGGTGGGAGGGGCGGTGCGGTCTAGCGGGCCCGACCTCACCCAGGTGCTGAGCTCGCTGTCGACGCCGAACGGCTCGGAGTCCCTGCTCTACCAGAGGGGCAGCTGGGTGAGCACGAACCTCGCTCTCGGGAGCGCGGCGGTGCCGGCCGCGCTGCGCGCCACGGTCTTGCGCGACGGCCAGCCCGCGACCATGGCCTACCGGCTGGCCGGCCATGCCGAGCTGGCGGTCGGCGTCCCGCTGCCGGGGAGCGGGAAGGCGGGGCGCACCGCCTACTTCGAGCTCTACGACTTCTCCGACCTCACCCGGACCCTCACGGCGTTGGCGCTGTCGCTCGGAGCGGCCTCGGTGGCCACCACGCTGGCCGGCATGGCGGTGGGGCGCTGGGCCAGCCGGCGCGTGCTGTCCCCGCTGGCCGAGACCGCCCGCGCCGCCGCCGCCATAGCCGGGGGCCGGCTCGACACCCGCCTGCAGGCCGGGGACGACAGCGAGCTGGCCGATCTGGCCGACTCGTTCAACTCGATGGTGACCGCCCTGCAGGGCCGCATCCAGCGCGACGCGCGTTTCGCGTCCGACGTCTCCCACGAGCTGCGCTCCCCGCTCACGACCCTGCGCAACGCCGTCGACGTCCTGCAGCGCCGGCGGCCCGAGCTGTCCGAGCGCTCGGCCCAGGCCCTCGACCTGTTGACCGAGGAGGTCACCCGCTTCGGGCGTCTGGTCGAGGACCTGCTCGAGGTGTCCCGCTTCGACGCCGGCGCCGCCGACCTGCTGCTCGAGGAGATCCGCCCCGCCGAGCTGGTCCGGCACGCCCTGGCCGCCCGCGGGCCCGCCGGTGTCGAGCTCGTCGTGGAGCCCGGCACCCCGGCCGTCCGCGCCGACAAGCGCCGGCTGGAGCGGGTGCTGTCGAACCTGCTCGCCAACGCCGACGTCCACGGGGACGGGGCCACCCGGGTGGTGGTGGGCCCCGTCCACGGCCCCGACCGGGCCGCGCCCCCGGCGGCGTTCATCGCGGTGGACGACGCCGGCCCGGGAGTGCCGCCGGAGGAGCGCGAGACCATCTTCGAGCGCTTCGCCCGGGGCCGGGCGGCGGGCAGGAGGGCCCGGGGGGAGGGCGTGGGGCTGGGCCTGTCGCTCGTGGCCGAGCACGTGCGGCTGATGGGCGGGTCGGTCCGGGTGACCGACAGCCCCGACGGCGGGGCCCGGTTCCTGGTGGCGCTGCCGGCCGCGTCCGGGACAGGGGCCGACTCCGATCCGGACGGCCGGGAGGGCCGAGGCCTGCCCCGGGGACTCGGCGAAGATCCCCGAGGCAGTCGCCCCCCGGAAGCGGCGGAAGGTCGCTCCCGGGCCTCGGCACTGGGTGCCCCCGCCGCCAGGGGGACGGCAGGGACCCGCTGACGGGAAAGATTGCACCCCGAATGCGAACTCCCTGCCGCGAACTGATTGCGATCTCGTGACGATTTCGAGGGATGACGTCAGTGGGCCCCGGCCCCCGTCGATCGACGCCCTGGCCCGCTCGCTGGCCGACATCGACCTCCCCCATCCGCTGCTGGTCGACGCCGCCCGGCGGGCGGTGGCGGCCGGGGACCCGGCCTCGGCGCGGGCCCGGGCCATGGCCGTGGCCACCGCCCTGCTGCGGCCCGTCGTCAACGCCACCGGCGTCCTCCTCCACACCAACCTGGGCCGGGCCCCCCTGGAGGTCCACCACCCCGCCCGCTACACCAACCTGGAGCTCGACCTCGCCACGGGCAGGCGGGGGTCCCGCTCCGCCCACGCCGCCACCCTGCTGGCCCGCGCCGCCGGGGCCGAGGCCGCCCTGGTCGTGAACAACGGGGCGGCGGCGGTGCTGCTGGTGCTGGCCGCCCTGGCCCGGGGGCGCCGGGTCCTGGTCAGCCGGGGGGAGCTGGTCGAGATCGGTGGCGGCTTCCGCATCCCCGACGTGATGGCCCAGTCCGGGGCCGAGCTGGTCGAGGTGGGCACGACCAACCGCACCCGGCTCGGGGACTACCGGGCCGCCCTCGACGACGGGGTGGCCCTGGTGCTGAAGGTGCACCGCTCCAACTACCGGGTCGTCGGCTTCACCGAGGACGTCGACGTGGCCCCCCTGGCCGGCCTGGGCCCGCCGGTCGTCTACGACATCGGCTCCGGGCTCCTCGACGCCGGGACGCCCTGGCTGGCCGGCTCGGGAGGCGGGCCCCCGGCGTGGCTGGCGGGGGAGCCGGCGGCGGTGCAGTCGCTGGCGGCGGGCGCCGCCCTCGTCACGTTCTCCGGGGACAAGCTGCTGGGCGGGCCGCAGGCCGGGATCATCGCCGGGCGGGCCGACCTGGTGGCCACCTGCGCCCGCCATCCG
>DASSEU010000008.1:0-33889 GCA_035695125.1 Acidimicrobiales bacterium
GACGGCCGGGAGGCGGAGGGCCGCCGCCAACGGATCGCGCACCTCGACGTGACGCTCGAGGGCCACCTTGATCGTGTCGGCCACGGTCATGGCCGGGAAGAGCTTCGAGTCCTGGAAGGAGCGGCCCAGGCCCAGTCGGGCTCGGGAGTCGGGGGGGAGGTGGCTGATGTCGAAGCCGTGCAGGAGGATCCGTCCCGAGTCCAGCGGGAAGAAGCCCGAGATCAGGTCGAACAGCGTGGTCTTACCGGCGCCGTTGGGCCCGAGCAGGCCCAGGATCTGGCCCTCGTAAAGGGTCAGCGAGACGTCCTCGTTGGCGACCACGCCGCCGAAGCGCTTGGTCACACCCTGCACCTCCAGGGCTGGCCGGCTCCCGGACCCGTCCGGGGCGACCGCGCTCTCGCCGCGGGGGCGGGTGCGGGCCCGCGTCGGGGAGCCTGCCATCGCCTCTGACGCCCCTTCGAGGAACACGGCCCGCAGCACGTCGGGCCGCTGGAGCAGCTCCTCGGTCCGCCCCGAGAAGCGGATCTCCCCCTTCTCCATGAACACGGCACGCTCCGCCACCGTCAGCGCCACGTTCACCGACTGTTCGACCAGGAGGATGGTCGTCCCGTCCCGGGCCAGCTGCCGAACCGTGTCCAGCAGCTGCTCGACGATGATGGGGGCCAGACCCAGGGACAGCTCGTCGATCATGAGGAGCTTGGGGCGGCCCATGAGCGCCTGGGCCAGCACGACCATCTGCTGCTCCCCGCCCGAGAGATTCCCGGCCGGCACGTCCCAGCGCTGGCGCAGGACCGGGAAGTAGCCGAGGACCCGCTCGGTGGCCTCCCGGAGCTGGGGCGAGTCGCCCCGGAACATCCATCCGGCGATCTGGAGGTTCTCGGCCACGGTCAGGCCGGGGAACACGCCCCGGTCCCCCGGCACGAGGGCCATGCCCAACAGCGCCTTGTTGACCGGGTCGGCGTGGGTCACGTCCCGCCCCGCGAAGTAGACCGCCCCGCCCACCGGGTCGATCAGGCCGCTCACCGCCCGCAGGAACGTCGACTTGCCCGCCCCGTTGGTGCCGAGGAGGGCCACGACCTCCCCCTGGCGGACGTCGAGGTCCACACCGAAGAGGATCTGCAGGTTGCCGGCGTAGGCCACTTCCAGTCCCCGTACCGACAGCAGGGCGTCCACGTCGGCGGCGGCCTGGAGCTTGCGGGCCTCGGCCACGTCCCGCACTACGAACTGCTTGGCGGTCAGTTCGACCATGCCCGCCCCGATCACCAGTGCGCCGAGCACGTAGGCGGCGGCCCGCTGGTGGTGGTTGGCGATGCCGCCGATGATCGGGGCCACGATCAGGGCGCCGACGGTGACCCAGATCAGCGAGTAGGAGAAGGCCTGGCCCCGAAGACGCGGGGTCGTGACGAGACCGATCATCACGTTGTAGGCGGGGTTGAACCCGGCCGCCCCGATGCCGAGCAGGAACAGCACGGCGGCGGAGCCGATCGACCAGGGCAGCAGCCCCATGAGCACTACACCGGCCCCGAACTGGATGACCATCAGCCCGTTGATGACCGGCAGCATCTCCGGGCGGCCCCGACGCATCCAGGTCTGGACGATCCAACCCCCCAATACTGTGCCGATGAGCCCGCCGAGTCCGTAGAGGGCTATGACCACCCCGCGCGCCACAGAGTTGTAGTGGTACACGTCTTTGAAGAAGATGCTCTGCAGGTTGAGGAACGCGATCACGCCTCCGCCGAAGAACGTCGCCGCCCACCACGTCCGGCGCAGTGAGCGCACCGCCTTGACCCGGCGGAACCCCTCCCAGAACGAGGCCCGCTCCTCGTTCTCGAGGACAATGCCCAGCGACGCCCCCCTCCCGGGGTCCCGGAGCCGGCCGAGCAGCCACACCCCGACGACGGAGGGCACTCCGAGGAGGAGGAACGATCCCCGCCATCCCAGACCGGCGGCCACGCCGCCGGCCAGCGGGCTACCGAGCAGGGCGGCGGCCGACACGGCGAACAGGTAGAGCGTGAAGGTGATGCCGAGCGCTTCCGGCGGGTAGTAGTCGGTGATCAGGCTGCTGTGGGCGGGGATGTTCACGAGCAGCCCGAGCCCGGCCAGCAGGGCCAGGACGAGGAACAGCCAGTACTTCGGTGCCAGCCCCAATCCGACGGCCACGACGCCGACCGCCGCCGTGCCCCACTGCGACACGCGGATCCGGTCCATCCGGTCGGACAGGAAGCCGGCAAAAGGCGACAGCAGGGCAGGGAGAACCGCGACGGCGCTGACCGTGGTGATGGCCTGCTGGTTGCTCAGATGGAAGGTGTCGCGGATGTCGGGGAGCAACACACTGAGGGCCTGGTTCCCGAACCGCTCGATGCTGGCCGCCGCCAGGAGCACCATGACCGGTCCCAGGCCCGTGCGCCCGACCTGCCCGCCCAGCCAGCGGAAGTAGGCCCCCGGGGTCCGGGGCACCCGCTCGGGGGTCACCCGCGTCGTCACACCGTCACCCGCTCGGGTTCGAGCGCCGCTTGGGCCACCGCGGGAGCGGCCTCCAGGATGACGCGGTCGGCCCCCTCGTCGTCGCGCATGGCCATGTCGGCCACCAGGCTCGGGACGATGATGCCGCGGCGGGAGGCGAGCTCGCGGAGCAGGCGGTCCCGGCCCTTGTAGAGGGCCGAGCCCACCCCGCCGGGCAGGAACATCAGGATCAACAGCAGCCCGATCCCGCTGCCGAGGACCTGGAAGATGTTCTCGAGTGCCTTGGGCACCGAGTTGGCGAACCACGACAGGCCCTCGAGGTATATGGCCCCGGCAAACACGCCGCTCATCGACCCCAGCCCTCCGATCACCACCATGATGAACACGTTGATGCTCGACTGGGGATCGGCCAGCCCGCTGTACAGGTAGCCGTCGTGGTTCACGATCAGCACGCCCGCCACCGCGGCCAGGAAGCCGGAGATGGCGAAGGCCAGGAGCTTGGCCCGGGTGACGTTCACGCCGTAGGCCTGGACTCCCCGCTCGTTCTCGCGCGTGGCCACCAGGATCCGCCCCACCCTGCTCCGGCGCATCCCGACCACGGCCAGGATGCAGACGAGGAGCACGGCGTAGGAGAAGTAGTAGTAGCGGTCGGTGCTGCCGAGTGAGACCCGTCCGAACAGCGGAAGCCGGGGAATGGCCTGGAACTGGTTCGGCATCCAGTGGAAGTGGTCGGAGTTGAAGAAGTAGGAGCTGGCGGCGAAGGTGAAGGCCAGCGTGGCCACGGCCAGGAACAGGCCGCGGATCCGCAGGGCCGGTATGCCGATCGCCACTGCTACGACCGCGCCCAGCAGTCCCGCCAGAGCCATCTGCGCCACGAGGTCGGCGCGCCAGTGGAGGGTCATCCACGCGCCCGTCACCGACCCGACCGCGACGAAGGCGAAGTGGCCCAGGCTGATCTGGTTGGTCCACCCGGTGAGCACCAGCAGTGACAGGGCGATGATCAGGTAGGCGGCCAGGAAGCTGCCGAGCTCGGTCTTGGCCTCGCCGAGGAGGTAGGGGACCACTAGCACCACGACGGCCACGACCGCCAGCACGCCCCGGCGCGCCCACGTGACCGCGGGGAGGCGGGCCAGCTCGGGAGGGATCGGCCTGACCTCGCGCATGGCGATCCAGGTGGACAGCGCCGCCTCCTGGGCCCGGCTGGCCAGCTGCCGCCGCTGGACGAGCAGCCCCACCAGGATCACCACGAACAGCACGAGGTCGACCACGTCGGAATTGCCCGTGTGCCAGACGGCGGCCTGCTCGATGACACCCAGCAGGATCGAGGCCCCGACGATCGTCGGCATCTTCTCCATCCGGCCGATCACCGCCGCCGTGAGCGTGCGGAGGAGAACCGAGAGCCCGAGGGCGGTGCCGATGGGAAGGCCCACCACCCCGGCTCTGAGGATGACACCGACAGTGGCCAGCAGGGCCGCCACCGCCCACACGACCAGGTTGACCCGCTTCACCGGCACGCCGAGCAGAGAGGCCCGGTCGGCGCTCTCGGCGCACGCCCGTACCGCCACCCCGATGTGGGTCCGGTTGAGGAACCAGGTGAGGCCCGCGATCACCAGCGGGATCACCGCCATGGCCAGCACGTCGTTCCCCTGGAAGCGGACGGGGCCGATGCCGAACGAGACGTTGAACGGAGAGGGGAAGATCTGCGGAGGGAGCTGACGCCCGAATGCCTTGGGCATGCCTATCTCGCCGATGATCAGGATCTGGGCCACGGCGATGGTCGCCACCGTCAGGACCATGCGGGGCGCCTTGGCGAAGCGGCGGATCACCACGAACTCGATGACCACCCCGAGCACGACACCCGAGATGAGACCGACGGGTATGGCGGCAAAGTAGGACCAGTGCGACACTGCGATCAGCAGCACCGCGAGCGACGCGGGGACGCCGCCCATGTCCCCCTGGGCGAAGTTGATGATCCGGTTGGCCCGGTAGACGAGGGCTATGCCGAGCGCGATCAGCGAGTACAGGCCGCCGATCACCGCCCCCTTGATCAGCACGCCGGTAGGCGCTGGCCACAGCCGGTCGACGACCCAGTACAGCGCCAGCGCCGCCGCCACCCAATTGCACACCCGCCGCACCCGGCCGTCGTCGACCAGCCGGGCCAGCGCCCCGCCGCCCGTCGGGGGAGCGGCCAGCGCGGTCACTGCACCCCTCCCGGGACCCTGACGAGCGTGCTGGTCCGCTGGTCGACCGGGAGGAGCGATCGCGCCAGGGCCGTCAGCTCCTGCGGGCTCACGGTGCCGGTGATGCGCACGAACCGGGTGCCGTCCCCCGGCTCGGCGTTGACCGTAGTGCCGACCGCCGAGAGGAACAGCTGGCCGCGCCCGAGGCCGCCGAGGTCGACGGGTACTCCCCCGGATGGCGCCGGGAACCGGGCGCCGTCGAGCGTCTCCCCCTCCTCGATGACGATCACGTCCGGGCCGCGGACGAAGACATCGTCGATGGCGACCACGAGGGAGCCGGACGGCTCCCCGCCCGGTCCGGATCCGGCTCCGTCGAAGGCCTGGGGCTGCGGTGGCTCAACTGCGTAGCGGCCCAGGTGCACGAAGCCGGCCGGTGGGCGCGCCAGGACCCACGAACGGCCGGGCGGGAGGCTGCCCGCCGCCAGGGCCGAGATGGCGCCGCCGCCCTCGTTCTCGGGGGTGAGGGCGCCGGTCAGCGCGTAGTCGGCCCCGGCTGCGGCGTCGGCTCCTTCCGCGACCGTGACCGCCCGGCGCTCGGAGACCACCCGGCCCCGCCGGACGGTCCGCTCGTCGAGGACCAGGCCTTCAGCGTCCACGCAGCTGTCGACGTAGGTCTGTTCCGGCCCGAGGGGCTGAAGGGGCCCCGACCGGAGCGAGCGGGCGCTGCGCACCACGACACAGCGGCGCCCGGCCACCACCTGCCGACCCTCGAGCGCCAGGCGGCGGTCATGGACACCGTCGGCGACGATCCCGTCGAGGCGGACGTCGACGGGCGGCGGTGCGACCGGCACGCTCAGCTCGGTCGGCTGGCCCCCGTTGGCGTGCAGCACCTCCCGGCCGAGGCGGGTCACCGTGACCAGGTAGGGGGTGCCTTCCCCGGAGCCTCCCGCCAGGGTCTCGTCGACACTCTCGAACGGGCGCCGCACCCAGATCTGCTCGCTGGCGGGCTCCTGCCCCGGCGCCGTGACCGAGTAGAGGATGTGGTAGCCGGAGGCGACGCCGAACTGCGGCCCCCCGGGAGAGACCGGCGCCGCGGCGCCGACCCCGCCGGACCGGGTGAGCACGAGGCCGGATGCCGTCGCCGCCGCAACGGCCACGGACAGGACGACCGTCGGGACCCGCCTGGCGGTGCGAGGCACCGGGCCACCCACCGCCGGCGGCCGCGCCCGGGTGCCCCCGTCCTCGCGAACCCGCAGTCCCCCCAGCACGGCTCCGACTCACCCCCCAGCCTCTGGTGACAGAATGACACCATGGTTCCATCAGTCGCAAACCGCCGCGAACCGGACGGCACCGGACCGGAACCGACCCGGCTGGCCCGGTCCAGCCGCCGCGATGCGCTGCTGGACGCCGCCGCCGAGCTGGTGGCGGGGGGTGACGTCGAGTCGGTCTCGATGGAAGCCGTGGCGGAGAGGACAGGGGTCAGCCGGCCGCTCGTCTACAAGCACTTCGCCAACCGCAGTGAGCTGCTGGCCGCCCTGTACCAGCGCGAGTCGGCGCTCCTGCACGCCGAGTTGGCCACGGACGTCGAGGCGGCGGTTACCCTCGAGCAGATGTTCCGGGCGCTGATCCGTGGCGCCCTGCGCGCCCAGGCCAGCCGGGGCGCCGCCCTGGCCGCGCTGCGCTCGGCGGGGGTGCGGAACCAGGCTCACCGGGAGGTGCAGCACCGGCGGGATCGGACCACCGTCCGCTACTTCGGTCGGCAGGCCGCCAAGGAGTTCGGCCTGGAGGAGAGCGAGGCCCGCAGCGCCATGCGTGTGGCCCTCGGCGCGGTGGAGTCGGTCCTGACCCAGTGGCGCCTCCGACCCACCCCGGAGAACGCGGCCGCCCTCGAGGACATCTACGTCAATCTGGTGGTCGGGGGCGTCGAGCGCCTGGCCCGGCGCACGCCGACGGCGGGCACCCCGGCCTCGCTACGGCGCGCCTGACTCCGGCGCCTCCGCTCACCCTCGCAATGACCTCCTCGCGGCCCGACCTGCGCAACCTCGCGATCGTCGCCCACGTCGACCACGGGAAGACGACGCTCGTCGACGCCATGCTCTGGCAGTCAGGGGCATTCCGTGCCAACCAGGAGGTGGCCGAACGGGTCATGGACTCCATGGATCTGGAACGGGAGAAGGGCATCACGATCCTGGCCAAGAACACCGCCGTGCGGCACCTGGGCGTGAAGCTCAACATCGTCGACACGCCCGGCCACGCCGACTTCGGGGGCGAGGTCGAACGGGCGCTGGGCATGGTGGACGGCGTGCTGCTCCTCGTCGACGCCAGCGAGGGCCCCCTCCCCCAGACCCGCTTCGTGCTGCGCAAGGCGCTCGAGCGGGGCCTGCCGATCGTCCTCGTCGTCAACAAGATCGACCGCCCCGACGCCCGGCCCTCCGAGGTGGTGGACGAGGTGTACGAGCTCTTCCTGGACCTCGACGCCACCGAGCATCAGATCGAGTTCCCGATCGTCTACTGCAACGCCCGGGCCGGCAAGGCCAGCATGTCCCCGGCCGACGAGGGGACCGACCTCGAGCCGCTCTTCCACGCCATCCTCGAGCACATCCCTCCCCCGGCCTACGAGCCCGGCCATGTCCTGCAGGCGATGGTGACCAACCTGGACGCCAGTCCGTACGTCGGACGCCTGGCCATCTGCCGGGTGCTGAACGGGACGCTGCGCCGGGGTCAGACCGTCGCCTGGTGCCGGGTCGACGGCAGCGTCCAGTCGGCTCGGGTCAACGAGCTGTACCTCACCGATGCGCTCGACCGGGTCCCGGCCGACGAGGCGGGGCCGGGAGAGATAGCCGCCGTGGCCGGCATTCCCGAGGTGACGATCGGAGAGACCCTTTCGGATCCCGACGACCCGGCTCCGCTGCCCGTGCTGACCGTCGACGCCCCCAGCCTCGGGGTCACGGTGGGGGTCAACACCGCTCCCCTCTCCGGCACCGAGGGGACCAAGGTGACCGCCCGCCTGATCAAGGGTCGTCTCGACGCCGAGCTCGTCGGCAATGTGGCCCTGCGGGTACTGCCCACCGAACGGCCGGACACATGGGAGGTGCAGGGACGGGGGGAGCTCCAGCTGGCGGTGCTCGTCGAGACGCTGCGCCGGGAGGGCTTCGAGCTGACGGTGGGCAAGCCGCAGGTCGTCACCCGGACCGTCGAGGGCAAGGTCCAGGAGCCGGTCGAGCGGGTGTCGATCGACGTGCCCGAGGAGTACCTGGGGGTGGTGACCCAGCTCCTGGCCCTCCGCAAGGGCAAGCTCGAGCAGCTCGTCAACCACGGCACGGGTTGGGCCCGGCTCGACTTCCGCGTACCGTCCCGGGGCCTGATCGGGTTCCGGACCGAGTTCCTCACCGAGACGCGGGGGACCGGAATCCTCCACCACGTGTTCGACGGCTACGAGCCCTGGCACGGGGAGATGCGCACCCGTCCGACCGGTTCGCTGGTCGCCGACCGGAGGGGGGCCACGACCACCTACGCCCTGCTTGCCCTCCAGGAGCGCGGCTCGCTCTTCGTCGGTCCGGGCGTGCAGGTCTACGAGGGCATGATCATCGGCGAGAACGCCCGGTCCGAGGACATGGACATCAATCCGACCCGGGAGCGCAAGGTCACCAACATCCGCTCCTCCACGGCGGAGGAGCTGGTGCGGCTCATCCCGCCCCGCGTGCTCTCCCTCGAGCAGGCGCTCGAGTTCATCCGTGAGGACGAGTGCGTCGAGGTCACCCCGCAGAGCGTGCGACTACGCAAGACCGTGCTCGACCAGGCCGTCCGGGGCCGGCAGGCGGCTCAGGCCAAGCGGCGCCGGGCCGGGTCAGCCGGCCAGCTGTAGGAAGCGCGCCGCCACCGGGGCCGCCACTTCCCCACCGACCCCACCACCTTCGACCACCACCGCAAACGCCACGTCGCCCCGGAACCCGATGAACCAGGCATGGGTCCTGGGCGGGCTTGCCGACCCGAACTCGGCCGTGCCCGTCTTGCCGTACACCGGCGTCCCCGGAAGGTTGGCGGCCGTACCCGTCCCGGATGTGACTACCAGCCGCATGAGCTGGCGGAGCTCGGCGTCGGCGCCGGTCGGCAGCGTCTGAGGCGCGGACGCCGGCCCCGGGGGGGAGGGGTCCGTCACCAGCACCGGTGGTCGCCACGTTCCGCTCTCGACGGCCCCGGCCACCAGCGCCATGGTCAGGGGACTCACCAGCACCCGGCCCTGACCGATGGCGTCGGCGGCCAGGTCGGCGGTGTCGACGGGGGGTGGCACGGGTGCGCTGAACGCCGGCACCGGCAGGTTCCACCGCGCCCCCACGCCGAGGGTCGACGCCGCCGACTCGAGTGACGCCGCGGCCAGGTGCGAGGCCAGGCCGACGAAGGCGGTGTTGCACGAGAGGGCGAAGTCGACCGAGAAGCTCACCGCCCCCGGCGCCTCCCCTTCGAAGTTGGTGAACGGCTTGCCGTCCACGACCGCCCGGTGCGGGCACGGAACGGTCGCGGCCGGATCGAGGCCGGCTCCGACCAGGAGAGCGAGGGTGGTCACCACCTTGAAGGAGGACCCGGGCGGGTAGGAGCCGACCAGGGCCCGGTCCAGAGTGGAGTCGGCCGGGGCGTTGGCGGCCGCCAGGATCTCCCCGGTCGAGGCCCGCACCGCCACCAGCGCCGCCGGCTGGGCCACCCCCGAGAGCGCCTTCTCGGCCGCGGCCTGCATGGCCGGGTCGAGCGTGGTCCGCACCGTGTTTCCCGGCCCGCCCCGCGCCAGCAGGATCCGGCGCAGGACCGCTCCCCCGCCGTCGAGGACCTCGACACCACCGGTCGGTGTCCCCGCCAGGCGGTGCTGGAACGCCAGCTCCAGGCCCGACAGGCCGATGCGGTCGGTGGCCTCGTACGGTGCGCCGGCCTGGCGCAGGGCCTCGGCCGTGGCCGCCCCGACCCGGCCGAGGACGGCCAGCCCGAACGTGGGCGAGGGGGCCAGGTCGGCGGTCTCCTGGCGGAACCGGACGCCGGGCAGGGGGTACAGAGCCGGCTTCACCGCCTGGTAGGCGGCCTGGCGGAGGGTGATCACCGGGACGAAGTCACCCGGGCGCGCCCTGGACACGAGGGCCGACACGCGGCCGGGATCGACGCCGGTCGTGCGCGCCAGGGTGGCGAGGGTCCCGGGCAGGTCCGTCACCGCCCCCGGGACGAGGCCCACCTCGACGACGGGCTGGGCCCCCACGAGGGCGCTGCCGTCTCCCGCCAGGATGTCGGCCCGGGGCGGAAGGGTCCGGAACCGGACCACCCGGCCGTTCGGCGGCACGGCGGGATGGACGTCGGCAGGGGACCATCTCACCCGCCAGGTCTGTCTGACCCTCGCCAGTGGGAGCTGACCCCGGTAGGTCCACGGGCCCAGCCCGGCCAGCACCAGCCGGGCCGAGAAGGTCGCGACCGCCCGGGACCCGTCCTCGTGCACCCCTACGAGCTCCAGGTGGGACGAGCTCACCCCCAGGTCGTCGTCGGTCTGCCTGAGGAACCGGGCCGCCGCCCCGGGCTGGTCGGTGAGGTCCCCGGCCGCACGGAAGCGGCCACCGGCCCAGGCGGCCAGGAAGGACGAGGCCACCGGGGTGGCGTCAGCGCCGCCGGAGCACGACGAGATGCCGGTCCCCGCCAGCATCGCCACAACCACGACCGCCACCCGCCGTCCCATGGTGCCTGCCCCTACCCGCTCCACACGGTCACCTAATGTTCCGGCGCCCGGCGCGATGGACGGGAACCAGGGGGATGAGGATCATGAAGAAGCGGACATCCGGCACTATTGCCGTCTTGGGCCTCGTCGCTCTGGGTGCGGCGGCGTGCGGCAGCTCGGGCAGCTCCGGCAGCAGCGGCGGGTCGGGGGCCGCCGGCTCCGGCTCGTCGGGGACGAGCGGAAACACCGCCAGCGCCCCGGGCGTCACCCCGAACGGGATCACCGTCGGGATCATCACCTCGACCGTCGGAGTGGCCGGGCCGAACTTCGTCCACTACGCCGACGGGGCCCGGGCCCGCTTCGACGTGGCCAACGCCTCCGGAGGCATCAATGGCCGCAAGCTGACACTCACCGCCGTCGACGACGGCGGCAGCCTGACCCAGAACCAGACCGCCGCCCAGGACCTGGTCAGCAAGAACGTCTTCGGGGTCATCGCGGGCACCCCGTTCTTCTTCGCCTCGGCCAAGTACCTCAACCAGCAGGGAGTCCCCGTCACGGGCGGCGGCTTCGACGGCCCGGAGTGGGGCCAGCAGCCCAACACCAACATGTTCTCCTTCACCGGAAACACGGGTCCCAACTTCCTGGTGAACTCGCAGAACACCGGCGGCGTCACCTTCATCAAGATGCAGGGCGGAACCAACATCGCCGCCATGGGCTACGGGATCTCCCCCTCCTCGTCGGCGTCGGCGCAGGCGGTCGGGATCGTGGCCCCCAAGGTCGGGCTCAAGGCCGGTTACATCAACACCAGCATTCCGTTCGGAAGCGTGAACGTGGGTCCGATCGTGCTGGCCATGAAGGCGGCCCACGTCGACTCGGCGGCGCTGCAGATGGACAACAACACCAACTTCGCCATCATCACCGCCGCCAAGCAGGCGGGGCTGAACCTCAAGGTCGCGGTGTCGGCCACCGGCTACGGCCAGACGCTTCTCGACGACAAGGCGGCGCTGGCCGCCGCCGAGGGGTCCTACTTCATCTCCGAGGGGCCGCCGTTGAGCTCGACGCCGGAGAAGAACTTCCGGGCCGCCCTCAAGAAGTACGCCAACTTCTCCGGCGTGCCGGGATTCGACTGGTACTACGGCTGGATGAGCGCCGACCTCATGGTCAGGGGCCTGCAGGCGGCGGGCAAGAACCCGACCCGTCAGTCCTTCGTCAACGGCCTCCACGGGGTCACGGGGTACGACGGTGACGGTCTCCTGCCCCAGGCTGTGGACCTGAGCCTGGCCGGCTTCGGCAAGCCGGCGGCCACCTCGTGCGGTTGGTACGCCCAGGTGAAGAACGGCCAGTTCGTGCCGGTTCCCTCCGACGGCAGACCCGTCTGCGGGAAGCACATCTGAGCCTGTCTCCGTCGGCTCCGCCCCGAGGCGGGCCCGCCGGAGACAGGTAGCGCGTCACATCGCGGTTACCCGGCGCGTCAACTGACGTATGGAACAGGACCTCACGGCCCAGTTCGAGGCCAGCCGGCCCCGGCTCCAGTCGGTCGCCTACCGGATGCTCGGCTCGTTCACCGAGGCCGAGGATGCGGTGCAGGAGACCTGGATCCGCCTCAGCCGGTCCGACGCGGACAGCATCGAGAACCTGGGCGGGTGGCTGACCACGGTCCTGGCCCGCGTCTGCCTGGGCATCCTGCGCTCGCGCCGGTCCCGGCCCGAACAGCCGCTCGACCACGAGCCGGAGCCCGAAGGGGTCGACCTCGAGGACGAGGTGATCCTCGCCGACATGCTCGGGCCGGCCCTCCTGATCGTGCTCGACACGCTGGCACCCTCGGAGCGGCTCGCCTTCGTGCTCCACGACCTCTTCGCCGTCCCGTTCGACGACATCGCCGTGATCCTCGACAAGTCCCCGGCGGCGGCGCGCCAGCTGGCCAGCCGGGCCCGCCGGCGGGTTCAGGACAACGACGAGGTGCCGTCCGCCAGTCGCCACCGCCAGCAGGAGGTCGTCGAGGCGTTCCTCGCCGCCTCCCGGCAGGGCCGGTTCGAGGCGCTGGTCTCCCTCCTCGATCCCGATGCCGTTCTGCGGGCCGACCGCGCCGCGGTGAGGATGGCCGCCGCCAACCGTGGCCGGGGCGCACCTCTTCTCGAGCCGGAGGTGCGTGGTGCTTCGGCCGTGGCGAGGATCCTCGTCGGTCAGGCCCGGGCGGCCCAGCTCGCGCTCATCGACGACACGCCGGGGGCCGTCTGGGCCCCGGGCGGCACACCGCGCGCCGTGTTCGCCTTCCGCGTGATCGGTGACACCATCGCCGAGATCGAGGTCGTGACCGATCCGGCCGTGGTGAGGGCCCTGCACGTCCAGCTTCTGTAAAAGCGCTGGTCGCGTGCCCATCTTTGGTGTCCCGGGCCCTGAGCCGGTATAGTTCTTGTTCACATCGAGAGGACGTGTATGCCGTTCGCCGTGGGCGACAAGGTCGTCTATCCCCACCATGGGGCCACCCTCATCGATCGGGTCGAGACTCTCGAGGTGCTCGGCGCCGAGCGCGAGTACCTGGTCCTGCGCTACGAGGACGTGAACCTCACCTTGCGCGTCCCGGCCGAGGAGGCCTCCTCGGTGGGCCTTCGCGAGGTGATCGACGACGTCGAGGTGGACGACGTTCTCGCCGTGTTGCGCCGCCGGGACGTCCGCATGCCGTCGAACTGGTCCCGTCGGTACAAGAACCACACCGAGATGCTCAAGTCCGGTGACGTCTACCAGCTGGCCGAAGTGGTCCGGAACCTCTCCCGGCGCCAGCAGGACAAGCCCCTCTCGGCCGGTGAGAAGCGCATGTTGGATACGGCCCGCCGCGTGCTCGTTTCGGAGCTGTGCCTGGCGCTGGCCGAGGGTCCCGACCAGATCGGCGTCCGTCTCGACGCCGCCCTCGACCCGGCCGAGTGCGACTGAGCGCCGCCGGCGGCGCCCGTGACGACGCGGCCCGCCCGGCGCGGGTAGGAGACGGCGATGAGTAGACAGCGGGCCACCTTCGGGAAGCTGCAGCGGGAACGGGACAAGCAGGCCAAGGCCTCCGCCAAGCGCGAGCGCCGTCGGGCCGCCTCCGAGCAGACCAATGAAGCCGAGGAGGAACCGGGCCGGCCGTCCGCGGAGTCGGCGCCCGTTCTGATCGATCTGATCGCAGACCTCCACCGCCGCTTCGAGAACGCAGAGATCTCTCTCGAGACCTTCGAGGAGCAGAAGGCCGACCTGTTGAGTCGCCTGCCGATCGACTAGCTCGGATCGGCCCGCTGGCCGGGGCCCGTTCGGCGCCATCCGGCAGACGGGATCTGGTGGACGGGATCTGGAGCGGACGACGGGATTCGAACCCGCGACCCCAACCTTGGCAAGGTTGTGCTCTACCAACTGAGCCACGTCCGCGTGGACCCGTCAGCCTATCAGGGGCCCGGTCCGGGGGAGCTCAGGTTCCGGTGTGGCCGAAGCCGCCTTCGCCCCGCTCCGAGGTGGGCAGCGCCGCCGTCGGGACGAACGCCACGTGCTCCACGGCCTGGACCACCAGCTGGGCTATCCGGTCCCCCCGCCTGACCGTGAAGGCCTCGTGCGGGTCGGTGTTCACGAGGAGGACCTTGATCTCGCCGCGGTAGCCGGAGTCGATGAGTCCGGGCGTGTTGAGGCACGTCACGCCGTGCCGGTGGGCCAGGCCGGACCGGGGTTGCACGAAGGCGGCGTACCCCTCGGGCACGGCCAGGGCCAGGCCCGTGGGCACGAGGGCGCGACCCCCTCGCGGGGCCAGGGTGGCGTCCTCCCGGGCAACCAGGTCGGCTCCGGCGTCTCCGGGCCGGGCGTAGGCCGGCACCGGCAGGTCGGGGTCGAGCCGGAGCACGGGCACCTCGAGCACACCGGCACGATACGGTCCGGGGGTGCTGGCCTGGATGGACCTGGAGATGACCGGGCTCGACCCCGCCCGTGACGTGATCGTCGAGATCGCCTGCCTTCTCACCGACGATCAGCTCGAGATCGTGGCCGAGGGCCCGGACGTCGTCGTGCACGCGACCGAGGAGCAGCTGGCCGCCATGCAGGACGTGGTGCGCACGATGCACACCCGCAGCGGCCTACTCGACGCGATCCGGCTGTCGCGGGTCTCGCTGCCGGAGGCCGCCAAGGTGCTGATGGAGTTCCTGCGCGACCACATCCGCGAGCCGGGGACGGTCCCGTTGTGCGGGAACTCGATCGGCACCGACCGCCGCTTCCTGGCGGTCCACCTGCCCGAGGTGGAGGACTTCTTCCACTACCGCTCGATCGACGTCTCGACCGTGAAGGAGCTGTGCCGGCGCTGGTACCCCGAGGTGCTGGCGGCCGCTCCGGCCAAGAAGGGGGGCCATCGCGCCCTCGACGACATACGCGAGAGCCTGATCGAGCTGCGGTACTACCGCGAAGCCGTGTTCCGCGACCCGGCTACAGCCCCTCCACCCACGTCCGCACCTGCTCCACCAGCTTGACCGGGTCCGGTCCCATCGGCGTCACCGAGAGCACCGTGACCCCTGCTTCGGCCAGCGCCGCGATCCGCTCCTTCACGTAGCTCTCCGGGCCGACCAGCGAGGTCTTCTCGAGGAACTCGGCGGGAACGGCGGCGGCCGCCTCGTCCTTCTTGCCGTCGAGGTACAGGTCCTGGATCTGCTCGGCCTCGGCCTCGTAGCCGTACCGGCGGGCCAGGTCGTTGTAGAAGTTCCGGCCCCGCGCCCCCATTCCCCCGACGTACAGGGCCACCATCGGGCGGGCGGCATCGCGCAGGTGCTCGAGGCCGTCTCCGACGGCCAGGGCCCCGCCCGCCACCACCTCGAGCGGGCCCAGCTCGGCGGAGCGCCGCGACCGTCCCTCGGCCAGGGGCGCACCCCACACCTCGTGCGCCTTCTCGGGGATGAACATGATCGGCATCCAGCCGTCGGCCACCTCGGCGGTCATGGCCACGTTCTTCGGGCCGAGCGAGGCCACGTATATGGGGATGGTGGACCGGGTCGGATGGGTGATCAGCTTGAGCGGCTTGCCCAGTCCCGTGCCCCGGTCCTCGGGGAGCGGGAGCCGGTAGACCCCGTCGTTGGTGAGCACCTCGCGCCGCCACACCCGCCGGCAGATCTCGATGATCTCCCGGGTGCGCTGCAGAGGCCGGTCGTAGGGAACGCCGTGCCAGCCCTCGATGACCTGCGGCCCGGAGGCCCCGAGCCCGAGGATGGCCCGTCCGTCCGACACGTGGTCGAGACCGGCGGCGGTCTGGGCCAGCAGGGCGGGGGTGCGCGTGTAGATCGGGAGGATCCCCGATCCGATCTGCACCCGCTCGGTGCGCGCCGCCAGGTAGCCCATGAGCGTGGCGGCGTCGTAGCCATAGGCCTCGGCCACCCACACGATGTCGAGACCGGCCTTCTCCAGCTCGACCACACGGT
Organism: Acidimicrobiales bacterium; assembly: GCA_035695125.1. Taxonomy (GTDB): domain Bacteria; phylum Actinomycetota; class Acidimicrobiia; order Acidimicrobiales; family JAJPHE01; genus DASSEU01. The sequence goes on from DASSEU010000008.1 coordinate 15,747, forward strand.
CGGCCGAGGCCTTGAAGCTGGACGCGTAGGGAACACCCATGCTGATCCGCATGCGGCCATCCTCGGCTCCGGCGCCGCCGGGGTCAAGCGACGGGGCAGGCGGTAGGGTCGACCGGACGCGAGCTGGAGGTGGGCATGAGGTACCGCAACCTCGGACGGACCGGCGTGAAGGTGAGCCCCCTGTGCCTGGGGGCAATGATGCTCGGAGCCTGGGGGAACCCCGACCACGACGAGGGCGTACGGATCATCCACGCCGCCCTCGACGCGGGCATCAACTTCATCGACACCGCCGACGTCTACTCCGCCGGTGATTCCGAGGTGGTGGTCGGCAAGGCCTTGGCCGGGGGGCGGCGGGACCGGGTGGTGCTGGCCACCAAGTTCCACGGACCGATGGGCCAGGACCCCAACGAGCAGGGGAACTCGCGGCGGTGGATCGTGCAGGAGTGTGAGAACAGTCTCCGCCGCCTCGGCACCGACTGGATCGATCTCTACCAGGTGCACCGCCCCGACGAGTGGACCGACGTCGACGAGACCCTCGGAGCCCTGTCCGACCTGATCCGCCAGGGCAAGGTCCGCATGATCGGCAGCTCGACGTTCCCCGCCGAGGAGATCGTCGAGGCGCAGTGGACAGCGGAGAGGCGCGGCCGCGAGCGCTTCGTCTGCGAGCAGCCTCCGTACTCGATCTTCGCCCGCGAGATCGAGGCAGCGGTGCTGCCCACCTGTCAGCGCTACGGCATGGGCGTCATCCCGTGGAGCCCTCTGAACGGCGGCTGGCTGACCGGGCGCTACCGGCGCGGCCAGGAGCTCCCGAAGGGGGGCCGGGCCGCCCGGATGCCGCAGCGGTTCGACCCGAGCGTGCCCGCCAACGCCCGCAAGCTCGACCTCGTCGAGGAGCTGCTGAAGGTGGCGGCCGACGCCGGCTGCTCGCTCACCCACCTGGCGCTCGCCTTCGTGCTCCGCCATCCGGCCGTGAGCGCGGCCATCATCGGCCCCCGCACCATGGAGCAGCTGACCGACCAGCTCCCGGCGGTCGACGCCGTGCTCGACGACGCCGTGCTCGACCGCATCGACGAGCTCGTGCCGCCCGGCACCAACATCAACCCCGAGGACCGCGGCTACGCGCCGCCGGCCACCACCGCCGCCTGGCGGCGGCGGCGTCCCGCCGGCCTCTGATGGGCCGGCCCGTCATGTCCCGGGCGGAGGCCGACGCCACCCTCACCGCGCCCGGCCAGCTCTTCGAGGTGGGCCGGGAGGTGATCAGGGGCGTCCCCACCCGGGTCTGGAGGAACGCCCCGCCCACGCTGGCGGCGGTCCTCGAGCAGTCCCGGGCCCACGGGGAGGCCGTCTTCCTCGTCTACGAGGACGAGCGGATCACCTTTGCCGAGCACTACCGGCGCGCCGCCGCCCTGGCCCATCTTCTGATCGACCGGTACGGCATACGGCCCGGGGACCGGGTGGCCATCGCCATGCGCAACTTCCCGGAGTGGCCGATGGCCTTCTGGGGCGCCGCCGCCGCCGGCGCCGTCGTGGTGCCGCTGAACGCATGGTGGACCGGCCCCGAGCTCGCCTACGGGCTCACCGACTCGGGGGCGCGGGTGCTGTTTGCCGACCGGGAGCGGATGGAGCGCCTCGAGCCCCATTTCGACGCCGAGCTGGCGGGACTGGCGGGCGCGACCGTGGTGGCCCGGGCGGAGGGGGCGGTCCGGGCCGGGGCCGTCCGGTTCGAGGACCTGCTCACCGCCGACGTGCTGGCCGGGGTGACCGGCCTGCCCCAACCGGGGGTCGGCCCCGAGGACGACGCCACGATCTTCTACACGTCGGGGACCACCGGGGTGCCGAAGGGCGCGGTCGGGACCCACCGCAACATCTGCACGAACCTCTGGAGCCTGTTCTTCACCAACGCCCGGGCCGGCCTGCGCCGGACCGCCTCGACGCCTCCCGCGGAGTGGGCGGGGGGCCAGAACGCCTATCTCCTGTCGGTCCCGTTCTTCCACGCCACCGGGTGCCACTCGGTGCTGGTGGCCAACACCGCGGCCGGCGGGAAGCTGGTCATGATGTACCGCTGGAACCCGGAGCGGGCCCTCGAGCTCATCGAGCGGGAGCGCATCACCACCTTCGGCGGGGTGCCCGCCATGGTCATGCAGGTCCTCGACTCACCCGACTTCGAGAAGCGGGACATATCGAGCGTGCGCTCCGTTGCCTACGGCGGGGCGCCCGCCCCGCCCGACCTGGTGCGGCGGATCAAGCAGCACTTCCCCGGGGGTCAGCCCTCCAACGGCTACGGGCTGACCGAGACCTCCTCGGTGTCGACCATGAACAACGGGGACGACTACGTGCGCAAGCCCGACAGCGTCGGGCCGCCCGTGCCGGTGGTCGAGATCAAGGTCGTCGACGAGGAGGGCCGGGAGCTCCCCGAGGGCCAGGTCGGTGAGCTGTGGATCAAGGGGCCCAACGTCGTCCGGGGCTACTGGAACAAGCCCGAGGCCACCGCCGCCACCTTCACCGACGGCTGGCTGCACACGGGGGACGTGGCGCGCATCGACGACGAGGGGTTCGTCTACATCGTGGACCGGGCCAAGGACATGGTGATCCGGGGCGGGGAGAACGTGTACTGCGTGGAGGTGGAGGCCGCCCTCCACGAGAGCCCGGCGGTGGCGGAGTGCGCCGTGATCGGCATTCCCCACCCCATCCTCGGAGAGGAGGTGGGCGCCGTGGTCCGTCTCCGCGCCGGCGCCGCCGCCACCGAGGAGGAGCTGCGCCGGCACGTGGCCGGGCGCCTGGCCGGATTCAAGGTCCCGGTCCGGGTGTGGATACGCGACGAGGAGCTCCCCCGCAACCCCGCCGGCAAGGTGCTCAAGCGGGAGCTGCGGGAAGAGCTCCTCGGTTCAGAGGGGGCGGCCTGAGCCCCGCCTACTTGGGCTGGGGGACGATCCGCAGGTAGGGCTTGGGCTCCTTCCAGCCGTCCGGGAACAGCTGCTTGGCCTCGTCGTTGGACACGGCCCCGCCGATCACGACGTCCTCACCCGGCTTCCAGTTGGCCGGGGTGCCCACCTTGTGCTTGCTGGTGAGCTGCAGGCCGTCGATGGCCCGGAGGATCTCGTCGAAGTTGCGCCCCACGCTCATCGGGTAGACGAGCAGCAGCTTGATCTTCTTGTCCGGGCCGATGACGAACACGTTGCGCACGGTCTGGTTGTCGGCCGGGGTGCGGGACTTGGCCTCACCGGCGGTGCCGCCCGGGAGCATGCCGTAGAGCATGGCCACGTTGAAGTCGTTGTCGGCGATGATCGGGTAGGTGACCTTCGAGCCCTGGGTCTCCTCGATGTCCTGGGCCCACTTCTCGTGGTCACCCTGGGAGTCGACCGAGAGGCCGATGATCTTCACGCCGCGCTTGTCGAACTCGGGCTTGATCCGGGCCATGTAGCCGAGCTCGGTGGTGCAGATCGGGGTGAAGTCCTTGGGATGGGAGAAAAGGACCGCCCACGAGTCCCCGATCCAGTCGTGGAACTTGATCTTCCCCTGGGTGGTGTTGGCCTCGAAGTTCGGGGCCTCGTCGCCAATCGTCAGAGCCATTCTTTTCCTCCGCTCGTATCTGCCGCGCTGAAAGCTATCGGACCACCGGCCTATTGTCGACCAGTCCAGTCGGGATTCGCGATCTCCGGCCGCGGGTAACCCCGGGGGCCGTCGGTATAATCCCGGCCATGGCCGACAGCCCGTCCGCCCCCGCCGGCGCCCGCACCCCGACCGCCCCCGTCACCGCCAGCCCCGAGGTGGCCGAGGCCGTGCTGGTCGAGGAGGACCTTCTCGTCGAGGAGATCTCCATCGACGGGATGTGCGGCGTCTACTGAGCCGCCCCCTACGGGACCCGGGCAGGTGACCTCGCTGAGCGACGCCCAGCTCGCGTCCGCCGACCCCCAGGAGGCGCGGCGCCCCGAGCGCTTCGGCGCCCTCTCGTACAACTACGGGAACCGCCGGCTCGCGTTCCTCCGCCCGCGGAGCGCCGCCGGCCCGGCCCTCAACGATGAGCTGAAGCGGGGCCTGGACGCCCCGATCTGTCTGACCTGGGAGCTGACCTACGCCTGCAACCTGGCGTGTGTTCACTGCCTCTCCAGCTCCGGGCGCAGCGACCCCGGAGAGCTCACCACGGCCGAGGCCCGCCGGCTGATCGACGACCTGGCCGCCATGCAGGTGTTCTACGTCAACATCGGGGGCGGGGAGCCGACCATCCGCGGCGACTTCTTCGACCTGCTCGAGTACGCCGTCTCCCGGCGGGTCGGCGTGAAGTTCTCGACCAACGGCAGCCGGATCACCCCGGAGCGCGCCCGCGCCCTCGCCGGCATGGACTACGTCGACGTGCAGGTCAGCATCGACGGCGCCACTCCTGCCACCAACGACCGGGTGCGCGGCGCCGGCTCGTACGCCTCGGCCCGGGCCGCCATGGACCACCTGGCCGGAGCCGGCTTCGGCCCGTTCAAGATCAGCGTGGTGATGACCCGCCACAACATCCCCGAGCTCGACCAGTTCGAGGCGCTGGCCGGGCAGTACGGAGCCCAGCTGCGCCTGACCCGGCTTCGCCCTGCCGGCCGGGGCGCCGACACCTGGGCCGAGCTGCATCCCACAGCCGAGCAGCAGCGCCAGCTGTACCACTGGCTCCTCGACCGGCCCGATGTGCTGACCGGGGACTCGTTCTTCCATCTCTCCGCCCTGGGCGCGCCCCTGCCCGGGCTCAACATGTGCGGGGCCGGGCGCGTGGTGTGCCTGGTCGACCCCGTCGGTGACGTCTATGCCTGTCCGTTCGTGCTCCATCCCGAGTTCCGGGCGGGCAGCGTGCGGGAACCGGGTGGCTTCGCCGGGGTGTGGCGGGAGTCCGAGCTGTTCTCCGAGCTCCGTCAGCCCGCCAGCGCCGGGGCCTGTGCGTCGTGCGGCTCCTTCGACGCCTGCCAGGGCGGGTGCATGGCGGCCAAGTTCTTCACCGGCCTGCCGCTCGACGGCCCCGATCCCGAGTGCGTCCACGGCCACGGGGAGGCGGCCCTGGCGGCGGTCTCCCCCGGGTCGGCGCCCCACCCGGGGCCCGGCCACTCCAAGCCCGTCCGCGTCGAGTTAGGGACGCACCGCCGCTAGGCCCCCAGCCGGCGGGGGAAGTCGGCGGGGACGATCACGTCCTCGGGGCAGAGCTCGTCGACCGACTTGCGCCCGAGCCCCCGCATGGTCGAGTCGATGCCGTTGCGGAAGATGTCGAGGACGTTCTCGACGCCGGCCTGCCCGTTGGCCGCCAGCCCCCACAGGTAGGCGCGGCCGATCATGACCGCCCGGGCCCCGAGGGCCAGCGCCTTGACCACGTCCCCGCCCCGCCGGACGCCGCTGTCCAGCACCACCTCGACGTCGCGACCCACCGCCTCCACCACCGCGGGCAGCGCACGGATCGAGGCGGGGGTGGTGTCGAGGTTGTTCCCCCCGTGGTTGGACACCGAGATGGCGGTGGCGCCGATGTCGACGGCCCGACGGGCGTCGTCGAGGCGCATGATCCCCTTGATCATCATCGGGCCGGTCCACTGGCCGCGCAGCCACCGCAGGTCGTCCCACGACGGGGGCGGGGTCTGCATCCACTCCCCGTAGGCGTCGAAGAAGGCGGGGGCCTCCTCCCCGGGCACAACCATGTTCGGCACGGTGACGGCCGGCAGCCCTCCCGAACGGGCCCACCGGGCCAGCCAGCGGGGCCGGCGGGTCACCTCCGGCGCGTACCGGCGCACCGCCTCGAGGTCGATGCGGCTCGGTATGAAGGGACTGCCCCAGTCCCGGGCGTGCACGAACGACCAGTCGAGGGTCACGATTAGGCCCACACACCCGGCGCTCCGGGCCCTCTCCAGCCGCTGGACGATGCGGTCCCGGGAGCCGCACCAGTACGTCTGGAAGAACGTCTGGGGGTTGGCGGCCACGACCTCCTCGACCGGCTTGCTGGCGAAGCAGCTGAGGCCCATGGCTGTGCCCCGGGCCGCCGCCGCCCGGGCCACGGCAACCTCCCCGTCGGGGTGCACGGCCTGGACGCCCGTCGGCGAGATGACGACGGGCAGGGAGATGGACTGGCCCATCACGCTCGTCGACAGGTCACGCTCGCTCGGCTGCCCGGCCACATGGGGGGCAAAGCCGAGCTCGTCGAACGCGGCCATGTTGTCGGCGTAGGTGGCGCCCCGCTCGGCCCCGGCCAGGAGGGCGGAGTACACCGAGGGCGGCAGGCGCTTCTTCGCCCGCCGCTGGGCCTCGGCCACCGTCTCCATCCAGTCCCCCGGCATGGCGGGCCAGGATAAGGGAGCCGAGGTGGCACAGTGGCGAGATGCCCGTGAAGCGCCTGGCCGAAATGCCGTGGCCCGAGGTCGACGCCGGCGCCGGCGGGTGGGTCCTGGCCGTACCGCTGGGCGCGACCGAGCAGCACGGGCCCCACCTCCCGGTCGGAACCGACACGCTGGTGGCCGAGGCGGTGGCGGCCGGACTGGGCTCGAGGCGGCCGGACGTCGTGGTGGCACCCCCGCTTCCGTTCGGCGCGAGCGGGGAGCACGCCGGCTTCCCCGGCACCCTCTCGCTCGGACGGGCCGGGCTCGAGACGGCCGTGGTGGAGCTGGTCCGGTCGGCCGACGCCTTCCGGGGGCTCGTGCTGGTCTCAGGCCACGGCGGGAACGCGGAGGCGCTGGACCGGGCCGCCTCCCTCTGCACCTCCGAGGGTCGGGCCGTGCTCACGTGGGGGCCGCCCCGGGCCGTGACCGAGTCCGTGACCGGTCCGCTGCCGGCCGACGCCCACGCCGGGCGGGTGGAGACCTCCCTCCTGCTGCACCTGGCGCCCGACCTGGTAGGCGCCCCGGCCCCCGGGGCCACCACGGCCGCGCCCCTCCGGGAGCTGATGCCCGCCCTGCGGCGGTCGGGCGTGGCCGGGGTCTCCCCCACCGGGGTGCTGGGTGACCCCGCCGGGGCGTCGGCCGCCGAGGGCCGGGCGCTCCTCGTCGCCCTGGTCGACGATCTCGTCGGTGCCGTCGACCGGTGGTGCCGGGTCGGATGAGCGAGGGGGACGGCCGGGTGGCCGTGGTGACGGGGGCGGGACGGGGGATCGGCGCCGCCACGGCGCGCACGCTGGCCGGTGCCGGGTGGCGGGTCGTGCTGGTCGACGCGGCCGCCGACGACCCCGCCGTGCCCTACGCCCTGTCGACGCCGGAGGACCTGGACGCGGTGGCGGCCGAGTGCGGCGGGGTGGCGGTCGTCGGGGACGTCCGACGTCAGGAGGACATGGAGCGGGCCGTGGCCGCCGCCGTCGAGACGTTCGGCGGGCTCGATGCCGCGGTCGCGGCGGCGGGCGTGATGGCCGGGGGGGTGCCGAGCTGGTCGACGGCCGACGAGACCTGGGACGTCCTCATGGGCGTCAACCTCGAGGGGGTCTGGCGCCTGGCCCGGGCGGCCGTGCCCGCCCTTCTCGACCGCCCCGAGCCCCGCCAGGGTCGGGTCGTGGCGGTGGCGTCGGTGGCCGGGACCACCGGCATGCCGCTGCTCGGGGCCTACGTCGCCTCCAAGCACGGGGTCCTGGGCCTCGTCCGCTCGATGGCGGCCGAGCTGGCATCCCACGGGGTGACCGCCAACGTCGTCTCGCCGGGGTCGACCGACACCCACATGCTGGTCGCGACGGCCGACATCTACGGGCTGGCCGATCCGGCCGAGTTCGCCGTCCACCACCCCACCGGCCGGCTGGTCCGGCCCGAAGAGGTGGCCGCGCTCATCAGGTGGGTGGTGAGCCCGGAGAGCTCGGGCGTCACCGGCGCCGTCCTGGCCGTCGACGCCGGGATGTCGGCCGTCCAGTGATGCGACACTGGCGCCGTGGCCGACCCTGAGAGCGCGCTGACCGACGTCCTGGCCGCCGACGGGCTGAGACGCCTGGTCGTCGGGCGGCGCCGGGAGATGGAGGTCGTGGTGGCCGCCCTCGACGCCGGGCGCCACATGCTGCTGGAGGGGCCGCCCGGAACGGGCAAGTCCACCCTGCTCCGGGCCATCGCCAACGAAGCGGGCCTCGGCTTCGAGTTCGTCGAGGGGAACGCCGAGCTCACCCCCGCCCGGCTGGTGGGGCACCACGACCCCAGCCGGGTCATGAGCGAGGGGTACTCCGATGCCATCTTCGTCGACGGCCCCCTGGCCGTGGCCATGCGGGCCGGCTCCCTTCTCTATGTGGAGGAGATCAACCGGGTGCCCGAGGAGACCCTCAACGTCCTCATCACGGTGATGTCCGAAGGGGAGCTCCACGTGCCCCGTCTGGGCCGCCTCACCGCTGCCCCCGGGTTCCGCATGGTGGCGGCCATGAACCCCTTTGACGCGGTGGGCACGGCCCGGATCTCGTCGGCGATCTACGACCGCACCTGCCGGGTGCTCATGGGCTACCAGGACAAGGGCGAAGAAACCGAGATAGTCGCCCGCTCCGTCCTCCCCGGGACCGACGCGGCGTGGCTGGCCGGGGTCGTGGAGGTCGTGCGCCGGACGCGCTCCCACCCCGATGTGCGGGTCGGATCCTCGGTCCGCGGTGCCATCGACACCGTGCTGGTGGCCGCCTCCCTGGCCCGGGTACGGGGCGCCGACGTGGCAGCGGTGGGACTGGACGCCGCCCTGGCGGCCATGTCGGGGCGCATCCGCCTCCACGAGGGCAGCACCCGCACCAGCGAGGAGATCGTCACCGAGCTGTGGCGCCAGGTGTTCCCGGCCGACCCCGGTCGGGCCGGGGAGGGGGACACCCGGGCCGGCGCCGACGGCGCCGACGCGGGAAAAGCCCCGGCCCCGCCGGCCTGAACCAGGCGGGGCGCCCCCCGGGCAGGGCGGCGGGCGGGTCCGACCGGGCCCGGGTGCGCGAGGGCGCCGACGCCCGGCAGAGCGTGGACCAGGAGCGGCGCCGGACCACCTCCCGGCGGGAGCTCCAGCGTCGCCGACGCTTCCAGGACCTCTCCCCCGCCCCGGGCGTGCTCGACGAGGACGCCTTCTCCGACGCCATGGAGCAGGACCTGGACGACGCCCTGGCCCTGCTGGCGGACGTGGCCGGCGCCACCGACCCCGCCCTCAGGGAGCTGGCCCGCCGGCTGGCCGGACGGGTTCTGGTGCGGCTGGGCCGCTCGGGGCGGGCCCGGGCCGGCACGACCGGTCGCATGGCCCCGGCCCGGCTCGTCGACGGCGGGGACCTCGACGTCGACGCCAGCATGGAGATGATCGTCGACGCCGCGGCCGGGCGCCGCTCCCCCCACCTGGCGGACCTGCGGTCCCGGGCGTGGTCCCGGCCGGCGCCGGCGCTCTGCCTGCTGGTCGACCGCAGCGGCTCGATGGGGGGCCGGCGGCTGGCCAGCGCCGCCCTGGCCGCCGCCGCCGTGTCCTGGCGGGCGGGCGACGACTACAGCGTCGTCGCCTTCTCGGACGACGTCGTCGTGGTGAAGGGCCAGCAGGAGGAGCGGCCGGTCGAGGCCGTGGTCGACGACCTGCTGGCCCTGCGCGGCCACGGCACCACCAACCTGGCCCTGGCCCTGGCCGTGGCGCGTGAGCAGCTGCTCCGCTCCTCCAGCCCCGAGCGGGTGGTGCTGCTCCTCTCCGACGGGCGGGCCACGGCCGGGGACGAGCCGGTCGCGGCTGCCCGGGCCCTCGACCGCCTCCTGGTGCTGGCACCCAGGGGTGACGCCGGGGAGGCCCGCGCCCTGGCGGCTGCGGCCGGGGCCCGGACGGCGGAGGTCGACGGGCCCTCGGACATCCCCGGCGCCCTGGCGGACCTGCTCGGTGGATGAGCCCCCCGCCGGCGGCCGTGACCTCCCCGAGGGGTTCGGGCTGGCCCCCGACCCGGGGACCCGCCGCATCGACGGCGGCAGGGTGCTGGTCGGCGGCTCTCCTCTGCGCCTGCTCCGGCTGACCCCGGCCGGCAGCCGCACCCTGGACGGCTGGTGGGAGGGCCGGCCGGTGGGGCCGGCCCCCGGTGAGCAGGGTCTGGCCCGCCGCCTCCTCGACGCCGGGATGGCCCATCCCCGGCCACCGACACCGAGCGGTCCGCTCCGGTCGGACGTGACCCTCGTCGTCCCCGCCCACGGTCGCCCCGACGGCCTGGCCCGGGTCCTGACGGCTCTGGGTCCCCACGTCGGGGAAATGATCGTGGTCGACGACGCCTCTCCCGACCGCCCCGCCATCGAGGCGGCCGTCCGCACGGCGCCGGGCGCCCCTGTCCGGCTCCTGGTCCACGACCGCTCCGGGGGGCCCGCCGCCGCCCGCAACACGGGGTGGCGGGCGGCGCAGACCCCTCTGGTCCTGTTCGTCGACACCGACTGCTCGGCTCCCCGGCCGGGGGGCGGGGGGTGGCTGGCCGCCCTCGGCGCCCACCTGGCCGATCCGGCCGTGGCGGCGGTGGCGCCCCGGGTCGTGGCCGATCCCGCCTCCGCCCCCGCTCGGCTGGCGGCCTACGACTCGGTGCGCTCCCCGCTGGACCTGGGCCCGGCCGAGGCCCCGGTCCGTCCCCGGAGCCGGGTGCCGTTCGTCCCCGCCGCCGCCCTCCTGGTCCGCCGCGACGCCCTCGACGAGGTCGGCGGCTTCGACGAGGAGCTCCGCGTGGGGGAGGACGTCGATCTGGTGTGGCGCCTGGCCCGGGCGGGCTGGACCGTCCGGTACGAGCCGACCGCCACAATCGCCCACGAGGTCCGCCCCGGGCTCGGGGCCTGGCTGCACCAGCGCTTCGCCTACGGGACCTCGGCCGCCCCGCTCGAGGCCCGCCACCCCCGTGCCGCCGCGCCCCTGGCCGTCTCGTCGTGGACGGCGCTGGCCTGGGCGGCGGTGGCTGCCGGCCGGCCGGGCGCCGGCGCCGCCGTCGCCGGCGCCACGACCGGGCTGTTGGCCCCCCGCCTCCACGGCCTCGAGCATCCCTGGGCCGAAGCCGCCCGACTGGCCGGGCGGGGCCACCTGGCCGGCGGCCGGCTGGTGGCCGAGGCCCTGCGGCGGACGTGGTGGCCGGCGCTGGCGGTCGCCGCCCTTGGATCCCGCCGGGCCCGCCGCCTGGCGGCGGCGGTGGCGGTCCTGCCCCCCTCGATCGAGCTGGCCACGGGAGTGCCCGAAGGCGCCCCCCTGGGCCCGGCCGCCTGGCTGGCCCTACGCCTGCTCGACGACGCCGCCTACGGCGTCGGGGTCTGGGTGGGCGCCGTGCGCTCCCGGAGCGCAGGCGCCCTGATCCCGGACCTCACCACCTGGCCGGGCCGGCGGCCGGCCGTCGAGAGCTGACCAGGCGGGCGCTCTGAGTCGAGCTCAGTCGACGATCGTGTCGCGACGCACCACGCGCCGCGGGGCCACGCCGTCGTCCACGTACGTGGTGCGGCGGTATCCGCCCCAGCCACCCCATCCGCCACCGGCGAACGCGAGCGCCACCAGCAGACCGATGCCGCCGACGATCATGAGGATGACCCCGACGGTGTTGACGTCGAACCCGTTGGTCGTGACGTGCACCGCGAAGGCCAGGACAGCTCCGACAGCCAGCAGAAGAACGCTTATTCCGATCCCCATTTTTGGATCACCTCCGGGCGGGTTTGTTCCCCGGGGTGAGCATCGACTAACGGAAAATCCGTCACGCAGTGTCGATGCGGCGGAATCCCTCGGCCAGGCGACCGTCCGGCAGTCCCGCTGCGCCGGCGATACCGGCCGCCCAACCCCGGAGCAGCCCGTCGATGGCGGACGGGTCGGTTATCTGGCTCTCGTGGCACAGCAGGGCGGAGAGCTTCACCTCGAAGTGGTCGGTGATGTCGACGAACACGTCGGGGTCGGGGGCCGCCATCATCCACACCTCGGTCACCGAGTGCGCTTCGAGACCCTCGGCCGCCAGCTCCGGATGGGCGAAGGGATTGCGCGAATCGGGATAAACGGCGCACAGGGCCGCCTCCCCGGCGGCCAGGTGGTCGGGATGGCTGGCGTAGATCCGGGCGAAGTTGCGCTCGGGTGACGGGGAGACCACGCGCACGGGCCGCACCTGTCTGATCACGCGCGAGATGTCGCGCCGCAGCTCGATCGAGACCGTCAGCCGTCCGTCGGGATAACCGAGGAAATGGACGTCCTCCACACCCACCTCCTTGGCGGCGGCCAGCTGCTCGGCCCGGCGGATCGCCGGGATCTCGGAGCGGGGCACCGCCGGGTCGAAGCCACCCGCGTCTCCGTCGGTGACGATGCAGTAGGAGACCTCGTGGCCCTCGTCGACCCACCGGGCCACGCTGCCGGCGGCGCCGAAGTCGACGTCGTCGGGATGGGCCGTGACCACCAGGATGCGCACGGCGGGGGCCTCAGGCCTTGTTGGCGCCGTGGCGGCGGACGAAGTCGTTCACCGCGTAGTACGCGTCGATGTCCTCTCCCGCATCCCCCCAGTAGCCCGAGATCACGTCGTACTCCATGACCCCGCGCCGGATGTAGGCGTTGTTGACGTCGGTGATCTCCAGCTCGCCGCGCTGCGACGGTACGAGCTCGCGTATGACGTCGAACACCGACGAGTCGTAGAAGTAGACACCGGCCACGGCGTACGAGCTGGGCGGCTCTTCGGGCTTCTCGACGATGCCGACCACCCGGTCCCCCTCCAGCCGGGGGACACCGAGATGACGGAGGTGCTCGGGCTCCTCCACCGGGACGAGCATGATGCGTGCCCCGGTTCCCTGCTTGGCGAAGGCCTTGACACTCGTCCCGATGCCGCGCTCGAGGATGTTGTCGGCCAGGTACACGCAGATGGGCTCCTGGTCGGCAAAGCGCTCGGCCAGCCCCAACGCCTCGGCGATGCCCCCCGGCTTCTCCTGGTAGGCGTAGAGCAGGCGGTCGATGCCCCACTCGTGCCCGTTGCCGAGCAGGCGCAGGAACTCCCCGGCGTGGGTGCCCCCGGTCACCAGCATGATCTCGCTGACGCCGCCCTGCACGAGCGCCTCGATGGCGTAGGTCACCATGGGCCGGTCGTAGATCGGCAGCAGGTGCTTGTTGGTTATGCGCGTCAGCGGGTGCAGCCGCGTGCCGAGTCCGCCGGCCAGGACCACGCCCCTCATGGCTGCGACGCTACAGGGCGGCCGGCGGCGCGACGGGCGGGAGGGCACAGGTAGCTTCGCCGTCATCGACGCTCTCGTGGCCCGGGTCATGACCCTCAACATCTGGAACCTGTCCGGCCCGTGGCGGCAGCGGCGGGACGAGATCGTGGCCTGGCTGGGGCTGGTCCAGCCCGACGTGGTCTGCCTCCAGGAGGTGCTCGAGTCCCCCGACGGCCGCAACCAGGCCCGCTGGCTGGCCGAACGGTCCGGGTCCGGCTACGAGGTCGCCTTCGCCGGGACGGCGATGGGGGACCACTCCTTCGGCAACGCCGTGCTGAGCCGCTGGCCCATCGACGCCACCGCCACCGCCCCGCTGCCGCGGTCGGCGGCGTCCGACGAGACCGACCGGCTGGTGCTGCACGCCCGGACCAACGGGCTGGACGTGTTCTGCACCCACCTGGCCTGGCGCCTGGACGACGGAGCCGTGCGGGAGCAGCAGGCGCGGGCCCTCACCGACTTCGTGTCCGCCACGGCCGACCCCTCTGCCGCCGTCCCCCCCGTCCTGGTCGGGGACATGAACGCGGTGATCGACTCGGCCGAGATGCGGTATCTGACCGGACTGGCCTCGATGGACGGCCGGAGCGTGTGCTTCATCGACGCCTGGGAGGCCGCCGGCGGGGGCGGGGCGGGCAACACGTGGGACAACCGGAACCCGTTCGCCTTTGCCGAGCGGGAGCCCAGCCGGCGGATCGACCGGATCATGCTGGCCTGGCGCCCGGGCAGCGGGGTCTGGCTGAGCCGGGCCGCCCTGGTCTGCGACGTGTCCCTGACCGGCACCTTCGCAAGCGACCACTTCGGCCTCGTGGCGGACCTCTCAGGCCGCACGGCCGCCGGCGGGGCTGGGGCCCCGCCTGGCGGAGGAGCCGGGGCGTAGGGGACCCGGCGGGCAATGTGACGGCCGCCGGCGGGGCTGAGGCCCCGCCTGGCGGAGGAGCCGGGGCGTAGGGGACCCGGCGGGCAATGTGAACAGATAGCGTCCCACCATGTCCGTTTATGACGTCGATATCTCCGCCCTCGACGGGTCCGACATGGGCCTGGCGGGGTTCAAGGGCCGGGCCACCCTGATCGTCAACGTGGCCTCGAAGTGTGGGCTCACCCCCCAGTACGAGGGACTCGAGCGGCTCCAGGAGCGCTACGCCGGGCGGGGGTTCAGCATCCTCGGGGTGCCCTGCAACCAGTTCGGGGAGCAGGAGCCGGGCTCCCCGGACGAGATCGCCACCTTCTGCTCGACCACCTACGGGGTCACCTTCCCCATGACCGAGAAGGTCGAGGTCAACGGGGACGGTCGCCACCCTCTCTACCGGCAGCTCACCTCCACCCCCGACGCCGAGGGGAAGGCCGGGGACATCCACTGGAACTTCGAGAAGTTCCTGGTCTCCCCCGAGGGGGAGGTCGTGGCCCGGTTCCGGCCCCTCGTCGACCCCGAGGCCGACGAGATCACCATGGCTGTGGAGAAGGTCCTGCCCTCCTGACCTGCCCGCCGGGTCATCACCGGCGGGGTCACCACCACAATGAGTAGTGACTTCCCGGGGCGGCTGGGTTACCATCGACCCGAAGCCGGTCGGGGCCTTCTCGTCGCGCCCGGGTCCCGACCGTTCGAGAAAATGTGATTTCCGGACAGGGAAGTTGACGGGTCCGGGTAGAATTTATTTCCCCAGAGAACAGCCACCGGGCCCCAGGTCCGGTATACCTGTCACAGAGGCACCCCAGCAGCCGTCCGTATCAACCAGCAGTAGCCCCCGGAGGCGAATTGGCCACCGCTCACCGCTCCGAGCGAGAAGAAGAAGACCTCGTCCACCTCTATCTGGTGGACATCGGCCGGCACGAGCTGCTGACCAAGGACGACGAGGCGCGCCTGGGTGAGGCCATCCGGCTCGGGGCCCAGGCCCGGTCCGACCTCGAGCGGGCCAAGACCAAGGAGCTGACCGCCGCCAAGCGCCGGGAGCTGCGGCGCCAGATCGCCGCCGCCGACTCCGCCACCGACACCTTCGTGAAGGCCAACCTGCGGCTGGTCGTCTCTATTGCCAAGAAGTACCAATCCTCCGGCCTTCCCCTGCTCGACCTGATCCAGGAGGGGAACCTGGGTCTTATGCACGCGGTCGAGAAGTTCGACCATCGCAAGGGCTTCAAGTTCTCCACCTACGCCACGTGGTGGATCCGTCAGGCCATCACCCGGGGTATCGCCAACACCGGCCGCACCATCCGCCTGCCGGTCCACGCCGGGGACCTGGCCACCCGCGTCCGGAAGGTCGCGGCCGAGCTCGAGCTCCAGCTGCACCGCCAGCCCCGGATCGACGAGCTGGCCGAGGCGTGCGAGATGGACGTGGCCCAACTGACCGAGATCCTCCGCTACGGCTCGGAGCCGGTGAGCCTCGACGAGACCGTCGGGGAGGACTCCGACACCGAGTTCGGGGAGCTGGTGGCCGATCAGACCGCCGCCAACCCGCTCGACGAGGCCATCACGGCCGCCCTCCCCCGCGAGGTCGAGCGGATGCTGCGCCCCCTCGACGACCGCGAGCGCCAGATCCTCCGGCTGCGCTTCGGTCTGGACCGGGGTGAGCCGCGGACCCTCGAGGAGGTCGGGGAGCACTTCGACCTGACCCGCGAGCGGATCCGCCAGATCGAGTCCCGAGCCATGTCGAAGCTGCGCCATCCGTCGGCCGCGGTCGACGCCTCGGAGCTGGTCGGGGGCTAAGACGTCCCCCGCCGGGTCCCGTACTCCCCGGCTCCTCCGCCCGGCGGGGGCCCAGTCCCGCCGGCAGCCGTGACCCCGCCGGGTCCGCTGTCCACCGCGCCCGTTGAGACGACGGAGCCGGTCACATCCGATCCCTCCCTCGACGGTGATCACGAGCGGATGAGCCACATCGTCCTCGAGGGCTTCAAGCCCGAGGAGGGGGACTTCGTCTCGACTGGGCCCACCGTCGTCGAGGGCATGGTGAACGGCACTCCCGTGCGCGCCCTGTGCGGGAAGGTGTGGGTGCCGGGCCGGGATCCCCGCCGCTACCCGTTGTGCCCGACCTGCAAAGAGATAGCCCAGGGCATGGGCTGGAAGGTCCCCGCCGGATAACGGCCGCCGGCGGGGTGGGGCCCCGCCTGGCGGAGGAGCCGGGGCGCAGGGGACCCGGCGGGCAGCGTCTCAGTCCTCGCCCTCGAGGAACTCGACCGGGAGCCACTCCTCATCCGGCGGGGTGAACAGCACCCAGGCCAGCACGGCGAAGATCGTGAACACCGCCCCCGCCACCAGGTAGTCCCACCACACGAGCACCGGGCGGATCTCTAGCCGGGCGCGGCCGTCCGTGCCAACTCGATGAAGCGGGCCACCGCCTCGGGGTCCTTGCGTCGGCGGTCGTCGGGGCGGCTGGTCCTCGTCTCCGAGTCGACCCCGGCGGGGCGGACGACCCCGATCGCCTCGGCCACGTTGTGAGGGCCGAGGCCGCCGGCCAGGATCACCGGGAGCGGCACCGACGCGGCGATCCGGGCGCTGAGCTCCCAGTCGTGCACCAGCCCCGTGGCGCCGACCACGCCCGTCTGCGGGTGCGAGGTGTCGAGGAGCAGGTAGTCGGCGTGGCGGGCCAGGCGCTGCGCCACCGCGCCCGCGCCCGGCCCGTCCACCGGCACGGTGAGCATCAGCTCGGTGCCGCCCGCGCCGGCACGCACCTCTTCAAGGGCGGCGTCGTCCATCAGGTGGGCGCGGGCCAGGTGCACCACGTGGGCCGGCACGGCGGACGTGGCCGCCCGGATCGCCCCCGGATCCGTCCCGAGGGACAGGCAGACCACGCCCACATCGGTCAGCTGGGCCACGACCGCCCGCATGGTGTCCGGGTCGACCGAGTCCCACGTGCCGTGCCCCTCGTCGGGGACCACCCCCACCAGGTCGGGCCCGAGGGCGTTCACGGCCCGGGCGTCCTCCGGCACCGTGATGCCGTAGATCTGGACCAGCACGCCTGTGCGGCTCAGCCCCCCGACATCTGGGACGTGAACTGGTTCATGTCGAAGTAGTCCCGCCAGGCGGTGATGGCGCCGTCGTTGACCTCGAACACCCCCATCACCGGCAGGGAGACGGTCCGGTCGGGGCTGATGAAGTGGTCGACCCGCTCGGTCATCACCACCGGTCCCTCGGCGACCAGGTGCACGGTGTCGAAGCGGATCTGGTCGGCCATCCCCATGAACCCGGCGAAGGTGGCCTGGATGGCCTCCCGGCCCTTGACCGGCTCGATCGGGATGTTGTGGTAGACGGCGTCCTCGCTGAAGAACGAGGCCAGCTTGGCGGCGTCCTTCCCCGGCCACGCGGCCAGGAACTCACTGACGATCTGGGCAGGTGTGGCCACGGGTCCCCCTCGCTGGGCGGTCGGATGTCGGCTAGGCGGTGCGACGGTAACGGTGTACGGCAAGCGGGGCCAGCACGGCCAGGATGCCCACGCACCACGCCAGTGCGGCCAGGACCTCGGACGTGCTCGCGCCGCCCAGCATGAGGTCGCGTACGGCGTTGATCACCTTGCTCAGGGGTTGGTTGTTGGCGAAGGGCTGCAACCACCCCGGCATGGTGTGGGTGGTGACGAACGCGGTCGAGGCGAACGTAAGCGGGAACAGGATCGGGAAGGCCATCACCTGGGCCGTCTCGCTGTTCGGGGCGACGAGACCGATCAGTGAGAACCCCCACGACACGGCGTGAAGGAAGAGCAGGATCACGGCCACGGCGGCGATATAGGAGAGCGGGCCCGTGTTCGGACGGAACCCGACGGCAAAGCCGACCGCGGTCATGATGGCGATGACCAGCACGCCCCGACAGAGGTCGGCCAGCGCCCGGCCGACCAGCACGGCGGAACGCGCCATGGGCAGGGCCCGGAACCGCTCGATGAGCCCCTTCTGCAGGTCCTCCGCCATGCCGATTGCGGTCCCTACCGAGCCGAAGGCGGCGGTCTGCACAAAGATCCCCGGCATCAGGAAGTCCTGGTAGTTCGGGATCTTGATGGCGCCGCCGAACACGTACCGGAACAGCAGCACGAACATGATCGGTGACAGCGTCGCGAAGACGATCAGGTCCGGGACGCGCTTGACCTTGAT
>DASSEU010000009.1:0-52322 GCA_035695125.1 Acidimicrobiales bacterium
CCCTGCTGAAAGGGGTTTACAACCCGAAGGCATTCATCCCCCACGCGGCGTTGCTGCGTCAGGCTTTCGCCCATTGCGCAAGATTCCCTACTGCTGCCTCCCGTAGGAGTCTGGGCCGTGTCTCAGTCCCAGTGTGGCTGGCCGTCCTCTCAGACCAGCTACCCGTCGAAGCCTTGGTGGGCCGTTACCCCACCAACAAGCTGATAGGCCGCGAGCCCCTCTCGAAGCGGAATCCATTTCCTCATCAGGCCATGCGACCCGGTGAGGGCATCCGGTATTAGCTCCGGTTTCCCGGGGTTATCCCGGTCTTCGAGGCAGGTTGCTCACGTGTTACGCACCCGTTCGCCACTAGGTCTTCACCGGTGTTGCCACCGGATGGACCTCGTTCGACTTGCATGTATTAAGCACGCCGCCAGCGTTCGTCCTGAGCCAGGATCAAACTCTCCATCGAGACCTTCGGGGGGAATCCCCCGGAGATCGGAGAGCCGGCCGTCCGGGACACTGATCCCGTCGGGCCGACTGGCACAGAAACAGATGTTGTCCGTTTCAGTGCTGAATTTCCAAGAACGACGAGTGGGCGCAGCCTTGCGGCAGCGCCGGGCTCGTCGCCCGCACTGGCTTTTGGCTCTCTCTGTTCCGTTGTCAAGGATCTGTCCGGTGGGAAACGGATGCCCGGGGGCAACCGCCAGAACCACCGTCGGGGGCCGACGGGCGCCCAGTAGGGCGCGGTCTCGGCTCCGCCGCGTGTGGCCCCGTCAGCCGGTAACCGGCCGCCAGGGCGAGGGACAACGCTATCGGCGCCCGGGGCTCCCGTCAAGCGGGACTCCCGTGGGGCGACGAATCCGCCGAACCCTCCCGTCCGGCAGGGATGCCGGGCGGACGACACACCATAGCCGACCCGCCGGCCCGACCATTCCCGATCGGGCCCGGCCCACCTCCGAGAATGGCACCGTGAGCCGGCCCACCCTCTCCGCCGCGGGCCGCCGCCGCCTCACCGCCGCAGGCCGCCGCGGCCTCATTGGCATGGTGACCGGCCTGGCCCTGGTCGGCACGACGGCGGCCGCCTGCTCCTACCAGGTCCCACCCCTCACCTCGAACCGGGCCGGGGCGGCCGCCACCACCGCCCAGACCTCGCTGGTCCTGGCCGCCGACGGCAGCGTCCTGCAGACCGTCCACGGCCCCGTCGACCGCCGCCCCGTCCCGCTCGCCCGGGTGCCGGGGATCCTCCAGGACGCCGTTGTCGCCACCGAGGACCAGCGCTTCTGGACCGAGCCCGCCGTCGACGTCCGGGCCGTGGCCCGGGCGGCCGTGGCCGACCTCCACGCCGGGCGGGCGTCCCAGGGCGGGTCCACGATCGCCGAGCAGTACGTGAAGATCCGCCTGGAGGAGGGGTCCGGGCGCCGGGGCCTCGACGACAAGATCCGGGAGGCCACCGAGGCCTACGAGCTCGAGCGGCACCAGCCCCGCTCCCAGGTTCTGGACGACTACCTCAACGCCATATACCTCGGCAACGGCGCCTACGGCGTGGAGGCCGCCGCCGAGACCTACTTCGGGCGCCCCGTCGGGCAGGTGGACCTGGCCCAGGCGGCCCTCCTGGCGGGGCTGATCCACGCCCCGAGCGCCACCGACCCCTTCACCCACCCCGAGGCGGCAACGGCCCGCCGCCGCGAGGTGCTCGAGCGGATGCGGCACCTCCGCCAGATCGACGCCGCCCAGGTGTCCGGCGCCGAGCGGGAGCCGTTGACCGCCCGGGGGGCGTCGGCCTCGTCGACGGCCGGGCCCGACGCTCCCTACTTCGTGAACGAGGCCGAGGCCTCCGTGCTGGCGGATCCGGCCTTCGGGGACACGGAGGCGGAGCGGAGCCGGGCCCTCTTCGCCGGGGGGCTGCGGATCCACACCACCCTGGACCCGAGGAGCCAGGCCGACGCCGAGGTGGCGGTGCGCCGGGTCCTGCCCGGGTCGGCCTCGGGCCCGGCGGCCGCCCTCGTGGCCCTCGACCCGCGCAGCGGGGCGGTGCTCGCGCTGGTCGGGGGCCAGGCCTACGGATCGGGGGCGTCGGGCTCGCAGGTCGACCTCGCCACCCAGGCCCGGCGCCAGAGCGGGTCCACGTTCAAGCCCTTCGTGCTGACGGCGGCTCTGCAGGCCCACGTGCCCCTCGGCCGGGTATTCCCCGCCCCGGCGTCGATCTCCATCCCGGTGACCGGCGGGACGTGGAAGGTGCGCAACTACGAGGGGGAGCCGACCGGAACGATGGACCCGGTCCAGGCCACCGTCGTGTCGGACAACACGGTGTTCGCCCAGCTGATGATGCAGGTCGGGCCGGCCGACGTCGTGTCCACCGCCGCCAGCCTCGGCATCTCGACCCCGCTCGACGCCTACCCATCGGCAGTTCTCGGCACCAACGTGGTGAACCCGTTGGAGATGGCGGCGGCGTACGGGACCCTCGCCGACGACGGCACCTACAACCCTCCGTTCTTCGTGAGCGAGGTCGACGGGCCGGGAGGCAAGGTGCTGTACCGCCATCGGCAGGCCCCCCGGCACGCGGTCAGCAGTGAGGTGGCGCGCCAGGTCGTGGGCGTCCTCGAGCAGGTCGTCGACCGGGGCACGGGCGTCAGGGCCCGCATCGGCCGTCCCGTGGCCGGGAAGACGGGGACCACCGACAGCTGGGCCGATGCGTGGTTCGTCGGCGCCACCCCCCAGATGGTCGGCGCCGTGTGGGTGGGCTACCCGAGCGCCGAGAAGCCGATGGTGCCGCCCGCCACCCCCTTCCGGATCGCCGGGGGAACCTGGCCCGCCCAGGTGTTCCAGCTGTTCGCCTCGGCGGCCCTCGCCAACGAGCCGGTCCTCGACTTCCCCCCGGCCGACCCCGCCGCCACGGCAGCCATCAGCGGGACGGCGGGCATCGTCGTACCCGGCGTCGTGGGATTCCCGGTCGGAGCCGCCACCGACGAGCTGTCGCGGGCCGGGTTCGTCGTCACCACGACGACGGGCGCCAGCGGGGAGTACCCACCCGGGTACGTCATGAGCGAGGAGCCCGCCGGCAACACCATGGCGCCGGGAGGCGCCACCGTCAGGCTCGAGGTGAGCTCCTGACACGGGGCGGACGCGGGCCGGGGCGGGCGCGCGAGACCGACGCCTCGCCCGGCACCCAGAACCGCAGCGGGAGCGGCGCGGCCTGACGGATGCCGATCCGCGGTCCCACCCCGGGCTCGGCCGGTGGTGCCGTGCCGTCGTCGCGTATCGCCACCCCACCTACGCCGGTGACGAGATCGACGCCGTCGTGCTCCCGCCCGATACCGAGGGCCTGGCACAGCCGGCCCGGCCCGGAGCACAGATCCCTGTCCCGGCGGGTTCCGCCCCGGGCCGTGCGCATCTCCTCGATGCCGGCCACGGGGGCGAGGGCGCGCAGGAGCACGGCGTGAGCCGTCCCGCGCGGCAGGCACACGGCGTTGGCGCACCAGTGCACGCCGTAGGAGAAGTAAACGTAGAGGTGACCGGGCGGACCGAACATGGTCGCGTTGCGCGGCGACGGCCCCCGGTAGGCATGGGATGCAGGGTCCTCCGACCCGCGGTACGCCTCCACCTCGACGATGCGGCCCACCCGGCCCTCCGCCACCAGCAGCTTGTTGAGCAGCTCGGGCGCGACCACCTCCGCGTCGCGGCCGTAGAACGAACGCGGCACCCGGCGGGTCCTCATCGGGACCGCGGGGTCAAGATCCCGGAGGGTGGGCGCTGCCGCCGCGGTCGGCGCCGAGCCGGTCGGCGTCCACCGCCAGACGCTGGCGGAAGCGCACGAGCTGCTCGGCCACCGCCGCCGGGCCCCCGCCTCCCGGCGAGGTGCGCCTGGTCACGGCCACCCCCGGCTCGAGCAGGTTCAGGGCCGCCGAGCCGAGGGCGGGATGGGCCTCGACCAGCTCCGCCAGCGGTACCCGGCGCTCGACCGAGGCCCGCACCAGGCTGCCCACGACCGAGTGCGCCTCACGGAACGGGGTACCCCGCTCGACCAGCCATTCGGCCAGGTCGACCGCGGCCGTCTCCCCGGTGTCGGCCGCCTCCGCCATCCGCGCCGTGTCGAACGCTGCCGTCGCCAGCAGCCCCTCCAGCGCGGTCAGGGCCCGGCACACCTGCTCGGTGGCGTCGAACAGCGCCTCCTTGTCCTCCTGCAGGTCCCGGTTGTACGAGAGCGGCAGCCCCTTCAGCATGCTGAGGACGGCGGCCACATGTCCGATCAGGCGTCCCGTCTTGCCCCGGGCCAGCTCGGCGATGTCCGGGTTCTTCTTCTGCGGCAGCATGGAGCTGCCCGTGGCGTAGGCGTCGTCGAGGTGGATGAACCCGAACTCGGCGGTCGACCAGATGGCGACCTCCTCGCCGATGCGGGACAGGTGCACACCGAGCAGAGCGAGGTCGAACACCGCCTCCGCCACGAAGTCGCGGTCGCTGACCGCGTCGAGCGAGTTCTCGAACCGGGTGGCGAAGCCGAGCTCCGCCGCCACCCCGTCCGGGTCCAGCGGAAGTGACGTCCCCGCCAGTGCGGCGGCGCCCAGCGGGCTCACGTCGGCACGCGAGACCGTGGCCAGCAGCCGGTCGATGTCGCGCGTCAGCGCCCACCCGTGGGCCAGCAGGTGGTGGGCCAGGAGCACGGGCTGGGCCCGCTGCATGTGGGTGTAGCCAGGAAGGTAGGCGTCCTCCGCCTCCTGGGCCCGCCGTAGGAGCGTCTGCTGCAGGAGCAGCACCCGCCGCCCCACCTCGATCAGCTCCCGTCTGGTCCACAGGCGCAGGTCGGTGGCCACCTGGTCGTTGCGGCTGCGTCCCGTGTGCAGCTTGGCGCCGGTCGGCCCGGCCAGTTCGGTCACCCGCCGCTCGATGGCGGTATGGATGTCCTCGTCGTCGGGGGAGAACGCGAACGAGGCGTTGGACAGCTCCTTGCGCACCTGGTCCAGGGCGGCCAGCAGGACGTCGACCTCCTCGACCTCGAGGACGCCGGCCCGACCGAGCCCGCGCACATGGGCGCGGGACGCCACGATGTCGTCTTCGGCCAGGCGCTGGTCGAACGAGAGGCTCTCGGTGAAGGCGACCAGCTCCTCCGCCGGCCGCTGCTCCCCGAACCTCCCTTGCCAAAGGCTCAACGTTCTCTCCCCGCCGGGTCCCCTACGCCCCGGCTCCTCCGCCCGGCGGGGGCCCCAGCCCCGCCGGCGGCCGTTTGTTCTCCCCCCGCCCCGCCGGCGGCCGTCACTTACCCCTCCGGGACTGGCGGGCCGCCCACGTCTCTATGCCCTGGCCCCACAGGCGGACGAATCCCTCGGCGTCGGCGTGGCGAAAGGCGTCGGCCGCCTCGTAGGTGGCCAGGCTGTAGTCGTACAGGCCGACGTCGCTGCGGCGCCCGACGACCAGGCACCGACCGGGCAGCTCGCAGCGGAGGCGGACCTCACCGGTCACGAACTCCTGGCTCTTGGCCACGAAGGCGTCCATGGCCTCCTTGAGCGGGGAGTACCACATCCCGTCGTAGACCAGCTCGGCGTAGCGCGGCTCCAGGCGGGCCTTCTCGTGGGCCAGATCCCGTTCCAGGGTCAGGTCCTCCAGGTCGGCATGGGCCATGAGCAGGGCCAGGGATCCCGGGCACTCGTACACCTCCCGGCTCTTGATCCCCACCCGCCGGTTCTCGACCATGTCCAGGCGGCCCCATCCGTACGACCCCACCATCCGGGTCACCTCCTGGATGAGCTCGTCGAACGGAAGGGCACGTCCGTCGATCGACACGGGCACGCCCTGGTCGAACCCGAGCACCATCTCGACCGGGCCGGTCGCCGTCGGGGTGGTGAGCTCGTACACCTCCTCCGGCGGCTGGGTCCACGGGTCCTCGAGGACGCCGCACTCGATGGTCCGGCCCCACAGGTTCTGGTCGATCGAGTACGGGCTGGCCTTCGTGACCGTGATCGGGATGCCGTGGCGCTCGGCGTACTCGATGGACTGCTCGCGGGTCAGTCCCCAGTTGCGCACGGGCGCCACCGTTTCCAGGTCGGGGGCCAGCGCCCGGGTGGACACCTCGAAGCGGACCTGGTCGTTCCCCTTTCCCGTGCAGCCGTGTGACACCGCGTCAGCCCCGTGCTCACGGGCCGCCGCCACGAGGTGCTTGACGATGCAGGGGCGCGAGAGGGCGGACACGAGCGGGTACTTGCCCTCGTACTTGGCATTGGCCCGCAGCGCCGGCACCAGGAACTCCTCGGCGTACTCGCGGCGGGCGTCGACGACCACCGCCTCCACCGCGCCGGCGGCCAGGGCCCGCTCCCGGATGACGGAGAAGTCCCCGCCCTGTCCGACGTCGACGGCCACCGCGATCACCTCGGCGCCGGTCTCCTCGATGAGCCAGCGCACCGCCACCGAGGTGTCGAGCCCTCCGCTGTACGCCAGAACGATCCGCTTAGCCATCTAGCTCTCCCTTTTGTTGAACCCGCCGAGTCCCCTGCGCCCCGGCTCCTCCCGCAGGCGGGGCCCCTGCCCCGCCGCGGGCCGTCACAATCCGGCCAGGGCGGACAGACGCGCCGCCATCTTCTTCCCGCCGACCGACTCCACCGCCACCACCAGCACCGTGTCGTCCCCGGCGATGGTCCCCACGATCCCCTCCATGCCGGACCGGTCGAGGGCGGAGCCCACCACGTGGGCCGACCCGGGCGGTGTGCGGATCACGACCAGATTGGCGGAGTGGCCCACCTCCACCGCCCAGTCCCCGAGCACCCGTTTGAGGTGGTCCTCGGGCGCCACCCGCTCCTTGGCCACCTCGGGAATGGCGTAGACCGTGTCGCCTCCCGGCAGCCGCACCTTGACGGCACCGAGGTCGTCGAGGTCGCGCGACACGGTTGCCTGCGTCGCCACCACACCCTCCGCCGCCAGCCGGTCGACCAGCTCGGCCTGGCTGCCAACGGCGTGGTGCTCGAGGATCCTCGTGATGCGGTGCTGGCGCTGGTTCTTGGCCATCAGGACGCCCGACGCGAGCTGTCCAGCAGGAACAGCAGCAGGGCCCGGACCGCGGGCAGCCGGTTGGCCGCCTGCTGCCACACCAGGCTCTGGGGCCCGTCGACGACGTCGGCCGAGATCTCCTGGCCGCGGTGGGCGGGCAGGCAGTGCATCACGATCGCCTTCGGGGAGGCGTGGGCCATCAGCGCCCTGTCCACCTGGAAGCCGGAGAAAGCGGCGGCCCGGGCCTTCTCCTCGGCCTCCTGTCCCATCGACGTCCACACGTCGGTGTACACGACGTCGGCGTCGGAGGCCGCCTCGGCGGGGTCCGAGGTGGTGGACACTCCCGGAAGCTCGGCGGGATCGAGGCCGTAGCCGTCGGGACACGCCACCGCCACCTGGGCTCCCGCCATCAGGCAGCCCAGCGCGAGGGAGCGGCACACGTTGTTGGCGTCCCCCACGTAGGCGACCTTCACCCCCTCCGTCGCACCGAACCGCTGGCGGATGGTCAGAAGGTCGGCCAGCGCCTGGCACGGATGGGCCCGGTCGGAGAGCAGATTGAAGACGGGGACCTCCATGGCAGCAGCGTCGAGGGCGGCGGTCATGCGCTCGAGCGAGGCGTGATCCATCACCCGGGCGCCGATGGCCGCGTGGTAGCCGGCCAGCACCCGCGCCACGTCCTCGGCCGGCTCGCGGGTGTCGAGCCCGACCTCCTCGCCCCGGATGCTGACCGGATGGCCCCCAAGCTGGGCCACCGCCACCTCGGTGGCGTTGCGGGTCCGCGCCGACGGCTTCTCGAAGATGAGCGCCACCCCCCGACCGGCCAGCACCGGGGGACGCAGGTCCGCCTCCGCCATCCGCAGCACCTCGTTGAGCTCGGCGGGGGCCAGGTCGTCGATCTCGAGGAAGTGACGGGTCACGCCGCCGCTCCCGACAGCACGTCGGACAGGCAGCCGCCCAGGATCCCGCACGCCTCGTCGATCTCATCCTCGGACACGAGGAGCGGGGGCGCCAGGCGGATGGCGTCGGGGGCCACGGCGTTGAGGACCAGTCCCCGCTCCAGGGCCAGGTCCACCACCGCCTTGGCCAGGGGCCGCTCGAGCACCGCCGCCAGCAGGAGACCCCGCCCCCTCACGTCGACGACGCCGGGGAGGCCGGCCAGCCGGCTCGAGAGCGCTCCCCCTGCCCGGCGGGCCCGGCCGGGGACATCCTCCTCGCCCATGACGGCCAGGGTGGCGAGGGCG
Organism: Acidimicrobiales bacterium; assembly: GCA_035695125.1. Lineage (GTDB taxonomy): Bacteria > Actinomycetota > Acidimicrobiia > Acidimicrobiales > JAJPHE01 > DASSEU01. Next base: position 8,196 of record DASSEU010000009.1, read on the forward strand.
GCCGACACGGCCAGGGGCTGGCCCCCGAACGTCGTGGCGTGGTCCCCGGGCTGAAAGGCGGCGGCCACCTCGGCGCGTGCCCAGCACGCGCCGATCGGCACACCGTTGCCGAGGGCCTTGGCCATGGTGACGATGTCGGGGGTCACGCCGTCGTGGTGGAAGCCGAACCAGCGGCCGGTGCGGCCGAGGCCGGTCTGGACCTCGTCGAGGATCAGCAGCGCGCCCCGCTCGTCGCACAGCCGGCGCACGTCGGCCAGGTATCCGGGCGGAGCCGGGTTGACGCCGCCCTCGCCCTGGACGGACTCCAGCATGACGGCCGCCACCGAGGGGTCGATGGCATCGGCCAGGGCGTCGGCCTCCCCCCACCCGACGTGGCGGAAGCCCTCGGGCAGCGGCACGAAGGGCTCGTGCTTGGCGGGCTGCCCCGTGGCGTGGAGCGTGGCGAGGGTCCGGCCGTGGAACGAGTTGTAGGCGCTTACTACGACGTAGCGCCCCCGCCCGCCCCACTTGCGGGCCAGCTTGATCGCGCACTCGTTCGCCTCGGCGCCGGAGTTGCAGAAGAAGCTGCGGCCGCCGGCCCGGCCGCCGTCCCCGATCAGAGCGTCGAGCTCCTCGGCCAGCCGCGGGGCCAGCTCGTTCCCGAACAGGTTCGAGACGTGGAGCAGCGTGCCCGCCTGGGCGCACAGCGCCTCCGCCACCCGGGGATGGGCGTGCCCGAGCGAGCAGACCGCCAGGCCGGTGAGGAAGTCGAGATAGCGGCGGTCCTCGGTGTCCCAGAGCTCGGTGCCCAGTCCCCGCACGAATGTGACCGCCGGCTCGGCGTAGGTCGTCATCAGAGCTTCGCGGCTCACGGCTCCACCATGGTCCCAACCCCCTCGTCCGTGAAGAACTCGAGCAGGAGGGCGTGGGGCTCCCTCCCGTCGAGGATGTGGGCGTGGCCTACTCCCCGCTCGACTGCGCTCACACACGACTCGACCTTGGGGATCATCCCCTCCCCGACCGCGTTGCCGGCCAGCATGGCCCGCACGTCGGCCACCGAGGCCCGCCGCACCAGGCTGTCGGGGTTCGCCAGGTCGCGGCGCAGGCCTTCGATGTTGGTCAGGTACACAAGCTTCTCGGCGGCCAGTGCCACCGCGATGGCCCCTGCCGCCGTGTCGGCGTTGATGTTGTAGGCCTGTCCTTCGTAGTCGGCGCCGATCGTCGCCACCACCGGGATCAGCTCCTGGGTGAGCAGGCGCTCGATGATCGACGCGTCGACTGCGGCCACGTCCCCGACGAAGCCGAGCTCCTCCGAGCGGGCGGTGGCCCGCAGCAGACCGGCGTCCTCCCCGGACACCCCCACGGCAATGGGCGCATGGACGTTGATGGCCCCCACGATGTCGCGGTTGACCTTGCCGACCAGCACCATGCGGGCGATGTCGAGCGTCTCGGCGTCAGTGACGCGCAACCCCTCCCTGAACACGGGGGTCTTGCCCAGGCGCTCCATCAGGTGGCCGATCTGCGGGCCGCCCCCGTGCACGACGACCGGACGCATGCCCACCGACCGCATCAGCACGACGTCCTCGGCAAACGACGCCAGCGCATCGTTGTCCCCGATGGCGTTGCCGCCGTACTTCACCACGACCACCCGGCCCCAGAACCGCCTGATGTACGGGAGGGCCTCGACCAGGATGGCGGCCTTGGCGCCGGCGTCGAGCAGGACGGTCACGACGTGCGCTCGTTCTCGGCTATGTAGGCGGGACTGAGCGCGGTCGTCAGCATGGCGGCCCGGCCGGGCCCGAGGCCCAGGTCGGCACGCAGCTCGACGTGGCGCTCCGCCAGATGGGCCGCCACGGCGTCGCGGTCGTGGTCGACCGCCACCCCGCCCCGGCACACCGTCACCGGGCCGTAGGAGACCTCCACCCGGTCCATCTCGAAGGCGACCCCCGCCGAGCCCAGCTCACTCACCACGCGGCCCCAGTAGGGGTCCGCGCCGTGCAGGGAGCACTGCACCAGCTGGCTCTCGGCCACCTTGCGCGCCGCGATGGCGGCCTCCGTATCGTCGGCCGCGCCGGTGACGATCACCCGGGCCACTCTGGTGGCGCCTTCGGCGTCGTCGGCCATCTGCTGGGCCAGGTCGGCGCATGCGTCGGCCAGGGCGCGCGCCACCTCGTCGGAATCCGGAGCCGGACCGGACCGAGAAGCACCCGACGCCATGACGATCACGGTGTCGTTCGTCGATGTGCAGCCGTCGACCGACAGGCGGTTGAACGAGGCAGCCACGGCGTCGCGCAGCATGGCCCGCAGGGGGACGGGCTCGACGGCGGCATCCGTCGTGAGCACGGCCAGCATGGTGGCCATGTCGGGGGCCAGCATTGCTGCCCCCTTGGCGATCCCTCCGACCACGAAACCGTTCCCGGTCCGCGCGACCACCTTGGGCCGGGTGTCGGTCGTCATGATGGCCCGCGCCGCCGCGTCCCCCGCCTCCGGGCCCGCCGCCCGCGCCGCCACGACCGCGGGAAGACCGGCCTCCAGCCGGTCCATCGGCAGCCGGAACCCGATGAGGCCGGTGGAGCACACCAGCACCTCCTCGGCGGCACACCCGATCCCCTTGGCGGTGAGCTCCGCCATGCGCGCCGCGTCGGCCAATCCCGGCGCTCCCGTGGCGGCGTTGGCGTTGCCGCTGTTGACGACGACGGCGGCCACCCGCCCGGCGCTGGCGGCCAGGTGACGGCGCGACAGGGTCACGGGGGCGGCGCAGGCTCGGTTGGACGTGAACACGGCCGCGCCGGGTACGGGCGCGCCGTCGGCGGTGGCCACCACGGCCAGGTCAAATGCCCCGCCCGGCTTGATCCCGCAGCCCCCGCCGGCCGCCACGAACCCGGCGGGGCGGGTCACCGTCACGGCCGCCGGCGGGGCTGGGGCCCCGCCCGGTGGAGGAGCCGGGGCGCAGGGGACCCGGCGGGGAACGTCACGGGTAGACCCCGACGCGGGACAGCCCGGCGTCCTCGGGGAGACCCAGGGCCAGGTTGGCGCACTGGACGGCCTGACCCGAGGCCCCCTTCACGAGGTTGTCGAGGGCCGAGAGCACGACCAGCCATCCCGTCCGCGGGTCGACCCGGGCCGAGAGGTGGGCGCAGTTGGAACCCCAGGTGGCCTTGGTGCTCGGGGGCTGCTCCCCCACCACGACGAACGGCTCGTCGGCGTAGAACTCCCGCAGCAGCTCCACGGCGGCGGCCGTCGAGTCGACCGAGCGGGGCCGGGCGTAGCAGGTGGCCAGGATCCCCCTGGTCATCGGGGCCAGGTGGGGGGTGAACAGCACCTGGGTCCCCGTGGCCTGCTCGATCTCGGGTGTGTGGCGGTGGTCAAGCAGTGAATAGGCCACGAAGTCCTCGTCGACAGTGGCGAAGTGGCTGCTGTGCTTCAGCGCCCGCCCTGCCCCCGAGACCCCGCTGGCGGCATCAACCACGACACCCCGGTTGTCGATGGCACCCGACCGGGCGAACGGGGCCAGGGCCAGCGCCGCCGCCGTCACATAACAGCCCGCCGCCGCCACCAGGGACGCTCCCCGCAGCTGGTCCCGGAACAGCTCGGGGATCCCGAACGAGAACTCGGCCAGCAGCTCGGGGCAGCGGTGCTCCGACCCGTACCAGACCGGGTAGGCCCCCGGGTCCTTGAGCCTGAAGTCGGCGGCCAGGTCGACGACGTGGCCCACCCGCCCCCTGAGGTCCGGCACCAGGTCCTGGGACCGGCCGTGCGGCAGGGCCAGGAACACCAGGTCCAGGCCGTCCAGCCCCTCGCCGCCGTCCGTGGGGGCTCCCCCGAACACGAGGTCGGGATAGACGGCGGCCAGGCTCGGGTACAGGTCGGCGGCCCGCTGCCCGGTCTGGCTGTCCGCCGTGGCCACGGCCACCTCGAACTCCGGATGCCCGGCGCACAGCCGCAGCAGCTCGGCGCCGGTGTACCCCGACGCTCCCACGATGCCGACCTTCATGCCGTTACCGTAGCAGCGTTTGCATGATTATGCAGAATTGTGAATTCGGAATCTGTGGAACGCGGACCAATACGGGGCCCTCCGGGAGCCGCCGCCCCTGCTGCCCTCCAGGGGGTCAGGAGGTCATGGCCGCATCGATACCGGGAGAGGTCTGTCCAGCCGTCACCGGGACCGGGGTGGCGCCGGCCTGCGACGAGGCCCCCTGGTACCACTGCGTCGCGTACGGGCCTGAGGGGCCGCAGCCCGCCGAGAACTCCACGTCGTAGGACCCGGTGGGCAGGTTGGGGACGGTGTAGGAGCCATCGCTCGACGAGACCCCTCTCCATTCCGAGAACCCGCCGGCCGAGGCGCTGCCCGACGGGAACGCGGCCACGCAGATGCCGGCCAGGGCGTTGGGCGGAGACGAGCTGTCGGTGACCGTCCCCGAGATGACCCCGCCGGGGGCCATGGCCGCGTCGATGCCCGAGACCGTCTGTCCCGTGTCGATCGGGACCGGCGTGGACGAGGAGGCCGACGAGGCCCCCTGGTACCACTGGCTGGCGTAGTTGCCGCCGCTGGGGCTGCAGTTGCGGAACTCGATGGTGTAGGAGCCGGCGGCCAGATTGGCGATCGAGTAGGTGCCGTCATTGGCCGTGTAGCCGCTGCCTCCGGACACCCCGGTGCCGCCGGAAGTCGGCGTGGCGATCACGCAGATGCCGGCCAAGGGGTTGGCCGGGGAGGCCGTGTCGGTGACCGTCCCCGAGATGACCCCGCCCGGAGCCATGGCGGCGTCGATGCCCGATGTGGTCTGGCCGGCGGCCACCGACACCTGGGTGGCCGTGTCCTGGGACGATGCGTCGTGGTACCACTGCGGGGCGTAGCTCGTGCCGGGGGGACCGCAGTTCCAGAACCGCACGTAGTAGGTCCCGGCCACCAGCCGGGTTATCGAGTAGGTGCCGTCACTGGCTGTGAACGCGGTGTAGGCCGCTTCTCCCAGGGGTCCCAGGGTGGCGCTCCCGGACGTGGGCGTGGCGCTCACGCAGATGCTCCCGAGCCTGTCGGGCGGGGAAGCCGAGTCGGTCACGGTGCCCGAGATGATCCCGCCCGGAGCCAAGGCGGCGTCGATGCCCGACGTGGCCTGGCCGGCGGTGACCGATACGGCGGTGGCCGCATCCTGCGACGCTGCCCCCTGGTACCACTGGGGCGCGTAGTTGCCCTCGTTGGGGCATCCGGTCGTGAACTGGACGGTATAGGTGCCGGTCGGGAGGGCGTTGACGCTGTAGGTGCCGTCGGCGGCGGTGGTGGTGGAGCCGCCGACACCGCCGCCCGATGTGGAGACAACAGCGACACAGATCCCGCTCAGCGGGTTGGCCGGGGACGCCGTATCGGTGACGGTGCCCGAGATGATCCCGCCCGGAGCCATGGCGGCGTCGATGCCCGCCGTGGTCTGGCCGTCGGTTACCGGGACGGCCGTGGCCGAGGACCGCGTCGATGCGCCCTGGTACCACTGGGCCAGGTAGTTGCCCCGGTTCGGGCAGCCGCCGTAGAACTCCACGTCGTACGAGCCCGTCGCCAGTCCGGTGACCGAGTAGGTGCCGTCCGACGCGGTGGTGGCGAAGCCTCCCCGCCCGCTGCCCGACGTCGGAGTGACCGAGACGCACATCCCGGCGAGGTCCTGGGCGGGAGAGGAGGTGTCGGTCACCGTCCCGGAGATGACCCCGCCGAGGACCATGGCGGCGTCGATGCCCGCGGTGGTCTGGCCGTCGGTTACCGACACCGGCGTGGCCGCGGACGAGGAAGAGGCGCCCTGGTACCACTGGGTCAGGTACCTGGGCTGGGGCGCACAGTCGGTGAACTGCACGGCATAGGTGCCGGAAGGCAGGCCGGAGACCGTGTAGGTCCCGTCGGATTTCGTGGACGCGAAGCCGCCCGCACCGCCCGACTGGGTCGACTCGGCGTACACGCAGATCCCGGCCAGGCTGCTCGGCGGGGAGGAGCCGTCGGTGACCGTTCCCGAGATCGTCCCGCCCAGCACCATGGCGGCGTCGATACCCGACCGCGTCTGGCCGGAGGTGACGGTCACCGCCGTGGCCGCCGCCTGGGTCGATGCTCCCTGGTACCACTGGTTGAGATACCGCCGGGGACCGCCGCAGTCGTAGAACTCGACGTCGTAGGAGCCGGCCGCCAGGCCGGTGATCGAGTAGCTGCCGTCAGGGGCCGAGGTCGCGTACCCGGGGGCGCCGCCGCTCCCCGCCGTAGGGGTCGCGCTGACGCATATCTGCGCCAGAGCGTGGGGCGGGGAGGCGTTGTCGGTCACCGTGCCCGCGATGGTCGCTCCGGGGACCATGGCGGCGTCGATGCCGGATGTCGTCTGGCCGGCGGCCACCGATACCTGAGTGGCCGATGACGAGGTCGAGGCGCCCTTGTACCACTGGGGCAGGTAACTGCCCGAGTCCCCGCACCCGTTGGAGAACGCCACAGAGTAGGAGCCGGCCGGAAGGTTGGCGATGGTGTAGGTGCCGTCGGGAGCGGTTGACGCGTAGCCGTAGCTGCCCGACCCGCTGGCGCGCACGCAGATCCCCCCGAGCTTGTCGGGTGGTGACGCCGTGTCGGTGACCGTCCCCGTTATCTCGCCCCCCGGGGCCAGGGCGGCGTCGATGCCCGAGGTCGTCTGACCGGTGCTCACCGACACCGGGGTGGCCGAGCTGGAGGACGATGCACCCTGGTACCACTGCGTGACGTAGCTCCCGGGGCCGCAGTTGCGGAACTCGACGGTGTAGGAGCCAGGTGCCAGGCCACTGATCGTGTAGCTGCCGTCGGACGAGGTGGAGGCAGAGCCGTACTGGCCGCCCGGGGCGGTCGAGCTGGCGGACACGCAGACAGCGGACAGGCCGTTCGGGGGGCTGGCAGTGTCGGTGACCCTGCCGGAGATCGACCCTCCCGGCACCATGGCGGCGTCGATGCCGGGCGTGGCCTGGCCGGCCGTCACCGACACGGCCGCGGCCGCCTGCTGGCTGGACGCGCCCTTGTACCACTGGGGCAGGTAGCTGCCCGAGTCCCCGCACCCGTTGTAGAACTCCACGGAGTACGAGCCGCTGGGGAGGTTGGCGATGGTGTAGGTGCCGTCGGGAGCGGTCGACGCGTAGCCGTAGTTGCCGCCTCCGCTGGCGCTAACGCAGATGCGACCGAGCTTGTTGGGTGGCGAGGCCGTGTCGGTGACCGTCCCGGTGATCTCACCGCCCGCGACCAGGGCGGCGTCGATCCCCGAGGTCGTCTGGCCGGCGGTCACCGAGACGGCGGTGGCCGACGACGGACCGGATGCCCCGTTGTACCACTGGGTGAGGTAGTTCCCCGAGCTCTGGCAGCTCACGAACTCCACGTCGTATGACCCCGCGGCCAGGTTCTTGATGGTGTAGGTCCCGTCGCTGGCCGTGTTGGTTCCTCCCCCGCCGGATCCCTGGGTGGGGACGGCGCTCACACAGATGCCGGCCACGGCCTTGGGAGGCGAGGCGGTGTCAGTGACCGTGCCCGAGATCGACCCTCCCGGGGCCATGGCGGCATCAATTCCCGTGGTCGTCTGGCCGGCCGTCACCGGGACGGGTGTGGCCGACGACGGGCTGGACGCCCCGCTGTACCACTGGGCGACGTAGTTCCCGGAGCCCTGACAGCCCGTGAACTGCACCTCGTACGAACCCGGGGCCAGGTTCTTGATGGTGTAGGTCCCGTCGCTGGCCGAAGCAGAAGACTGCCCTGTGCCAGCTCCCCCCTGGGTGGGATTCGCGCTCACGCAGACGCCGGCCAGATCGGCGGGGGGCGAGGCGGTGTCGGTGACCGTGCCCGAGATGGACCCTCCCCGGGCCATGGCGGCGTCGATGCCCGCCGTGGTCTGGCCGGGCGTGACCGCGACGGGTGTGGCCGAGGCCTGCGTCGACGCGCCCTTGTACCACTGGCTCACGTAGCTACCCTGGTTCCCGCACCAGGCGTAGAAGTCCACGAGGTAGGAACCGCCGGGCACACCGTTCATCGTGTAGGAGCCGCTGGAATCCGTGATGGCGGAGTAGCTGGCACCTCCGCCCGAGGTGGGTGAGGCAACCACGCATATCCCGCCCAGAGGCTGTGGCGGAGAGGACGTGTCGGTGACGGTCCCGGAGATCTCGGCCGAGGGGGCCATGGCGGCGTCGATGCCCGTCGTGGTCTGGCCGGTGGCAACCGAGACGGGCGTGGCCGAGGCCTGGGACGACGCCCCTCTGTACCACTGGGTCGCGTAGTTCCCGGCGCCACCGCAGCCGGAGAACTCCACGTCGTACGACCCGGGCGCCAGGGCGCTGACCGTGTAGGTCCCGTCCGCACCGGTTGTGGCGGAGCCGCCCGCTCCACCTCCAGAGGCCGGCTGGACGTTCACGCAGATCCCGCTCAGGTCCTGCGGGGGGGAGCCCGAATCGGTGACGGTGCCGGATATGGCGCCCACGTCGGCCTGGATCGCCTCCTGCTGGGAGGCGCGCAGGGATCCGGAGACCACCGAAACCGTGGGTGACCCGGCGGCCGTGTCCCCGTAGCAGAACGAGGCGGTCGACGACCCCGCCGGTACCGCCACGGTCGTGGCCGGCTGGGTGGCACAGCCGGAGCCGGCCACGTAGGCGGAGAACGTCGCTCCGGAGGACGTCGACGAGAGCGTCACCGTGGTGGCGCTGCCGACCGGGTCGGGATTCCCGGCGGCGTCCTGGAACTGGACGGTCAGCGGCCCGAGCGTCGGGCTGCTGCCGGCGGGCCCCGAGACCGGCGCCGTCGTGAACGCCAGACCGGAAGGCGGCGGGGGGCTCACGGCCACTGCTCCCGAGGTCCCGCGCTTCGCCGAGTTGGTGGTGTCCACGGCGGTGACGGTCTGGCTCCCCGGGGTCGCGAACGTGACGCCCTTGAACGTGTGGGTGCCGTCGTCACCGCCCGGGCCCGTGGTGAAGGTGTGGTCGGCGGGCAGCTGGGCCTTGGGGTCCGAGGAGCTGAGATGGACGGTGCAGGAGAAGGTCGGGTCGGGTCGGCCGAGAGCGGTCTCGGCCGTGACGGTCACGGCAACCGGGGACCCGGCCACCGCCTGCGCCGGCGCCGCGACGGTCAGGCGGGAGGTGAGGACGTCGACGCACGGGGCCGCCACTGCCGAGGCCGGGCCGGCACCCAGGGGCACGGCGAAGGCGCCGGCGGCCACCGCCGCCAGGATCGGGAACACGCCTCGGCGGAACCGAGGGGTTCGACCCCCTCTTGCGTCTCCTGCGCCGACCCCCGCCCGTGTCGTGCCCACCGCCCGGTCCTCCCGCTCGAATACTTCGAGGTTCTAATTCGTCGGGATTGGAACGATTCCTGCCCCGAGCGGGGGGGCGATGTCGGGCAGTGGCGCGGCGCGCCACTCAGCCGCGCAGCGACGCTCCGTGGGTCGACTCGACGGCGGCCACGCACCGGGCCCTGACCTCGGCCACCTCCGGGTCGGTCAGGGTCCGGTCCAGGGCCCCGAAGCGCAAGCGGAAGGCCAGGCTGCGCCGTCCCTCCCCGACCAGGGCGGGGTCGCGGTACACGTCGAACAGGCGGACGCTCTCCAGGAGCGGGCCGGCGGCGCCTCGCAGCGTCGCCTCCACTGCGGCGGCGGGCACGGAGTCGGGGACCACGAACGCCAGGTCGATGTCGCTGGTGGGGTACACCGTGACCGGCACCACGGAGGTGGAGCGCCGGGGAGCCTCGGCCAGGGCGTCCAGATCCAGCTCCATCCAGCCCACCCGGCCGTCGAGGTCGAAGGCGGAGACGACGGCGGGATCCACCTCGCCGACGGTCCCCACCTCCACTGCTCCCGCCCGTGCCCGGGCGGTGCGGGTCGGGTGCAGCCCGGGCCACTCCGACGCCTCGAGGCCGGGATCGGCCAGACGCAGGGCCTCCGCCACCGTCTTCCAGAACCGGACGGCGGAGGTCGCGTCCCCGTCGTCGAGCACCGCCACGCTGAGCCGCTCCCTCTCGTCGGGCACGCCGGCCACCGCCGGCGCCGCGAACACCCGCCCCACCTCGAAGAACCGCAGCCCCCGGTTGCGGTGCCCCACGTTGAACCGCAGGGCGCGCAGCAGTCCCGGCAGCATGGAGCGGCGCAGCACCGACTCCTCTCTCGACATCGGGTTGGCCAGCTCGACGTCGGTCCCCGGCAGCCCGGCCAGCTCGTGGTCCCCGGGCCCGATGAGCGAGGGGGTCCACACCTCGACGAGCCCGGCCCCGACCATCACGTCGCGCAGCAGCCGCCGCTCCCGCTGGAACGCCGTCAGCGCCCCCACCTGCGAGGTCGTCGGGACGGTGCGCTCGATCTTGGAGTAGCCGTGGTGGCGCGCCACCTCCTCGACCAGGTCGATCTCCGCCGTCACGTCGGGGCGCCATCCCGGAACCCGCACCTCGAGTGTCCCCGGGGCATCGGATGCACCGGGCCTGCCCGCCGCCTCCACCGCGAAGCCGATCGGCTCGAGGTACCCGGTCACCGCCTCCGGACTGAGCCGGACCCCGAGCAGCTTGTTCACCCGCTCCGTGCGCAGCGAGATGCGGGCGCGGGGCGGAGGGCTGCCGTCGGCAACCACCCCGGGCACCACCCGGGCCCCACTTCCCGCCACCAGTGCACACACCCGCGCCGCCGCCAGCTCGACGACGTCGGGATCACATCCCCGCTCGAAGCGCGCCGACGCCTCGCTGCGCAGCCCCAGGCGCTTGGAGGTGCGGGCTACGGCCATCGGGGTGAAGTACGCCACCTCGAGGAGGACCCGTGTGGTCCCCGGCCCGATCTCCGACGACTCCCCGCCCATGATCCCGGCCAGGCCCACGGGCGTGTCCTCGGCGTCGCAGATCAGGCAGTCCCGGCCGCCCCCGTGGCCGACGGAGCGCTCGACCCCGTCGAGGGTCCGCACCTTCTCGCCCGGGCGGGCGGCGCGGACCCGCAGCCCGCCCCCCGGGAGCCGGTCGAGGTCGTAGGGGTGGTTGGGCTGACCGAGCTCCAGCATCACGTAGTTCGACGCGTCCACGACCGAGTTGATGGGCCGCATCCCAGCCAGCGCCAGGCGCCCGGCCATCCATTTGGGTGACTCCCCGACCTTCACGTCGGTCATCACCCTGGCCACGAACAACGGGCACAGGTCGTGGTCCTCGACCTGCACCGTCGCCAGCGTTGCTGCGGCCGGGCCCTCCTCGTCGAGCGGCAGCTCGGGAATCGAGAACGGCACGCGCAGGGCCGCGGCCACGTCGCGGGCCACCCCGGCCACACTCATGGCGTCGGGACGGTTCGGCGTGATGTCCAGCTCGTAGACCACGTCGGCCTCGAGACCCAGGGCGTCGGGAAGCGGGGTGCCCGGGGCCAGGTCCCCCGGCAGCAGCATGAGCCCGCCGGCATCCTCGGCCAGGTGCAGCTCGGCCGGGGAGCACAGCATCCCGTTGGAGACCGCCCCCCGCATCTTGCGCCGGGCTATCTCCATGCCGTTCGGTAGAACGGTCCCGACCGGAGCGAGCGGAACCACGTCCCCGACCTCGAAGTTCCACGCCCCGCACACCACCTCGACCGGGTCCCCGCCGGCGTCGACGGTCACGTGGCGGATCCGATCGGCGCCGGAGATGGGGCGGATGTCGGTGACCCGGGCCACGACCACGTCGCCCAGGCCCTCGCCGATGCGCTCGACGCCGTCGACGATCAGGCCGAGCTCGTTGAGCACGGACGTCAGCTCGTCGGTCGGCACCTCGATGGGCGCGAAGTCGCGGAGCCAGGACAGGGGGATGCGCATGTCTCTCGGATCAGAACTGGGTCAGGACGCGGACGTCGTTGTCGAGGAAGACCCGCATGTCGGGGATCTCGTGGCGGACCTGGGCACAGCGGTCGATGCCGAACCCGAAGGCGAACCCGGACCACTCCTCGGGATCGATGCCGACCGAGCTGAGCACGTTCGGATGGACCATCCCGCAGCCCCCGAGCTCGACCCATCCCGTCCCCGTGCACGTGCGGCAGCCGCCGCCGCGGCAGATGGCGCAGGTCACCTCGAACTCCGCCGACGGCTCCGTGAACGGGAAGTAGGACGGCCTGAGCCGCGAATGGATGTCGGGCCCGAAGTAGGCGCCGGTGAAGGTCTCGATGGTGCCGGCCAGGTCCCCGAAGGTGATGCCGCGGTCGACGACGAGGCCCTCGATCTGGTGGAACGTGGCCAGATGACGGGCGTCCGGCGTGTCGCGGCGGTAGACCCGGCCGGGAGCGACGATGTAGATCGGCGGCGGCTGGGACTCCATGACCCGGATCTGCACCGGCGAGGTGTGCGTCCGCAGCAGGGTCGACTCCTGCTCCCCGACCTCGAGGTAGAGGGTGTCCCACATCCCCCGGGCGGGGTGGGCCGGCGGCATGTTCAGGGCCTCGAAGTTGTACCAGTCGGTCTCGGCCTCCGGTCCCTCCGCCACCCGGTAGCCCATCCCGACGAAGACGTCCTCCAGCTCGTCCCGGGTCTGCGTGAGCAGGTGGAGGTGGCCCCGCTCCGACTCCCCCGGCACCTCCGTCAGGTCCATGCGGTCGGCGTCCAGGGCGCGGCGGCGCTCCTCGCCCTCCAGGGCCGTCCTCCGTTCGGCCGCGGCGGCCTCGAGGCGCGCCCGCACCGCCTGCAGCTCGGCCCCCCGCGCCCGCCGCTGCTCCGGCTCGAGGGCGCCGAGGGACCGCCCCAGCGAGGCCAGGGTCGAGCGCTTGCCCGCCACCTCGGCGCTCACACGGTCGAGCTCCTCGACCGAGGCGGCGGAGGCCAGGCGGGCCAGTCCGTCCCGCTCCAGGCCGGCCAGGTCCTCGCTCACCGGCTGCCGCCCGGGTCGGGGTGCGCCTCGTCGAAGGCGCCCCGCGGGAGGGCGAAGCGGAAGGTCGTGCCCCGCCCCAGCACCGATTCGACCTCGAGCCGCCCGCCGTGGGCCTCGACCAGGCCCCGGCTGATCCAGAGGCCGAGACCGGAGCCGGTGGGACGTCCCTCGGCCCGCCGGAAGAAGCGGTTGAAGACGCGGGGCAGGTCCTCGGGAGAGATGCCCTCCCCCCGATCCGTGACCGAGATGGTGACCTCGTCGTCGTCGAAGGCGCCGGCCACCTTCAGCCCCTTCGGGCTGGCGTACTTGCAGGCGTTCTCGACGAGGTTGGTCACCACCTGCACGATTTTGTCGGGGTCGGCATAGACCGACGGCAGATTTTCCGGGAACTGCACGTCGGCGTCCAGATCGGGGTACTCCATGGCCACCTTCTGCACGACCGATCCCGCCACCTCGCCCAGATCCACCATCTGACGGCGCAGGACCAGACGGCCCGAGGCCAGCCTGCTGATGTCGAGCAGCTCGGTGATCAAACGGGTGACCCGGTCGGCGTCGTGCTGGACCTGCTCGAGCATCATCTTCTTGTCGTCGTCCGCCAGCCGGTCCCACCGGTTGAGAAGCAGGCTGGTGTAGCCCTTCACCGAGGTGAGCGGCGAGCGCAGCTCGTGGCTCACCGTCGAGACGACCTGGGCGCCGGCCGCGGCCAGGTCCCGGCGCCGCCCGGCGTGGCGCAGCACGAGCGTGACGCCCGTGACCCCGCTCCCGCCCTCCCGCCGGTAGGAGCCGGTCACGAAGGTCCGCACGTCGCCCCCGTCGGCCCCCCTTATGACGACCTCGTGCTCGGGTATGCGGTGGACGCTCGGCAGCGCCGAGGCCCGGGGCCAGCCGTTGCGCAGGAGGGGACGGCCGTCGTCGTCGCGGGGGGCCAGGGCCTCGTGGCAGGGCCGGCCCACGAGCTGCTCGGCCGGGAACCCGGACAGCCGGGTGACGGCGGCGTTGACGGCCTGGATCACGGCGCTGCCATCCAGGCGGATGACCGCGTCCGGGATGTCGTCCAGGCTCCGGTCTGCCTCGGTCACCGTCCGGCCTCGTCCATCCGGCGCTGGCGGGCCGCCTCGAAGCAGATCACCGCCGTGGCCACTCCGACGTTCAGCGACTCGGTCCCTCCCGCCATGGGGACCGACACCACCTCGTCGACCAGATCGAGGTGGCCGACTCCGAGGCCGTGGGACTCGTTCCCGACCATGAGGGCTAAGCGGCCGCGCAGGTCCATGGCGGCGTAGTCTCTCCCGCCCTCGGGCACGGCGGCCAGCCTGCGGAAGCCCCACCGGCCCAGCTCGGCCATGACCGGCCCCGGCTCGGCGTCGACGACGTGGGGCACGCGGAAGACGGCGCCGGCCGACGCCCGGACGGTCTTGGGGCTGTAGACGTCGACCGAGCCCCGGCACCACACCATCCCGTCCACGCCGGCGGCCCGGGCCGTCCGCACCAGGGTTCCGGCGTTCCCGGGATCACGGACCTGGTCGCACACGAGCACCGAGCCGGCGTGACGCAGCCGGGCCAGGTCGACGGGGGCCATGCCGACCACGGCCAGCACCGGCTGGGGCGTCGCTGCGTCCGCCACCCGGTCGAGGACCCCTTCGGCCAGCTCGTAGGCGTTGACCCCCTCCGCCCGCACCCGCTCGAGCAGGGCGGTCGGAACGCCCCGGGACCAGTACACGGCCTCGACCGGGGCCCCGGCGTCGAGAGCCTCCTCCACCAGCTTGGCGCCCTCCACCACGTAGGCCCGGTCCGTCCACCGCTCGGACCGCTGGCCGGCCAGCCGGCGGAGCCGGGCGACCCGTTGGTTGCGGAGCTGGAGGGGAGCTCCGTTCAGCTGGCGCGCTCTTGGGCGGCGCCACCCGCCGGCGGGGCGGCGGCCCGTGCCACCTCGACGATCCGGGCGAAGGCGGCCGGGTCGGTCACCGCCAGGTCCGCCAGAACCTTGCGGTCGAGCTCGACCCCGGCGGCCCGCAGTCCCGCCACCAGCCGGCTGTAGGACATGCCCTGGAGGCGGGCGGCGGCATTGATGCGCTGGATCCACAGCCGGCGGAAGTCCGCCTTGCGGGCCCGGCGGTCCCGGTACGCGTACTGCAGCGAGTGCATGACCTGCTCGTTGGCGGCGCGGAAGCTCCGGCTCTTGTTGCCGTAGTAACCCTGCGCCCGCTCGAGCACGGCGCGGCGGTGCTTGCGTCCCTGCACGGCGCGCTTGACCCTGGCCATCCCTCCTCCTCTCTTTCCTGCCCTGTCCTGGGGGCTGTCTACGAACCGGGTCGGCCTACAGACCGAGGACCCGGCGCACCTCGCGGGCGTCGGCCCCGGCCACCTGGGCCTCGCGCCCGAGCCGGCGCTTCCGGGTGGAGGACTTCTTCTCCAGCAGGTGGTTCTTGAAGGCGCGGCGGCGCATGAGCTTGCCCGTCCCCGTCACCTTGAAGCGCTTGGCGGCGCCCCGGTCGGTCTTCATCTTCGGCATCGGTTCTCAGTCCTCGGTCTCTGTGCTGCCCGCCGGGGAGGCCGCCGCCTCCGGTGCCGCCGCGACAGGAGCCCCCGCCGGCTCCGGGGTGCCTGCTTCCGCATCCGCCGCTTGGCCGGGGTCCGCCTCACCGGCTGCGGCCTCGTCCCGCGGGTGCCGGACCCGGCCGGCCGCGGCGGCCGCCCGCTTGTCCGGCGCCAGCACCATGATCATGTTGCGCCCGTCGAGCTTGGGGACGACCTCCACCTTGCCCACCTCGCCGACGTGGTCGGCCACCCGGTCGAGGATCCGCTTGCCCAGCTCCGGATGGCTCATCTCCCGGCCCCGGAACATGATCGTCACCTTGACCTTGTGGCCCTCGCCCAGGAAGCGCTCGACCTGGCGGGTCTTGGTCTCGAAGTCCCCCGGCCCGATCTTGGGCCGGTACTTCATCTCCTTGATCCCGACGTTGCTCGACTTCCGGCGGGACTCCTTGGCCCGCTGGGCGGCGTCGAACTTGAACTTCCCGTAGTCCATGATCCGACAGACGGGCGGGACGGCCTGCGGGGCCACCTCGACCAGGTCAAGGTCCGCCTGCCGGGCGATGTGAAGCGCCTCGGGCAGCGGCTTGATCCCCAACTGCTGGCCGTCCGAGTCGACGAGGCGAACCTCGCGCGCCCGGATCCGCTCGTTGATCCTGGGCTCGTTGGAAGCTGGTGCTGTTGCTATGCGCGCTCCTCCCTATCGGGGAGCGGGCACCCGCCGATGGCGGCCGTCGACCCGCCGCACAAGCCTGATGACCGTGGGCGGGTGGGGGCGCAATCGGGTCGGCCCCGCTTCCCTCTTCGATTCGCCCAATAGGGTAGCAGTGATGAGCAGCCTGTGGACCCCTGGCGGTGAGCACCGGGTTCCCCCCGGGTCGTCGTCCCGGCCGCCCCCCGCCGGCGCGCCCCCCTCGCCGCCTCCCCCACCTCCCCCGCCGCCGCCCCGCCGGCCCGAGGCCGCCGAGGATGCCGACGATGCCGGCCTCGACCCCCAGGCCGCCGCCCAGCTGGCCGAGCTGCAGCGCCAGCTGGCCCAGACCCCGGCCGAGATCGTCGTGGCCAACCACGCCTTCGGGCTGTTCGAGCTGGCGGCCCTGCACCTGTCTCGCGAGCAGCCCGACTTCGCCGCCGCCCGCCTGGCCATCGACGCCATGGCGGCCGTCGTCGAGGGCCTGGCCGGACGGCTGGGGGAGGCCGAGCCCGACCTGGTCACGGGCCTGGCCCAGATCAGGCTGGCGTTCGTCCAGGTCCAGGCGGCCAAGGGCGGCTCCGCCAACTAGCCCTTCCGGACCTCGCTGGCCTCCCATCGGCCGAGGTGACCGGGCACCACGACGAACGTCACCTGCCGTCCGGGCTCCACGGTCCGCGATCCGTCCGCTATGGCCGTGCAGTGGAAGAACAGGCGCCGGCCCTCGGCTGTCTCGACCTCCCCGGTGCCCCGCTTCTCGTCGAACTCCACCACCGTCCCCCGGACGGGCGCGGCCGACCCGCTCAATGGACGATCTTGGAGATCGGCAGCTCGATGATGTCGGTGGCGCCGGCGTCCTTGAGGGCCGGGATCAGGGTGTTGATCTCCGACTTGGGCACGACCGTCTCCACGGCGTAGCCCCCGCCCCCGAACAGCTCGGACACGGTCGGGGCCTTCATGGCCGGGACCATGCCGATCACCTTCTCGAGGGCGTCTCCGCCCACGTTGAGCTTCACCAGCACCTTGCCCCGCGCCTCGAGCGCCCCCTGGAGAAGGGTGAGGAGCTGGCCCATGGCGTGGCGCCTGGTCGGGTCGGCGGCGGCGGCCGGGTTGGCCACCAGCTCGGTGTTGGAGACGAGGAGGGTCTCGATGATCCGCAGCCCCGCCGCCCGCAGCGCCCGTCCCGTCTCGGTGATCTCGACGACGGCGTCGGCGATGTCGGGGATCTTGGCCTCGGTCGCGCCGTAGGACAGGCGGACGTCGGCGTCCACCCCGTTCTTCTCGAAGAAGCGGCGGGTGAGGCCCGGGTACTCGGTGGACACGCGGACCCCGTCCGCCAGATCGGCCACCCCCCGGACGGCGGAGTCGTTGGCCACCGCCAGCACCACCCGGATCGGCCGGGGGGTGGCCTTGGAGTAGGCCAGCTCCCCCAGCGTCACGACATCGGCCCCGGTCTCCTCGATCCAGTCCCGGCCCGTGACCCCGAGGTCGAACAGCCCGTCGGCCACGTACAGCGGGATCTCCTGGGGGCGCAGGATGCGCACGTCCGCGATCCGGGGATCGTCGACCGAGGCGCGGTAGTCGACCTCGGAGCTGCGCCGGACGGTCAGATCGGCGGCCTCGAACAGCTCGAGGGTGGCCTTCTCCAACGAGCCCTTGGGGAGAACCAGCGAGAGCACGGCCGCCTCAGCTCCGGGCGGCCGGGACCGGCAGCTTGCGCAGCAGGTCGGCCATCTCGACCGCGGTGGACGCCGCCTCGGCCCCCTTGTTCCCGTGGACCCCGCCGGCCCGGTCCAGGGCCTGCTGGTCGTTCTCGGTGGTGAGCACTCCGAACGTCATCGGCACACCGGTGTCGAGCTGCGCCGCCTGGATGCCCGCCGCGCACTGGCCCGCCACGAACTCGTAGTGGCCGGTGTCCCCGCGGATGACCGCCCCCAGGCACACCACGGCGTCGATCTCCCCCGTCTGGGCCAGGCGCTTGGCCATGAGCGGCAGCTCGAAGGCGCCCGGGACCCACACCTCGGTGATCGACAGCGGATCCACTCCGAGGGCCACGAGCTCGGCGCGGGCCCCGTCCCGGAGCTTCTCGGTGATGAGGTCGTTGAACCGGCCGCACACGAGCGCCACCCGCAGGCCCTGGCCGGGACGGCCCTCCGTGCCCCCCGCCGCGGCTCCGGCGCCGGCCTTCTTCTTGCGACTGGTCTTGTCAGAGGACGTCATCGAGGCCTTCCAGGAGGTGGCCGAGGCGCTCCCGCTTGGTGCGCAGGTAGGCGATGTTCTCGGGATTGGGCCGCGACTCCAGCGGCACCCGCTCCACTATGTCCAACCCGAAGCCCTCGAGGCCACCGTATTTGGCCGGGTTGTTGGTCAGGATCCGCATGGTGGTGACGCCGAGATCCACGAGGATCTGGGCGCCGATGCCGTACTCCCTGCTGTCGACCGGCAGTCCCAGCTCCAGGTTGGCATCCACCGTGTCACGGCCCTGGTCCTGCAGGTTGTAGGCGCGCAGCTTGTGGCCGATTCCGATGCCGCGCCCCTCGTGGCCGCGCAGGTAGACGACCACGCCGAGGCCCTCGTCGGCAATCATCCGTAGGGACGCGTCGAGCTGGGGCCCGCAGTCGCACCGCAGCGACCCGAACACGTCTCCGGTGAGACACTCGGAGTGCACGCGCACGAGGACGTTGTCCTCCCCCTGTACCGCGCCCTTCACCAGCGCCAGGTGGTGCTCACCGTCGACGAGCGACTCGTAGGCGTAGCAGTTGAAGTCCCCGTAGGCGGTCGGCACGCGGGTGGCCTCGACGATGCGGCGGACGAGCTTGTCCTTCTGGCGCCGGTACCTGATGAGGTCGGCAATCGAGATCATCAGCAGGCTCTCCCGCCGGGCCAGGTCGATGAGCTCCGGCAGCCGCGCCATCTCGGTCTTGTCGGCGCTCACGACCTCGCACAGCACGCCCGCCGGGTACAGACCGGCGGCGCGCGTCAGGTCCACGGCGGCCTCGGTGTGGCCCGCCCGCTTGAGCACCCCACCCGTCCGGTAGCGCAGCGGGAGGATGTGGCCGGGACGGGCCAGGTCCTTGGGCCGGGTGGCCGGATCGATCAGGGCCTGGATGGTCGCGGCGCGGTCGGCGGCCGAGATGCCCGTGGTGGTGCCGTGGCGGTAGTCGACGGTGACCGTGAAGGCCGTCCGCTGGGACTCGGTGTTGGTGCTCACCATCAGCGGAAGGTCGAGCTGGTCGAGGCGGTCCCCGGTCATGGGCACGCAGATGAGCCCCGACGTGTGCGCCAGGAAGAAGGCGATCCTCTCCGGGGTGGCGTACTCCGCCGCCATGATCAGATCACCCTCGTTCTCGCGGTCCTGATCGTCGACCACGATGATGATCTCGCCGCGGCCGACCGCGGCGATGGCGTCCTCGATCGGGGCGAAGGGACCGCTGCTACGCAACCCGTCCCCTCTCCCCCAGCAGCCGCTCGGTGTACTTGGCGATGACATCGACCTCCAGGTTCACCCGGTCCCCGGGACCCTTGCGGCCGAGCACGGTCACCTCCATGGTGTGGGGGATCACGGCCACGCGGAAGCCGTCATTCAGCGGCTCGACCACGGTGAGGCTGCAGCCGTCGACGGTGATCGAGCCCTTCTCCACGACGTAGCGGAGCAGCTCTCCCGGGCAGCGCACCACCAGGTCGGGAGCCGGGCTCACGATCGTGCCCACGGCGTCCACGTGGCCCTGCACGAGGTGCCCGCCGAGGCGGTCGGCCAGGCGCATGGGACGCTCCAGGTTGACGGGGTCCCCCGGGCCGAGGTCGGCCAGGTTGGTCCGGGACAGCGACTCGTCGACCGCGTCCGCCTCCCACCAGCCGTCCCCGACGGCCACGACCGTGAGGCAGCACCCGTTCACGGCAATCGAGTCCCCCACCGACGCGTCGGCGCTGACCAGCGGGGCCCGGAAGCGGAAGTGGCCCCCGTCGCGGGTCTCCACCGCCCCGAGCTCCTCGACGATCCCGGTGAACATCAGGCCGGCTCCATCTCGATGCGGATGTCCGGGTCCAGCTGTTCGACCGACACGACACGACCGCGCCACATGTCCGCCATCGTGGCAGCCCCGGGTCCGTCGAGCACCGGGCGCCCGTCGGCCCCGCCCATCAGCGCCGGCGCCAGGTAGACGACGTAGCGGTCGACCAGCCCGGCGGCGTGGAAGGAGTGCGCCACCCGCGGACCCCCCTCGACCAGAAGCGACACGATGCCCCGGCCCCCCAGGTCGTCGAGAACCCCTCCGAGGTCCCCGTCCATCTCCAGGGCGGGGTGCAGCCGGGCCCCCTCCGGCGCCCGGCCCAGCACCACCCGCTCGGGGTCCCGGCCCTCCACGAGACGCACGGTGAGCTCGGGGTCGTCGGCCCTGACCGTTCCCGCCCCGACCAGCACGGCGTCGTTGACCGCCCGCAGCCGGTGGGCGTCGGCCCGGGCCTGCTCCCCGGTGATCCAGCGGCTGGAGCCGTCGGCGGCGGCGGTGCGCCCGTCCAGGGTGGTGGCCATCTTGAGCGTCACGTAGGGCCGGCCCGTCCGGCGGTGCTTCAGGTAGGGCGCCAGCTGGCCCCGCACCCGGTCCTCCAGCACCCCGACGGTCACGTCGACGCCGGCGCGCCGCAGGACCTCGATGCCCCGCCCGGCCACATTCGGGTCGGGATCCTCGATGCCCACGACCACCCGGCCCACCCCCGCCTCCAGCAGGGCGTCGGTGCAGGGAGGGGTGCGCCCGGTGTGGCTGCAGGGCTCCAGGGTCGTGTACATCGTGGCGCCGCTGACGTCGGCCCCGGCGGCGCGGGCGGCGTCGATGGCCACGATCTCGGCGTGGCGGCTACCCGGGGGCTCGGTGGCCCCGACGAACGACTCTCCGTCCCGGGTGACCAGCACGGCGCCGACCCACGGGTTCGGCGAGGTCGACCCGAGCACGCCGCCGGCAGCCTCAACCGCCCGTGCCATGGCTGCCTGGTCCTGCATGTGTGCTCCGTCGGCCTGTTTTCTTGACCGCTCAGTCTAGTTGCCGTGCTGCCCGGTCTCCCCGGCCAGGAGCGAGAGGGCGTGGGGCACGACGTCGATCACGGCGTCCAGGCACTCGACGGCCCCGCCCGGTGACCCGGGCACGTTCAGGATCAGGCTCATGCCGGCCGATCCCGCCACCGCCCGCGACAGCCGCCCCAGCGGATTCACCAGCCGCATGGCCTCGGCCATCCCGGGTGCCTCCCGCTCGATCACCCGCCCGGTCCCCTCCGGCGTGAGGTCGCGGGGCCCGAACCCGGTCCCGCCGGTCGTCACCACCAGCCCGCTGAACCCGGCGGTCATGCGGGCCAGCGCCTCGGCGACGGAGTCGGCCCCGTCCGCCACGACCGCCCTCTCCACCACGGAAAAGCCGGCCTCCTCCAGCCGTTCCCCCAGTGCCGCCCCGGAGCGGTCCTCCCTCGTCCCGGCCACGACCCCGTCCGACACCGTGAGCACCTTGGCCCGGAGCGCCCCGGTCACGGCCGGGCGACCTCGCTGCGGGTCCACGGCCGCGCCCCGCCGGATCCGCCCCCCGCCGCGTCCCGGATGGCGGCCGCCGCCGCCCGGGGGTCGGAGTGGCCGAAGATGGCGCTGCCGGCCACGAACACGCGGGCACCGGCGGCGGCGCACCGCGGGGCGGTGTCGACGTCGATGCCGCCGTCTACCTGGATCACCGCCCCATAGCCCTGCTCGCGGATCTCCCGGGCCGTGCGCTCGATCTTGGGCAGCACCTCGGCCATGAACGCCTGACCCCCGAAGCCGGGGAAGACGGTCATCAGCAGCACCAGGTCCACGGCGCCGAGGTGGTCGGCGAAGGACTCGAACGGCGTGTCGGGGTTCACCGCCATACCGACGTCCAGGCCCAGACCGCGCATCTGATCGATGAGCGCCCCCGTCCGTCCCAGCTCGACGTGGATCGAACAGCCCGAGGCCCCCGCCTCCTGGAAGCGCTCGAGGTAGCGATCGGGCTCGGTGATCATCAGGTGGCAGTCGAGGTAGACGCCGCCGCAGTGGCGATGGAGCGCCGCCACGACCGGCGGCCCGATGGTCAGGTTGGGCACGAAGTGGCCGTCCATGACGTCGACGTGGAGCAGGTCGGTCTCGGGGGCCACGCCGTCGACCGCCTCGGCCAGCTCGGCGAAGTCCGCCGACAGGATCGACGGGGCGATGCTCACCCGCCCCGCCCGCTCACTCGTCACCTCCGCCACCGCCGTCACGCTACCGGCGCACCCGTTCCAGCCCGAGCACGAACATCCCGTCGGTGTCGGCGTCCTGCGGGAGGAGCAGGGCCCCGCGGCCGTGGCCGCGCCAGGGGTCGCCCGGGGGCGCCAGGGCGCCGAAGGAAGGAAGCGTGACCTCGGCCCAGGCGTCCACGCCTACCGTCTCCTCCGCCGTCAGCGTGCACACGCTGTAGACGAGGGTGCCGCCCGGTCGGACCAGCGCCGCCGCCTCTGCCAGCAGGCGCTGCTGGAGCTGCTGCAGGCGTCCAGGGGCGTCCGACTCCACGCGCCACCGGGCGTCGGGCCGGCGCCGGAGGACGCCCAGGCCCGAGCACGGGGCGTCCACCAGCACCCGGTCGAACGCCCCCCGGCGCAGCGGCGCCCGCGTCCCGTCCCCGACCACCGCGCCGACAGAGGTCGCTCCCACCCGAGCGGCGTTCTCCCTCACCAGCCCGGCCCGCCCCTCCCGCACGTCGAGGGCGGCCACGACGGAGGGGCCACGGTGCGCAAGGGCCGTGGCCTTGCCGCCCGGGGCGGCGCACACGTCGGCCACGATGTCGCCGGCCTCGACCGGCACGTACCCCGCCACCCACTGCGACGCCCGGTCCTGGACGTAGCCGTCGGCGCGCACGGTCACGGCGGGGGGACGGTTCATCTGCTCGAGGGCGGCGCGGGCCGCCTCGCCCCCGAGGTCCGCCGAGAGCCGTTGCACGATCCAGTCGGGATAGGAGAGCTCGATGGCGGGATCGGGCCACTCCACCGGGCCGGCGTCGGCCACCCGCCGCAGAACGGCGTTGACCAGGCCGCGGGCCCGCCGGGGGGCGCACTCCACGGTGGTCGACACCACGGCGTGGGGGGGAAGGCCCATCCAGTGGAGCTGGTAGGCGCCCATCCTCAGCACGACCCGCACCGGGCCCTCGACCGGCCCCCGGAGGAAGCGGTCCACGAGGAAGTCGCACGCCCGGCGCATCCGGGTCCCCCCGTAGGCGAGCTCGGTGGCCAGGGCCCGGTCCCGCTCGGCCAGCCGGGAGCGGCCGATGACGGCGGGGACCACGAGGTTGGCGTAGGCCCCCTCGTCGATGCGGAGCAGGGCCTCGACGGCCACCCGCCGGGCGGCCACCCCGGCGCCGCCCAGGCTCACTCCCCGAGCACCGCGCCCGGAGCCAGGCGGGCCCCCCGGGCCCAGTCCTCCGCCGCCATGGCCCCCTTGCCCTCGGGCTGAACCCGGACGAGGCGGAGGACGCCGTCCCCCGTCCCGACCGCCGTCCCGTCCGCCACGCCGGGGCCGGCCCCGCCGGGCTCCGCCGCCGCCGCCAGCACGCGCAGCCGGCGCCCGCCCACCGACGTCCATGCCGAGCCCAGCCGCACCAGCCGGGCCAGCTCCCGGGCCGGGCGCGACCAGTCGATCCGCAGCTCGGCCGGGGCGAGCTTGGCGGCGTAGGTCGGCTCCCCCTCCTGGGCCCGGGGCGTCCCGAGGCTGACCCGGCCCGAAGCCAGGCGCCGGACCAGCATCTCCGTGCCGACGTCGACCAGCCGGGAGCGCAGGGACTCCAGCGTGTCGTCGTCGGTGATCGGGAGCTCGGCGCACTCGTACACGGGCCCGGTGTCCAGGCCCTCCTCCAGCTCCATCAGGCAGACGCCGGTGACCTCGTCCCCGGCCAGCAGGGCCCGTTCCACCGGCGCCGCCCCCCGCCATCGCGGCAGCAGCGAGAAGTGGAGGTTGACCATGGGCACCTCGGCCAGGACGTGGGGTCTGATCAGCCGGCCGAAGGCCACGACGACCCCGAGCTCCGCCCCCAGGCCCAGGACGTCGTCGACCCGGTCCGACACCGGCAGACCCAGCTCGGTGGCGGCCCGCTTGACCGGCGCGGGGACGAGCTCAGCCCCCCTCCCTCGCCTCCGGTCCGGCTGGCTGACGACCAGCACGATCTCGTGGCCGGCGGCGGCCAGGGCCCGCAGCGGCGGCACCCCGACCTCGGGGGTGCCGAGGTAGACGAGCCGCGCCATGGGACGGCCAGGGTATTCAGGCGCGCAGCGGGTCGACCTCGATCCGGACGTCGGCGCCGCCGGCCCGGACCTCGGCCAGGGCGTCACAGAGCACCTGGTGATCGGCGGCGCGCACCAGCCAGCTGTCGCCGGCGCCGGCCGGCGCCGTTTCGAGGCCCCGGGCCGCCAGCCCGGCCGAGGCGGTGGCGACGTCGGGGCCCGAGATGAGCGCCATGGCGGAGAACGGGGGCAGGGCCAGCGCCCGCCGGCGGGGCTCCTCGACGGCGGTCCAGCGACCGGGGTCGGCCCCCACTACCGCCGTCACCACCTCGTGGTCGGGCAGGCGGGTCTGGAGGAGGAGGGGGCGGCTTCGCCCTCCGAGGAGACGGGCGGCCCGGGCCAGGAGGGCCAGGGTCGCCTCCCCGGCGCGGTGGCGGGGGGCGGTCAGCTCCTGGTCGAGCTCGAGGAAGGCCACCCCCGCCGCCCGGCGCAGGCGATGGAGGGCGGCCTCGGTGCCGGCGATGATGGCGGCGTCCTCGGCGCCCTCGGCCCGGTCGGTGCTGATCTCGGCCGCCGGCAGCCCGGTGAGGGCGGCCAGCTCCTCGGCCAGCCTGGTCACCCCCGGCCGAACCACCGCCAACCGGGTCGACCCGCAGGCCGGGCACAGCGGGGGCCGGGTGGCGGAGCAGGCCGGGCAGCAGAGCTCCTCGGCGCCGCGGGGCTGCACCATGGCCCCGTCACAGACGTGGCAGCGGACCAGCTCCCCGCACCCGGTGCAGGCCAGGAGGCGGGCCCGGCCCCGCCGGTTCACCACACAGACGGCGGGGCGGCCCGGCTCGGCTCCCACCCGCCGCAGGAACCGGGCCAGGTCCTCGGTCAGCAGGCCCGAGCGGGGGTCCCGGGTCCGCAGGTCGACCACCTCGACGGCGGGCCACCCGGCCCGCTCCTCGGCCCGGGGATACACGACGAGACGGCCCCACCGCAGCAGCTCCAGGGTCGGCACGGCGGAGGTCACGACGCAGGGGGCGCCGGCCCGGGCGCAGCGCTCGGCCACGACCTCCCAGGCGTTCCACGTCGGCGCCCGCTCCTCCACGTGGGCCTGGTCGTGGCCATCGAGCACGAGCGCCGCCACCAGGCCCGGAGCCGGCCCCCACGCCCCCGCCCGGGCCCCGACGACCACCCGCCCGCCGGCGGCGGCCTCGGCCCACTGCTCAGGCAGGCGGGCCACCGGGACGCCGTCGCGCGCAAGCAGCCTGGCCACCCGCTCGGCGTCCTCCGTGCTCGGGCAGACGACCAGGACCGACCGACCCGGTTGCAGGCACGCCCCCACGGCCCGGACCACCCCGGAGCGGGCCGCGGCGGGGGGCAGGCGCAGCACGGCCCGCCCGGCCGACAGGGCCTCGGCCACCGGCCCCGAAGGTGGCGGCGCCGGTCCGCCCCGGTCCGGGGGTCGACCGGGAGGGGGCAGCGACGGCACCAGCCGCGGCGGGGAAGCCGTGACCAGGAACGGCACCATTGGTCCGGCCCAGCGCCACGCCGCCCAGCGGGCCAGCTCGACGACCTCGGCGGCGGGCCCGATGCCCCGCACGGCCCGTACCGGGAGGAGGCGCACTCCGGCAGGGGGTTCGACGTCGGTCGCCACGACCCACCCCGCCACCCGGCGGCCGTGCAGGGGCACCCGCACCGAGGTGCCCACGGTCACGGGCGGGCCGGGCAGCTCCGGCAGCGAGTAGTCGAAGACCCTGTCGATGCCCCTGACGTCCGGCACGACCCGGACGACGGCGGCGGGGGCCCCAGCCCCGCCGGCCTCGCCGTCCAGGCCTAGAGGTTCAGAGCGCTGCGGAGATCGTCGAGACGGGACGTGGCCTCCCAGGTGAACTCCTTGTCGCTGCGCCCGAAGTGGCCGTAGGCGGCCGTACGCCGGTAGATGGGCCGGCGCAGGTCGAGGTCCCGGATAATGGCGGCCGGGCGGAGATCGAAGACCTCCCGGATGGCGGCGCTGATCCGCTCGGGGTCGACGGTCTCGGTCCCGAACGTCTCGACCATGATCGAGACCGGATGGGCCACGCCGATCGCATAGGCCACCTGCACCTCGCAGCGCCGGGCGGCGCCGGCGGCCACCACGTGCTTGGCGACCCACCGGGCGGCGTAGGCGGCGGAGCGGTCGACCTTGCTCGGGTCCTTGCCGGAGAAGGCACCGCCCCCGTGGCGGGCCGCGCCCCCGTAGGTGTCGACGATGATCTTGCGCCCGGTCAGGCCGGTGTCGGCGTGGGGGCCGCCCAGCTCGAAGCGGCCCGTCGGGTTGGCCAGGATCTCGTAGGGCTCGGAGGCGAACTCGGAGGGCAGCATCGGCGTGATCACGTGCTCTCGCAGGTCGGGCTTGAGCAGGGTGTCGATGTCGAGGCCGGGCTGGTGCTGGGTGGAGATGAGCACGGTGCGGAGCGCCACCGGGCGGTCCCCCTCGTACTCGAAGGTGACCTGGGTCTTGCCATCGGGCCGCAGGTAGGGCAGCACCCCGGCCTTGCGCACCTCGGACAGCCGGTGGGCCAGTCGATGGGCCAGCCAGATCGGGACCGGCATGAGGTCCGGCGTCTCGTCGCAGGCGTAGCCGAACATCATTCCCTGGTCCCCGGCGCCCTGGGCGTTCAGCTGGTCCTCCCCGCCCGAGCCCGTGCGCAGCTCGAGGGCGGCGCTCACGCCCTGGGAGATGTCGGGGGACTGCTCGTCGATCGAGACGATGACCCCGCACGTGTTCCCGTCGAACCCGTATGCCTCCCGGTCGTAGCCGATGTGGCACACGGTCTCGCGCACGATCCGCGAGATGTCGACGTAGGCCTCGGTCGTGATCTCCCCGGCCACCACGACCAGTCCGGTCGTGAGCAGGGTCTCGCAGGCCACCCGGCTGGTGGGATCCTGGGCTATCACCGCGTCGAGCACGGCGTCGGAGATCTGGTCGGCCATCTTGTCGGGATGGCCCTCGGTGACCGACTCCGAGGTGAACCGGTAGCGGTACGGCATCAGCTGGTCTCTCCTTGAGGGGGGATCGTGGTCAGGCGGGACACGGCGGCATCCAGCACCGCCGCCGCCACCCGGTCCTTGGTCGTCAGTCCGGTCTCGGTCACCGGTCCGTCGGGGCCGACGATCGTCACCGCGTTGGTGTCGTGCTCGAAGCCCACTCCAGGGGCCGACACATCGTTCGCCACGATCAGGTCGACCCCCTTCCGGCGGACCTTGTCGCGGGCGTGGGCGATCACGTCGGTGGTCTCGGCGGCAAAGCCCACCAGCACCTGCCCCGCCCGCCGGGTGGTGGCCAGCCCGGCGAGGATGTCGGGTGTCGGCTCGAGGACGACCTCGGGGGGGCCGGTGTCCTTCTTGATCTTCTGGTCGGCCGCCACCTTGGGCCGGAAGTCGGCCACCGCCGCCGCCATCACCACGATGTCGGCCCCGGGCGCGGCGGCGCGCACGGCCGCCTCCATCTCCTCGGCCGACTCGACCCGGACCACTTCCGCCCCCGCCGGCGCCGGCAGGCCCGTGGTGGTCACGAGCGTCACGGCGGCGCCCCGCCGGGCCGCCTCGGCCGCCACGGCATGGCCCTGCTTGCCCGAGCTGCGGTTGCCGATGAAGCGCACCGGGTCGATGGCCTCCCTGGTCCCGCCCGCCGTCACCAGCACCCGCAGTCCCGCGAGCGACGGCCCGGGGCCCCCTGCCGGTGCCGCCGCCAGGGCGGCCTCCACCGCCGCCACGATGTCCCCGGGCTCGGCCAGCCGGCCCGCCCCCACGTCCCCTCCGGCCAGGCGCCCCTCGGCGGGCGGAACCACCCTCACGCCCCGGCCCGCCAGCGTGGCCAGGTTGGCCTGCACGGCGGCGTGCTCCCACATCTCGGTGTGCATGGCCGGGCACACGACCACCGGGGCCCGCGTGGCGAGAAGGGTGGCCGTGAGCAGGTCGTCGGCCAGCCCGGCGGTGTAGCGCCCGAGGAGGTGGGCGGTGGCGGGCGCGACCACGATCACGTCGGCCCCCTGGCCCAGGCGGGTGTGCGGGATCGGGTCGGCACCGTCGTCCCAGAGCGACGTGCGGGCCGGCTCCGACGCCAAAGCGGAGAACGTGACCCGGCCGACAAAGCGCTGGGCGTCCTCGGTGAGGACGGGAACGACGTGGGAGCCGGCGTCGACCAGCCGCCGGCACACCTCGACCGCCTTGTACGCCGCGATCCCGCCGCTCACGCCGAGCACCACGCGGGCCCCGGCCAGGGTGCTCATGAGCCGGGAGCGGCTATTCGGCCGACTCCTCGACCTCTTCGGGCCGGAGGAACGTGATCTTCCCGGCGGCGATCTCCTCGAGGGAGATCGACAGCGGCTTGAGCGAGACCGAGGTCACCTGGGGGGGGACCAGGGCGCCCAGGCCCTCACCGAGCTGGTTGAAGTAGCTGTTGATCTGCCGGGCCCGCTTGGCCGAGAGGGTCACCAGACTGAACTTGGAGTCCACCTTGTCGAGGAGGGTCTCGATCGGGGGATCCATCATCGTGGGGCGTTCGGCCATCAGGCTCCTTCGGCGCGGTGACCGGCAATTATACCGGCCACCTGCTCCACGGCCCTATCGAGGTCGTCGTTCACGACCACGTGGTCGGCCACGGCCCGGCCCCGGGGGATCTCCTCCCGGCCGAGCGCCAGGCGGGCGTCCACCTGGTCGGGGCTGTCCCCCCGGTGGCGCAGGCGCTCCCGCTGGGCCTCCTCCGACGGGGGCACGACCATGATCACGACGGCGTCGGGATGGGCGGCCCGGACCTGCTCGGCCCCGTTGACGTCGATCTCGAGCACCAGGTCCCGCCCCGGGGGCGGGTCGGGGCGCGGGGTGCCGTAGAGGTGGCGCCCGAGGAAGTCGTTGGTCTCGAGGAACCCGTCCCGGGCCCGGTGGGCCTCGAACGCGGCCCGGTCGACCCAGACGTAGGCGTCCTCGCGCTCGCCCGGGCGGCGGGGCCGGGTCGTCCAGGACCGGCTGAGCCACAACCGGTCGTCGCGGGCCAGCAGGCGGTCGACGATCGAGCCCTTGCCGACCCCGCCGGGCCCGAAGATGACGAAGATCAGCTGCGGCGGGTTTCCTGCAGCAGGGCCTCGCGCTGGTGGCTGCCGAGACCCTGGACCCGGCGGGTGTCGGGGATGTTGATCTCCTCCATCAGCTTGCGGGCCTTGACCTTGCCCACGCCGGGGAGCGACTCCAGCACGGCCAGGACCTTCATCTTGCCGACGATGTCGTCCCCGCCGGACTGGGCGAACAGCTCCTCCAGCGTGACGGAGCCCATCTTGAGCTTCTCCTTCAGCTCGGCCCGGGCCCGGCGGGCGACGGCGGCCTTCTCGAGGGCGGCCTGGCGCTGTTCTGGGGACAGAGAGGGGGGCTGCGGCATGGCGCGAACCCTAATCGCCGGGCCGGGCGGCCACACCGCCGGCGGCGTCTCCCCCACGATGGGCAGCGCCCGTCAGCTCGGCCGTGCGGGCCACCCCGTGACGCCGGCACCACTGCTCCAGCTCCTCGAGCACCCGCAGGGGCGCCCGGGGATCGGCGAAGGTGGCCGTCCCCACCTGCACCGCGTCGGCCCCCGCCACCATCAGCTCGGCGGCGTCACGGCCCGACGACACGCCCCCCACCCCGATGATCCCGGCGTCGGGGAAGGCGGCCCGGCACTCGTGGACGGCCCGTACCGCCACCGGCCGGATGGCCGGTCCCGACAGCCCCCCACCCCCCGCCCCCAGGACCGGGCGGCGGGCCACGGGGTCCACCGCCATGCCCATCACGGTGTTGACCAGCGTGACGGCCTCGGCGCCGGCGCCCAGGGCCGCCCCGGCGATCTCGGTGAGGTCGGTGACGTTGGGGCTGAGCTTGGCCCAGCGGGGCCGGCCGCCCGCCGCCGCCGCCGACACCGCCTCGGCCGTGGCCGCCGGGGCGTGGGCGAACATCCTGCGTCGGTCCTCGATGTTCGGGCAGCTCACGTTCACCTCCACCGCCACCACGTCGGGCGGGGCCCCCGCCAGCATGGCCGCCGCCTTGGCGTAGCCCTCGACCGTGGTGGCCCAGATGCTCACCACCACCCGGGCCCGGGCCGCCACCAGGCCGGGAAGCTCCGACTCCATCCACGCCTCGATCCCGGGGCCCTGCAGGCCCACGCTGTTGAGCATCCCCACCTCGACCGGCGCCAGCCGGGGGGCGGGGTTCCCGGGCCAGGGCTCGGCCGAAAGCGACTTCACCACCACGGCCCCGAGCCGGGAGAGGTCGAAGTAGGCACCCAGCTCGCATCCGTGCCCGGAGGTCCCCGACGCCGTCATCACCGGGTTGGGGAGCACCACCGAGCCCACCCGGGTCGTGGTGTCGAGGCGGCCGGGGCGGGCCGCCCCGAACCGCCCCCTCAGACCGGCAGGCGTAGCTGGCCCCCCTCGTGGAACTCCTGGAGGCTGCGTACCTGCAGGGCGTGGCTGCCCCAGTCCGCCATCCCCGCCGCCGCCGCCCGGGCCGCCGCCACCGTCGTCAGACACGGGACGTTGTGCACCGAGGCGGCGGTCCGGATGTAGGCGCCGTCGGCCCGGGGGCCGCGCCCCTGGGGTGTGTTCACGACCAGCTGCACCTTGCCGCTGCCGATGAGGTCGATGGCGTCGAGGGAGCCGGGGGCGGGCTCGGCCTCCCCGACCTTGGCCACCACCGCCTCGACGGGGATGCCCTCGGCCTCCAGGAAGTGCGCCGTGCCGGCCGTGGCCACCAGCGAGAAGCCGAGCTCCACGAAGCGCCGGGCCGCCACGGCCCCGCCGGGCTTGTCCCGGTCGGCCAGCGACATGAACACCGACCCCGAGTCGGGCAGGCGGTTGCCCGCCGCGATCTGGCTCTTGGCGAAGGCCAGCCCGAAGGTGGTGTCGATGCCCATGACCTCACCGGTCGAGCGCATCTCGGGGCCCAGCACGGTGTCGACGTCCGGGAAGCGGTTGAAGGGCAGGACCGCCTCCTTCACGCTCACGTGGCCGCCGTCGACGGGATCGACGAGCAGGCCGTCGGTCCGGAGCTCGGCCAGGGTGGAGCCGAGCATCAGCCGGGCCGCCACCTTGGCCAGCGGCACCCCCGTGGCTTTGGCCACGAACGGCACCGTGCGGCTGGCGCGGGGGTTGGCCTCGATCACGTACACCTC
The DNA here is from genome assembly GCA_035695125.1 of Acidimicrobiales bacterium. Classification (GTDB taxonomy): domain Bacteria; phylum Actinomycetota; class Acidimicrobiia; order Acidimicrobiales; family JAJPHE01; genus DASSEU01. The sequence goes on from DASSEU010000009.1 coordinate 39,603, forward strand.
GTGGTCCTTGACCGCGTACTGGACGTTGATCGGGCCCTGCACGCCGAGGGCGCCGGCAATGGCCCGGGTGTGGGCCTCGAGCAGCTCGATCACGTCGTGGGGCAGGGTTGGCGGCGGGATCACGCACGCCGAGTCCCCCGAGTGCACGCCGGCCTCCTCGACGTGCTCCATCACCCCGCCGATCAGCACCTCGCCGTCCCGGTCCCGCAGGGCATCCACGTCGACCTCGATGGCGTCCTCCAGGAACCGGTCGACCAGCACGGGCCGCTCCGCCGACAGCCCGCCCTCCCGACCGAGGGAGCCGACCGCGGCCAGCTCGGCCATGGCCCGGCGCAGGCCGTCGGCGTCGTAGACGATCTCCATGGCCCGGCCACCCAGGACGTAGCTGGGCCGGACCAGCACGGGGTAGCCGACCCGGTCGGCCACGGCCACGGCCTCGTCCACGGTCACAGCCGTCCCGCCCGGCGGCTGGGGGATGCCGAGGCGCCGACACAGGTCGGCCCAGCGCTCGCGGTCCTCGGCCAGGTCGATGGCCTCGGGGCTGGTGCCGAGCACCATCCCCTCCGGGAGCCGCGACGCCAGCTTCAGGGGCGTCTGGCCCCCGAGCCCGACGATCACGCCGACCACCGGTCCGCCCCCCGAACGGGTCTCCACGTCGAGGACGTTCTGCACGTCCTCGGTCGTGAGCGGCTCGAAGTACAGCCGGTCGCTCGTGTCGTAGTCGGTCGACACGGTCTCCGGGTTGCAGTTGACCATCACGGTCTCGTAGCCCGCCTCCCGCAGGGCGAAGCTGGCGTGGACGCAGCAGTAGTCGAATTCGATGCCCTGGCCGATGCGGTTGGGCCCGGACCCGAGGATCACGACCTTGGGACGGTCTCCGGGGCGGACCTCGTCCTCCTCCTCGTAGGTGGAGTAGTGGTACGGCGTGGCCGCCTCGAACTCGGCCCCGCAGGTGTCGACCGTCTTGAAGGTGGCCGTGACCCCGGCGGCCAGCCGGGAAGTGCGGACCTCCCCCTCCGGCACGCCGAACAGGTAGGCGAGCTGGCCGTCGGAGAAGCCCAGCCGCTTGGCCCGGCGGAAGGCGGCCCGGTCCATCCCGGCCAGGCCCCGCTCCGCCAGGGCGGCCCGCTCGGCTGTGACCTGGGCTATCTGGTCCAGGAACCACGGATCCACGGCCGTGGCCTCGGCCAGCCGCTCGACGCTGATGCCGCGCCGCAGGGCGGCCTCGAGCTGGAAGGGCCGGTCCGGTGTGCCCACCGCCGCCCGCCGCACCAGCTCGTCGTCTGACAGCGAATCGAGGAGCTGCTCGGCCGGATCGCAGTTGAGCCCGAGCCGGCCGTGCTCGAGCGAGCGCATGCCCTTCTGCAGGGACTCGGGGAAGGTGCGGCCGATGGCCATGACCTCGCCCACCGACTGCATGCGCGTGCCCAGGATCTCGGCCGTGCCCGGGAACTTCTCGAACGCCCACCGGGGGACCTTGGTGACGACGTAGTCGATGGTCGGCTCGAAGCTGGCCGGGGTCTTGCGCGTGATGTCGTTGGCGATCTCGTCGAGGGTGTAGCCCACTGCCAGCCGGGCCGCGATCTTGGCGATCGGGAACCCGGTCGCCTTCGACGCCAGCGCGCTCGAGCGCGACACGCGCGGGTTCATCTCGATCACGACCTGGCGCCCGTCGGCGGGGTCGACGGCAAACTGGATGTTGGAGCCCCCCGTGTCGACGCCGATGCGGCGGATGCACGCGAACGCCGAGTCGCGCATGGCCTGGTACTCGACGTCGGACAGCGTCTGGGCCGGCGCCACCGTGATCGAGTCCCCGGTGTGCACGCCCATCGGGTCGAAGTTCTCGATCGAGCAGACGACCACGCAGTTGTCGGCGCGGTCGCGCATGACCTCCAGCTCGTACTCCTTCCACCCCGCTATCGAGCTTTCGATCAGCACCTCGCTGATCGGGCTGGCGGCCAGGCCGGTCGAGGCCAGGGCGCGCAGGGTGTCGGCGTCGTGGGCTATGCCGGTCCCCTGGCCTCCCAGGATGTAGGAGGGCCGGATGATCAGGGGGAAGCCGATCTCCTCGCCCACCTTCATCGCCTCCTCGAGCGAGTGGGCGAAGCCGGACGCCGGCACCTCGAGGCCGATGCCGGTCATGGCCTCCTTGAACCGCTCCCTGTTCTCGGCGGTGCGGATGGCCTCGGCGTTGGCCCCGATCATCTCCACGCCGAAGGCGTCGAGCACCCCGCGCTCGTGCAGCTGGGTGGCCAAATTCAGCGCCGTCTGGCCTCCGAGGGTCGGCAGCAGGGCGTCGGGGCGCTCGCGCTCGACGATGGCAGCCAGCACGTCGGCGTCGAGGGGCTCGACATACGTCCTGTGGGCCAGCTCAGGGTCGGTCATGATCGTGGCCGGGTTCGAGTTGGCCAGGATCACCCGGTAGCCCTCGGCCCGCAGCACCCGGCACGCCTGGGTCCCCGAGTAGTCGAACTCGCAGGCCTGGCCGATCACGATCGGGCCCGACCCGATCACCAGGACCGACTCGATGTCGTCCCTCTTCGGCATCTAGGTCAGAGCCCCCTGGAGCATGAGCCGGCGGAACTCCTCGAACAGGTAGCGGGCATCGTGCGGGCCCGGGCCCGCCTCGGGGTGGTACTGCACGCCGAAGGCGGGCACGTCCCGGCACCGGATCCCCTCCACCACCCCGTCGTTGAGGTTGACGTGGGTGACGTCGGCGGCCGCCAGGCTGCCCTCGTCGACGGCGTAGTTGTGGTTCTGGCTCGTGATCTCCACCGCGCCCCCGTCCAGCCGGCGCACCGGGTGGTTGCCGCCGTGGTGGCCGAAGGGCAGCTTGAACGTGCGGGCGCCGAGGGCGGTGGCCAGGAGCTGGTGGCCGAGACAGATCCCGAACACCGGTACGCGCCCGAGCAGCTGGGAGATGGTCTCGGCGGCGTAGCCGACGGCGGCGGGGTCCCCCGGACCGTTGGAGAGGAACACCCCGTCCGGCCGTCGCGCCAGCACCTCGTCCGCCGGAGTCGACGCCGGCACGACCTCCACCGTGGCCATGGTCCCCAGCTGGGCCAGGATGGCCCGCTTGATGCCGAAGTCGTAGGCCACGACCGACAGGGGCCCGTGCCCGGCCGTGTAGGGCCGGTCCGTCGTCACCGTGGCGACGAGGTCGACGCCGTCGGTCCCCGGCTCGACCCGGGCCGCCGCCAGCAGCCTGTCCTCGGGGGCGGTGCCGAAGGCGCACGGCATGGCGCCCGCCTCGCGGATGTGCCGGGTGAGGCGGCGCGTGTCGACGCCGGTCAGGGCCGGGATGCCGTGGCTCCGGAGGAACGACTCCAGGGTCCGGCTCGAACGCCAGCTGCTGGGGCGGTTCGAGAGGTCCCGCACCACCACACCCCGGCAGAAGGGCCGCCGGCTCTCGTCGTCGCTGGCCGCCACCCCGTAGTTGCCGATGTGGGGATAGGTGAAGGCAATCACCTGGCCGGCGTAGGACGGGTCGGTGATCACCTCCTGGTAACCGCTCATCACCGTGTTGAACACCAGCTCCCCGGTCGCCACCTCGGCGGGGGCGCCGGCCGCCTCCCCCTCGAACACGGTGCCGTCAGCCAGCACGAGGAGGGAGGGAAGACGGCCGCTCACCGCTGCGCCTCCCCGTCGACCGCCACCGGCTCCCCGTTCAGCACGGTGTGGCGCACCCGGCCCGTGAGCGTCCGACCGGAAAAGGGGCTGTTGCGGCTGCGGCTGGCCCCGGCCCCCGGATCGACGCTCCAGCGGGCCCGGGGGTCGAACACGCACACGTTGGCCGCCGCCCCCGCCACGAGCGGGCCGCCGTGGCGGTCCCCGACCCCGGCTATCTCCGCTGGCCGCCACGACAGGGCCCCGATCACGTCGGCCAGCGGCATCGGGCTCACGCCGTCCTCCTCCTCGGTCAGGTGGGTGATAGCCACCGCCAGCGCGGTCTCCAGCCCGATCATCCCCGGTGGCGCCTGGTCGAAGGGCGCCTCCTTGGCCTCCTGGGCGTGGGGGGCGTGGTCGGTGGCGATGGCGTCGATCACCCCGTCGGCCAGTCCCCGGCGCACGGCCCGCACGTCGGCGGCCGTGCGCAGGGGCGGGTTGACCTTGAACACCGGGTCGTAGCCGGCCACCTCGGCCTCGGTGAGGGCCAGGTGGTGGGGGGCCGCCTCGGCGGTCACCCGCAGCCCCTGGGCCCGGGCGGCGCCGACCACCGCCACCGAGCCGGCCGTGGAGAGATGGAGGAAGTGGACCCGGCCACCGGTCAGGCGGGCCAGGGCCACGTCGCGCATGACCATCAGCTCCTCGGCCTCGGCGGGGATGCCCGGAATGCCGAGGCGGCTCGACCACTCCCCCTCGTTCATGTGGCCGCCGGCGGCCAGGGCGGCGTCCTCGCAGTGCTGGGCCAGCGTCACCCCGAGGGGGCCGGCGTACTCGAAGGCGCGGCGCATGAGCCGGCCGTCCTGGACCCCGCTCCCGTCATCGGTGAAGAGCCGCACCCCGAGACCGGCCATCTCCGCCATCGGGGCCAGCCGCTCCCCGGCCCGGCCCACGGTTATGGCCCCCGCCACCTCGACCTCGCACAGGGCCCGCCGGGCAATCTCCTGGACCTCACGGACCACGCTGGCGCAGTCGATCGGCGGCTCCGTGTTCGGCATGGCCACGACCGCGGTGTAGCCGCCGAGGGCCGCCGCCCGGGACCCCGTCTCGATGGTCTCGGCCTCCTCCCGGCCCGGCTCCCGGAGGTGGGTGTGGAGGTCGACGAAGCCGGGGCACACGACGCACCCGTCGGCCTCGAGGACGAGGGCCCCCGCCGGCGCCACGAGGTCGTCACCCACGCCCACGATCACCTTGCCGCTCACCGCCACGTCGGCGCGGCGCACGCCCGTGGCGTCGATGACGGTGCCCCCGCGGATCAGGAGCTCAGCCACCGGCGTCCACCTGGCCCGGGCTGCCGAGCAGCAGGAACAGCACCGCCATCCGCACCGCCACCCCGTTGCTCACCTGCCTGGTTATGACCGAGCAGGGCAGGTCCGCCACCTCGGCGGCTATCTCCACCCCCCGGTTCATCGGTCCGGGGTGCATGACGATCGAGTCGGGCCCGAGCCGCCGGGCCCGCTCCCGCGTCATGCCGTAGCGGGCCGAATACTCCCGGAGCGACGGCAGGAGCGCCTCGCTCATCCGCTCGGCCTGGATCCGCAGGAGATAGACGACGTCGAGCTCCCCGACCACGGCGTCGAGCTCGTGGGCCACGTCCACCGGCCAGCCGGCCAGGGACGGCGGCAGCAGGGTCGGCGGGGCCACCAGGGTGACCCGGGCCCCGAGGGCGGACAGGGCCAGGACGTTCGAGCGGGCCACCCGGCTGTGCTTCACGTCTCCGACGATGCCGACCCGCAGCCCGGAGAAGGGGTCCTCCGAGTCCGGCCCGCCCCGCACCTGCCGGATCGTGTAGCAGTCGAGCAGGGCCTGGGTGGGGTGCTCGTGCCACCCGTCCCCGCCGTTGACGATGCTGGCGTCGACCCACCGGGCCACCTGCCACGGCACGCCGGCCGAGCGGTGCCGGACCACGACGGCATCGACCCCCATGGCCGTGACGGTCTCCACCGTGTCGCGCAACGACTCCCCCTTGTTGACCGAGGAGGTGCCCACGCTGAAGGTCATGGTGTCGGCCGACAGGCGCTTGGCCGCCGCCTCGAAGGACAGCCGGGTCCGGGTGGAGTCCTCGAAGAAGACCGTGGCCACCGTCCGGCCCCGGAGGGCCGGGACCCGGGGGATGGCCCGCTCGCTCACCTCGACGAAGCTGTCGGTCAGCCGGAGGATCTCCCGGATACCGGCGGCGCCGAGGTCGGCCACCGACAGGAGGTGGCGGGGAGCGGACACCCGGACGACGGGGGCCTCGACCGTGGCCGTGGTCATCGCATCACCACGTCACCGATGGTGACCCCCTCCTCGGTCACGTCGACCATCTCGTCCCGGCGGGTGGGCAGGTTCTTGCCCACGTAGTCGGGCCGAATCGGCAGCTCCCGGTGGCCGCGGTCGACCATCACGGCCAGCTGCACGACCTGGGACCGGCCGTAGTCGGCCAGGGCGTTGAGCGCCGCCCGTACCGTCCGCCCGGTGAAGAACACGTCGTCGACCAGCACCACCTTGCGGCCGGTGAGGTCCCAGGGGATGTCGGTGACCGCCTCGGGCAGGACCGGGCGCAGCCCGATGTCGTCCCGGTAGAACGCCACGTCCAGCGACCCCACCGGCACCGCCGTCCCGTAGCTGGACTCGAGCATCCCGGCTATCCGCCGGGCCAGCGGCACGCCGCCGGTCTGGAGGCCGACCAGCACCACGTCGTCGGTCCCGTGGTTCCGCTCCACGATCTCGTGGGTGATGCGGGTGAGGGCCCGGGTCACGTCGGCGGCGCTCATCACCTGGGCCCGGGCAACGAAAACGCCCCCACGCGGGGGCGTCAACATGCGCTCTCTCTCCGCCAACCAGGCTCCCTCTGTCCGTGCGGGCCTCACGGGACCCGCTTCACGGTCAGACGCTCAGGTTAGCAGCGGCCCCCGTACCTCAGCCGCCACCGCCGACAGCACCCCGTTCACGAACCGCCCCGAGTCGTCGGTCGAGAAGCGCTTGGCCAGCTCGACCGCCTCGTCGATGACCACCCCGACCGGCGTGCCCGGCTGCCGGGTCAGCTCGAAGACCGCCAGGCGGAGCAGGTTGCGGTCGACGGCGGGCATGCGCTCCAGCGGCCAGTCGATCGAGAACCGGGAGATCAACGCGTCGATCTCGTCCCCGTGACGCCCGACCCCCTCGACCAGCTCGACCACGAACGGATCGGGGCTGACCGGCAGCGCGGCCAGGACGGCGCCGGCGTCCTGACCCTTGGCCTCGGCCTCGTAGAGCAGCGACATCGCCCGCTCGCGCGCCGCCCGCCGACTGCCGGAAGGGGTCATCGACCTCAGGCCCGGGTGATGTACTCCCCGGTCCGGGTGTCGACCTTGACCCGGTCTCCGGTGTTGACGAAAAGCGGCACCTGCACCACCAGCCCCGTCTCGAGGGTGGCGGGCTTGCGCGCCCCCGACACCCGGTCCCCCTGCACGCCCGGCTCGGTCTCGGCCACGGTCAGCTCGACAGAGGCGGGCAGATCCACACCCACGATCTCGGTGCCGTACATCTGCAGCACGGCCGAGTCACCTTCCTTGACGTAGCTGGCGGCGGTGCCGAGGGCGGGTGTGTCCACGTTCATCTGGTCGTAGCTGGTGTTGTCCATGAACACGTACTGCTCACCGTCGCGGTAGAGGAACTGCATCTCCCGCTTCTCGACGATGGCCTGGGCCAGCTTCTCGTCGGCGCGGTAGGTGCGTTCGATCACCGCTCCCGTCCGGACGTTCTTGAGCTTGGTCCGCACGAAGGCCCCGCCCTTGCCGGGCTTCACGTGCTGGAACTCGACGACCGAGAACAGCCCCTCGGGCAGGTCGAGGGTCATGCCGTTCTTCAGGTCGTTCGTCGATACCGACATCGTTGGCCTCTCTCTAGAGCACCAGCTGCTTCGGGAATCGGGTGACGGCCCGGCAGCCCTGCTCGGTCACGATCAGGGTGTCCTCGATGCGCACGCCACCCTGGTCCGGGAGGTACACGCCCGGCTCGACGGTGACGACGGAGGACGCTTCGAGCGTATCAGCCGAGGTGGCCGACACCGCCGGAGCCTCGTGGATGTCGATGCCGACGCCGTGCCCGGTGGCGTGCACGAAGCGATCCCCCCAGCCCGCCTCCTCGATCACGTCCCGGCAGGCACCGTCGACGTCCGACGCGGCCACGCCGGCTCGCACCGCGTCCACGCCAGCCGCCTGGCTGGCGCGGACGACCTCGTACATCCGCTCGAGAACGGGGTCGGCGGGCGGGCCCACGCAGAAGGTGCGGGTCATGTCCGAGCGGTATCCGTCCACGGTCGCGCCGAAGTCGATTACCACCAGCTCGCCTGGTCCCACCGGGCGGGGACCGGGCCGGGCGTGGGGCTTGGCCCCGTTGGGACCACCCGCCACGATCGTCTCGAAGGCGCTGCCCTGGGCTCCCAGCCGGCGCATCGTCGTGTCGAGCTCCAGCGCCACCTCGGCCTCGGGGCGGCCGTCCACCAGGAGGTCGAGGATCTGCTCGAGGGCCCGGTCGGCTATGCCCGCCGCCGCCTCGATCCGGGCCTGCTCCCCCTCGTCCTTGACCCGGCGCAGGGCCTCGACCAGTCCGGTCGTGGGCACCAGCTCGGAGCCCTCGAAGAGCTCGGCCAGCACCCGCTGGGCGGCCCACGTGACGGCGGCGGCCTCCAGCCCCACCCGTCCACCGGGGCCCACCGCCTCGGCCAGGGCGCCGTACTGGTCGGCCAGCCCCCCGATCTCGATCCGGGCGTCGACCCCGGCGACGGCGAGCTGCTCCCCCGCCTGGGTCCGGTAGCGGCCGTCGGTGACCAGGAGGGCGTCGTCGGCGTCCACCAGCAGCATGCCGGCCGAGCCTGTGAACCCCGACAGGTAGCGGACGTTCGACAGGGACGTGACGAGGAGGAAGTCGCACCCGGCGCCGGACAGCCCGCCGCGCAGCCGCCCCATCCGGCCCGCCACCGCCATGGGCGCCAGGTCGACGGTGGAGGTCGGGGCCGTCAACGACCCGCCTCCAGCAGGCGGGCCACGGCGTTGACCGCCAGCTCGTAGCCCAGGCCCCCGAAGCCGGCCACCAGTCCCGACGCCACCGGGGCCACCACCGACGTGTGCCGGAACGGCTCGCGACCGGCGGGATTCGAGATGTGCAGCTCGACGATCGGTCCGCCGAAGGTCGAGAGGGCGTCGTGGAGCGACCACGAGTAGTGGGTCAGGGCCCCGGCGTTGACGATCAGCGCGGCACAGCGGCCGCGCCCGTTCTGCACGGCCTGCACCAGCTCCCCCTCGACGTTGGACTGCACGTGCTCGATCTCGAGGCCGGCCGCCTCCGCCGCCCGCCGGGCCGTTTCCACGTGGTCGGCCAGGGTGGCGGTCCCGTAGATCCCCGGCTCCCGCTGACCGAGCAGGTTGAGGTTGGGCCCGGACAGCAGCAGCACGCAGGGGCGCCCGCTCATTGCGCCCCCATCTCGACGAGCGTCTCCTCCACTGCCGCCGTCTCCACCGCGGGCACCACCTCTATGCCGGCGGGTCCGTCGAGCACGAACGTCAACCCGCTCACCGCCTTCTTGTCCCGCGCCATCAGCGTCATCAGCTCCCCGACCCGGCTGCCCGCCGGCAGCGCCGTCGACAGGTCGAAGCTGGCCACCACCCGGTCGTGCTCCGCCACTCTGGCGTCGTCGATCCGCCCCATCCGGCGCGCCAGCCGGGCGGCATAGGCCAGTCCGACCGCCACCGCCTCTCCGTGCAGGATGCCCTCGTAGCCGGCCGCCGCCTCCAGGGCGTGGGCCAGCGTGTGGCCGTAGTTGAGGATGGCCCGCCGTCCCGACTCGCGCTCGTCGGCGCTGACCACCTCGACCTTGCACGCCACGCACGCCGCCACCTGCTCGTCGAGGGGGAGACCGGCGAGGTCCGGGACGCCCAGGAAGGCGTACTTGGCCATCTCCCCCATACCGGCACGCATCTGCCGGGGCGGCAGGCTGGCGAGGGTCTCGGTGTCACACACCACCGCCACCGGCTGCCAGAACGTGCCCACCAGGTTCTTGCCCTCGGGCAGGTCGACACCGGTCTTGCCACCGATGGCGGCGTCCACCTGGGCCAGGAGCGTGGTCGCGACGTGGGCGACGGCTACGCCGCGCATGTAGACGGATGCGGCAAAGCCGGCCAGGTCGGTCACGACGCCGCCCCCGACCGCCACGACGACGTCGGCGCGGGTCAGCCCGAACCGGGCGAAGCTCCCGCACAGCCTCTGCACCTCCCCCATGCCCTTGGCCCGCTCCCCGTCAGGAACGGTGAACGTGCACTGCTTGCGGCCCGTCTCCACCTCCACACCGACCGGCTCCTGGGTGACGATCGCGACCCGCTCGGCTGCATCGGGCAGAAGGGAGGCCAGCTCGTGGCGGCTCCCGGCGCCGATGACCACCGGATAGGACCGCTCCCCCAGCGGCACCTCGACGCGGATCACCCCGCCTCCCCTTTGCCGGACAGGGTCACGGCGTCGGCGCACCACTCGGCGATCATGTCGACCACCTTCTCCGGTGCCAGGTCGTCGACGTCGACGGCGTGGTCGGCCACCTCCTCGTACAGAGGACGGCGTACGGCGTCGAGCCGGGCCAGGTTCCCGGCCGGGTCCCCCCCGAGCAGGGGACGGCCCGCGCCCGAACCCACCCGGCGGGCCAGGGTTACGGGCCGGGCGCGCAGCCACACCACGCACCCGGCGTCCCTGATGAGGGCGCGGTTCGCGGGGTCGAGCACGGCCCCACCCGCCACCGAGACGACCGAGGGCTCGGGAGAGGCCACCGCCTCGGCCAGGGCACGGGCCTCCTGGACCCGGAAGGCGGCCTCCCCCTCCTCGGCGAAGATCTGGGCCACGCCGCGGCCGGTGGCCGCCTCGACCTGGGCGTCGCTGTCGACATGTCTCCATCCCAGGCGACGGGCCAGCAGGCGGCCGATCGTGGTCTTGCCCGATCCCATCATTCCGACGAGCAGGACCCGCGGGGTCCCGCTCACCGTCCGCTTCCGGCGCCGGGACCGTGCTGGTGGCGCAGCGAGGCCAGGTAGCCGTCCCGGTTGCGGACCACCTCGGCCAGGGAGTCACCACCGAACTTGCGCAGCGCCTCATCGGCCAGGACGAGCGCCATCATCGTCTCGGCCACCACACCCATGGCGGGAACGGCCGTGACGTCGGTGCGCTCCTTGAACGAGACCGTCTCCTCCTTGGTGAACACGTCGACGGTCTTGAGCACGGGCCGGTTCAGGGTGGCGAGCGGCTTCATCCCGACGCGCGCCGAGATCAACGAGCCCGTCGACATGCCGCCCTCGATGCCGCCGGCGCGCACGGTCTCACGCCGGTACGTCGCCGCGTCCTCGTCCCACGAGATGGCGTCGTGGGCGTCGGATCCCCTGCGCCCGGCCGAGTCGAAGCCCTCCCCTATCTCGACGGCCTTCACGGCCTGGATGCTCATCAGCGCCGCGGCCAGGAGGCTGTCGAGCTTGCGGTCCCAGTGGACGTGGCTGCCCAACCCGACCGGCACGCCGTAGGCGAGGACCTCGGCCACACCGCCGAGCGAGTCCCCGACCTTGGCCGCCGCCTTGATCTCCGCCACCATGTCCTGCTCGGCGTCGGGGTCGAAGCAGCGGACGTCCGACGCGTCGATGGTCGCGAGGTCGGCCGGCATCGGCCGGTCCGGCCGCTTGACCACGGCGGGGCCGATCTGCACCACGTGGCTCAGCACCGAGATGTCGAGGTGGGCCAGCAGTGCCTTGGCGCAGGCGCCGGCGGCCACGCGGGCCGCCGTCTCGCGCGCCGACGCCCGCTCGAGCACGTCACGGGCGTCGTCGAAGCCGTACTTCTGCATGCCGGCCAGGTCGGCGTGGCCGGGGCGGGGCTGGGTCAGCGGCTTGGCCGTCCGGCCCGGGGCCGGGGACATCTCCTCGGTCCACTTCGGCCATTCGGTGTTGCCGATCTCGATGGCCACCGGTGAGCCGAGGGTGCGGCCGTGGCGGATACCGCCGAGGAGGGTGACCTCGTCGGCCTCGAAGCGCATCCGGGGGCCCCGCCCGTACCCCAGCCGGCGGCGGGCCAGCTCCCCCTGGACCTCCTCGATGGTGAGGGGCAGACCGGCCGGGAGCCCCTCCACGATCACGGCCAGGCCGCGACCGTGGGACTCGCCGGCGGTCAGGAAGCGCAGCACCACAGAAATCTACCCGTGCCCCTCCGCCGGCCCGCCGGCCATCGCGGGCCGCCTACTTGACGATCTGCTGGCCCTTGCAGAGGTGGAACCCCCTGGACTGGAACGAGAAGTCCCCGCAGGCGGTGGCCAGCGAGAGGTCCACGACCCGGTAGTCCGTATCGAAGGTCTGTCCGCTGGCGGCGCTGAAGACGGTGTCGTTCACCCGGATGCTGGCGTAGTCGGTCCCGTTGCTGGCGTACACGTCGAGCAGATCGACCTGCTGGCCCCGGCTGGGCGCCGTCGAGCCACCGGTCGTCCCGCCGGCGGCGCTGGCCCCGCTGGTGCCGACCGACCCGGAGCCGGCGGTGGTGGAGGTCGTGCCACCGGCGGAGCCGACTCCGGCGCCGCCGCCCGGAGCCGAGCTCCCTGAGCCGCCTCCCGGGGTCGTGTTGGCCATGACTCCGGGCGGCGCCTGGAACGGGTCCTTGGACGAGTACACCTGGAACGTCGAGGGCGTGGTGCCCGTCGCTGTCGTCGACGTGGTGGGCGGCAGGCCCCCTGGAATGCCCGGTGCCAGCGTCGTGACCGTGCTCGGCGCGGCTGCAGGCGTGCCGCCCCCGCTCCCGCCCGCCATCTTCACGCCGAGGAAGGCGATCAGGAGCACGACGAAGACCGCCGCGGTGACGAGCGCCCGCCGGTTGCGCGGGTCCGTCCGTGCCCACCAACCGCCCGCGCCGACCACCACGGTCAGCCTCCGGTGGCGGCGGAGGTCGTGGCGGTGGTGGGAGCTGTGGTGGAGGTGGTGGCGGATCCCGCCCCGCCGGGGACCGTGGTGGTCGTGGTCCCGCCTGCCGGAGCGGTCGTGGTGGTCGTGGAGCCGGCGGCCGGCTGGGCGGTCGTCGTGAACA
>DASSEU010000010.1:0-25529 GCA_035695125.1 Acidimicrobiales bacterium
ATCGCGCTGGCAACGTTCGTCCTTCTCGTTCGGGCGTTCAGATCGCTGCTGCTGGCCATCAAGGCAGTGCTGCTCAACCTCGTCTCGCTGGGTGCGACGTTCGGACTGGTCACCTGGTTCTGGCAGGAGGGCCACGGCTCCAAGGCGCTGTTCAACATCCCGGCGACCGGAGCGCTGACATTCTGGATTCCCCTGATGGTGTTCGCGTTCCTCTTCGGTTTGTCGATGGACTATGAGGTTTTCATCCTCAGCCGCATGCGTGAGGAGTACGACGCCACCGGCTCGACAAGCGAGGCGGTCATCGAAGGCGTCGGCCGCACCGGCCGGCTGGTGACCAGCGCGGCGCTGATCCTGTTCCTGGCCTTCGCCTCGCTGGCCTCGGCGCCGGTCACCGACCTCAAGGTCATGGCTACCGGGCTCGGAGTCGGGATCCTCCTCGACGCCACCGTCGTGCGCGCCCTCCTCGTTCCCGCCCTGGTCGCGCTGCTCGGGAGGTGGAACTGGTGGATGCCGGGCCCCCTGTCCCGGTGGTCGGGGCGGCGGGCCCCGGTCCCGGCCTGAGGCCCGCCGTTTGGCCCGCCCCGGTCGGGGGAAGGCCTCTCGCAACCCGTCTTGCGCAACGGATCCGGGGGAGCGCGTCAATGGAGGAGTGCCTCGATCTGGAGAGCCGGCCCGACCTGGTCAGGGCCGCCCGCCGGTTCGTGCGCCAGGTGCTCGCCAACTGGGAGCTCCCGGAGTTCGTCGACGACGCCGAGCTGGTGGCCAGCGAGCTGGTCAGCAACGCCGTCCTCCACGCCCGCACCGCCCTCCGGCTGACCGTCTCCTCGGAGGGTCTGGGGGCGGTCCGCATCGAGGTCTACGACGAGAACCCGCGCATGCCCACCACCACGGCCACCCCCCTGCACGCCACCAGCGGCCGGGGCCTGCTCTCGGTGGCGGCCCTGGCTTCGGCCTGGGGAACGGAGGACCGGGGTGACGGCAAGGTCGTCTGGGCCCGGCTGGGCCGTCCCCCCGCCGCCGGGGACCGGGACTGTGTCGACCTGACCGGTGCCGCGACCATCGACGAGGCGCTCGAGGAGATCGACGGACGGGCCTCCGCCGACGGCCGCTTGGGAGCGCCGGACGGCTGAGGCCTGCCAGACTCCCGCCAGCCGTTGCGGAAGGGGATGGCCATGGCGGGGCGGAGCTGGGGCAGGGGACGATCGGTCGGGGTGGCGGGCGCGGTGGTCGCGCTGGTCGTCTTGTCCGCCTTGCCGGCGGCGGCCGCCCCGGGTGACGTCGACACCTCGTTCGGGCAGAGCGGGCTGGCCACGGTGCCGTTCCCGTCCGGCGGGGCGCCGACGGCGATGGCCGTGCAGCCCGACGGCAAGGTCGTGGTCGTAGGGGACGCCGACACGCCGAGCTCGGCCTCGGGCGCCACGATCACGCTCGGTGCGCCGGAGGTGGGGGTGGCCCGCCTCATGCCCAACGGAAGCGCCGACAGCTCGTTCGGCACCTCGGGGGTGACGACGACCAAGATCGCCGACAGCGACCACGTCGAACGGGTGGCCGTGGCCCCCGACGGCGGGATCCTGGTCCTGGCCGACGCCGCCACGGCCCCCGCCTCGTCGACCACCCCACCGTCGGGCAGCGTGGTCCTCCTCCGTTACACCTCGGCGGGGCAGCCCGACGCCAAGTTCGGGACGTCGGGATCGGTGACCCTGGCCCAGGGCCAGCTGGTGGCGGGGACGGGCCTGGCGGTGCTGTCCACCGGGCAGATCCTGGTGGCGCTGGTCACAGTGTCGGGGTCCTCGTCGTCGAGCGCCCTGTCCGCCACCGGCTCGCTGGTCCGCCTCGGGCCCGACGGCCAGACCGACGCCACCTTCGGCACGGCCGGATCCGTGTCGCTGCAGGGCGCCCCGACCGGCCTGACCGTGGACCCGTCGGGCAACCTCCTCGTCCCCGAGGTGAGCCTGGGGGCCACCCCGACCCAGGATCAGGGCCTGTTGCAGAAGCTGAGCGGCGCCGGCGTCCCCGACGCGACCTTCGGCCAGGCCGGGACCGTCACGCTGCCCACGTCGCCCACACCGCTGGTCCCGGGCGGGATCACCACCGGAGCGGGTGGCGCCCTCTACGTCACCGCCGCCGACCTGGCCGCCGAGGTGACCGTGCTCCGCCTCACCGCCTCGGGCGCCGTCGACGCCACGTTCGGGCGCGGCGGACAGATAAGCATCGCCTCCCCCCTCAACTCGCTGTCGGTCGGGCCCGATCCGCTCAGCTCGACCAGCCTCCCGCTCATCGTCCACGGCGCCGCCAACGGCGGCGTGCTGGCATGGGGCTTCAACGCCGACGGCACGCCCGCCCTCGGATTCGGGAACCAGGGCGTGGCGGTGTCGCCCGTCAAGGCGGCCGATGCCGGCATAGCCGACGGCGGAGGGGCGGTCCGCTCCGACGGCAGCATCCTGGCCGGCGCCGCCTACGTCTCCAACGCCCCGGACGCGTCGGGCAACCTCCAGCTCAACCCGATCGTCACCCAGTTCACCGGGGGGGCAGTGGCGGGAGGCGCCCAGACCAACCTGGTCAACCGCATCGCCGGGTCGGACCGCCTGGCCACCGCCATAGCCGTCTCCCAGTCCCTGTTCCCCTCCGCCCCGCAGTCCGGCGCCAACGGGCCGGTCAACGCCCAGGGCCGGCCCTACGCCCAGGCGGTGGTGCTGGCCAGCGCCGACACCTATCCCGACGCCCTGGTCGGGGTGCCGCTGGCGGCGGCCAACCGGGGCCCGCTGCTCCTGACCCACCAGGCCGGCCTCGATCAGCGGGTCTCGGCCGAGATCGACCGGGTCCTCGGGGGAGGATCCTCAGGGGCCACCGTCTTCGTGGTGGGCGGCTCGTCGGTGGTGAGCGACCAGATCGTCGGCCAGCTGACCAGCGCCGGCTACCACGTCCAGCGCCTGGCCGGGGCCAACCGCTACGCCACGGCCGTTCAGGTGGCGGGGGCCCTCGGGGATCCGCCCGTCCTGATGGAGGCCACGGGCACCGACTTCGCCGACGCCACCAGCGCCGGGGCGGCGGCGGCGTACGAGGGCGGCGCCATCCTCCTCACGTCCGGCTCCACCATGCCGGGCGAGACCCAGGCCTACATCAACGCCCACCCCGGGGACGTGCGCATGGCCGTCGGCGGGCCCGCCAGCCAGGCCGATCCGCAGGCGAAGGCGGTGGCGGGCTCGGACCGCTACGCCACCTCGGCCGCGCTGGCGGCGCTGTGCTTCGCCACACCGGGGACGGTGGGGCTGGCCACCGGGCTGCAGTACCCCGACGCCCTGGCCGGGGGCGTGGCGGCGGCCCTGCAGGGCGGCCCGCTCCTCCTCACCGACCCCAACAGCCTGCCGGCCCCGGCGGCCACCTACCTCAAGGCCACGGCGCCGTGGACGGCCACCGCCGACGTCTTCGGCGGGGTCGGGGTCGTGAGTCAGACGGTCGTGGCGTCCGTGCAGCAGGACATCACGTGAGATCCGGCGTCAGGGCCGTCGTCGCCGCCGCCTGCTTCTGCGCCCTCGGCGCCGGGGCGTCGGCGTGCGGGGGAGCGGCCAGCAACGGGGAGGAGGCCAAGTCGGCCACCCAGGTGCTGACCGACGCCAAGGCGGCCATGGGCCGGGCGTCCAGCTTCCACGTCAGCGGCCACTTCACCCAGCAGGGCTCGGCCATCGCCATCGACCTCAACCTGTCCCCGCAGCGGGGCGGGGGCACGGTCACGGTGTCGGGCGCCACCCTCGACGAGGTCGTGGCGGGGGGAACCATCTATCTCAAGGCCGACGAGAAGTCGTGGCAGAAGCTGACCAACAGCGCGAGCGAGGCCCAGCTGCTGGCCGGCCACTGGATCAAGGCACCGACCTCCAATCCCGACTTCACCGACCTGGCCAGCGTGGCCGACGAGAAGCAGCTGCTCGGCGGCATAACCCCGGAGGGGTCGCTGACCAGGCGGCCGGGGACCACCGACTGGAACGGCCAGTCCACGGTCGTGCTGGCCGACTCGACGGGGAGCACGATCTACGTGGCCGCCACCGGCGCCCCCTACATCGTCTACGCCCGCAACACGTCGAAGTCGCAGGGCGGCCAGGGGTCGGTCACCATCGACCAGTACGGGTCCGCCCCGGTCCCCGCCGTCCCCACCGGCGCCATCAGCCTGCCCGGGAGCTGAGCCCCGGGCCGGTCCCCTTGACACAGGGGGTGTTCTAAGATTTGATCTTAGAACCACGTCCACGCGTCCTCGGGGGTCCAATGGAGTTCGGCGTCTTCCTCAACGGCTACATACCGGGCCCGGCGGCCCACGACTCCGACCTGGAGCACACCGAGCTGCTCCGGGAGGCGGAGTACGTGATCTTCGCCGACAAGCACAACTGGAAGTACGCCTGGCTCGGTGAGCACCACGCCCTCACCGAGTACTCCCACCTGTCGGCGCCCGAGGTGGTCATGGGCTACATAGCCGCCCAGACCGACTACATCCACCTCTGCAGCGGCATCACCAGCCTGTCACCGCGCAAGGAGCACCCCGCCCGCTTCGCCGAGCGGGCCGCCATGCTCGACCACTTCACCAACCACCGCTTCGAGTTCGGCACGGGCCGGGGGGCGGGCAGCCACGAGATTGCCCTCTTCAACATCCTCGACAAGAACTCGACCAAGCCGGAATGGGAGGAGGTCGTGCGCGAGATCCCGCGCATGTGGGAACAGAAGGACTACGAGTACCACGGCGAGTATTTCACCGTGCCGTATCCGCACAACATCCTCCCCAAGCCCTACGGCAAGGGGCACCCGCCGATCTGGGTGGCGTGCGGCAATCCCCCGACGTTCACGCGTGCCGGCGAGCTGGGCATCGGGGCCATCGCCTTCAACTTCGAGCCGATCTACGCCCTGCGCGGCCGCATCGAGGCCTACAAGGAGGGCGCGTCCCGCTGCACCGAGCCCCTGGGCCAGTTCAAGAACGACAACGTGATGATCACCAACTCGGTGCTCTGCTTCGAGGACCGGGCCCGGGCGCGTGAGGCGGCACTGCGCAAGGGACGCGGCTACCTGGTCTCGATGGTCAACCTCTATCACGACACCATGCCGAAGTCGCAGGACGCCATCACCTGGCCCGATCCTCCGATCAGCATCCGCGACCTGGCGGGGGACGACCCCGAGGCCATGCTGGACGGGCTGATCGAGGGCGGCTACATGCTGTGCGGGACGCCCGACGAGGTGGCCGAGCAGATCACCAGGTGGGGGGATGTCGGCATGGACCAGCTCGTGTTCGGCCTGCCGATCGAGGGCCTGCACCACGACGAGGTGCTGGAGGTGCTCGAGCTGTTCGGGGACAAGGTCATCCCCGAGTTCGACGCCGACCGCAAGCACTCGACCGACTACTACCGGGAGCAGGCCCGGCCCAAGTACGGGCCGTTCTCCCAGCCCCTGCCCGACGTCGCCTGGCCCAAGGTGCTGCCGGTCTCGGCGCTCAAGCAGCTCTAGGGTTCCCGGCCGCCGTGCCCCGGGACGCCACCGCGACCCGCGAACGCCTCCTGCGGGAGGCCGAGCGTCTCTTCGCCCGGGAGGGCCTCTACCGGGTGACGACGCGCGAGATCACCCAGGCCGCCGGCCAGCGCAACGTCTCGGCCCTCAACTACCACTTCGGCTCGCGCGACGGCGTGGTCGACGTCATCCTGACCCGCCACGGGGACCGTATCGACGAGGACCGGGGCAAGCGCCTGGCCCGGATCGGGCCGGACGCGTCCACGCGCGAGCTCGTGGCCGCCCTCGTGATCCCGTACAGCACCAGCCTGGAGACGGAGGAGGGGCGCGACTACCTGCGCATCGTGGCCCAGATGACCGACGCCTTTGCCGCCTGGAGGGACACCCGCCCCGGCGTCGGGCCGTGGCTGCAGGAGATCCTCGAGCTGATCGAGGCCCGCCCACCGGCGCTTCCGCTGGCGCTGCGCCAGGAGCGGGTGCTGGGGATGATCATGCTGATGACAGCCGCTATGGCCGACCGGGCCCGTCTGATCGAGGAGCGGCGGCACCTGCCGCTGGGCCGGGAGGAGTTCCTGGCCAACCTCACCGACATGCTGGTGGGGATCCTCGAGGCACCCGTCCACGAGGCCGCGCTCAAGGTCTGAGGGCCGCCGGGTAGGCGGCGAAGACCGCCACGAAGTCCCGGTTCCACCAGGGCGCGAAGTACCGACCGGTACCACCCGACATCCCCGCCAGGAGCGTGGCGCCGTTGCCCGGCGCCGCCAGCCCGGGCCCGGCGGGGACGCCCGTCCCCCGCCCCCCGGCCGGCGGCGCATACGCCGTGAAGTTGACCCAGTCGGCGTTGATGTCCAGCTCCATCGCCCGCACCGCCCCCGACCGCACGAGCAGGGATGCCAGCGAAGGGACGTCCAGCCCGGGCCCGGCCACGTAGACGAGTGCGCCCGACGCGGTGACGCCCATCCCCGAGCGCCAGACGTAGGTCCGGTTGCGGACCGTCGCTCCCCACGTGCGGCCGGTGGCGAGTCCCGGGACCGCCGCCCCCCCGTCCACCAGTAGGCGGAGATTCTGGCGGACCGAGGCGACGTCGGGGCCCATCACCGCGTCCCGGCCCCACGAACCGACGGTTGCGGTCCCGTCCCGGTAGATCACCAGCGATGCCGCTCCTACTCGCAGCGGTGCCACCGTGCGGCCTTCGCTGTAGTAGCCGCCCATGGAGTCCTTCAGCCGGAACCCGGAGTTGAAGGCGGCCACCAGGCTCGTGGCCGCGGAGGAGGGGACGGGGGCGCTATGGGCCCAGGGGCCTGCGCCCGGTATGTAGCTCCCCGAGTACAGCTGGACCCGCAGAAGGGTGGTGTCCATCCACGCCACGCCCGCGACCAGGCTGGTGTGCACGGCGTCGGGACGCAGGAAGGCCTCGTACAGCGCCGTCACTCCGTCGACGGGCCGCCCGGCCGGGTGCCACACGCCTTCCCCGGGCAGGGCGGGGGAGGCCAGGGGCACGATCGGCGCCGGTGGGGTCAGATGGGGCGGGACGACGGCCGGCACCGGCGGGGCCGCCGGGCTCGAAGCGGCGGGAATGGCGCCACGGGGCGGGTGGCCCCCACGGGGCGGGGGGTGGCGGGAGTACCAGAGGTTCTCGACCCAGGACACGGCCGACGCTCCGCCGTGGTCGCGCGCCCACTCGGCGGCGCGGGCCGACAGCGACCCGGGGCCCGGTCCCGCCAGGGCGGAGGCGAACGAGGCCTCCCACGGGCCGAGGACCAACAGCAGG
Source organism: Acidimicrobiales bacterium (assembly GCA_035695125.1). Classification (GTDB taxonomy): domain Bacteria; phylum Actinomycetota; class Acidimicrobiia; order Acidimicrobiales; family JAJPHE01; genus DASSEU01. The sequence continues at coordinate 7,253 of DASSEU010000010.1, forward strand.
GCCAGAAGGGCGGAGATCAGGCGGTGCCGGCGCACCCAGGGCCGGATCCGGCTCAAGAGGGAGCCGGACGGGGACCGACCATGCAACGCCACGGTGCGCGCGTCGGTGGCCACGGTTTACGAGAGTACGGGAGGCGGGTGAACCAGGGATTACATGAGGGCCACCGCAGGGTCAGCCGACCCGCGTCGTGGCCCGTACCCGCGCCCCGGCAATTCCCTCGATCAGCGGTTCAGCTTCCCGCAGTCGATGCGGATCTGGTCGCCCGTGATGTACTTGGCGTCGTCCGAGGCGAGGAAGGCCACGACGGCGGCGATCTCCTCGGGCTGCATGACCTCGACGGGCAGCGAGTTCATGAACACCGGGCCGAGGGTGGCGGCCCGCGACTGGATGAGCTGGAACAGCCCCGGCACCCGGTACATGGCGGTGTCCACACCCGTGGGGTGGATCGTGTTGACGCGGATGGAGTGTTCGGAGAGCTCGTTGGCCAGGCAACGGGCCAGGCCCACCACGCCGTGCTTGGCGGCGGTGTAGCTGGCCGTGAACGGCTGGCCGTAGAGGCCGGCCACCGAGCTGGTCATGATGATCGAGCCCCCCTCCCCCTGGGCGATCATGGTCGGGACGGTGGCCTTCACCGTGTTGAACACGCCGGTGAGGTTGACGTCGATGACGTCGCGCCACTGCTCGGGACTCATCTCCCAGGACCAGCTCCAGTTCAGGATCCCGGCGTTGGCCACGACGACATCGAGGCGACCGAGCTCACCCACCCCTTCGTCGACCGCCGACTGGAGAGCGGGCAGGTCGCGCACGTCGGCCTGACGGGTGAGCATGCGGCGGCCCTCCTTCTCGACCAGCCGGGCCGTCTCCTCCAGGTCCTGGGGAGAGGCCGGTGGCAGCTCGGATGCCCCGACCTCCCCGCAGATGTCGACCCCGATGATGTCGGCGCCCTCCGCCGCCAGGCGCACCGAGTGGGCCCGGCCCTGGCCTCGCGCCGCGCCGGTGATGAATGCCACCTTGCCCTCGAGCCGACCCATCGGTCCCCCTGTCCGTCGCGGATTGCGTTGGAGTTCTCGGAGAAGACGCTACCGGTCCCCGCCCGGTCGGGTCCCGCTACCGGCTCGTGCCGGCGGACCCGGTGGCCCGGATCGCCAGCAGGGCCAGATCGTCGGTGAGACGCCCGGCGCTGAACTCCTCCACGGCCTGCAGCAGCCGGGTCACGACCACCTCGGCGCCGAGGCCGGCCAGCTCCCCCAGCAGCGGGGTGAAGGCCGTCTCACCGAAGAAGTGCCCCTCACCGTCGCGCGCCTCGGTCAGCCCGTCGGTGTAGAGGAGCAGGATGTCCCCGGCCCCGAGGACCATGCGGCGGGTCTGGAGGCGGAGCCGGGCGTCGAGACCGAGGGCCACGCCCCGGATCTCGATCTCCTCGACCCGGCCGTCGGCGCGCAGCACCATCACCGGCGGATGGCCGGCGGAGGCCAGGGTCACGCGGACGGCGGCGCCGGGGCGGATGACCGCGCAGGCCGCGCTGCAGAACCGCTCCCAGTCCTGCTCGTGCTCGTCGCGCAGCACGGCGTTGGCGGTGTCGAGGAGGGCGCCGGGATCCCGTCTCTGTTGGGCGGAGGCGTGGAGGGCGTGGCGGACCAGCCCCGTCACGGCCGCCGCCTCCGGGCCCGTCCCGCACACGTCACCGACGGCGGCCACCCACACGCCGCGGCCCACGCCGAAGACGTCATAGAAGTCCCCGCCCACGTCGTTGGCCTCCCCGGCGGCGCGGTACCGGGCCGCCAGCTCGACGCCAGGCACGCGTGGGAGGCTCGGCGGGAGGAGGGCGGACTGCAGCGACTGCGCCACCCGGGTGCGCTCCGAGAGCAGGCGGGCGTTGTCCACGACCAGTGCGGCGCGCTGGGCCAGCTCCCCGGCCAGCGCCAGGTCGTCCTCGTCGAAGCGCCGGCCCGAGCCGGCCGAGATCAGGGTGATGGTCCCGAGGTTCCGTCCCCGGGCCCGGAGCGGGGCGCACATATAGGAGGTGAAGCCGAGGTCCTTCAGGATCTGGAGGTGGCGCTCGTCCCGGCTCGTGGCCCGTAGGAACTCCTCGGTGACGTCGGACGCGATCTCGGCCCGACCCGACTGCATGGCCTTCACCGCCGGGTGCGCGCCCCGGGGGTCGGGTGGGTAGCGGCTCGCCAGCTCGTCGGCCAGGGCCTGGCGGGCGGGGTCGGCGTGGGCGGCCGCCATGCGCGCCACGGTCCCGTCAGCCGCCACGTCGATGAGGCAGAGGTCCCCGAGGATCGGCACCGCCAGCTCGGCCAGCCGGCGGAGGCAGTCGCGGAAGTCGAGCGACGAGGCCAGCACGGTCGTGGCGTCGAGCAGGAACCGCAGGGCGCGGGTCTCCCGGGACAGGCGGTCCAGGGACTGCCGGTGGTCGCTTATGTCGGTGACCATGCTGACCACGCCGGTGAGGCGCCCCGCCTCGTCGTAGAGGCCGGAGTCCGAGGCGCGGACCGTGACCGAGGTCCCGTCGGGTCGGTGGACGTCGAACTCCCCCTGCCAGCTGCGCCCCGCCTTCAGCTCGCCCAGGATCTCGAGGGCGGTGGCGGGGTCCAGCTCGACGCCGGCCACGTTCTCGGCCACGGCTCCCACCAGCTCGCTGGCGGGCCGCCCGTACATCCGCTCGGCGTAGGGGTTGGCGTAGATCAGCCGACCGGTCAGATCACACACGATCACGGCCGCGTTGAGGCGGTCCATGACGGCGGCCTCGAAGTTGACCAGCCGGCGTCCCGTCGACGTCTCGAACGGGGGCAGCGCCGTCATCGTCTCGGTCCCGCCCCCACCGGCCCGTCCCGGCCCACCACCGCCCCCGGCCCGCTCAGCCTGTTCCGCTCCTCGGGGCTGGCCAGCTCCGCCCACACCACCTTCCCCGCCCCACGGGTGGCGTCGACCCCCCACGCCGAGCACAGCACGCTGACAAGAAGCAGGCCGCGGCCGCTCTCGTCGGTCCCCGACGTGTCCCGCGGGTCGGGAACCCCCGGCCCCTCGTCGCCGACCTCCAGCCGGAGCACCCCCGACGCCAGCCGGGCGGTGAGCCGGCACTGGCTGCCGGCATGGACCAACGCGTTGGTGACGAGCTCGGTGGCCACCAGGACGGCGTCCTCGGCTATGTCGGCGCAGCCCCACCGCCGGCACTGGTCGGAAAGGAACCGCCGGGCCCGGGCCACGTCCCGGGTGTCGGGCCCGAGGTCGATGGCCGCGGCCCTGTGGTCACGGCGGCCCAGGTCGGCCAGCAGTTCGACGAGGTAGCCGACGTCCTGGTCCTTGTGCACGAAGCCTTCCACCTGGCCGGAGACCTCGGTGCGATCGCTCGTCACCGAGCCGGTGTAGACGACCACCTGGGCCTCGGGCGCCGCATCGCGCAGGCTGCCCACCAGCTCCTTGCCGGCCAGGTCGGGCAGCCCGAGGTCGAGCACCACCACGTCGGGCTGCATGTCGCGCGCCGCCCTGATCGCACCGGCGGCGTCCCCCGCCTCGCCAAGCACCTCGAAGCCGCCCCGCAGCCGCAGGGCCTGGCGGATGACGGCCCGCAACTCCGCCACGTCGTCGACGAGGAGGACCGTCACCGCCATCGTTCGAGGTTACAACCCGCCCCGTTCGGCCCCTGTGGGCGGGGACGGCGCGCATCTGGGTAGGTTGCCCGCGTGGCCGACGACCGCATCGAGGTGGTCCTGGTCGACGACGAGCCCGACGTCCGTTTCGTGGTCGGCCGCCATCTCGAGCTGAGCGGCCACTTCGCCGTGGTGGGTGAGGGTTCCACCGGCAAGGATGCGGTCTCCCTGGCCCGCGAGCTGCGGCCCCGTCTGATGCTGCTCGACGTGTGGATGCCCGAGCTCGACGGACTGGAGGCGCTGCCCGAGGTGCGTGCCGCCTCCCCGGACACGACCGTCGTGATGCTGTCGGCGTTGAGCGGGGACCGTCTGGAGGAGACGGCGCGGGCGCGGGGCGCCTCCGCCTTCCTGGTGAAGGGCGCCTCGATGAGCCAGCTGCCCCCGACCCTGCTGGAGGTTCTGGCCGCCGGGTCCGAGGGCCGCCCGCCGCCTCCGGCCGACCAGCTGCGGGCCAGCGAGGAGCGTTTCCGGATCCTCGTGGAGGGGGTGCGGGACTACGCCATCTTCATGCTGGACCCCAGCGGCCACATCACGACCTGGAACCTCGGGGCCGAGAGGCTCAACGGTTGGCGCGCCGACGAGATCATCGGGAGGCACTTCCGGGTCCTCTATCCCGAGGAGGCCCGCCGGATCAGACATCCCGAGCACGAGCTGGAGCTGGCCCTGCGTGACGGCCGCTACGAGGAGGAGGGTTGGCGGGTCCGCAAGGACGGGAGCCGGTTCTGGTCCAACGTGCTGATAACGGCGCTCGTCGACGACGACGGGCGCCCGGCCGGCTTCGCCAAGATCACCCGCGACATGAGCGAGCAGCGGACGGCCGCCGAGGCCCGCGAGCGCGCCGCCGCCGAGCTGACCGACGCCAACGCCCAGCTGCGGGACGCCGCCGAGCAGACCGCCCAGTTCGTGGCCCTGACCGCCCACGAGCTGCGCAGCCCGATCACGGCCATCACGGGGGCCGCCGAGATCCTGCGGTCCTACTGGAACGAGCTCGACGACGCCGAGCGCGCCGAGAGCCTCGACAGCATCCTGCGCGGCGGCCAGCGGATCCGACGTCTCCTCGACGATCTCATCCTCGTCTCGCGGCTCGAGGCACGCTCGTTCGACTTCCGGCTGGAGGACCTCCCCCTGCTGTCGATCCTCGACGAGGCGGTGGCCGAGGTCTCCGACCAGGTGACCGACGTGACCGTCACGTGCGACGAGCCCTTCATGGTGCGCGCCGACCGGACCAGGCTGTGCCAGATCGTCACCAACCTGGTGATCAACGGCGCCCACCACGGCCGTCCGCCCGTCGAGGTCGACGCCGTCCGGCGCGGCGACGAGATCGAGATCCGGGTCCGGGACTCCGGTCCGGGCGTCCCCGAGGACATGGTGGGCCGGCTGTTCGGAAAGTTCGTGAAGGGACCGGCCGGCGGCAGCGGACTCGGCCTGTTCATCGTCCGGGAGCTCGTTGTCGGTCAGGGCGGTCGCGCCTGGTACGAGCGGGATGACGGGGGCCGCAGCTGCTTCGGGTTCTCGCTGCCTCTCGTCGACGCCTGACGCGCCGCGCTTCGGCGCGCCCGATCAGCGCTGCTCGAGGAGGGCGGGCAGGCGGCGGTTGGTTGCGTCGAGAGCGGCGCGCGCCACTGCGTCGTAGGGGCCCGCGTCCCCGACCCGCGCCGAGCCGACCAGGACCTGGTCCTGGCCCCGCGCCGCCACCTTGATGGCCACGGCCGCCACCTCGTGGTCCCCGATGCGCGTCACGCCGGTGGCGTCGACCTCGATGTCGGGCAGGCCGGGCTGGAGCATCAGCGCCGCCTGCAGCGTGGCCTCGGCCGTCAACCGCACCATGGCGCTGGGCGGCCCCGCCCCTTCGGCGCTGCCGACCTCCTCCTGACCGGCGAGCGACAGCGTCACCTCGACCCTCCCGCGCAGCCCGCCGTGCTCGGCCTGGACCCGCTCGAGGCGGGGCCGGGCCGGATCCCCACCGGTGCCGGTCATGGGTGCAGAGTACGGCCTCAGCCCGCCGAGTCGATGATCGCGAGGAGCCGCTCCACGTCCAGGTGCGCCTCGATCAGGTCGGCCAGCCCGTCGAAGCGGCGCTGCCGGGCGGCGGGGAACGACACGGTCGATCCCGGGAACGTCCGGCCCCGCCGTCCGGCGACCCGCTCGAGGAACGCCGTCCGGAACCCGTCCGCCTCGAACAGACCGTGGAGCGACGTGCCCATCACCGCCCCGTCGGCGGAAGCCGCTCCCTCCCTGCTTGCGCCCCCTTCCTCCTCGAGGGTGATCCAGGGCTCGGCCCCGGGCCCGGGCGCGGCCCGGCCGTGGTGGATCTGGTACCCCGTCACGGCCTGCCCGAGGGAGCGGCCCCTCCGCCGCGCCGTCACCTTCTCGGGCCCGAACTCGGTGTCGACGTCGAGCCAGTCGAGAGCCGGGACCTTCCCGGCGCCCGACTCGATCTCGTCGTTGATCACCCGCCCGAGCATCTGGTAGCCGCCGCAGATGCCGAGCACGGTGCCACCGCCGGCGCGGACCGCCTCGAGAGCCGGCACGAAGCCGCGCCGCCTCATCCACTCGAGGTCCGCCACCGTGGCCTTGGTCCCGGGGATGACCACGAGGTCGGCTCCGGCCACGTCTGCCGGGCCGCGCGCCAGACGCACGCGCACCCCCGCCTCCAGCGCCAGCGGGTCGAAGTCGGTGAAGTTCGACAGATGGGGGAGGCGCACGACCGCCACGTCGACGGCGGCCGGCGCGCCGTGATCGCCGTCGTCGTTGGTCTCCGCCGGCGGCCACGACGCCAGAGCGAGGGAGTCCTCGGCGTCGAGCCCGACACCTCGCACGTAGGGAAGGACGCCCAGCGTCGGCACGCCGCAGCGCGCCTCCAGCTGCTCCGGCCCGTCACCGAGAAGGGACGGGTCACCGCGGAACTTGTTGATGACGAAGCCCCGCACCAGCGCCCGGTAGTTCTCGGGCAGGAGGGCCACGGTGCCGTACAGGGCGGCGAAGACCCCTCCCCGCTCGATGTCCCCCACCACCACGGCGGGAAGGACCGCCTCGTACGCCACCCGCAGGTTCACGATGTCGTGGTCGAGGAGATTGATCTCGGCCGGGCTCCCCGCCCCCTCCGCCACCACCACGTCGAAGCGGCCCCGCAGGTCCGCCAGCGACGAGAGCACCGCGTCGAGCAGTCGGGGCCGGTGCTCGTGGTACTGGCGGGCCGTCATGTCCGCGACGGGCCGGCCGTTCAGCACTACCTGGCTGCCGGTGTCGCTGGTCGGCTTCAACAGGATCGGGTTCATGGCCACATCCGGCTCGATCCCCGCCGCCAGCGCCTGCACGCCCTGGGCCCGCCCGATCTCGTGGCCCGACGGCGTGATGTACGAGTTCAGCGACATGTTCTGGGCCTTGAACGGTGCGACCGAGACGCCCCGCCGCGCCAGCAGCCGGCACAGGCCGGTCACGAGCACGCTCTTGCCGGCGTCGCTCGAAGTGCCGCACACCATGAGCCCGCCCTTCACGGCGCCAGCAGTCCGAGGAGAACGACGGTGCCCGTCAGCGCCCGGCTCACGTCACGGGCCAGGCGCACCGCCGGGACGATGTCGGACCGGTCGGGTGCCCGCCCGTCCCCCAGCGACGGGCGCACCTCGACCCGATGCCCGTAGCGGTTGGTACCGCCCAGCCGCACGCCCAGGGCGGCCGCGAAGGCCGCCTCCGCCACCCCGGCGTTCGGTGAGGGATGGGCGGGGGCGTCGTGGCGCACGGCCCGCCACACCTCCCGGGCCCGCCGGGGCCGGCACGCCGCCACGAGGGCGGCGGTCAGGCGCGCCGGCACCCAGTTGGCCCCGTCGTCGAGGCGCGCCGCCGCCCACCCGTAGCGGAGGTGGCGGGGGCTGCGGTGCCCCACCATGGCGTCCATGGTGTTGACGGCGCGGTACGCCCACACGCCGGGGGCGCCCCCGGCCACCGCCCACAGGACCGGCGCCACCACGGCGTCCACGGTGTTCTCGGCCACCGACTCGACCACCGCCCGGCTGATCTCCTTCTCGTCCAGTCCGTCCGGGTCCCGTCCGACCAGCGCCGGCAGCCCGGCCCGCGCCCCCTCGAGGTCGTCGGCGCCTAGACGGGCCGCCACGTCCCGCGCCGCCGTCGCCAGCTGGCGGTGGGCCACCGCCACGTAGGTGGCCACCGGGCCGGCGGCCTTCCGGCCCAGCGCCCGCTGCAGGGCGGCGCCGGCACCGGCGCCGGCGGCGGCGCCGACAGCGGCGTGCAGGACGCCGGCGCCCCGGCTGTCCCGGTACAGCCGGCCCTCGACCTCCTGCATCAGGGCGCCGAACGCCGCCACCGGGTGGGGACGCAGGGGCCGGTCCCCGAGCGCCATGTCCGCCAGCAGCCCGGCCCCGGCGCCTACCGCCCGCCGGCCGGCCCGGCTCACCACCGCGCCGCCGCCACGCCCAGGCCGACCGTCTCCGCCACCAGTCCGGCGGCGCCGAGGACGTCCCCGGTGAAGCCGCCGAGGCGCCGGAACCCGAGGAGGACGACCGCGCCGAAGGCAACGAACGCCGCCGCTCCCGCCGCCGGCCCGGCGGGCACCGACCACCCCGCCGCCAGGGCCAGGGCGCCGGCGCCGGCCAGGACCAGCGGCGCCGTGTGACCGGCCCCACCGGTGAAGTCCCTGGCTATCCCCTCGTTACGCGCGTACGGGACGAGCCCGAGGGTGAGGGCCATGCCGGTGCGCGACGCGCACCACAGTCCGCCGAGCAGCAGCGGGTGGGGGGACATGGCACCGAGCGCGCTCCACCGCAACAGCAGTACCGCGATGGCCGCCCCCACGCCGAAGGCGCCGGTGTCGGGCGCCCGCATGACCGCCAGCCGGCGTTCCCGGTCGAGGTGGGGGAGGAGCCCGTCGGCCGAGTCCACCAGCCCGTCGAGGTGCAGGAGGCCGGTGAGGGCCAGGTCCACGGCCACCACGACCGCGGCCGCCACGAACGGCGGCCACACCTGGGCCGCGCCCCACCACACCAGCCCGAGCAGCAGGCCGAGGGCGGCGCCGACGACGGGGAACCACGGCACCGCCCCCGGGGTGGGCCGCCGGCCCCGCCCCACGGCTGTGAGGAAGGCCACCGCCTGGGCCAGGCCGTCGGGCTTCACGCCGGCGGCTCGAGGGTCAGCACCCGGCCCGCCACGACGAGCATGACCTGGTCCGCCACCGTCGCCACGGCCGTGTTGAGCGACCCGAGGGCGTCACGGAACAGGCGGCCCGACCCGGTGGAGGGGTGCACCCCCATCCCGACCTCCTCGGAGACCACCACGGTCGCGCCGGGTCGGCGCCGGAGGGCCGCGCACAGGGCGTCGCTGTCGACGGAGAAGCCCTCATGGCCCGCCACCCAGGTCCCGAGCGAGTCCACCAGCGCCGTGCCCTCGACCGCCTCCAGCGCGGCGGGCAGTCCGGCCCCCACCTCGACCGTGGCCCATCCGGGCGGGCGCCGGTGCCGGTGGGCCTCGACGCGGGCGTCCATACCGGCGTCGGCGGCGCCGGCCGGCGCCACGTACGTGGCCAGGTAGGTGACGGGCCCGCCCGCCCGCGCCGCCAGCCGCTCCGCCACCTCCGACTTCCCCGACCGGGCGCCCCCCAGGACGAGCGTCACCACCCCGCTACCCTCCGGAGGCGATGGCACGGGCCCAGTCGGTCGTGGTGGTCAACACGGGCCACGGTAAGGGGAAGTCCTCCTCCGCCTTCGGGGTCATGGCCCGGGGGTGGGCCCGGGGTTGGAAGGTAGTCGTGGTCCAGTTCGTCAAGGGCGGGAAGTGGCAGACGGGCGAGCGCAAGCTGGCCGACCACCTGGGCATCGAGTGGCACACCCTCGGGGACGGCTTCACGTGGGAGTCCACCGACCTCGACGAGACCGCGGCCAAGGGCCGCCACGCCTGGGAGGTGGCCCGGGCCAAGCTGGCCTCGGGCGAGTACCAGCTGGTGATCCTCGACGAGGCCACCTATGCCATGAAGTACGGCTGGGTGGCGGTCGACGAGGTGGTGGCCGGCATCCGCGACCGCCACGCCCGGACCAACGTCGTGCTGACCGGCCGGGACGCCCCTGACGAGATCGTGGCCCTGGCCGACACGGTCACCGAGATGCGCAAGGTCAAGCACGCCTACGACGAGGGCATCCGGGCCATCAAGGGCATCGAATACTGAGCGAGCGTCCCGCTGCCGCGCATCTGGCGGTGGTGGTGGCGGCGGTGCTGTTCGGGAGCACCTTCGTCCCCGTGCAGGACGCCATCCGCCACGCCGGCACCCTCCCGTTCCTGGCCGTGCGCTTCCTGTTCGGCGCCGCCGTGCTGGCGGCGGTGGCCGGGCAGCGGGCCGGGTGGCACCGGTGGTGGGACGCCCGCACGGTCGTGGCCGGGGTGCGCTGCGGCGTCCCGCTGCTGGCGGGCTACATCCTGCAGACGGCGGGGCTGCGCTTCACCACGTCGTCGGTGTCCGCCTTCGTGACCTACCTCCTGGTCGTGATGGTCCCCCTGCTCGAGGCCGGCACCCGGCGGCGGCTGCCGGCGGTGGGCGTGCTGGCCGGCGTGGTCGTGGCGACCGTGGGCCTGTTCCTGCTCACCGGGGCCCACCTCAGTGTCGGGCGGGGGGTGGCCCTGACTCTGGGGTGCGCCGCCGCCTTCGCCGTGAACATCATCGAGATCGACCGGGCCGTCAGCCGGAACGGCCCGGCCCGGCCCGTGGACGCCGTGTCCCTCGCCACCGTGCAGCTGGCGGTGGTGGGCCTGGGGAGCCTGGTGCCGGGGCTGTTCCTGGGCGGCTACGCCATGCCGGCGGGCTCGGTCCTGGCCGCCCTGTACACGGGCATCGCCGCCTCCGCGATGGCCTTCGGGCTGCAGGTCTGGGGCCAGCGCCGGGTCGGGCCGACCCGCACCTCTCTCCTTCTCATGGTGGAGCCGGTGACGGCGGCGGTCATCGGCTGGTTCACCGGCGCCCGGCTCGGGGCCCTGGCGGCCGGCGGAGCGTTCCTGATCCTGGTCGGGATAGCCCTGTCCGAGGCGGGCCCAGGGGGTCTCCACCCGATCGGGAGAAGTGCCGATACATGACCTCATGCGTACTTCTCCCCGGCGTTGGGTCGCGAGACTGGCCGCTCCGGCCGCTCTGGCCGCCGCCGTTGGTCCCCTCCTCGGTCTCGCCCCCGCCGCCCACGCCGCCGCCACCCCCCTGACGCTCAAGCTGGTCTGGTCCAAGGACCTTCCCGGCGTGCAGTTCCGGGCGTCCAGCCCCGCCCCGGCCCGTCTCGACGGCGCCGGGCCCGCCATGGTCGTGGGGGGCCTCGACGGCGGTGTCTACGCCTACCACCTCGCCGACGGTTCGCCGGTGGCCGGCTGGCCGGTGCAGCTCGACAGGCCGGTCGACTCCTCGCCCGCCGTGGCGCCGGTCGACGGGAGCGGCTACGACGACGTCTACGTCGGCTCCGGGACCTACGACTCCGGGCCCGGCGGCGGCTACTGGGGCATCGGCCCCACCGGCCGGGTGCTGATCCACCGGGTGGGCAGCGATCCCAACCAGGCGGCCGAGCCCGTCTTCGCCGCTCCCACCGTGGCCAACCTCGACTGCACGACGCACCCCGACGTGGTGGCCGGTGCCCTCGGCCAGGAGGAGTACGCCCTGGACGGGACCAACGGCTCGGTCCTGCCGGGCTGGCCACTGTTCACCTTCGACACCGTGTTCTCCTCGCCGGCGGTGGCCGACGTGTCCGGGCGGCGGCTGGTGTTCGAGGGTGGGGACATGACCTCGATCCAGGGCGGTGTGCTGCGCGCCATCAACGGGGCGGGCCGGGTGGTGTGGACCGACCAGTTCGACGACGTGATCACGTCGAGCCCCGCCATCGGGGACGTGAGCGGCACCGGCCGTCCCGCCCTGGCCGTCGGGGCCGGCTTCTACTTCGCCAAGCCGGGGGTGCCGACCAGCGACTCGACCCGCCTGTTCCTCATCGACCCGGTCACGGGCGCCACCGAGTGGTCGCGCGACCTCGGCGGCTTCACCCGGCCCAGCCCCGCCCTCGGTGACCTCGACGGGAACGGCCGGGCCGACATCGTCGAGGCCACCCACGGCAGCCCCACCGACCCCAATCAGGGCGAGATCTGGGCCTTCGACGGCGCCGGCAACACCCTCCCGGGCTGGCCCCAGTCCACGCCTTCGGGGGTCGGGGCGGTGATCGGCGGCGTGGCCACGGCCGACCTGACCGGCCAGGGCTACGACGACGTGCTGGTTCCCACGGGGGACGGCCTATATATCTACGACGGGCGCAGCGCCGGGCTGGCCGCCTCCGTCGCGGTCAACAAGATCGGGATGCAGTCGACCCCGCTTGTGACCGTCGACCCGAACGGGACCCTCGGCATCACCATCACCGGGGCCAACACCACGACCCACGACGGCGTGATCTTCCACTACGAGGTCAGCGGGGGGCGGATCGGGCCCGACTCGTGGCCGATGTTCCACCACGACCCCGGCCGCACCGGCTCGCTGGCCGTGCCGACCGGGCCGGCGTCGGGGTGCAGCACCCAGACGGCGCGGGGCTACCGCTTCGTGGCGTCCGACGGCGGGGTGTTCGACTTCGGCGCCGCCAGCTTCCACGGCTCGCCGGCCGGGGCCAAGGTCGCCGGAGGTGCCCCGCCTACCCATCCCCCCATAGTCGGCATGGCCGCCACCCCGGACGACAACGGCTACTGGCTGCTCGGCTCCGACGGGTCGGTGTACTCCTACGGTGACGCCGGCTTCCACGGCTCCGCCGCCGGCAAGGGCATCCAGGCCGTGGCCCTGGCCGCCACGCCCGACGGGCAGGGCTACTGGATCGTCGACAACTACGGAGGCGTCTACACCTTCGGGTCGGCCCGCTACTTCGGGTCGACCGGGGCCTTGCGGCTGTCCTCCCCGGTCGTCGGCATGGCCCCCACCCCCAACGGCAACGGGTACTGGCTCGTAGGGGCCGACGGCGGCATCTTCAGCTTCGGGGAGGCCCGCTTCTTCGGCTCGACCGGCGCCCTGCGCCTCTCCAGGCCGATAGTCGGGATGTCCGCCACCCCCGACGGCAACGGGTACTGGTTCGTGGCGTCGGACGGCGGCGTGTTCAGCTTCGGGGACGCCGCCTTCCTGGGCTCGACCGGCGGGCTCCGGCTGTCGGCCCCTGTGGTCGGAATGGCTGCCTCCCCCGACGGCCGGGGCTACTGGCTGGCCGCCTCCGACGGCGGGGTGTTCTCGTTCGGGGACGCCCCGTTCTACGGCTCGACCGGCGGCACCCGCCTGGCCCAGCCGATCGTCGCCATGGACCCGTGACACTCCCCGCCGGGTCCCCTACGCCCCGGCTCCCCGGTCCCCAACGACCAGGCAGGCGGGCCGGGCCCCGCCGGCGGCCGTTCTTCCCTTGACCGGGCGGTCAATTGCAGGGGATGCTCAGTCCATGGCCGATCCCAAGAAGCCCCGCCCCGCCTTCGCCCCCTGGGACCGCCGGGAGCTGCCCGGCGCCTTCGACGTCGAGGAGACGGCGCGGCGGGTCGGCAACTACAAGTGGATCGAGATGCGTCTGTTCGAGGCCCTCGGCGGCTGGGTGGCGACCGTTCCGGAGCTCGACGTGAAGATGCGTCTCGGCACCCACTGCTACAAGCACGCCTGGCACTCCGAGCTGTGGCACAAGCGCCTGCCCGAGCTGCGGGAGATGAACCCGGACCGGCTCACCCAGCCCCCCAACGACGCCATGGTGGAGTTCGTCGAGGCCATGACCGACGCCGAGGGGGAGGAGAAGACCCTCGAGAAGCTCGTGGGTGTCTACCGGGTGCTGATCCCGCACAAGATCGCCGCCTACACGTACCACCTCAACAACACCTCGACGATCACCGACGCCCCGACCATCCGGTCCCTCAAGCTGGCCCTCAACGACGAGTTCGAGGACTGGCGGGACGGTGAGATGCTCATCCAGTCCCTGATCGAGAACGAGGCCGACGTGCGCCGGGCCTCCGAGCGCCACGCCCGTCTGGAGGCCATTCTCGTGAAGGCGGGCGGGATAGCCGGGCCGGGCTCGATCGGCGCCGAGTACAGCGGGCAGTACGCGGGAGCCGAGGCGTGAAGCGGCACCTGGCGGTGGTCGACCTGGCCCGCGACGCCCGGTTCGTGCGGGTCAGCCTCGAGGAGCGCTTCACCGACCCGCGCCCCGCCGGCGGCCGGGTCGGGGCCTACGGCGCCGACAAGGCCAAGGAGGAGGGTGGTGGCAACGGTCGCGCCTCCGGTGCCTCCCGCCGGCTCACCCCCGAGCGGCCGGGCGCCCCGGACGCGGCGCGGGCGCTGATGCACGGCATCTTCGTGGGAGAGATCCAGGCCCTCGAGGGGGCGGGGCGCACCTGTTACGACTTCGACACCGGTGCCGGCCGCGAGGAGGTGCCCTACGCCCTGAAGCTCGACATGGCCCGCCAGTGCTGGGACGAGGCCCGTCACTGCGAGATCTCGGTGAAGCTGACGGAGTGGATGGGGACCGAGCTCGGGGAGTTCGCCGAGGGGACGTTCCTGTTCGAGGCGGCGTGCAACCCCGATCCCGTGCTGCGCCTGACCGGTGTCAACCGGGCCCTGGAGGGGCTGGCCATCGACGTGTTCAACACGATGCGCGAGTTCGGTGACGTGGCCGGGGACCCGGTGCTCGAGTTCTGTGAGGACTGGATGCTGGCCGACGAGGTGACCCACGTGAAGATGGGTTCGGACTGGCTGCGCCGGCTCACGGCCCACGACCCGGACCGCCGGGCCCGGGCCCTCGAGTTCCAGTCGGTCGTCGACAAGCTGTTCTCCGGCGGCGGCTTCCGCGGCGACGAGGAGTCGAGCCCGGTGCGGCTGGCCCGGCGCTTCCGCCAGCTGGCCGGCTTCACCGACGACGAGATCGACCGGATCGGGGAGGTCTCGCGGCTGGCACGCGTCGAGGCCGAGGAGCGCCAGGCGCGCGTGGCCGCTGGTGGTGCGGGTTAGTGGGCACCATCAGCATCACCCCCGAGACCTTCACCATGGTCCTGTTCGATCCGGACCGGATCAGGGAGCTGGCCAGCGAGGTGGCGGCCAAGGTCGGCGTGTCCGCCGACATCCAGGTCGACGTCGACGAGGCCAGCGCCCTCGGTCGGGCCCGGGTGATCTCGGCCCGGCCCGTGAAGCTGTGGATCCAGGGCGGTGCCCTCGAGGACCCCAAGCGGCCCCGTCACCTGGCCGACCACAACGTGATCGAGGTGTTCGGCCGGCTCCTGTTCCGCGTACGGGACCGCCTCGACGACAAGTTCGGGGACCCGCCCGCCGACGAGGACCTGACCCTGCCGCAGTCGACGGCGTGGGACGCCTACGGCATGGGCCGGCTGGAGCGCCTGGGGTACCGGGTGGCCAAGCCCCGCCGGCTGTACCACTTCCGCAACCGGCACGGCTTCACCGACGTGGCCGACGCCGCCTTCGAGCGCCTCTGGAACGCCGACGGGCTCACCTGGGCCGACATCGAAGCGGCGTGTGCCGAGACCGAGGCCGCCAGAGCGGCCGTGTAATGGGACTCGCCCGCCGCTAATTGAGGTCGTGGGCCGAGATGCCCTCGAACAGGTCGATCTCGGGGCGGCGCTCGAGCAGGCCCTCGCACGCCTTGGCCATCTCGACCATGTGGGGGGAGTCGAAATGGGCCCGCTGGCTGGCGGGGGAGTCCCACTTCTGGATGACCAGGTAGCGCCCGGGCGCCGTCACGGACCCGCACAGGTCGATGTTCCGACAGCCCGGGTGGCTGCGGGAGAGCACCACGTACTTGGACAGGACCCCCAGGAGCCGCTCGGCCGCGCCGGCGTCCCCGTTCTTGGCGTCGAAGACGAGGGTCACGACGGTGAGCTCGATGCCGGGGTCGGGTTCGGGGGCTACGGGGGCCACGCGGGCGACGCTAGAGGCGGCGCCGATCGTTGTTCGAACTTTGTCGGTCCCGAGCGGTCATCCCGGGCCCCGTCCGGCCGATACAGAGGCGTCGGCGACGGGGGTCGGGTGCCGACCCGGGACACAGAGGGGCGGAGGTTGGCCAAGCTAAGGGTGGAGCGCGACGAGGAGGACCTGGTCCGCCTCTACTTGACGGACATCGGTCAGTACGACCTGCTGACCAAGGACGACGAGGTGCGCCTGGCCCAGGCCATCGAGGCCGGCGAGGCGGCCCGCCGCCAGCAGGCCGCCGAGACCGATGCCGCCCGGCGCCGGGAGCTGCGGCGGCTGGTCCGCGCGGGGGAGGAGGCCACCCAGCAGTTCGTGCAGTCCAACCTGCGTCTCGTCGTCTCGATCGCCAAGAGGTACCAGGCGTCGGGACTGCCGCTGCTGGACCTCGTCCAGGAGGGCAACCTCGGTCTGATGCACGCCGTCGAGAAGTTCGACTGGCGCAAGGGCTTCAAGTTCTCCACCTACGCCACGTGGTGGATCCGCCAGGCCATCACCCGGGGAATCGCCAACACGGGCCGGACCATCCGGCTCCCGGTGCATGCCGGGGACACCCTGGCCCGGGTGCACAAGGCCCAGGCCCGTCTCGAGCTGCGCCTGGGCCGTCCCGCCACCCAGGCCGAGCTGGCCCACGAGGTGGACATGACCGAGGAGCGGCTGGCCGAGGCCCTGCAGATGCGGGCCGAGCCTCTGTCCCTGTCCGAGCCTCTCCGCGACGACGCCGACGCCGAGCTCGGAGACGTAGTCGAGGACCGGGGGGCCGCCTCCCCCTTCGAGGAGGCCGCCGTGGCCCTGCTGCCGTACGAGGTGGCCCGGCTCCTGGAGAGCCTCGAGGACCGCGAGCGGGAGATCCTGCGCCTGCGCTACGGCCTCGACCGCGGCGAGCCCCGCACCCTCGAGGAGGTCGGGGAGCACTTCCACCTCACCCGGGAGCGGATCCGCCAGATCGAGGCCCGGGCCATGTCCAAGCTCCGCCACCCGTCCGCCGAGACCGGCGCCCGCGACCTGCTGACCGTCTAACTTCGATATCGGAGGTGTCCGAGCACCTGGTGGGCTCCGCCGCCTTCAAAGCGGCCGAGACGGGTGATCCCCGTCTGGCGGGTTCGATTCCCGTCCACCTCCGCTCTGCTGATGGCGGTGGGCACCCGGATCCTCCGGATCACGCCCACCGCTGCCGGCGGGGACCCCCAGCCCCGCCGGCCCGAAGCGACCGCTGCCCGCCGGGACCGGAGCCCCGGCGGCGCCACTACCCTTCGGGCCCATGAAGAAGCTCCTGCTCCTGATCGTGGTGGCGGCCATCGGCGCGGTGGTGGCGAGGCGGCTGCTCGACTCCTGAGCCGCCACCACCAGATCCCGACCCCGACCAGCCCCGCCGCGGTGGCGGCCGCCGCCATCCCCGGCGCGCCCCCCGGGGGCGTGCGGCGGGTGGACAGCCGGACTGTGCGCTCCCACGCCCGGATCTCCCAGCCCCGCTCCCGGGCCAACTTGGACAGGACCCGGTCGGGGTTAACCGCCACCGGGCGCCCCACCACCTCGAGCATGGGGGCGTCGGTGTACGAGTCGGAGTAGGCCCACGACCCGTCCAGGTCGATGCCGTCGTGCTCGGCCAGAGCCCGCATGGCCTCGGCCTTGAACGGGCCGTAGGCGTAGAAGGCCATCTCCCCGGTGTAGCGGCCCTCCTCGTCGACGCGGGGCCGGCTGGCGATGGCGCCGTGGGCGCCCAGGTGCTCGGCCAACGGCGTCACGATCTCCTCGGGGCTGGCCGAGACCAGGTACACCCGTCGGCCGGCCAGGCGGTGCGTCTCCATCTCCTCGATGGCCTCGGCGTGGATGATCGGCTCCACCACCTCGTCGAGGGTCTCCCGGACGATCTGGCGCACCTGCTCGCGGTCCCATCCCTTGGTGAGGGCCAGCACCGAGTCCCGCATCCGCTCCAGCTTCTGCTCGCTGGCCCCGAGGTGGAGGTAGACGAGCTGGCCGTAGAGGGCGCGCAGGACCGTGCGCCGCGAGATCAGCCCGTGCGAGTAGAGGGGCCGGCCGAAGGCCACGATCGACGCCCGGGCGATGACGGTCTTGTCGAGGTCGAAGAAGGCGGCCTCCACGCTCAGACACTAGGGCCCGCCGGCACGGCGGAGCCTTCGGGTGAATCGCCCCTTTCCCGGCAGGAGAACCGCGCCGCCCCGGCGAATACCCGCCTCGTTCACTAGGGGTCTCTAACCGGACCTGGGCGGGATCAGGAGGAAACGTGGGGCTTCCCAGCAAGATCGGCACGATCGGTGCTCTCGGCGCCCTGGCCACCCTGGCGGTGGCGGTGCCGGCCGGAGCGGCCACCGGCTCCACCCGGCCCGCCGGGACGGCCGGCCACCCCGAGGTCTACGCCGGAACGGCCCAGGGCACCGCCCTCGTGCTGAACCTGTTCGGCCACACCGTGACCGAGGGCGTGAGCAACGTGAAGGCGGCCTCCAGCCAGCTGGCCGACGCCCTCGGGATCGGCGCCGTGGTCGACGGCACGATCTACTCCCAGGAGCACGCCGCCGCCACTGCCGCCGGCCAGGCCCGGACCCTGCCCGAGCAGTGCGCCACCCCGGCCCTGCCGGCGCTGCCTGCCCCGCTTCCGCAGGCCACCGTCGGGCTGGCATGCGCGTCGGGCGCCGCCAACACCACCAACTCCACGCCC
>DASSEU010000011.1:0-27696 GCA_035695125.1 Acidimicrobiales bacterium
ATGCTGTGGTCCTCCACCAGGTAGGGCCCGATCCGCCAGTACTGCTCCTCCAGGATGCGGTCGTCGATCCAGCCGCTTCCGGGTGTCTGGAGCAGGGGGTGGTTGAGGAAGAAGACGAACCGCCCGCCGGGTGCCAGGACCCGGGCCACCTCGCCGATGGCGACCTCGGTGTGGTCGATGTGCTCGAAGACCAGGCACGCCACCACGGCATCGAAGGCGGCAGGGGGGAAGGGAAGACGGGCGGCTTCGCCCTGGAGGTAGGAGGGCCCGCCCCCCCGGGACCGGGCCACCTCCAGCTGGGCGCCGGAGGGGTCGACGCCGGTGACCCGGGCGCCGAGCGACGCCGCCAGCCGGGCCACCTGCCCCTCCCCCGTGCCCACGTCGAGGACGGCGCGGGCGCCGCGGAGGTGGTGCTCCGCCAGAGGCAGGATCTGCTCGACGTACTCGGCGTCGGCCCCCTCGGTGAAGTTGTCCTGCCACCAGCGGGCCAGCTCCTGGTCCCAGACGGGGCTGCCCCCGTACTCCTGGTGGGCGCCGGTCACGGCAGCACCGTACGCGCCGGGCCGGCCCAGGCGGTGCGGTCGGCCCGGGTCCGGGCCCGCCCTGTGGAGCGTCCTAGGTGCTGAACGGCTGCTGGTTGCTGGTCCCGTTGGTGTAGCCCGAGGCCGACACGGTCGCCTGGGCGCACCAGCTGGCGACGGTCCTGGTGCTGAACGTGGTGCTGTAGACCCCGCTGCTGTTCGTGGTGCCCGAGCCGGTGGCAGCCGGGGGGCCGGACCCACAGGTCCCCGACCAGACCTGCAGGGTCACGCTGGCCCCGCCCAGGGCGGCGCTGGTTCCGGCGTCGCTCGCGGTGACGGTCAGCGGCACGTGGAAGTTGGGGCCGTTCCTCGTCAGCTGGCCCGACGTCAGGGTGACGTTCATGGCCCCGCCCGTCTGGGGCGCCTGGACCACGAGGGTGGCGCCCGTGGAGTGCGCCAGCGACGCGTTGGAGCTGTCGGTCCCGGTGATCGTCAGTGGGTAGGACGTCGGGGTGGTGGCGGTCGAGGTGGGGACGGTCAGGGTCGACTGCCAGCCCGACGTCGACACCGAGGCGGGGTTGAACGAGGCCGTGCCCGTCGGGGCTCCCGACACGGAGAGCTTCACGGTGCCGGCGTAGCCACCGATGGGCGTGACCGTCACCGTGTAGGAGCCACTGGTCCCCTGGGTGACGGTCTCGCTGGCTGGGGCGGCCGAGATGCTGAAGTCAGGCGCCGGGGGCGTACCGGAGAAGACGCCGATCCCCATCGGGGTGCCGAGGCCGGTGGGTCCGTTGTACCCGCTCGAGAGGCTGTCGGCGGCATTGCAGAGGTAGGTGCCACAGCGGCCGTTGCGTCCCGACTTGACCGGAACGAGGCCCGGCGTCGGTCCGGTCTTCCCGGTCCCCGCCTGATCGGGGTACAGGGCGCTCGGTGCCGCACGCACGCTGCCGGCGGCCAGCCCGTACATGGCGCCGATGATCTGGGCGGAGGCGCTCGTCCCCCCGAACACGGTCCAGCCGGACAGGCCGTAGGTGTCGTAGACCGCCACTCCGGTCGACGGATCGGCCACGGCCGCCACATCCCCCACCTGGCGGCCGGCGCACGTGCCGGAGAGGTTGTAGACGCCGGAGACGTTCTGCCAGGTGGGCAGGCCCTCCTGGGACGAGCAGCCGCTGCCGGCGCTCGACCACACCGTCTGCGCGTTCCAGACCAGACCGGACCCGGTCCCGGTGTAGGTCAGGCTGGTGCCACCGACGGCGGTGGTGTTCGGGTCGGCGGCCGGGAACTCGACGCCGTAGCCGCTGTCCCCGGTGGAGGCGGTCACGGCCGTGGTGGTGCCGGCGGCGTAGGTGCTGTTGTAAGAGGTCTCCCCCGAGAACTCGTTCCCGCCGTAGCTGTTGGTCACGGCGGCCGGGCCGAGGCCCTTGGCGAACGAGGTGGCCGCGGCCAGGTTGGTGAAGCTGTTGCTGGCCGCCTCCACCAGGGCGATGTTGCAGTTGGGACAGATGGCCGAGACCATGTCGAGGTCGAGCGAGATCTCCTCGGACCAGTTCGTGTTGCCCGACGGCGTGCCCTGCGGGGTGTACTTGGTGAACGTGATGCAGCCGCTGGTGATCGCTCCCCCGCAGACGGGCGGGATGCTCCCGTCGGAGAGGCCGGTGTTGGGATCGGTGGCGCCGCTCAGGTTGGTCCGGTAGGCGGTGAGGTCCGACAGGGCGTTCGGGTCGTCGTAGGCGTCGACGATGGCGATGGTCGGGGCACCCGCTCCCGGCGTGATGGCAGACGCCGCCGCCGCCACCTGGTACGCGCTCTGAAGGTCACCCGGGTAGTAGCCCGATCCCGGGAGCAAAGCGGCGTTGCCACCGGCTCGCCCGGTCGGCCCGGGATGCCAGTCCTGGGACGGGTTCAGGAGCTGGACCGCGTGGCACGAGGCACGCCCGGCGGCCGGGGCGCCGCAGACGGCGGCCTGGGCCGGCGGTGACGTGCTGCCGGTGCCGGTCGAGGCCCCGGAATCCGGGAACGCGGGGCCGGCCGCGACCGTCCCCGCCGCGAGCAGACCGAACGACAGCGCCGCCGCCGCCTTCCAATGAGCGGACATCCGAGCTCCAGTGCGTGAAACCCTGCCGCCGAAAGGGGGAATTTGGGTGATTTGGAGTTAGAAGACTCTGAATGCAGTATGGCGGGAGGCGGGGGTGCGGAACAAGGACGGCCTTCAGGCGCCCGCGGCGCCGACGGTCCCTTCCTCCACGGCTTGGGCCCCACCGGGCCCGTGGATCTTCCCGTACAGGGCGGCCGCCACCGCGTCGGGCAGCCAGGTGAGGGCCTGCAGCTCCTCGAGGCTGGCCGCCTTCACCGCCTTCACGCTGCCCAGCTCCTTGATCAGACGGCTGCGCCGGGACGGTCCCAGCCCCGGGACGTCCTCGAGCACGCTCCTGGTCATGCGCCTGCCCCGGAGCTGGCGGTGGTAGGCGACGGCGAAGCGGTGGGCCTCGTCCCGCACCCGCTGCAGCAGATACAGGGCCTCGGACTGGCGGTGGATGCGGACCGGGTCCGACTGGCCGGGCAGGTACACCTCCTCGAACTGCTTGGCCAGCGCCGCCACCGGGATCTCGTCCTCGAGCCCGAGCTCCTCGACGACCCGGGTGGCCACGTTGAGCTGGCCCCGGCCCCCGTCGACGAGAAGGAGCTGGGGGGGGTAGGCGAACTTGCGGGGACGTTCGCTGATGGGCCGGTCCCGCTCGGCCAGCAGGGCGGTGAGGCGCCGGGTCAGCACCTCCTCCATCGCGGCGTAGTCGTCGTTCCCCGGCACGCCCTGCACCTTGAAGCGCCGGTAGTCCGACTTCTTGGCCAGGGCGTCCTCGAACACGACCATCGAGCCCACGTAGTCGCTGCCCTGGAGGTGGCTCATGTCGTAGCACTCGATGCGCAGCGGTGCCTCGGGCAGGCCGAGGGCGTCCTGCAGGGCGGTTAGGGCCCGGGCCCGGGCGTTGTGGTCGGCCGACCGCTTCAGTCGGTGCCGGGTGAACTCCTCGGCGGCGTTGCGGGTGACGGTCTCCTGCAGCGACCGCTTGTCGCCGCGCTGGGGCACGCGCACCGCCACCTGTGACCCCCGCATGCCCGACAGGAACTCGGTGTAGAGCTCGGGGTCCTCCGGGATCTCGGGGACCAGGACCTCCTTCGGCACGTCCAGGGTCGGCTCCCCGTAGAGCTGCTCGAGGACGTTGGCGATCAGCTGCGGTCGGGACAGGTCCTCGACCTTGTCGAGCACGAAGCCCTTGCGTCCCACGACACGCCCGCGGCGCACGAAGAAGACCTGCACCGCCGCTTCCAGCTCGTCGTCCGCCAGGCCGATCACGTCGAGGTCCTCGGGTCGCTCGGTCACCATCTGCTGGCGCTCGATGGCCTTGCGCACGCTGACCAGGCGGTCGCGTACCCGGGCCGCCCGCTCGAACTCGAGGGCGTCGGCGGCGTCCGCCATGGCCGCCTCGAGGCGCCGGACCACGGGCTCGGTGTTCCCGTCCAGGAAGTCGATCAGCTCGGCCACCAGGCGGTCGTAGTCCTCCCGGCCGACGGCGCCGACGCACGGCCCGCTGCAGCGCTCGATGTGGAACAGCAGGCAGGGCCGGCCCAGACGCTGGTGGCGGCCCAGCTTGTTGTCCGAGCAGGTGCGGATGGGGAAGGACCGGAGCAGGAGGTCCAGGGTCTCCCGGATGGCGTAGGCGTGGGCGTAGGGGCCGAAGTAGCGGACGCCCTTGCGCTTCTGGCCCCGCATCACTGTGGCCCGGGGCCACTCCTCGTCGAGGGTGATCGACAGGAACGGGTAGCTCTTGTCGTCCCGCAGCCGGATGTTGAACCGGGGCCGATGTGCCTTTATCAGGTTGTACTCGAGCATCAGGGCCTCGACGTCGTTGCGGACCTGGATCCACTCGACGCTCTCGGCCGCCGCCACCATCTGGGCCGTCCGGGGGGGCAGGCCGGCCGGGCTCTGGAAGTAGTTCGAGAGGCGCTGGCGGAGCGAGTGCGCCTTCCCGACGTAGATCACCCGCCCGTCACCGTCCTTGAACTGGTAGGAGCCGGGGGTGTCGGGGATGGTCCCGGCCGGGGGGCGCTGCAGCACCCCACAAATATGCCCGGCCGGGCACCCCAACCCGGCCTCCTCCGCCAGGCGGGGCCCCAACCCCGCCGGCGGCCGTGGGCGGGGGTACAATCGGGTCTACACCGGCCTGGAATCCGGTGACATCAGGCTCCGTGGCCGACAACCCCGCGGATGGGCGACCAGGCTGTCCCCGCCGGCCGTGAACGGAGCTCCTCCTCGAGGAGGCACATACAACATGCTCCGTCTGCAGACACCGCTGCCCGAGGTGTACACCCGGGCCGCGCCCGAAGAGCTGGCCGCCCGGATCCGTTCGGCCAGGGAGTCCCTCGGCTCCCGCCTCCTGATCCTCGGCCACCACTACCAGCGGGACGAGGTGATGGCCTGGGCCGACGCCCGGGGAGACTCGTTCGGACTGTCGCGCATAGCCGCCGACCGTCGCGACGCCGAGTACGTGGTGTTCTGCGGGGTCCACTTCATGGCCGAGTCGGCGGACATCCTCACCGGCGACCACCAGCAGGTCCTCCTCCCCGACCTCAACGCCGGCTGCTCGATGGCCGACATGGCCGACCTCGAGTCGGTTGAAGAGGCCTGGGAGGAGCTCGACCAGGTGACCGACGTAGAGGCGATCGTCCCGATCACCTACATGAACTCCTCGGCCGCCCTCAAGGCCTTCGTGGGCCGCCACGGCGGGGCGGTATGCACCTCCTCCAACGCCCGGACCGTGCTCACCTGGGCCCTCGGCCTGCAGGGCCGGGAGGCCAGGGGGGACAAGGTGCTCTTCTTCCCCGACCAGCACCTGGGCCGCAACACCGGCCACCAGCTCGGGTTCGGAGAGACGGACATGCGGGTCTGGGACCCCCGCCGCCCGCTCGGCGGTCTGGACGACGCCGACGTCAAGGAGGCCACCTTCCTGCTGTGGAAGGGGCACTGCTCGGTCCACCAGCGCTTCCGCCCCGAGCACGTGCGGGCCTTCCGGGAGGAGCACCCCGACGGCCTGGTGGTCGTCCACCCCGAGTGCGCCCACGACGTGGTCGAGGGGGCCGACCTGGTCGGCTCCACCGACTTCATCATCCGGGCGGTCGACGAGGCGGCGCCGGGAACCGCCATCGGCGTCGGCACCGAGATCCACCTGGTGAACCGGCTGGCCAACGAGCACCCCGACCGCACCGTCGTCTCCCTGGACCCCCTGATCTGCCCCTGCTCGACGAAGTTCCGCATCGACGCCGCCCATCTGGCGTGGGTGCTCGACGGCCTGCTCGAGGGGGACGTCCGCAACCGGATCACGGTCGACACCGAGACGGCGCAGTGGGCCCGGGTGGCCCTCGAGCGGATGCTCGAGCTGGTCGGCTAGTAGCCGAGCAGGGGGGCCAGGAAGGCGCCCGTGTAGCTCTCCCGGTGCTTGGCCACCTGCTCGGGGGTACCCTCGGCCACGATCCGCCCCCCGCCGTCCCCGCCCTCGGGCCCGAGGTCGATCAGCCAGTCGGCGGTCTTGATCACGTCGAGGTTGTGCTCGATCACCAGCACCGTGTTCCCCTGGTCGACCAGGCGGGTCAGCACGTGGAGCAGCTTGCGCACGTCCTCGAAGTGCAGCCCGGTCGTGGGCTCGTCGAGGATGTAGATGGTGTGGCCGGTCGAGCGCTTGGACAGCTCGCTGGCCAGCTTCACCCGCTGCGCCTCCCCGCCCGACAGGGTCGGCGCCGGCTGACCCAGGCGGATGTAGCCGAGCCCGACGTCCACGAGCGTCTGCATGTGACGGGCGATCACCGGCTGGTTGCCGAAGAAGTCCAGCGCCTCCTCGCACGACATGTCGAGGACCTCGGCGATGTTCTTCCCCTTGAAGGTGATGTCCAGGGTGTCCCGGTTGTAGCGGGCCCCCTTGCACACCTCGCACGGCACGTACACGTCGGGCAGGAAGTGCATCTCGATCTTGATGGTCCCGTCACCGGCGCACGCCTCGCAGCGGCCCCCCTTGACGTTGAACGAGAAGCGGCCGGGCTGGTAGCCCCGGACCTTGGCCTCCTGGGTCTGGGTGAAGAGCTTGCGGACCGAGTCGAAGACCCCGGTGTAGGTGGCCGGGTTGGATCGGGGGGTGCGCCCGATCGGGGACTGGTCGATGTTGATGACCTTGTCGAGGTACTCGGTCCCCTCGATCCGCTTGTGGCGCCCGGGCACGGTCTTGGACTTGTAGACCTTCTGCATCAGGGCGTGGAACAGGATGTCGTTGACGAGCGTGGACTTGCCGGACCCCGACACCCCGGTCACCGCCACCATGCACCCCAGCGGGATCTCGACGTCGATCCCCTTGAGGTTGTGCTCGCGGGCGCCCCGGACGACCAGCCACTCCTCCCCCGGCTCCCTGCGCATGTCCGGCACGGCGATGCTCCGGGTGCCCTTGAGGTACTGGCCGGTCACGGACCGCCTGCTCCGCAGCAGGTCGGTGAGGGTGCCGGCGGCCACGATCTCCCCCCCGTGCTCCCCCGCCCCGGGGCCGATGTCGACGATGTGGTCGGCCACCCGGATCGTCTCCTCGTCGTGCTCGACGACGATCACCGTGTTCCCGAGGTCGCGCAGGCGCACCAGGGTGTCGATCAGCTTGCGGTTGTCGCGCTGGTGCAGCCCGATCGACGGCTCGTCGAGCACGTAGAGCACGCCCACCAGTCCACTGCCGATCTGGCTGGCCAGGCGGATGCGCTGGGCCTCCCCGCCCGCCAGTGTGCCCGCCGACCGGTTCAGGGTGAGGTAGTCGAGACCCACGTCCAGGAGGAACTGCACCCGGGCCCGGATCTCCCGCAGCACCCGGTCGGCGATCATGTGGTCGCGCTCGGTCAGCTCGAGCTCCCCCATGGCCGCCGAGGCATCGGCAATGGACAGGTCGCACAGCTCCCGGATGTTGCGGCCGTCGACCGTGACCGCCAGCGACTCGGGCTTGAGCCGGGCCCCGTCACACTCCGGGCAGGGCACCTCCCGCATGTAGCCCTCGATCTGCTCCCGCATGTAGTCGGACTCGGCCTCCGAGTGCCGCCGGGTCAGGTACGGGATCACCCCCTCGTAGTGGGTGTGGTACGAGCGGACCCGGCCGTAGCGGTTCTTGTAGGAGACGTGGACCTGCTTGGTCCCGGACCCGTACAGCAGGACCTTCTGCTCGGCCTTCTTGAGCTTCGACCACACCGTGCCCGTCGAGAAGCCGTATGTCGAGGCCACGGCGTCGAGCACCCGCCCGAAGTACTCCCCCCGGGCCCCGGACCACGGCGCTATGGCGCCGTCGGTGATCGAGAGCGAGGGGTCGGGCACCACCAGCTCCGGGTCCACCTCGTACTTGGTCCCGAGGCCGTCGCAGTTCGGGCAGGCCCCGTACGGGGAGTTGAACGAGAAGTTGCGGGGGGCCAGCTCGTCGAAGGACAGCCCGCAGTTGGCGCAGGCCAGGTGCTGGCTGAACGTGAGCACCTCCCCCTCGGCGGTCTCGTCCCCCCGTCCCGCCATCAGCTGCACCTCGGCCACGCCCTCGGCCAGGCGCAGGGCGGTCTCGAGGGAGTCGGTCAGGCGGCGCTCGATGCCGTCCCGCCGCACCAGGCGGTCGACGATCACCTCGATGGTGTGGTTCTCGTAGCGGGCCAGCTTCGGGGGCCGGGCCAGCTCGTGGATCTCCCCGTCGATGCGGGCCCGGGCGTAGCCGGAGCGGGCCAGCTCCTCCAGCAGCCCCTCGTACTCACCCTTGCGGCCCCGGACCACCGGGGCCAGCACCTGGAACCGGGTGCCGTCGGGGAGCTCCAGAACCCGGTCCACGATCTGCTGCGGCGTCTGGCGCGTGACGGTCTGGCCGCAGTTCGGGCAGTGGGGCACGCCGATGCGGGCGTACAGGAGCCGGAGGTAGTCGTAGACCTCGGTGATGGTGCCGACGGTCGAGCGGGGGTTGCGCGACGCCGACTTCTGGTCGATGGAGATGGCGGGCGAGAGGCCCTCGATGAAGTCGACGTCGGGCTTGTCCATCTGGCCGAGGAACTGGCGGGCGTAGGCCGACAGGGACTCGACGTAGCGGCGCTGGCCCTCGGCGTAGATCGTGTCGAAGGCCAGGGAGGACTTCCCCGACCCCGACAGCCCCGTGAACACGATCAGCTTGTCGCGCGGCAGCTCCAGCGAGAGGTTCTTGAGGTTGTGCTCCCGGGCGCCCCGGATGACGATCGTCTCGGACAAGTCAGACCAGCTCCCGGAGCTCCCGCTTCAGGTCGTTGATCTCGTCCCGCAGGCGCGCCGCGTACTCGAAGCGGAGGTCCCGGGCCGCCTCGTGCATCTCCTCCTCCAGGGTACGGATCAGCCGGTCCAGCTCCTCCCGGGGCAGCTCGGCGAAGTCCGACCGGGCCCGCCGGGACCGCCGCTGCCGCTCGGGCACCGGCGCCTTCTGCTCGGGACGGAGGTGGGCCAGGATGTCGGTCACCCGCTTGCGGATGGTCTGGGGATCGATGCCGTGCTCGGCGTTGTAGGCCTGCTGCAGGCGCCGGCGCCGCTGGGTCTCGGAGATGGCGCGCCGCATCGAGTCGGTCACGGTGTCGGCGTACATGACGACCCCACCGTCGACGTTGCGCGCCGCCCGGCCGATGGTCTGGATCAGCGAGGTCTCGCTGCGCAGGAAGCCCTCCTTGTCGGCGTCGAGGATGGCCACCAGCGACACCTCGGGGAGGTCCAACCCCTCCCGGAGGAGGTTGATTCCGACCAGGACGTCGAACTCACCGAGGCGCAGGTCACGGAGGATCTCGATGCGCTCGATGGTGTCGATGTTGGAGTGCAGGTAGCGGACGCGCAGCCCCATCTCCAGCAGGTAGTCGGTCAGGTCCTCGGCCATCTTCTTGGTGAGGGTGGTGACGAGGACCCGGTCCCCCTTCCCGAGGCGCTCGTTGATCTGGTCGATGAGATCGTCGATCTGGCCCTTGGTCGGCTTGACCACGACCTCGGGGTCGACGAGACCCGTGGGGCGCACGATCTGCTCCACCACCTGGCTGGACTGGCCGATCTCGTAGTCGCTCGGGGTGGCGGACATGAAGATGCACTGGTTGAGCCGCTCGTAGAACTCCTCGAACCGGAGGGGCCGGTTGTCGACCGCCGAGGGCAGGCGGAAGCCGTGCTCCACCAGCGTGTCCTTGCGCGACCGGTCCCCGTGGTACTGACCGTGCAGCTGGGGCACGGTCACGTGGCTCTCGTCGATGACGATCAGGTAGTCCTTCGGGAAGAAGTCGAGGAGGGTGTGGGGCGGCTCCCCGGGCCGGCGCCCGTCGATGTGGCGGCTGTAGTTCTCGATCCCGCTGCAGAAGCCGACCTCCTGCATCATCTCGAGGTCGTACTGGGTGCGCATGCGCAGGCGCTGGGCCTCGAGCAGCTTCCCGTTCTTCTCGAACCAGGCCAGGCGCTGCTGGAGCTCCTCCTCGATGCCGCCCATGGCCACCTTCATCCGCTCCTGGCCGGCCACGTAGTGGGTGGCGGGGTAGATCAGCAGCTCGGACAGGTCCCCGAGGCTCTCCCCGGTGACGGTGTCGAACTGGGTGATCCGCTCCACCTCGTCCCCGAACAGCTCGATGCGCACGGCGGTGGGCTCGTAGGCGGGGTGGACCTCGATGGTGTCCCCCCGGACCCGGAACTTGCCCCGCACCAGGTTGGCGTCGTTGCGCTCGTAGCTCATGTCCACCAGCCGGGCCAGGATGGCCCGCTGGTCGTACTCCTGACCCACGGTCACGACCAGATGGCTCGCCCGGTACTCCTCGGGGGAGCCCAGGCCGTAGATGCAGGAGACCGAGGCCACCACGATCACGTCCCGCCGGGTCAGGAGGGCGGCGGTGGCCGAGTGCCGGAGGCGCTCGACCTCGTCGTTGATCGAGGAGTCCTTCTCGATGTAGGTGTCGCTCGAGGGGATGTAGGCCTCGGGCTGGTAGTAGTCGTAGTAGGAGACGAAGTACTCGACCCGGTTCTCGGGGAACAGCTCCCTGAACTCGTTGGCCAGCTGGGCCGCCAGCGACTTGTTGGGGGCTATGACCAGCGTCGGGCGCTGCGCCCTCTCTATCGTCCAGGCGATCGTGGCGCTCTTCCCGCTGCCCGTTATGCCGAGAAGGGTCTGGAACCGGTCCCCCCGCAGGACCCCCTCGGCCAGCCGCTCGATGGCGCGCGGCTGGTCCCCGGCCGGGTCGAAATCGCTGACGACCTTGAACGGGGGCATGGCCAACCGATCGTACCGGCGCCCTGTGACACTCCCCCGTAAACAGATGATGCTCTCGAGGGTCCCGTCGACCACTGGCACGACGGCCACGCCCTGATGCCCTACCTCCCGGCCCTGGACGGCCTCCGGGCCCTGGCCGTGACGGCCGTGCTGCTGTACCACGCCGGCCTGGCCCGGGCCGGCGGCGGCTTCCTGGGCGTCGACCTGTTCTTCGTCCTCTCCGGGTTCCTGATCACGTCCCTCCTGGTGTCGGAGCGGGGCCGGACCGGGCGAATCTCGCTGGCCCACTTCTGGGGCCGGCGGGCCCGGCGCCTGCTGCCCGCCCTGTTCGTGATGCTGGCGGCGGTGGCCGCCTACGCCGCCTTCCTGGCGCCGGCGGGGAGCCTGGGGGACCTGCGCCGGGCGGCGCTCGCCACCCTGGGCTACGCCGCCAACTGGAACCAGATCGTGGGGGGGCAGGGGTACTTCGCCCAGTTGGGGGCACCTTCGCCGCTGCTGCACACGTGGTCGCTGGCGATCGAGGAGCAGTTCTACCTGGTGTGGCCCCTGCTCGTGACCGCCCTCCTGGCCCTGGGGCGGGGGCGGCGGCGCCTCCTGCCCCTGCTCGCCTTCACCGCCGGGGCGGCGGCGGCCAGCGCGGGGGCCATGGCCGTGCTGTTCCACGGCGGGGCCGGCCTCGACCGGGTCTACTACGGCACCGACACCCGGGCCCAGGACCTGCTGGTGGGCGCGGCGCTGGCGGCGGTCCTGCACATGCGGCGGGAGCCGTGGGCGGCCCCGGCGTCGCGCCGGGCGCGGGCGGCGCTGGCCGCTGCCGGCGCCGGCGGGCTCGCCGCCCTGGTCGGGGCGGTCGTGGTGGCAGGGGGGTCGTCGGCCTGGCTCTACCACGGAGGGTTCCTGGCCCTGGCCGTGGGGGCGGCGGCCCTGGTGGCGGCGGCGGCACTGGCCCCGGGCGGGCTCTGGGGGCGGGCGCTGGCGGTGGCCCCGGCCCGGTACGTGGGGCGGATCTCCTACGGCCTGTACCTGTGGCACTGGCCCGTCTTCCTGGTGCTCGACCACGCCCGGACCGGCCTCTCCGGGCCCGGCCTGCTCGGCGCCCGCCTGACGGCGTCGCTGGCGGTGGCCGCCGCCTCGTACCACCTCGTCGAGGTCCCCATCCGCCGGGGCGCCCTGGCCCGGTGGCGGGCGTGGGTCGGCACCCCTGCCGCCGCGGGCGGGGTGGCGGTGGCCGTCCTGGTGGGCACGGTGGCGCCCGCGGGCGCCACCCTGGCCCCGGCGGCCGGGGGCGCGGCCGCCGCCGCCATCCTGGCCGCCGCCCCTCCGCCGGCCGGGCCGACGACGGGAGGGGCGGGCAGCGTGGAGGCGGGGAGCGACTCCGTGCTGCCGGCGGTGCCGGCGGGGGCGGCCGGGCGGGTGCGGGTCCTCCTGGTCGGGGACTCGAGCGCCACGGTGCTGTCCCTCGGCTTCTCCCCGACCCAGGCCTACGGCGTGGACCTCGGCACCGACGCCGTCATCGGCTGCGGCCTGGTGACCGGCGGGCTGGTCGCCAACCGGGGCACGGTCTCGGACGAGAAGGCGGGCCTGCGGACCGTCGGCCGCTACGTCCGCTGCGACACCTGGCCGGCCCGCTGGGCCGCCGACGTGGCCCGTTTCCACCCGGACGTGGTGGCGCTGATGGAGGGGCCGTGGGAGGTGCGGGACCGGTACGTCCACGGACGATGGTCCCACCTGGGCCAGCCGGCGGCGGATGTCCGGGAGCTGGCCGCCCTGCAGCAGGCGGTGCGGGTCCTCGACGCGGGCGGGGCCACGGTGGCCCTCCTCACCGCTCCCTACGACGACCAGCCCGAGCAGGCCGACGGGCGCCCCCAGCCGGCCGACGACCCGGCGCGGACCGACCGCTACAACCAGCTGGTGCGCCGGGCGGCGGCCGGGTTCCGGGGCCGGGCGGTGGTGGTCGACCTCGGAGGCCGGCTCTCACCGGGAGGGCGCTACGCCCGCACCCTCGGGGCCACGACGGTCCGGGCCGCGGACGGCATCCACCTGACGGCCGACGGGGCCCGGCTGGTGGAGCCGTGGCTGCTGGCCAGCCTCAGGTCGCTGTCCCCGCGCCGAGCGACCTGACCAGGAAGTCGACCGACGGCGCCAGGGCCACATCGGCGTACTGGGCGGCGTGGCGGTGACCGGCCACCCGCTCGGCCGTGACGGGGACGCCGGCGGCCCGCTGGCGGGCCACGAAGGCGTCCTCCTGCGCCGCCGGCACCAGCTCCTGGGAGGAGTTCCAGACCAGGTAGCGGACGCCGCGGGCCGACGGCCGGTCGGCGGGAGAGGCGGCGGCGTACCGAGCGGGGCACGCCTCGGGGAGGCAGCCCAGGTAGCGGTAGACGGCATAGGGCAGCGAGAGGGGCCCGCACGCCGCCGTCGTGCAGCGGGAGCCGGGGGCCTCGAAGGCGCCGAGGTCGGTGGGCGCCGACCACGCCACCACGCTGGAGACGACGCCGCGTACCCCGAGCTCGAGGGCCAGGTTGCCGCCGGCGGACACGCCCAGAGCGCCGACCCGGCTCATGTCGAGGCCGAGCACGGCGGCGTGGCCCCGGGCCCAGTCGAGCGCCATCTGCACGTCGGCCAGCTGGTGCGGGTAGCCGGGCACTCCCGGGGCGGACAGCCGGTAGTCGACGTTCAGGACGGCCAGACCGGCCCCGGCCAGGGCGTCGGCCTCCGAGGCGACGTCGGCCCGACCCCCGCCGGCCCAGCCCCCGCCGTGGAGGAGCACGACCACGGGAGACTGGACGCCGCGCCGGCTGGCGGCCGGTAGCTGGACGTCCATGTAGAGGGGGCCGCCGTCGGTCCCGTACTGGACCGAGGAGAGCTCGACCGAGGTGCCGGTGGCGTGGGCGGCCGGCAGACCCAGGGCGGCGCCCAGCGCCGACAGCCCCGCCGTGATAGCCCCGATCCACACCATTGCCCGGCCCATCCCCAGTGATTCGCCGGTTGGGGGGGACCTGCCTCCCCGTCCGGCGCCCGCGTCGGGGGGGTATTTACCCGAAAATGGAATGAATCAGACAGTCGGCGGGACGCCGACTGTGCCACCGGCGGGGTCGGGGCCCCCGCCCGGTGGAGGAGCCGGGGCGTAGGGGACCCGGCGGGGATCAGACGTTGCAGGGGAGCTTCGACCACCACGACGGGGTGGCCGTCGGGGCCGGGGGCCGGGTGGTGGCCCCGGGGAGGGCGGCGTGGGAACGGCCCAGCGCCACCAGCTCGGGCAGGATCCGGGCCCCCAACCACTGGCCGCCGGAGCGGGTCAGGTGCACCCCGTCGGAGCAGCGCAGGGTCACCCCGTCGGCCGCCGGGCGGTAGTCCCCCGACGGGGTCAGGGCGGCGCCGGCGTCGAGGACCGTCACCCCCTGGACCGACCGCAGGATCGACGTGTCGGCACTGACCCGGGCCGGGTCGTCCTCGGGCCAGACGTCCCCGCTCGACTGCTCCCCGGTCTGGTAGGTCGGAGACGTGAGCAGCACGACCGGGGCCCCGCCCGAGCCGAGCACCGGCACGGCGGCGGCCAGGCGGCCCGACAGCCACTGGTCGAAGCCGTCCTGGCCGATGTGGCCCCACTGGCCGTCGTGCTGGGTGTCGAGGATGTCGCTGCGGGCCAGGTAGACCACCACGTCGGGGCGGGTGCGGGCCACGAGGTCCGCCCACGCCGACAGCAGGGCCTGGGGCCGGCCCGCCACGCACGGCTGGCCGGGCGGCAGCGTGTACCAGAGCACCCGGTCCTGCTGGTCGGAGGCGAGGGAGCAGCCGGGCATCCCGGCGTTGACCACCTCGGCGCCGTAGTCGGGGGCCACATCGGCCAGGCCCACGCCGAGCGAGCCGGCCATCGAGTCCCCGACGAGCAGGATGCGCACCGGCCGTCCGCCCGCGGCCGGGGCTGCGGCGGCCAGCGACGTGTCCGGCCGGCCGGGGGCGTGCGCAGTGGCCTGCGTCCCCGCCGGCGCCGAACGCTGCCCGGCCCGGGACCCGGTGGTGGCGACGGTCGGGGCCGATCCCGGGGAGACCGGCGCGGCCGGGGCCGGGCCCGAGGGGAGGGAGCCGGTGCCCCCGGCGGCGGGCGAGGAGGCGGCCACCAGGACCGACACGGCCTCGGGCGCCGAGACGCCGGAGCCGGAGGCGGCGGCGAGGGCGGTCGTTCCCAGGGCGGGCAGGGTCGTGGCCGCCAGCACGGCACCGGCCGCGGCCATGGCCGCGGCGGGAGCGGCCAGCGCGCCCCGCCACCCGGCCAGGGCGCCCCGGCGCACCGGGGTCTCGACCAGGTGGAACGACAGCGACGCCACGCCGGTGACGACCGCCAGTCGGGCCACGGTGAGCGCATAGCCGTGGAGATGGGTCCGGGCGCCGGTCATGACCAGCAGGACCGGCCAGTACCAGAGGTACATGCCGTAGGAGATCTGACCGAGGTAGCGCAGGGGGCGCAGCGAGAGCACCCGACCCACGGCGCTGCGGGGCACGCGGGCGGCGGCCACGACGACGGCCCCGCACGCCAGGGTGACCAGCAGGAACCCGCCGTGGAAGGCGAAGCCGTCGGTCTCGGGGACGAGCATCCACATCAGCGCCACGCCGGCGGCGCCGAGCACGCCGACTCCCGCCGTGACCCGGGCCCCGGCCCGCGTCCGCACCGGCCCCCACAGGGCGCACCCGACGGCCAGGGCGGCGCCCACCAGGAGGCCCTGGGCCCGGGTGTCGCTGCCGTAGTAGGCGCGGGACGGATCGGACCCGTCGGTCGGGGCCAGCACGATCATCCAGACGGCCGAGGCGGCGGCGCCGGCGCAGGCAACGGCCAACAGACGGCGCAGGCCCCCCCGGGAGCCCTCCGCCGGGTCCCCTCCCGCCGCGGTCCGCCGGCGGGCCCGGCCCATCACGACCACGACCACCAGCGGCCACACCAGGTAGAACTGCTCCTCGATCGCCAGCGTCCACGTGTGCAGCAGGGGCGAGGGCTGGTTCACGGCGGCGAAGTAGCTGGCGTGCTCCCCCGCCAGGTGCCAGTTGGCGACGTAGAGGATCGTGGCCACGGCGTCGGACATCAGATGCGGTGCCGAGAGGACCGCCGGCCACAGCCCGGCCACCAGAGCCACCCCGGCCAGCATCAGGAACAGCGCCGGCAGCAGGCGCCGGGCCCGCCGGACCCAGAAGCCCGACAGCGAGACCGTGCCGCTGCGGCCCCACTCCCCCACCAGCAGCGACGTGATCAGGAACCCGGACAGGACCAGGAACACGTCCACGCCGTAGAAGCCACCCTGCATCCAGTGCACGCCGGTGTGGTAGGTGATGACCGCCAGCACGGCGAAGGCCCGGATGCCGTCCAGGGCCGGCATGCGCCGGCTGTCAGGACGCTCAGTGGGCACCGGCCGCCCTCCTCACGGCGTGGGCCACACCGAGCCGCTCCATCCGGGGCAGCACGGCCGAGCGCACCAGCTCCCCGCCCTGGACCGAGATGTGCTCACGGTCGCTCGAGCGCACCACGACCCCGTCCACGGTGTCGGTGTATCGGCCCGGACTGAGCATGTGGTTGAGGTCGACCACGCTGGCCACGCCGGGATGGGCGGCGGCCACCTTGCGCACGAGGGCGTTGAAGGCGTCGGTGCGGGACGGGAGGTTCTGGGGCCACGGCCGCCCGTCGGGCTGCTCGGTGTTCTGCTGGATGTAGGGGAGGGTGAACAGCACGACCCGGGCCCCGTGGGCCGAGAGCACGTCCACCGCCCGGTTCAGGAGCCCGGAGAGCCGGGTGTCCCAGGACCGGTCGCCAACGGTGACCCAGCGCCCGTCGACGAGCCGGTCCGAGACCTCCCAGCGGCCGACCAGCAGCCCGACCACGTCGGGGTTCTGGGCGGCGATCACCTCCGGCCACTTGGTCTGCCAGTGGGCGCAGCCCTGGGCGGCGCCGGTCACCTGGCCCATGATCATCACCGTCGAGGCGGGCGCCAGGTCGCACCCCAGCGTGGCCAGGTTCTCGACCGAGACCCCCCAGCCCCGGGATCCCACCTGCAGGCCGTTGGCGAAGGTCCACGCGAGGGAGTCCCCGACCATCAGGGCGCGCACCGTCGGGGTGCCGGGGGGAGGGGCGGCGGAGCGGGGGGCGGGGCCGAGCAGCATCCGGGCCGACGGCGTGGCCACCGACGCCGCCGCCGGCGCCGTGGTGACGGCCAGGAGAGAGCCGGCCGCGACCAGGCCGGTCATCGGGGCGGCCACCCACGCCGGCCGGCCGCCGAGGACCCGACCCGACCGGATGGGCTCCTCGATCAGGTGGAACGAGCCCACCGACACCAGCGCCGTCGAGCCCATCCGCACCGCCAGGAGGGGGAGGCCGGCCAGGCCGGTGTGGGCGTGGTCGAGGGCCAGGAAGATCGGCCAGTGGTACAGGTACAGGCCGTAGGAGATGCGCCCCACGTAGCGGACCGGGGGCAGCGACAGCACCCGGGCCGGGACCGACGCCGGCAGCACGGCCACGAGCGCCACCAGCGCGGCGGTGGCGCAGGCCACGGCCAGGAAGCCGCCCTCGTAGAGGAACGGGCCCGAGCCGCTCACGGCGTGCAGGGCCCACCCGAGGAACCCGGCCCCGGCCAGCCCGGCCACCAGCACGGCCCGGCGCGGGGCCCGGGACCGCCCGTCGACCCGGCGGGTGAGGGCCGGCAGGGCCACGGCCAGCAGGCACCCGACCATCAGCTCCTGGGCCCGGACGTCGGTGCCGTAGTACAGCCGGGAGACGCCGGCGCCGGACAGGAACAGCCCGGCGGTAAGCCCCGCCGAGGCGAGCACCCCGGAGCCGGCCAGGAGGCCGAGGCGGGCCCGGCCGCCCCGGCGCAGCGCCAGCAGGGCCAGCACGGGCCAGAGGACGTAGAACTGCTCCTCCACCGCCAGCGACCATGTGTGCAGCAGGGGCGAAGGCGCCCCGTAATGGGCGAAGTAGCTCTGCCCCGCCAGCACGTAGTGCCAGTTGGCGAAGTAGCCGAGGGTGGCCAGGGCGTCCCCCCGGAGCTGGTGGAGCGAGTCCACGCCCGTGAGGAAGTGGCCGTAGGCCGCCACCCCGGCCAGGGCCAGGAAGAGGGCCGGCAGGAGGCGGCGGGCCCGCCGGCACCAGAACCGGCGCAGGGACACCCCGCCCGTGCGACCGTGCTCCCCCAGGAGCAGGGTCGTGATGAGGAACCCGGACAGGACGAAGAAGACGTCCACGCCGAGCAGGCCCCCGCCCGTCCAGCCCACCCCGGCGTGGTAGGCGAGCACGCCCGCCACGGCCAGGGCCCGGACCCCGTCGAGGCCGGGGATGTGGCGGCGCTCGCTCACGCCGCGCTGAGGCTGGCCCAGACCCGGTCCACCTCGGCCTTCAGGTGCTCCAGCGACCCGGAGTTGTCGATGACGTGGTCGGCCAGGGCCCGCCGCTCGTCCCGGCCCACCTGGTTGGCCATGCGGGCCCGGGCGTCGGCGGGGTCCATCCCCCGCTGCGACACCAGCCGCTCCATGGCCAGGTCCTCGGGGGTGTCCACGACGATCACCGCCGCCAGCCCGTAGCGCTCCCGGCTGGTCCCCTCGGCCAGGAGCGGGATGTCCATGATCACGACCCGGTCCGGGTCGGCGGCCGCCTCGGCCATGCGCTCGGCCATCACCCGCCCGATGGCGGGGTGGGTGATGCCCTCGAGGTCCTTGAGGGCGGCCTTGTCGTTGAACACGACCTGGGCCAGGGCGGCCCGGTCCAGGGTTCCGTCGGGTGCCACCACATCCGGTCCGAAACGCTCGACGACCGGCCCGTATGCCGCCCCCCCGGGGGCCATGACCTCGCGCGAGATCCGGTCCGCGTCTACGACCACGGCACCCTTATCGGCCAAAAGGGACGCAACCGTAGACTTTCCGGACCCGATCCCTCCGGTCAGGCCGACGACGGGCACAGAACCATCGTTACACGCCGCCCGTTACCCGCGGCTTCTCTACACTCCCCGACCCGTGTCCCGGCGCCCGCTGACGTGGCTGCTGCTCGGGGCCGTCAGCTACGGGCCCCTGCTGGCCACCAGGCCGGGCATGGTGGCGGCCGACACCAAGCAGTACCTGTACCTGGACCCGGGCCGGCTCACGACCGGGGCGGCGTCGATGTGGGACCCCAACGTCGGGCTCGGCACCGTCACGCACCAGAACATCGGCTACCTGTTCCCGATGGGGCCGTACTACTGGCTGGTGCACGCCCTGCACGTTCCGTACTGGGTCGGCCAGCGGGTGTGGATGGGCAGCCTCCTGTTCGCCGCCGGCACGGGGGTGCTGTGGTGCTGCCGCCACCTCGGCCTGGTGGGGCCGGGCCGGGTGGTGGCCGCCCTCGCCTACACGTCCACGCCCTACGTCATCGACTACCTGGCCCGGATCTCGGCCATCCTCATGCCCTGGGCGGCCCTGGGCTGGCTGCTCGGGCTGGTGGTCCTGGCCGTGCGGCGGGGCGGGTGGCGGTACCCGGCGCTGTTCGCCGTCGTGCTGGCGCTGGTCGGCGGGGTCAACGCCACGTCGATCCTGCTGGCGGGGCTGGCCCCGGCGTGGTGGGTCACCTACGCCGTGGTGGTCACGCGCGAGGTGACGGCGCGCCGGGCGCTGGGGGCCGTCGGCCGTCTGGCCCTGCTCGGGGTGCTGGTGTCGCTGTGGTGGATCGCGGGGCTGTGGGCCGAGGGCTCCTACGGCCTGGCGATCCTGCAGTACACCGAGACGGTCCCGACCGTGGCGCGCACGTCCCTGTCCTCCGAGGTGCTGCGCGGCCTCGGCTACTGGTTCTTCTACGGCCAGGACAAGGTGCAGCCGTGGACCGAGGCGTCGATCCCGTACATGGAGGCGCTGTGGCTGCTGGCCCTCAGCTTCCTCGTGCCCGTGGTGTGCCTCGTGGCGGGGGCGCTGGCGCGGTGGCGGTACCGCGCCTTTGCCGTCGGGCTGGTGGTCGTGGGGACCGTGGCGGCGGTGGGGACCTACCCCTACGACGACCCCTCGCCCCTCGGCCGGGCGCTCAAGGCGGCGTCGAACGGCTCCTCGGTCGGGCTGGCGATGCGCTCGGGCAACCGGGTGCTGCCGGTCGTGGTGCTGGGCCTGGCCCTGCTGCTCGGCGCCGGCGTGGCCGCCCTGGCGGCGTCCCGGCCCCGGCTGGGGTGGGCGGCCGCCCTGGTCTCGGGCGGGCTGGTGCTGGCCGATCTCGAGCCGCTGTGGACCGGCGGGCTGGTGGCGGCCAACCTGGCCCGGCCGTCCCAGATCCCCGACTACTGGCAGCAGGCGGCGGCGTACCTCGACGGCGGCGGATCGGCCACGCGGGTGCTCGGGCTGCCCGGGGAGGACTTCGCCGCCTACCGGTGGGGGGTGACCGAGGACCCCGTGCCGCCCGGGCTGCTCACCCGCCCCTACGCCGCCCGCCAGATCGTCCCCCAGGGGGAGCCCGGCGGCGTCGACCTCCTCGGCGCCCTCGACGGGAGCATCCAGGACGGCGTGTTCGACCCCACGACTCTCGCGCCCGTGGCCAGGCTGATGAGCGCGGGCCAGGTCCTCCTGCAGTCCGACCTGCAGTACGAGCGCTACAGCCTGCCCCTGCCCCAGGTCCTGTGGCAGCCGTTCGCGGCGGGTGTCCCCGGGCTGACGCCGGCCGCCCGCTTCGGCCCGGCGGGGCCCACGGCGGTCATCAGGTACCCGCTCGTGAACGAGTCCCAGCTGGGCGTGCCGACCGGCACCGCATATCCGCCCGCGCTGGCGGTCTTCGACGTGCCGGGCGCCCGCCCCATCGTCCGGGCCGAGAGCGGGGTCGAGCCCCTCCTCCTGTCCGGCAGCGGCGCCGGCGTGGTGGCCGCCGCCGGTGCCGGGCTCCTGGCGGGCAACCCGACGGTCCTCTACAGCGGCTCGCTGGACCACGACCCCGCCGGCCTGGCCCGGGCCCTCGAAGCCGGCGCCGACCTCGTCGTCACCGACACCAACGCCAAGCAGGGGCGGCGGTGGGGGGCGCTGCAGGACAACCTCGGCTACGTCGAGCAGCCGGGCGAAGCACCCCTCGTCCCCGACCCCTCCGACCAGCCCCTCCCCGTCCTGCCGGCGGCCGACCCCTCGGCGCGCACCACGGCCACGCTGCGGGGAGTGCGGTCGGTGCGGGCCAGTGCCTACGGCAACCCGCTCACCTACACCGCCGAGGACCGTCCCTCCAACGCCCTCGACGGGGATCCGTCCACGGCATGGTCAGTGGCGGCGTTCAGCGACGCCGTGGGCCAGCGGCTGCAGGTGCAGCTGTCCGCTCCGGTCACGACCGACCACGTCACCCTGCTCCAGCCGGGCGGCGGCAACCGCACGATCACGGCGGTGTCGCTGCGCCTGGACGGGGGGCCGCCCCGGCGGGTGGCGCTCGGGCCGGCGTCGCACTCGGACACGGGCCAGGTCGTCCCGCTGGCGGGCGCCGGCGCCACCCGCACCTTCTCGACCCTCGACATCACCATCGACGCCACCAGCGACGACGGCGGGCCCCGCCACCTGTTCGACGGGCTGTCCGGCGTGGGTTTCTCCGAGGTGGGCATTCCCGGCGTCAACCTGCACGAGACGATCGACCTCCCGACCGACCTCGTGCAGCGCGCCGGGGCCGTTTCCGCCGGCCACCGCCTGGTGTATCTGATGACGCGCAACCGGGCGCCGGACGTACCGCCCCGCCGCGACCCGGAGGCGGCCATGGACCGGACGCTTCTCGTGCCGACGGCGCGCTCGTTCTCGGTCGGGGGCACGGCCCGCCTGTCGTCCCTCGACTCGGACGCGGTCATCGAGGAGCTGGTGGGGCGGGCGGGCACCTCCGGCCCCGGTGGCGGAGATCCGATAGTCGGCGCCGAGTCGTCGACGCGGCTGCCCGGTGACCGCGCCGCCGGCGCCGGCGCCGCCGTCGATGGCAATGCCGCCACGGCGTGGACGGCTGCGTTCGGGGCCCAGGCCGGGGAGTGGATCGCCTACACGCTGGCGCGGCCGCTCACCTTCGACCACCTCGACCTGCAGGTGGTGAACGACGGGCGTCACTCGGTGCCCACCCGCGTCACGGTCGGCACGGGCGCCGCCACCCGGTCCGTCGACGTCCCGGCCCTGCCCGACGGCACCGGCCGTCCGCAGGGCGCCACCACCCCGGTGCGGGTGTCCTTCCCCCCCCTGACCGGGTCCGACGTGCGCATCACCATCGACTCCGTACACCCGCGCACGGTGCTCGACTACTTCGGGGGCCAGTCGGGGCGCCAGGACAAGCTGCCCGTGGCCCTGGCGGAGGTGGGGATGCCGGGTGCGGCCATCCGGCCCGCGGCGCCGGCCGGCGGCGCCATCCCGAGCCCATGCCGGTCCGACCTGATATCGATCGACGGGCGCCCCGTCGACGTCCGCGTCTCGGGGTCGGCCGGAGCGGCACTGGGGGGCGGTGGCCTCACCGTGTCCCCGTGCGGCAGCTCGACGGCCGGGATCGCGCTGGCCGCCGGCACCCACGAGGTGCGCACCAGCCCGTGGCTGGTCTCCGGCCTGCAGGTGGACCGGCTGTGGCTGGCGTCGGACCGGGGCGGGCCGCCCCTTCCGGCCACTCCGGCCGGGACGCTCCCCGCTCCCCCGACGGCCCCCACTCCGTCGGTACGTGTCACCCACGAGGACCGCACCCACGTGACCGCGGCCGTCTCCGCTCCGGGCGTCACGGCCGGATCGGACGGTGGCGGGTTCTGGATGGTGCTGGGCCAGAGCCTCAGCCGGGGCTGGGCGGCGCAGATCACCTCCGGCGGGCGCACGGTGTCGCTCGGACCTCCGCAGCTGATCGACGGATACGCCAACGGGTGGTACGTCCCGGCGGGCGTGGTGGCGTCCGGAGGCGCCGTCGTGCACCTGACGTGGACGCCCCAACGAGTCGTCTGGGTGGCCCTGATCCTGTCGGCGCTGGCGCTGCTGGGCTGTCTCGGGCTGGTGGCGGCGGGGGCCCGGTTCCGCCGGGGGACTGCTCCCGCCGCCGACCTCGTGGCGTCCACGCCCGAGGGGGCCGAGCCGGTCCTCTCGGTGCCGCTCACCGCGGGCGGGTCCCGGCCCCGCTGGTGGGTGACGGCGGTGGCGGCGGTGGCGGCGGGCGGACTGGCGGGCGCCGTGACCGCGCCCTGGGCGGCGCCGGGTGTGGCCCTGGCCGTGGTGCTGGGCTGCGTCGTTGACCGCTGGCGGCCGGTGCTGGCCCTCGGGTCGGCCGGGGCGCTGGCGGCGGCGGGCGCCTACATGGTGGCCCAGCAGGCCCGCCACGGCTACCTCCCGAACATCCTGTGGCCGGGGTCGTTCCACCTGGCCAACTCGCTCGGGTGGGCGGCGGTGTGCCTGCTCGGAGCGGACGCCCTGGTCGTGCTGATACGCCGATGGCGGGAGGACCACCGTTAGCCTCCGGGACACCATGTCCGCCCCTCCGGGACCCGGACTCCGCCGCTCGGTGCGGATGTTCCGTGTCTTCCTGCGCGAGCAGACCGACCCCGACCTCTTCTACCGCGCCCAGGCCGAGGACACGCTGGAGCAGGTCAGCCGCTACGTCGACGTGGCCGGGCGGAGGGTGCTCGACATCGGCGGGGGCGGCGGCTGGTTCACGGAGGTGTTCCGGGGCGCGGGGGCGCAGTGCTTCCTCGTCGAGCCCGAGGCCGCCGATCCCGCCCACACCCGCGAGCCGCGGGGGGACGAGCGGGCCGAGCGCCACGCCGAGGCGATCCGCGCCGGCCGGCTGGCGCCCGGCGCCACTCTGGCGGGAGACGGCACCCGCCTGCCCTTCCGGGACGAGGTGGCCGACCTCACCTTCTCCTCCAACGTCTTCGAGCACGTCCCCGACCCGGCCCCCTTCCTCGACGAGATGGTCCGGGTGACCCGCCGGGGCGGGCTCATGTACCTCTCGTTCACGGTGTGGCTGTCCCCGTGGGGCGGCCACGAGACCTCGCCGTGGCACTACCTCGGGGGTCGGCGGGCGGCGGCGCGCTATCAGCGACGCCACGGCCGGGAGCCGAAGAACCTGTTCGGGGCGTCCCTCTATCCCCGGTACGTGGGGCCGGCGCTGCGGCT
The DNA here is from genome assembly GCA_035695125.1 of Acidimicrobiales bacterium. Classification (GTDB taxonomy): domain Bacteria; phylum Actinomycetota; class Acidimicrobiia; order Acidimicrobiales; family JAJPHE01; genus DASSEU01. The sequence continues at coordinate 23,888 of DASSEU010000011.1, forward strand.
GGTCCGGGGGCGCCCCGACATCGACCTCGTCGACGCCCTCCCCCGCTACTACCCGGACTGGATGTCGTGGATCGTGCGGGTTCCCGCTGTCCGCGAGCTGGCCACCTGGAACCTCCTGCTGGTGATGCGACGGACGGGCTCCCCGTGATCGTGGCGGCGGCGCATACGGGAGGCGTCCACTACGCCGTCGGCATCGGGGTCACGGTGGCGTCGGCACTGCTCTACAACGTGGGCTTCGTGCTCGAGAAGCACGGGCTCACGGCCCTGCCCGACGTGCACGCCCGCCGGCTCGGGCACCTGCTGAGGTCGGTGGCATCGTCACCCGCCTGGCTGGCCGGCTTCGTCTCGATGCTGGCCGGGCTGGCCCTGCAGATCCTGGCCCTGTCCGTCGTCCCCATCTCGGTCGTGCAGCCGATCTTCGTGTCGGGCATCGTGCTGCTGCTCGTGCTCGCGCATCTGGCCCTGGGTGAGCACCTGGGCCGGCGGGACTGGGCCGGCGTCGGCGTGGTGGCGGTGGCCCTCCTGTTCATCAGCCTCTCGCTCGACCCGCGCAACGACCACGCCGGGACCAGGGGGACCTTCACCGGCATCATCGGCATCGGCGTGCCCACGGCGGTGGTGGCGGTGTGGCTGTTCCTCACCGCCGACCGCCTCGGCCACGCCGACGGCCATACCCGGATGCACCTGCGCGCCCCGCTCTACGGGATGGCGTCGGGGCTGGTGTACGGCGTGGCGTCGCTGGCCACCAAGGCGGTGTCGGCCCAGATGGAGAAGGGCGGGATCTTCCACGCCCTCCCGCACGTGCTCGCCTCCCCCTACGTGTACCTGCTCGGGGTGTCGTCGGCCGGCGGCCTGGTGCTGTTCCAGACGGCGCTGCAGCGCTGCCACGCGTCAGTCGTGGTGCCGGTCTCCAACGTGATCTCGAGTGCCTATGTCGTGGCGGTCGGGACCGTGCTGTTCGGGGACCACCTTCCGGACACGGGGTGGCGGGTGGCGCTGCGGCTGGTCGGCTTTGCCGGGGTGCTGGGTGGGATGGTCCTGCTGGCCGGGGCCCGCAGCGTCGCCGACACGTACCCGCCGCTGTACACCGAGCCCGAGCCCGTCGGGGCCGACTGATGGATGCGGTGAGCGACGACCTGGCGCCGGCCGTGAGCGATGACGGCGCGCCCGTCGAAGCGGCCCCGGCCCGGCGCTGGCCGTGGTACGCCACCGTCGCTGCTCTCACGGCCGGCGGCCTCGGGCTGCGGATCGCCACCGTCTACGGCCGTCCCAACCGCGCCCCGGGCGGTGACGCCTACACCTACCACTACAGCGCCAACCTGCTGGCGACCGGCCACGGGTTCATCAACCCCTGGATCTACTACGGGGCCCACCACAGCGTTCCGTCAGCGGCCTTTCCCCCACTGTTCATCCTGCTGCTGAGCATGACCTCGGTCGTCGGCCTGAAGTCGTTCTTTGCCCATCGCATCTGGTCCTGCGTGATCGGGGCGGCGGCCATCCCGCTGTGCGCCTACACGGGCAGGGAGATCGCGGGCCGTCGGGTCGGCCTGATTGCGGCCCTCCTCCTCACTCTCTACCCGAACATCTGGATGAACGACGAGCTGGCCATGTCCGAGGCGCTGACCCCGCTCGTGGTGGCCCTGGTGCTCCTGGCCGCCTACCGGTTCTGGCGCCGCCCCCGGGCGCTGTCCGCCGCCGGCCTCGGCGTCTCGTTGGCGGTGGCGGCCCTGGCGCGCGACGAGCTGACACCGCTCGTGCTGCTCGTGGTCCCGCTGGCACTGCTGGCCCGCCAGTTCGGGCTGAAGTGGCGGGCGGCACTGATCGGCATCGCCGCGGCCGGATTCGTGGTGCTGGTGGGCCCGTGGGTGGGCTTCAACATGGCCCGCTTTTCCAAGCCCACGTTCATCAGCAACGGCCTCGGCGTGACGTTGGCCTCGGCCAACTGCCCCGCCACCTACAACGGGGTGAACGCGGGGTACTGGTCGTACCAGTGCGCCCTCGCCACGCCGGGTCTCGAGCCGCTGCAGGACCAGTCCGTCTCGGACTCGATAGCCCGCCGCCATGCCCTCAAGTTCGTCGGGGCCCATCTCGGGGAGCTCCCACGGGTGGAGTTCGACCGGGAAGGACGGGCATTCGGGTTCTTCCGTCCCACCCAGCAGATCCAGCTCGACTCCCTGATCGAGACCCGGCCGCGGCACTGGGCCGAGGTCGGCCTCGGCACGTACTACCTCCTGGTCGTGCTGTCGATCCCGGGCATCGTCTCCCTGCGCCGGCGGCGCGTCCCCGTGTACCCGCTGCTGGCCGTCGGCCTCGACGTGGTGATCTCGGTCGCCATCACGTTCGGGCAGACGCGGTACCGCATCGCGTTCGAGGTGGCCCTCGTGCTCATGGCCGCCGTCGGGATCGACGCGTCCGTGCGCGCCATCGCCTCCCGCCTGGGCCGGGGGCCGGCGCCGGGCTCGGATCCACCGGCATCGTCGGTGGCCGGCCCGACCGAGCCGGAGACCGAGCCCGATCGCGAACGGGGGCTGGCGGCCCCGGCTCTCCCGTGAGGCCCGCCGCCGCAGGCGCCCCGGTCCTCGTGGTCATGCCGGCGTGGAACGAGGAGGAGTCGGTGGCCATGGTCGTCAAGGAGGCGCAGGCGGCCGTTCCCGAGGCCGACATCCTGGTCGTCGACGACGACTCGAGCGACCGCACCGCCGCCGCCGCCCGCGAGGCGGGAGCCGACGTCATCGAGAACGTGTTCAACCTGGGCGTCGGCGGCGCCATGCGCGTCGGCTTCCGGTACGCGGCCCGTCGGGGCTATTCGGCCGTGGTCCAGGTCGACGCCGACGGCCAGCACGACCCGAGGGACATCCCCCGGCTCCTCGAGTGCCTGGCGGAGGCGGGGGGGCCCGGGGCGGAGGAGCCGCACGTCGTCATCGGGGCCCGCTTTGCCGGGGTGGGCCGCTTCCCGGTACCCCGGGCCCGCCGGGTGGCCATGCGGATGCTGGCCTCCTATCTGTCCCGCATGACGGGCACCGGGCTCACCGACGTCACCTCCGGGTTCCGGGCCTACAACCGGGCGGCCATCGAGCTGTTCGCCCGCACCTATCCGGCCGAGTACCTGTCCGACACGGTGGAGTCCCTCGTGATCGCCAGCCGGTCCGGGGCGCGGGTCAGCCAGGTGCCGGTGTCCATGCGTCCCCGGATGGCGGGCACGCCCAGCCAGCCGTCGTGGCGGGCGGTCGGGTACCTGCTCAGGGTGAGCGTCATGCTGCTGCTCGAGAGGATCCGCCGGCACCCGCCGCCCGACCAGCCCGAGGAGGACCGCTAACCGATGACCCGAGTCCATCTGACCGCGCTGGTCGCCTGTGTGGTGACGGTGTCGGTGATCGTCGAGCTGCTCAGGCGCCGCCACCTGCGGGACAAGTACGCGGTGGTGTGGCTGATCGTGTGCGTCCCGACGGTGGTGTTTGCCATCACGCCGGGGCTGTTCAACCGCCTGGCCCACTCGCTCGGGGTCATCAACCCCCCCGATCTCCTGACCGTCCTGGCGGCGCTGTTCCTGCTGATCGTCTGCGTCTACCTGAGCTGGGAGGTCGGCCGGCTGGAGGACAGGACCCGGCTCCTGGCCGAGGAGGTGGCCCTGCTGCGCCGGGAGCTGGACGACGCCGTCCCGTCGTAGGGGGCCTAGGGGTCTGCTGTCCGAGCCGCCGGGGGGCGCGGCCGCCTCCGCCGGCGGGCCAGGGCGTCGGCGGCCAGGACCTGCAGGGTGCCCCGGGCGGTGGCCTCCCAGGTGAGACGGGCGGCCCGCTCGCGGGCCGCCG
>DASSEU010000012.1:0-132556 GCA_035695125.1 Acidimicrobiales bacterium
GACGTCGTCGACGTCGACGTCGACATCCGGGTGCTGCCCGGTGAGGGCCCCGACGACGTGGCCGCCAACCTGACCGAGGCCCTCGGACCTCTGGCCGGCGACGTCGAGGTGGAGGTCCTCCACGAGGCCGCCCCCACCGCCAGCGCGTGGGACACACCCCTGCGCGACGTGATCGAGCGGGTGACCCGGCAGGTCTACCCCGACGCCGCGCTCGTCCCCCGTATGACGGCCGGGGGAACCGACGCCCGCTTCTACCGGGAGCGGGGGGCGGTGGCCTACGGCTTCGGTCTGTTCACCGAGTCCGTGACCTTCGAGGACTTCTCCTCCCGCTTCCACGGCAACGACGAGCGGGTGGACGTCGGCTCCCTGACTCTGACCACCCGCATGTGGGAGGACGTGGCCACCGGGCTGCTCGACTGAGCCGGACCGACCAGGCGCCGGGCTACCGCCACTGCAGGCCGGGCCGGCCTTCGTCCTAACCCACCAGCCCCGCCCCGGCGGCTAGTGCGATCAGACGTCGGATCCCGGGGTGCCCACCCCTACCGTCGCGGGAGGAGCGGACAGGGGGAGTATGAGCGGGATAGACCGACTGGGCACGACGCTGCCCGGCCGCCTGGCGGACCTGGCAAGAGAGCACGGCGTGGTCGGAGCGTCGCTGGCCGTCCGGCAGGGTGACGCGGTCGTCCGGGCCGCCACGGGCGTGACCAACCTGCGCACCGGGGTGGAGGTGACGCCGGACACGCTGTTCCAGATCGGCTCGATCTCCAAGTCCTACACCGCCGCCCTGGTGATGCAGCTCGTCGACGAGGGACTGGTGGACCTCGATGCCCCGGTCCAGACGTACGTGCCCGACTTCACCACCGCCCAGCCCGAGGCTGCCGCCCGGGTGACGGTGCGCCACCTGCTCAACCACACGAGCGGGGTGGACGGCGACGTCTTCGCCGACTTCGGCCGCGGCGACGACTGCGTCGAGCGCTACGTGGCGGCCATGTCCGGCCTCGACCACATCCACCCGGTGGGATCGCTGTTCTCCTACTGCAACTCCGGATACGTGCTGCTGGGGCGCCTGGTCGAGCTGGTGCGCGGCTGCGGGTGGGACCGGGCCCTGCAGGAGCACCTCCTCCGCCCCCTCGGGGTGGCCGACAGCGTGACCCTGCCCGAGGAGGTCCTCCTGCGGGGCAGCGCGGTGGGCCACCTGCCGACGGGCGCCGACGGCGCCCTGGAAGTCGCGAAGGCGTGGCACCTCAGTCGGGCCCTGGGCCCTGCGGGGGTCATCTCGGCCCCCGCCCACGAGGTGCTGGCCCTGGCGCGCATGCTGACCGACGACGGGCGGGCCGCCGACGGCACCGCCGTGCTGAGCCCCGCCAGCGTCAAGGCCATGCGCCAGCTGGAGGTGGAGCTCCCCGACCCCTACACCCTCGGCGCGGGGTGGGGGCTGGGCGTGATCCTGTTCAGCCTCGGCCCCCCGCTCGTGTTCGGCCACGACGGCACGACCCTCGGCCAGAACGCCTATCTGCGCGTGGTGCCCGACGCCGACCTGGCGGTCGTCCTGCTGGCCAACGGCGGGGGCGCCGGCGGCCTGTTCGACGCCCTGTTGCGGCCCCTCCTCTCCGAGCTGGCCGGAGCGACCCTCAACCCGGTTCCGGAGCCGCCCGCCGTGCCGCCGGACGTGGACCCGGGCCCCTTCCTCGGTGTGTTCGAACGGGCCGGCGCCCGGCTCCGGGTCACCGGGGACGACGGCCGGCTGTGGGTCCAGACCACGGTCACCGGCCCCCTGGCCGGAACACTGCCCCAGGAGCCCCCCCGGGAGGTGGTGGCGCTCGACGACACGACCCTCGTCACCGCCGAGGCCGACCGGCGCAGCGGCCGCCACCTCACCCTCAAGTTCCTCGAGCCCTCCGGCAGCGGCTTCGGTTACGTGCACTTCGGGGCGCGCACCACGCCGCGGGTGGCCGGTTAGCCGGAGATGGGCGGGATCGCCGGCGAAGCCGCCGTCAGCAGCGAACGCTGGGCGTCCAAGGCCGGCGTGGAGATCGAGCTGGTGGACAGCGAGGGCGCGGCCCGGGAGCTGGTGACGGTCCTGTCGCGCGTGTGGCCCCAGCCCGACGGGAGCCAGCCCTTTCCACCCGAGCTGGCCTGGGCGCTGGCCCACTCCGGCAACTACGTGGCCCTGGCCCGGACGGAGGACGGACCGGTCGCGGCGGCGGTCGCCTTCCGGGGCAGGGACGCCGACGGCGTCCATCTGCACTCGCACATGGTCGGGGTGGTGGCCGACCACCAGGGCGCCAACATCGGCTTTGCCCTGAAGCAGCACCAGCGGGCGTGGGCGCTGGACCAGGACCTGGCCCGGATCACGTGGACCTTCGACCCGCTCCTCGTCCGCAACGCCTACTTCAACGTGATGAAGCTGGGGGCCCGGCTGACCCGCTACTACGTCGACTTCTACGGGGAGCTGACCGACGGGATCAACGCGGGGGACGAGACCGACCGCTGCCTCGTGACCTGGTGGCTCACCGAGGACCGCGCCGTGCGCGCCTCCGCCGGTGAGGTCCCGTCATCCGACCGCGGGGCGCTCCTGGCGTCAGGAGCCGTCAAGGTGCTCGGGCCGGACGCGACCGGGGCGCCGGAGCCGTCGGCCGACTGTGTCGCGCCCGTCCGCCTCGTCTGCGTCCCCGCCGACGCCGTCGACGTGCGCCGCACCGACCCGGGCCGGAGCAGGGAGTGGCGCCACGCCCTGCGGACCGTGCTGCGCGACGCCTTCGACGCCGGGCTGGAGGTCACCGCCGTCAGCCGGGACGGCTGCTACGTGCTCAGCGCCGACGGGTGACCGCACGCCGGCTGGCGGTCCAATGCCACCATGGGAGCCGTGACCGCGCCCAAGAGCGGGACTGCGGGCCCGGGCCCCGACGCCGCCGGCGCCACCCTCGAGCTGTTGCTGGAGCGGCTCAACCCGGCCGTGCTCGACGTGGTGGCGGCGCCGCTGGGCCTGCAGGTGGCCATCGGCGGCCCGGCCATCCTCGACCGGGCCGATCCCGCCCCTCCCGAGCCCGGCGCCGTCGTCCTGGCGGTCGGGGTCGACGACCCGTACGCCCGGGTCGAGCTGGTCCGCCGCCTCGCTCCCTCAGGCGTGGCGGCCGTGGTGTTCCGCCAGGCCGGAGAGGCCGATCCGGCTCTGCTGCAGGCCGCCGACGACACCGGGACCGCCGTGCTCGGGTCCCGACCCGAGGTCTCGTGGGGGCAGCTGTTCTCGCTGCTCGTGACGGCCACGACCGTCAGCGCCTCCGACGTCGGCGGGATGGGCGGGGCGCCGCTGGGGGACCTGTTCGCCCTGGCCAACGCGGTGGCCGCCATGGTCGGGGGGGCCACGACGATCGAGGATCCCCAGAGCCGGGTCCTCGCCTATTCCAGCCTCGACCACCCGATCGACATCCCCCGGCAGGAGACCATCCTCGGCCGGCAGGTCCCGACCGAGTGGATGCAGCGCCTACGGGACGCCGGGGTGTTCCGGCGGCTGTGGCAGACCGACGACGTGATCCCGATCCGGGACTTCGCCGACCTCCCCGGCTCCCTGCCCCGGCTGGCGGTGGCGGTCCGCGCCGGCGGGGAGCTGCTCGGCAGCATCTGGGTGATCGAGGGGGAGCGCGAGCTGGGCGCCGACGCCGAGCGGGCCCTGCGCCAGGCCGCCGACATCGCCGCCCTGCACCTGCTCTCCCACCGCACGGCGCGCGACGTCGACCGGCAGCACCGGGCCGATGCCCTCCTCTCGGTGCTGGAGGGCCGGGAGCGGGGGGACCGGGCCCAGGCCGTGCTCGGGATCGAGCCGGGCACGGCCCTGGGCGTGATCTCCTTCGACTCCGGCGAAGGTGACCCCGCCGCCGCCCTCGTCCGCGCCCAGCGGGTGGCCGACCTCGTGGCGTTGTACTGCGAGTCCTACCGCCGCCAGGCCTCGTGCGCCGTCAGCCGGGGCCGGGTGTACGCCCTGGTCCCGCTCGCCCGCGGTGACGGCCCGGGGTCGGTCCTGGGGCTGGCCGAGGCCATCGTCACCCGGGCCGGCGAGGCCCTCTCGGTCCAGCTGCGGGCCGGCGTGGGTTCGACCGTGGGGAGCCTGTCCGAGCTGGCCAGCTCCCGGGCCGAGGCCGATGCCGTCCTGGACGTCCTGGGCCCCGGCCCCCGCGCCGCCACCATCGAGCACGTCCGGGCCCAGGTCGTCCTGCACAGATTGGGCGGGCTCGCAGCCCGGCATCCCGAGCTGACCGAAGGCCGGCTCACCGCCGTGGCCGAGCACGACGCCAGCCGGGGCAGCGCCAACCTGGCGACGCTGCGTGCGTACTTCGACGCCTTCGGGGACGTGGCGGCGGCGGCCGCCCTCGTCGGCGTGCACCCCAACACCTTCCGCTACCGCCTGCGGCGCATCCAGGAGACCTTCGGGCTGGACCTCTCCGACCCCGACGAGCGCTTGGTGGCCCAACTGCAGCTGCGGTGGTCGTCCGGGACAGCGGAGTCGGCCCCGTTTGGTCCGGCGGCACCAAAGGACGGGGACGGGACCGTGCCAGCATGACGCCCTCCAGCGACTCGGCCTCGGAGGACCCTTGGCACCCGGAAGGCGAATCCTCCTCGGTGGTCTCCTCGTCCTCGCCGCCGCCGGCTGTGGCGTCGCCCACCCCCAGGACCTCAACTTCACCGTCGACAAGCGGCTGCAGTTCCAGTCCCCTCCGGCCCGGGCCCTCGTGGCGGCCCCGGTCACGGTGCGCTGGACCATGGCCGGGTTCCGGGTGGAGCCCGAGGGGTCGGCACCGTCCCGCCCCGACGCCGGGTACTTCGCCGTGTTCGTCGACCGGGCGCCGATCCGGCCCGGCCAGACCATGCGGGCGGTGGCGACCGGGGACCAGGTGTGCCTCCACCAGGCGGGCTGCCCCGACGCCGCCTATCTGGCCGCCCGCCAGATCTACACGACCACGGCCACCTCGCTCACCCTGCAGCAGATCCCTCCACTCAGCGGCAACGTGCAGCGGGTCCAGTACCACTCGGTGACCGTGGTGCTGATGGACACGACCGGGCACCGCATCGGAGAGAGCGCGTGGGAGCTCGACCTGCGCACGCGGAGAGCGGGGATATGACCCGGGCGGAGGCGGGAGTTGTAGACAGCCCGGCGCTGGCCGACATCGAGGCCACCCGCGAGTCGCTCCGCGACACCGCCCGGGCCCAACTCGGCGTCACCGGTGACGAGGACACCGAGGGCTTCCGCACGCTGGCCCGGCGCTACGGGCTGTCGTACTACCCGCTCATAGCACTCGGGCTGCTCACGGTCTCGGACAACTTCCAGGCCTACGCCTTCACCGTGCTCACGCCGGAGATCAGCCGCACCCTCGGCGTGTCGATCACGGCCGTGGCCGCCGCCCGCGCCATCGCGTTCCTGGCGGCGGGGATCGCGCCGCTGCCAATGGCGGCCCTCTCCCAGGGCCGGCCCCGCCGGGCCTTCCTGTGCATCGTCACGGGCCTGGTGTGGAGCGTCATCACGCTCTCCACCGGCTTCGTCACCGCCCTCGCCTCCCTCGTGGCGGTACTGGCCCTCGACGGGCTCACGAGCGGCAGCGTGGTCGCCCTGCACTCGCCTCTGGTCGTGGACAGCTACCCCGCCGAGGCGCGGGTGCGGGCCCTGTCGGCGTACAACGCCTTCTTCGCCTTCGGCAACGTGGCGTCCCCGCTACTGGTCGGCCTCCTCTCCGGAATCGTCGGGCTCAGCTGGCGCGGTGACTTCCTGTGCATGGGCGGGGTGTCGATCGGCATCTCCCTGTTCTCCCTCGGCCTGCGCGACCCCGGATTCGGTAGATGGGACACAGAGCAGGTGCGGGCCACGGTGCGCAGCGCCCACGGAGACGCCGGCACCGGCCCGGTGTCCCGCTCCGTGTCGCTGGGCTTCTGGGAGATCTGCCGGCGGGTCCTCCTGATTCCGACCATCCGGAGGATGTTCGCCGGCCTGGCCGTCTACGGCGTTCTGCTCATCCCCCTCAACACCTTCCTCTCCTTCTTCCTCGACCAGCGCTGGAACATGGGGCCCGGTGCCCGGGGTGTGTTCTTCGCCGCCTACTTCGCCTGTGGCGTGGTGGCCCTGCTCGCCTACGGCCAGCGGGGGGAGAAGCAGTTCCGCTCCGACCCGGCGCGGCTGCTGCGGAGTGCCGGCCTGCTGATGATGGGCTCGGTGGTGCTGATCGCGGTCGGCGCCGTGGTCCCCGTGTTCGGTTTCATGCTGGTGTCGTTCAGCCTGTCGGGGGCCATGTCGATCCTGCTCCTCCCTCTCCTGTACGCGTGCGTGCTGTCGATCGTCCCGGCCCAGATGCGGCCCCATGCCCAGTCACTGGCGGCCATCTTCCTCGCAACCGGGAGCCTGGTCGGAGCCCTCCTGCTCGGTGGGGTGGAGAACCAGTACGGGCTGGCCGGGTCCCTGGTGGCGGCGGCCATCCCGGGCGTGCTCGGCGCCGTCCTCCTCGCCAGCGGCAGCGGCGTCATCCGGGGCGACCTCGACCGCATGGTCGAGGAGGTGATCGAGGAGGAGGAGATCGACTGGATCCGCAGGCAGGGTGCACGGCTCCCGATGCTGGCGGTGCGCGGCGTCGACTTCTCCTACCGCCACCTCCAGGTCCTCTTCGACGTCGACTTCACGGTCCAGGACGGGGAGATGGTCGCCCTCCTCGGGGTGAACGGAGCCGGCAAGTCGACCCTGCTGAAGGTGGTGTCCGGGATCGGCATCCCGAGCCGCGGGAGCGTCCGCTTCGACGGAGAGGACATCACCTATCTCGACGCCGAGCGCCGCGTCCGGCTCGGGATCACCCAGATACCGGGCGGGCGCGCCGTGTTCGGTCCGATGACCGTCGTGGAGAACCTGCGGGCGTTCGGTTACTCCATCGGGCGCCAGAAGGCGGTCGTGGAGCGGGGGATCGCCACGGCCCTCGCGACCTTCCCGCGCCTCGACGAGCGGCGCAACTCGCTGGCCGCCACCCTGTCGGGCGGGGAGCAGCAGATGCTCGGTCTGGCCAAGGCGGTCATGCTCCAGCCCCGCCTGCTCCTCATCGACGAGCTGTCCCTCGGCCTGGCCCCCGTGATCGTCACCCAGCTTCTCGAGATGGTGCGGGCCATCAATGCGGCCGGCACGGCGGTGGTCCTCGTGGAGCAGTCGGTCAGCATTGCCCTCAACCTGGTCGAGCACGCCTACTTCATGGAGAAGGGTCAGGTCCGCTTCGACGGGCGGGCTGCCGACCTGCTCGGGCGCGACGACCTGCTGCGGGCCGTGTTCCTCAAGGGGGCGGCGGCAGGGAGCGGCGGGTGAGCGCCCTGTCGGCGCTGCGACGCGACCGCAGGCCCGCCGCGGCCCGGGCCCGCGCCGTGCTCGGGGTGACCGGCGTGGTGGCGTTCGTGGCACTGGCCAAGGTGCTGTTCTCCCAGCTGGACGCCCACCACATCCTGCAGGCGTCCACGCCGTGGCCGGTCATCCTGCTCGGCACGATCATCGGCATGACCTACGGGCTCCTGGCCGTGGGGCTGGTCCTGATCTACCGCACCAACCGCATCATCAACTTCGCCCACGGCCAGATCGGCGCCTTCGGGGCGGCGCTGTTCGGCCTGGTGGCCGTGACCTGGCACGTGCCGTACTGGGTGGCGTTCCCGATCGCACTGGCGGGTGCGGCCGCCACCGGGGCGGCGGCCGAGACCGGCGTGGTGCGCCGGCTGCGCCATGCCCCCCGGATCATGAGCGTGGTGGCGACGCTGGGGGTGGGCCAGTTCCTGCTGATCTTCGCCTCGGTGATCAACAACACGGCGGCGGCCGGCTCGATCTTCCCTCAACCGTCCTGGCTGCCGGTCTTCAACGTCGGCGCCCTACGCGTGACCCAGGCCTACTCGGGGATGCTGATCCTGTCCCCTCTGGCGGTGCTCGGCATAGCGGTCTTCCTCAAGCGCAGCCGCTTCGGGCTGGCCATCCGGGCCGCCGCCGCCAACCCCGAGGCGGCCCGGATGTCGGGCATCTCCGCCGGGCGCATGTCGTCGCTGGCTTGGGCGATGGCCGGGGCCCTGGCGGCCTTCACCGCCATCCTGACCGCGCCCACCCAGGGCTTCACGAGCGGGGACACCTTCGGCCCCGAACTGCTGCTGCGGGCCATGACCGCGGCGGTGATCGGCCGGATGAACAGCCTGCCCCTCGCCATGGCCGGTGGAGTCGTGCTCGGCATCGTGGAGCAGCTGCTGCTGTGGAACTACCCGAGCTCGGGGCTGGTCGAGGTCACGCTGTTCGCCATCATTCTCGTCGTCCTCGTCCTGCAGCGCCGACGCGCCGGACGGGACGAGGAGAAGGGGAGCTGGGCGGCGGTCCAGGCGCTGCGCCCCGTTCCCGAGGCGCTGCGGCGGCTGCCGGCCGTGCGCCTGCTGGCACCTGTGCTGGGCCTGGCCGGTCTGGCGCTGCTCGTGTCCCTCCCCGCGTTCACCAGCAACAGCCTGTCGGTGAGCTTCACCGGCATCATCGGCTTCGCCATCGTCGGCCTGTCGATCGGGGTGCTCACCGGCCTCGGGGGCCAGCTCACCCTCGGCCAGTTCGCGGTGGCCGCCATCGGCGCCGTCGTGTCGTTCCGGTTCTCGAGCCACTACGGGGACTTCCCCCTGGCCCTCCTCCTGGCGGGCGTGGCTGCGGCGGTCGTGTCGGTGCTGGTCGGGCTGCCGGCCCTGCGCATCCGCGGCCTGATGCTGACCGTCACCACGCTCGGGTTTGCCCTGGCCACGCCGGCCTGGCTGCTGGCACAGCCGTGGATGCTCGGCAACGGGCGCGAGCCGGGGCGCCCCGTCGTGTTCGGGCGCGCCCTCGACAGCGGGCACAGCTACTACTACTTCGCCCTCGTCCTGTTCCTCATCACCTTCCTACTCGCGCGCAATGTGCGCAGGAGCGGGTTCGGGCGGCTCCTCGTGGCGGTGCGGGACAACGAGGAGGCGGCCCGGGCCTTCTCGGTGCGTGCCAGTGTGGTGAAGCTGCAGGGCTATCTGGTGGCGGGATTCATCGCCGGCATCGGCGGGGCCGCCTACGGGCACGCCCTGGCCACCATCGGGCCGTCCACCTTCCCGACGTCGGCCAGCCTCACGGTGGTGGTGCTGACCGTGCTCGGCGGCGTCGGGGTCCTGGCCGGGCCCGTGCTGGGAGCGGTGTGGCTGCTCGGCCTGCCCCTGCTGAACATCGGCAACATCGGGCTGGCGGCCACCGACCTCGGCGCCCTGCTCCTCATCCTGTGGAGGCCGGGGGGCCTGGTGCAGCTGATCGAGCCGCTGCGCGACCGCCTGGTCCAGGCGCTGGCCCGGGCCCAGGGCGTCGACCCCCGCCCCCACTACTCAGGGGAGGACGATGACGAGGCGGCGGGCATGCCCGAGCTGGTCGCAGCGGCGGCGCCCCACGGAGCCGGCCGAGCCCGGCGGTCGGCGTCGGCAGGGCGGGAGCCACCATCCGCCGGCGCACCGCGGACGCCTCTCCTCGAGGCCCGGGAGCTGCGGAAGTGCTTCGGCGGCATCACCGCCGTGGACGACGTCTCGCTGCGCGTCCATCCCGGCGAGACCCTCGGCCTCATCGGCCCCAACGGCGCCGGCAAGACCACGACCTTCGAGCTGCTCGGAGGCTTCACCCGTCCCGATGCGGGAACCGTGGCGCTCGACGGGCGCGATGTCACCCGCCTGGCCCCCGAGTCGCGGGCCCGTCTCGGTCTGATCCGGTCCTTCCAGGACGCCGCCCTCTTCCCGACCATGACCGTCACCGAGGTCGTGATGCTGGCGCTGGAGCGGGAGGCGCCCACCCGCTTCCTTCCGTCGACGCTCGGCCTGCGCCGCTCCGAGAAGCGCAAGGAGCCCCGGGCGCGGGAGCTGGTGGCCCGGCTCGGACTGGACCGGTACCGCGACAAGCAGATCCAGGAGCTGTCCACCGGCACCAGGCGGATCACCGAGATCGCCTGCCTGGTGGCGCTCGACCCGGTCTGCCTCCTCCTCGACGAGCCGTCGTCGGGGATAGCCCAGCGGGAGACCGAGGCCCTTGGCCACCTGCTGCGGACGCTGCGGGACGAGCTCGGCCTCACCCTCGTCGTCATCGAGCACGACATGCCCCTGATCATGGGCATTGCCGACCGCATCGTCGCCATGGACAGCGGCCGGGTCATCGCCGACGGGACGCCTGACGAGGTCGGGGCCGACCCCCTGGTGGTCGACGCCTACCTGGGCGGCCCGCTGCCCACCATGGCCCGGGCCTGAGGGCTCCCGCGCCCGAGAAGCCCGCTCAGGGCCGGAGCGTCTCGACCTCGGTCGTCACCTCGGCCAGCACGTCGGTGCGCACCTCGACGCCGATACCGGGCCCGGTCGGCACAGCTATGTGGCCGGCCTCGATCACCAGGGGGGCGGTGATGTCGCGCTCGTAGAAGCGGTCCGACGCCGAGACGTCCCCGGGAAGGGTGAACTCGGGGCCGGCCGCCAGCGCCACGTTGGCCGCCCTGCCGATGCCGGTCTCGAGCATGCCCCCGCACCAGACGGGCACGCCGTGGGCGGCCGCCACGGTCGCGATGCGCCGGGCCTCGATGTACCCGCCGACCCGGCCCGGCTTGATGTTCACGACCTCGCACGCCCCGAGCGAGATGGCGGCGGCGGCGGTGGCGGCCGAGGTGATCGACTCGTCGAGGCACACCGGCGTGCGCAGCTGGCGGGCCAGGGCGGCGTGGCCGACGACGTCGTCCTCCCCGAGAGGCTGCTCGATCAGCAGCAGGTCGAACGGGTCGAGCCGGGCCAGGTGGGAGGCGTCGGCCAGCCTGTAGGCGGTGTTGGCGTCCACCTGCAGGAGCAGGTCGTCACCGAACCGCTCCCGGACGGCGCCCACGGGCCCGACGTCCCATCCCGGCTCGATCTTGAGCTTGATGCGCACGTAGCCGGCGTCCAGGTAGGCGGCCACGGCGTCGAGCAGCTGCGGGACGCTGTCCATGATCCCGACCGACACCCCCGACGGCACCCGGTCCCGCGCCCCGCCGAGATAGGCCGAGAACGGCAGGCCGGCCTGGCGCAGCTCGGCGTCGAGCACGGCCATCTCGAGGGCCGCCTTGGCCATCGGGTGCCCCTTGACCGGGGCCAACAGGCGGCCGACGGCGGCGGCGCTCACCTCCCCGGCGGCGAACAGACGCGGCAGGAGGAACCGCCGCATCACCTCCCGGGCCCCCTCGACGTGCTCGGAGGAGTACAGGGGCTGGGTCATGGCCACGCACTCCCCCCATCCGTCCCCCTCCGGCGAGCACGCCCGCACGAGGAGGGCGTCCTTCACGACCTCGGTCCCGAACGAGGTGCGGAAGGGGGCCACGAGGGGCAGCGAGACCCGGCGCAGCTCGACGGCGCTCAGCTTCACCGCACCAGGCTGCCACCACCCGCCGGCCCGGCGGTCTGTCCGGCCGGACCAAGAGCAGGCCCGCCGTTGGGCTTGGCGCACCAGGCCCGCCCCCGGCGGCATCGGTGACACTTTGGGGGTGGCTGGGACGCCGGTCGTGCGGGGGGACGAGGAGGAGCCGATGGAAGACAGCGCACTGCAGGACAAGCTCGAGGAGCTGGCGACCGAGCTCGAGGTCCCCGGGGTCTCGGTCGGGGTCCTGGCCGACGGCCAGGAGCGCTACGCCTACCACGGCCTCACGAGCGTGGAGAACCCCCTGCCGGTCGACGAGAACACGCTGTTCCAGTTCGGCTCCACGGGCAAGACCTACACCGCCACGGCCATCATGCGGCTGGTCGACCAGGGCCGGGTCTCGCTCGAGGCCCCGGTGCGGACCTACCTGCCTGATTTCCGGCTCAAGGACCCCGACGTGGCCGAGAAGGTGACGGTCCTCCACCTCCTCAACCACACCGCCGGCTGGGAGGGGGACCTGATGACCAACACGGGGGACGGTGACGACGCCCTGGAGCGCTACGTGGCCCTGATGGCCGATCTCGAGCAGGTGACCCCGCTCGGCACGACCGTGTCCTACAACAACGCCTCGCTGTCGGTGGCCGGGCTGATCGTCGCCAGGCAGTGCGGCACCACCTACGAGCAGGCCATCCGCGACCTCCTGTTCAGCCCGCTCGGTCTCGACCAGACCTGGTTCTTCGCCAACGACATCATGACCAGGCGCTTCTCCGTGGGCCACACCCACCACGACCAGGGCAAGACCACCGTCAACCGGCCCTGGGCCCTGCCGCGGGGCAATGCGCCCGCCGGCGGGATGTCCGCCACCTCCCGCGACCTGATCGCCTGGGCCCGCTTCCACCTGGGGGACGGGACCGCTCCCGACGGGACCCGGCTGCTGTCGAAGGAGCTGCTCGACAGGATGAAGGAGCCCACCGCCGACATGCGCGGCAGCGCCCTCGGGGACTACGTCGGCATCAGCTGGCTGCTGCGCGACGTCGACGGCGTCCGCCTGGTCGGCCACGGCGGGACCACCAACGGCCAGTACAGCGACTTCGTGATGGTGCCCGAGCGCGGCTTTGCCCTGACCAGCATGGCCAACTGCGGTCCCAACGGATCACAGCTCAACCACTCCCTGAGCCGATGGGCCCTCGAGCACTACCTCGGCGTCATCGACAAGGACCCCGAGCCGATCGTCCTCGGAGACGACGTTCTCGCATCCTTCGCGGGCCGATACGAGACCATCGCGGCCACATGCCACATCACCGTCGACTCGGGCCGGCTGCTCGCCAAGATCGACGTCAAGCCCGAGATGCGCAAGGTCCTGTCCGAGGCCGGCGAGGAGATTCCCGACGACGAGCCCCCGTTCGTCCTCGGGCTGCTGCACGCCGACGGCAACGACTATGTGATAGCCGAAGGGCCGGCCAAGGGCATGAAGGGCTACTTCGTCCGCGACCGTGACGGCTCGGTCACCGGCGTGCACCTGGGGGGTCGGCTGGCGACGCGGGTGGGCGTCACGGCGTGAGCGGAGCCACCGCCGGACGCTCGCTGCTCAGCCGCTGGGCGCTCGTCGACGGCCACAACGACTTCCCGTGGGCCCATCGTGAGCTGGCCGGCTACGACATGGGGACCGCCGACCCCCGCCAACGGCTGTCGGGGACCCACACCGACCTCCCCCGGCTGCGGGAAGGAGGGGTCGGGGCCCAGTTCTGGTCGGTGTACGTGCCCTCCACGCTGACCGGTGACGCCGCCGTGGCCGCCACCCTCGAGCAGATCGACTTCGTCCACGAGCTGGTGGGCCGCCACCCCGACCAGCTCGGCCTGGCCCTGGACGCCGACGCCCTCGAGTCCGTGTACGCCTCGGGACGTATCGCCTCGCTCATCGGCGCCGAGGGCGGCCATTCGATCGGCTGCTCGCTCGGCACCCTGCGGATGCTCTACCGGCTGGGGGTCCGGTACCTGACCCTCACCCACAACGACAACGTGGCCTGGGCCGACTCGGCCACCGACACTCCGCGCCTCGGCGGCCTCAGCGATTTCGGGCGCGAGGTCGTGCGGGAGATGAACCGGCTGGGGATGCTCGTCGATCTGTCCCACGTGAGCCCCGGGACCATGTCCGACGCCCTGGACGTCTCCGAGGCGCCCGTCGTCTTCAGCCACTCCTCGTGCCGGGCGCTGGTCGACCATCCCCGGAACGTCCCCGACCCGATCCTCGAGAGGCTGGCCCGGACCGGGGGGGTGTGCATGGTGACGTTCGTGCCGTACTTCGTTTCCGCCGAGTGCGCGGCCTGGTCCGAGGAGCTGGTCGCCGCCCTGTCCGAGGAGGGCCTCGACCCCCGCAGCTGGGAGGACCGGATGCAGTTCACCCCCCGCTTCGAGGGCGCCCACCCCCGACCGGTGGCGACGGTTGACCAGGTGGCCGACCACGTCGAGCACGTCCGGGAGGTGGCGGGGCTCGACTGCGTCGGGATCGGCGGGGACTACGACGGCTGCGACGCCATGCCCGCCGGTCTGGAGGATGTCTCCGGGTACCCGGCTCTCTTCGACACCCTGCTGGAGCGGGGGTGGAGCGAGGAGGACTGCGGGCAGGTGGCCGGGGGCAACGTCCTCCGCGTCCTGCGGGAGGTTGAGGCGGCGGCCCGGCGGGCCCGGAAGGAGCGGGGCCCGTCGCTCGTCCGGTTCGAGGATTAGGCGGCGCCGGCGCTTAACCCGACCTTTACCTCCCCGGCGCCGGCCTGTCAGATGGCCACACCGGCATCGGCCCCTTTGGTGCGATCCGACGACCGCACCCCGGCCGGCCTCCCCTAGCGTCTGGTCGCGTTGGGGCGGGTGCACCTCGGTCGAACCGGCCACCGCCAGGCGGCCGCGGCACCGAGACGGGCCCCCGAGCAGGAGGAGACAGCGTGGTCAGGACGAGGCGAATTGCGGCCCTGGGGGCCGTGGTGGCGCTGGCGGCGGCCTGCGGCACGACCGCCAACAAGAACGCCGCCGGGCACTCGGGCTCGTCGGGAGGGTCGACCGGGGGGACCCTGAACGCCTCCGGCGGCCAGAGCACCACGACGTCCGGAGCGGGCGGAGCGCTCTCGAGCACCGGAGGGGCCGCGGGCACCGGCGGGTCTTCCTCCGGCGGCGGCGGGACGAGCGGATCGGGGTCGGGCGGCTCCGGCACCGGGACCGGAGGGGGCGGGGCGCCGACCGGCGGGGGATCGGCGCCGACCTCGAAGTTCGTGAGCGCGGCGGCGCCGGGCGTCACCAACCAGACGGTGTACATCGGGTTGACCTACAGCTCCAATGAGGGGGCGGCGGACAAGGCCATCGGCGTGGCGGGGGCCGCCCCCAGCTACGACATGCGCAACGTCTGGAACGCCACGATCGCCTACGCCAACTCCCACGGAGGCTTCGCGG
Source organism: Acidimicrobiales bacterium (assembly GCA_035695125.1). GTDB lineage: Bacteria > Actinomycetota > Acidimicrobiia > Acidimicrobiales > JAJPHE01 > DASSEU01. The sequence continues at coordinate 14,831 of DASSEU010000012.1, forward strand.
GCCGGAAGCTTTCTCCGATCTACTACGACATCAGCGTCACAGGCGACGTCAGCACCCAGGAGCAGGCGGCCTGCGCCAACTTCACCCAGGACCACAAGGTCTTCGCCATCGGCGTGCAGGACGACATCATGGAGGCGTGCGCCCAGAACGCCGGGGCCATAGCCCTCGGCTCAGGCGGGGCCACCGAAGCAACCTTCCAGAAGTACCCCCACATGGTCGACCCCGACGGCATAGCCGTCGACCGCCTCGGCAGCCTCACCGTCAACGGCCTCTACAAGGCGGGCTACTTCTCCGGGAAGCTGGGGCTGATCACCTGGGACAATCCCAGCTACCGGGCGGCGGTCACCAACGGATACCTGCCGGCACTGGCCTCCCACCACATCACCCCGGCCCAGATCGCCTACATCTCGGTCCCCCAGCAGGTGGGCGCGGTCGCGGACATGAGCGCCGCCGTCGGCAGCGCCGTGACCAAGTTCAAGAGCCTCGGAATCGACCACGTGATCATCCAGGACGGCGCCGCGGGAGTGTGGGCGGGCGACGGTCTGACCCTCGAGTTCATGGACCAGGCCAAGTCCCAGGCCTACTACCCGCGCTACGGCCAGAACGGGGACAACAACCCGGGCACGTCACTCAACCCTTCCGACGAGCAGAACAACGCCCTGGCCATCAGCCAGGTTGACTACGACCCGTCCTACGACGCCGGCTGGCACCAGAACCCGGCGCGGACGGCGTGCTTCCAGCTCCAGGGGGCGGCCGGCTACCCGGTGAGCTCCAGCAACGTGAACGACGAGGTCACCGCCAGCACCACCTGTGACCTGATCTTCTTCCTGCAGCGGGTGGTGAACGGACTCTCGGCGATCACCGCCGACGGGTTCGCCGCCCAGGCCCAGACCCTCGGGACCAGCTACCCCACCGCCGTGGTGTACGGGACCAAGTTCATGTCGGGGCGCCGGGACGGCGCCGACGAGGTCCGCACCGAGCAGTATTCCTCGGCCTGCAGCTGCCTCAAGTTCCAGGGCGGCCCGTACTACCCGGATTGACCGGAGTCAGTCCCCGAGGCTGACCAGCATCTTGCCGGTGTTGCGCCCCTCGAACAGGCCGATCAGGGCGTCCGGCACCGACTCGATGCCCTCGAGAACCGTCTCCCGGTAGCGGATCCGGCCGTCGGCCAGCCATGCCGACATGTCCCGCACGAATTCGTCCCGCCTGTCGGCGAAGTCGGCCACCGTGAAGCCCCGGATCTCGATCCGGCCGTAGATGACGTTGGCCAGGTTGTGGACCGTGGTCCTGGCCCCCCGCTCGTTGTAGCCCGAGATCATCCCGCACACGGCCACCCGACCCAGCGGGTTCATGCGCGCCAGGGCGGCGTCGAGATGGTCCCCGCCGACGTTGTCGAAATAGACGTCGATGCCGTCGGTGGCCGCCTCCCGCAGGGCGCGGTTGATCGGGGTGGCCCGGTAGTCGATGGCCGCGTCCAGGCCCAGGCCGTCCCGTAGCCAGGCGGCCTTGTCGGGGCTGCCCGTGGAGCCGACGACCCAGCAGCATTTGATCTTGGCGATCTGGGCGGCCACCGAGCCCACGGCACCGGCCGCGGTCGAGACGAAGACCCGGTCGTCGGGACCGAGCCGGGCCACGTGCAGGATCCCCCCGTAGGCGGTGAAGCCGGTGCCACCGAGCACGTGCAGATGGACGGTGATCGGATGACCGGGCACCGCGTCGAGCTTCCGCACGCCCCGCTCGGACGCCACCGCGTACTCCCGCATGCCGAACCTGTGCAGGACCAGGTCCCCCTCGGCCAGCCCGGCGTTGGACGCCACCACCCGCCCGATGGCGGCCCCCTCCATCGGCTGGTCGAGCTCGTAGCCGGCGGTGAGGCGGGGGCGCATGGCCGGGTCCACCGACAGGTAGAGGTTGCGGATCAGCACCTCTCCGGGGGCGGGGTCGGGAACGGCCACCGGCACGATCCGGAAGTCGTCCGGTCGGGGGAGCCCGTCGGGTCGGGCGACGAGATGGACCTCACGGCTCTCGGGCATCAGCGGCTGAGCAGTGCGGCGCGGCCGGAATCGACGATGGCCTTCTCCACCGCCTCGACGTCGCCGGGTTGCATGAGGCGCAGGAAGAGGCCCCGTCCGTCCCGCATCCATACCGGGTCGGTCGTGTTCCAGCGTTCGGCGCGCAGCCGGCGCTTCTCGATCTTGTTGGTGGCGGTCAGCGGCAGCTCCGAGACGACCCGGACGTAGGTCGGCACCCATTTCGGGCCGAGATCGGCCTGCTCCCCGAGGAAGCGGGCAAACCCCTCCGGGTCGAAGGTGACCCCGTCATCGAGGCGGAGGGCGGCCATAACCCGGTCGCCTACGTGGGCGTCCGGCACGGCGTAGACCGCGACGAGCCGCACGTCCGGGTGTCGGAGCAGGATCCGCTCCACGGGCGCGGCGGCGAAGTTCTCCCCGTCGACCCGCACCCAGTCGTAGCCCCGCCCGGCGAAGTAGAGGTAGCCGGCCCCGTCCCGGTAGCCGAGGTCCCCCGACCAGTACCAGCCGTTGCGGTTCCTCTCCCGGTTGGCCGCGTCGTTGTTGTAGTAGCCCTCGAAGGTTCCGAGCCCGGTGCTGTTGACGAACTCACCGATCGCCTCCTCGGAGTTGACCAGCCGGCCGTGCTCGTCGAAGCGTCCGACCGGACACTCCTCACCGGTCCCGGGATCCAGCACCTTGACCCCCTCGGCCACCCCCAGGGCGCCCTTGGGCTGGCCCGGGACACGCACGATCGTGATCCCGCCTTCGGTGGAACCGAAGTTCTCTCGGATCTCGACGCCGAAGCGCCGGCTGAACCGCTCGACGTCGTCCTCGTTCGCCTCGTTCCCGATGCCCAGCCGCACGCGGTTGTCGGCGTCGTCGGGGCGCTCGGGAGTGGCCAGGATGTACTCCAGCGGCTTGCCCACGTAGTTGAAGTAGGTGACGCCGTACCTCTTCACGTCCCGGATCCAGTTGGACGCCGAGAACCGGCGCCGGAGCGCCAGCGCCATGCCGATGCCTATCGACGGGCCGACCGAGACGTACATGGCGTTGGAGTGGAACCACGGCATCGAGTTGTAGGCGACGTCGTCCTCGGTCAGGCCGAAGCGCCGGAACCCGGTGGCCATGGCGGCCAGGCGGCCGTGGGTGCAGATGGCGGCCTTCGGTGCGCTCGTGGTGCCCGAGGTGAAGATCAGGACGAACGGATGCTGCCCGGAGACCTCGGCGGCCGTGAAGTCGGCCTCCTCGTACGGCCTGATCCACTCGTCGGTGTAACCGGAGGAGTCGACGACCGCCTTCGGGATGTCGTCCACGTCGGCGTCAGCGAGCAGCTCCACGCCGGCGGTGTCGGTGACGAGGAGGCGGCAGTGGGTGTGGCGGATGTCGCGGCCCAGCTCGAGCCCCCGCCTCGTGTAGTTGAGCCCGACCGTCGTCCCCCCGGCCAGGGCCACCCCCTCGAGCCAGAAGATCGCCTCGGGCACGTTCTCGAGGAGCACCCCGACGTGGGCCCCGGCCAGGCCCCCGGCCGCCAGGGCGGCCGCCCTGGTGTGGGCGTGCGCCACCACCTCCCCGTGGGTGTACGCCTCGTCCTCGAAGTAGAGGCCGGGACGCGCCGAGCCGGTGTTGGCCAGGATGAGGTCGACCATGGTGGCCACGGGCCCATAGTGCCGCGGCGCCGGCCGCACCCGCTACGGCGGGATGCCGATGCGGGCCACCGGCTCGGGTGCGGCCTGCCGGCGGTACAGGGCGCGCTCCAATGAGTGCAGCAGGATGGTTCGGGTCTCGCGGGGGTCGATCAGCTCGTCGAACCCGAGGCCCTGGGCCGAACGGAACGAGGCCTCGACCTCCGCCGTGCGGAGCAGGGCCGCCTCTTCCTCGTCCGAGCGCCGGGCCCGGCTCATGGCCGCCGCCCCCATGGCGCCCATGGTGGCGCCCGGGAAGCCGAACACCCCGGACTGGCCGTCGAAGGCGATCATCCCCATGACCATCGAGCCGAAGCCGTAGGCCTTCCGCAGCGTGACCTCGAACTTGGGCGTCGTGGCCAGGGTCTGGGCCGCGTACATCCGGGCTCCGCTGCGCAGGATCCCCCGCCGTTCCGAGCGGCTGCCGGGCATCACACCGGGGTTGTCGGCCAGGAAGATCAGGGGCAGGTGGAACGAGTCCGCCACGGTGATGAAGTGGGCCGCCTTCTCGGCGCCTTCGCTGTCGACCGACCCGGCCAGCACCTGGGGCTGGTTGGCGACCACCGCCACCGGGTGGCCGCCCAGGCGGCACAGGGCGGTGATGATGCAGCGGCCGTAGGCAGGCTGGACCTCGAAAGAGGACCCGGCGTCGAACACGGCGTCGATGACCTTGTGCATGTCGTACACGCGCCGCCCGTTCCGGGGGACGATGTCGAGCAGCTCCTCGACGAGCCTCGGACCGGTGTCACCGTCCTCCACGTCCGGCGGGTAGGACCACGCCGAGGACGGGAAGTAGGACAGATACCGCCGCACGGCGTCGAGGGCGGCGGCGTCGTCGTCGGCCACGTTGTGGATCAGGCCGCTGGGAAGGGCCACGCCCGGGCCCCCGAGGTCCTCCTTGCTGATCTCCTCCCCGAGTGACTCGAGCACCACCGGCGGGCCGGCGGTGAAGACCGCGGCGTGTCTGGCCATCACGGTGAAGTCGGATATCGGCGCCACCAGGGCGCCGTGTCCGGCCGACGCCCCCAGCACCGCCGTGACCAGCGGCACCCGTCCCGAGCAACGGGCCTGGGCAATCATGTCGGTCGGCGCCCGGGCCCCGTGGCCGCGCCCGTCGGCGCGGTACCCGGCCCCCTCGAGCATCATCACCAGCGGCACCCGGTCCCCCGCCGCGATCTCGGCCACGCGGTAGCGCTTGGAGTTGGCGGCCTGGCTGATCGTGCCCGCCTTCACCGTGAAGTCCTCGGCCGCGACCATCACCGGACGACCGTCGATCCGGCCCGACCCGATGACGACGGCGTCGGCGGGCGAGTCCTCCCCTCCCACGAGGGTGCCGAGCTCCTGGAACGTTCCCTCGTCGACCAGGTGGTCGATGCGCGCCCGGGCGTCGAGCTTGCCGGCGGCACGGTGCTTCTCGAGCCGTTCGGGGCCGCCCATGGCCCGGGCGGCGGCGCGCCGGCGCTGCAGCTGGTCGAGGACCTCGTCCCAGCCCTCGTCGCGGTCGGGATCGGTCATGGCACGCGGTGCGGGGGATCGGTCGGTCGGACCCTCGTTACCCTACGGGCCTAGGGTGGCGGCCGGACACCGAATGGACGTCGCGCCGCTTCTCCTCGAGCTCTACGGCCGCATCCCGCCGCTGGCCCGCCAGGCGGTGGAGGGCCTCGACGCCGGACAGCTGACCGCCGCCCCTGCCCCGGGGGCCAACACGATCGGCTGGCTGGTGTGGCACCTGGCCCGTGTCCAGGACACCCACGTCACCGAGATGACGGGCGCGGAACAGGTGTGGGTGGGCGGGGACTGGGCCCGACGGATGGGACTCGCTCCCGACCCCGCCAACACCGGCTACGGCCACGGTCCGGACGAGGTGGCTGCTGTCCGTCCCGACGGGCCCGACGTGCTGATCGGCTACCTCGATGCCGTGCACTCCCGTACCACGACGTTCCTCGAGACGCTGACGCCGGCGGACCTCGAACACATCATCGACCGGCGCTGGGACCCGCCTGTGACGCTCGGCGTCCGCCTCGTGAGCATCGCCGACGACTGCCTGCAGCACATCGGGCAGGCGGCGTACGTACGCGGTCTCCTCGGCTCCTGAGGCGAGCCGGAGTGAAGGAGTGCCGGGGTGGCAGGTGACGGGGTGACGGGCCACGGGGCGCCGGACTGGGTCCCGGCCGGGACGCCGTCGGACCAGCTGCCCGCCGTCCTGGCCACGGGCCGGACCGACGTCCGGGTCGTCTTCGTCTCGATGTCGGCACGCGAGCCCGACGGGCGCGACGAGGAGTACCTCGTCTGGCACGCTCTCGACCACCGGCCCGAGCAGTACCGCCTGGCCGCGTTGAGGGGCTCACTACGGCTCGTCTCCACGCCCGCCTGCCGCGCCGCCCGGGCCGCCGCCGACGCCCGATATGAGGCGGTCGACCACGTCATGAGCTACCTCTTCTCCGACCGCGCCGCTCTCGAGCCCTTCCTGGCCCTCGGCCGCGCTCTCGGGGAGGGCGGGCGCATGCCGCTGCGCCTGCCCAGCGTCGAGACCGCCGCCTATGACCTGGCCGGCACCGTGGCGGCCCCCCGGGCGGCGGTCGGCGCCGACGTGATCCCGTGGCGACCGGCCCGGGGCGTGTACCTGCTGATCGAGCGTGGTCGGGCGGCGGCCGACGCGCTGGCCGCGGCGCCGGGCGTGGCCGGAGCGTGGTGGTACGCGGGCTCGCCCCTTCCTCCTCCGTGGCGGAATGACACCACCGGCCTGCAGATCACCTACTGCTACCTCGACGGGGACCCGGTCGCGGCTGCCGAGGAGCTGCACCCGGTCCTCGAGAAGCGGTGGGCCGGCGGGGACGTGACCCCCCTTCTGGCCGCGCCCTTCCACGCGGTCATGCCTTTCGAGTTCGGGCGGTACCTGCCTTAGCGCCCCGGCCCGGCGCTCGGTAGAGGCCGCAGGCCGGCGAAGAGGTCGCTCTCCGGCGTCGGCGTCCCCGTCGGGTCGCGCAGGCGGATGAACTCCTCGGTACCGAACATCTCCGTGAACACGGCGTCGGAGAGCCGGAGGAAGAAGATGTTGTCGGACTGGCTGGCGTGGGCGGCCAGGGCGGCCCGCTTGGCATCGACCCACGAGCGGCAGTCCACGGTGGCGGCTATGTCCTCGTCCGGGGACCCGAACTGGCTCTGGTCCACGTCGGGCAGCTCGACCCCGGCGTCTCCGGCGTGTTCTCCGAAGGCGGCCAGCCGCGACCGACGGATGGTGGGGCAGTACAGCTTGGCGGGCAGGCCGATCCGGTCCAGGGCCGCCACCGTGATCCGGTGGGCCTGGATGTGGTCGGGGTGGCCGTAGAAGCCGTAGGAGTCGTAGGTCACGACCACCTGCGGCCGGTACCGCTCCATCAGCCCGGCCAGCCGCCCGGCGGCGGTCTCCACCGGGACGTGCCAGAAGACGTCGGGAGCGTCGTTGGTCTCCCAGCCCATCATCCCGGAGTCGTGGTAGCCGAGCATCTCCAGGTCGCTGACCCCGAGGATGCGGCAGCTCTCGGCCAGCTCCCGGCGCCGCAGCTCGACGATGGCGGCCTCGTCGTGGTCGTCATGGCCGGGCTTCAGGCCGCCCGGCGCGTCCCCGAGCTCCCCGTTGGTGCACGTCACGAGGACCGTGCGGATGCCCTCCGCCGAGTACCGGGCCAGGATCCCGCCCGTCGTGGATGCCTCGTCGTCGGGATGGGCGTGGACCGCCATCAGGGTCAGGGGCGCCGCCATCTGCGCATCGGTACCGGATCCGCTCACGATGTCAGTCTCCCGCGCCATCCAGGCTCGCTACGAACGCGGAGTCAGTCCGCCCCGCCCGCCGCGGGCAGCACTTCGCGAAATCCACCGGCGAAGGCCGCCGCGCCGTCCTCCTCCGCCTGCTCGGCCGGGGGCTGGGCCGGCAGCAGGGCGGCGGCCAACAGGGCCCCGGCCGCGGCCACCCCGCCGGCCACCAGGCATCCGACGGACAGCCCGTGGAGGAAGGCGTGGTCAGCGGAGTGCCGGACAGCCGCGGCCACGGCGGGCTGGCCGGCCGACGCTGCTCGTCCCGCCACCACGAGCGCCGCTCCGACGGACTGGTGGGCGGCGTGGGTCGCGAACGCCGGCAGCCGGGGAAGGGTGGCCGACAGCCGGTTGGAGTAGAGAGACGCGTAGACGCTGCCGATCACGGCCACGCCGAGGGTCCCCCCGAGAAGCCGGGTGGCGTCGTTGACCGCCGAACCGACGCCCGCCTTCTCCCTGGAGACGGCACCCATGATCGACTCGGTGGCCGGCGCGGAGGTGAAGCCCATCCCGACTCCGTACAGCACCATCTGGGCGGCGATGGTCCCGTAGCTCGTGCCGGTGCCGATCACCGCCGCCACCCACACGTAGAACCCGGTGGTGGCCAGGAGCCCGACGGTCACGACCGCCTTGGTGCCGAAGCGCACGGCCAACCTGGTGCCGAGGACCGACGACACGCCCACGGAGGTGGCCACGGGCAGGAGGTGCACTCCGGTCGAGAGGGCGCCGTAGCCGCGGATGAACTGGAAGTACTGGGTCATGAGGAAGATGAAGCCGAAGAGCGAGAAGAACGCCACCGTGACCGACGCGCTGGCGGCGGTGAAACGGGGGACCCGGAAGAGAGCCACGTCGAGCATCGGGTGCGAGCTGGACCGCTCCCACACCAGGAAGATCGTGAACAGCACCGCGGCGGACACGAATCCGTCGATGCTGCGGGCTGCACCCCACCCATGGGCCGGCGCCTCGATGAGCGTGAACACCAGGAGGGCCATGGCGGCGGTGGACAGGACGAATCCCGGCCCGTCGACCCGGGGGGCGGCCGGGTCGCGGGACGTGGGAACCGAGAGCGCCACCCACGCCGCTGCTCCCGCCGCGACCGGAGCCATCACGAAGAAGATCGACTCCCAGCCGAAGCGCTCGAGCAGCCACCCGCCCACGATGGGGCCAAGGGCCACGGCGGCACCGGCGCTGGCCCCCCACAGCCCGATGGCCCGGGCCCGCTCGGCGCGGATGGTGAACACGTTGGCGATGATCGACAGCGTGGCCGGGAAGACCAGCGCCGCGCCCAGCCCCATGGCCACCCGGGCCCCGATCAGCTGCCCCGCCGAAGTGGTGAACCCTCCGGCCAGGCTTCCGAGACCGAACACCGCCAACCCCCCGAGCAGCATGCCCTTGCGTCCGAGGCGGTCGGAAAGGCTGCCCGAGGTCAAGAGCAGGGCGGCGAACACCAGGTTGTAGGCGTCCACCACCCACTGCAGCTGGGAGTTGGTGGCGTGAAGCCGGCGCACCAGCGTGGGCAGCGCCACGTTCACGATGGTGGTGTCGAGGTTGATGGCGAACGCCGCCAGGATCAGCGCGGCCAGGATCACGGACTTCGAGCGCATGTGCGTCGGTCTAACGGCTGGTACTTGAGTTTGTCAAGCATGTACTCTTGTTACTCAAGTCACAGCGGGGTAGGATCACGGCGATGCGTTCCTACGGCCAGTACTGCGCCGTGGCCAAGGCCCTCGATGTGGTCGGGGACCGCTGGACCCTCCTGATCGTCCGCGAGCTCCTGCTCCAGGGCCCCTGCCGGTACACCGACCTGCAGAACGGGCTGCCCGGCATCGCCACCAACCTGCTCGGGGACCGGCTCCGCCAGCTCGAGGACGCCGGGCTGGTGTGGCGGGAGTCGGCCCCGCCGCCCGTGGCCGCGACCCTCTACCACCTCTCCGACGCCGGCGCCGAGCTGGAGCCCGTGCTCAGGGCCCTGGGGCGGTGGGGAGTCCGCTTCATGCCGGCGGGGGACGACCACGACGAGTTCCGTAGCCACTGGCTGGCCTGGCCGATCGGCGAGTTCCTGGCCGACACGGATCCGACCGGCCCTCCGCTCGACGTCGAGGTCCGCCCCGACGACCTTCCCCCGGCGGTCATCGAGACCCGGGGGGGCGTGGTGAGGGTCCGGGTGGGGGAGGCGGCTTCGCCCGAGCTCGTGCTGTCGGGCCGGCCGCCCGCGATCCTCGGTTTCCTGACCGGCCTCCTGACCCTGGCCGAGGCGCGACAGCACGGCCTGCGGACATCCGGGGACCCGAAGGTTCTGGTGCGGCTGCGGTCCCCCGGTCTGGGGGTGCCGGCCCGCCCCGGGTGATCCGGGCCCGGGCCGCGTCGCTGTACGGCACGGTGTTCATGCCCGGAGCCACCATGGACTACGGGGACTACTTCTCCGGCACCGCCGAGGAGTTCCGAGACTGGGTGTGGGCGGCCCACGAGGCGATGCAGGTCCATTCGCACCAGATCACCAACGTCCTCGTTGAGCTGGATTCCTCCGGTGGCGCGGCCGTGAGCGAGGCCTACGTCACCGTGTGCCTGCGGACCAGGCCGTCCGGAGGCACGGTCACCGACATCGTCGACAGGGGCCGCTACCTCGACCGCTGGTCGAAAGGCCCGGACAACGAGTGGCGCATCGCGGCCCGTCGGTTCCGCAGCGACGTCCAGCAGCTCTCCGACGCCGGCTCGTCCCCCTCGCCGGTTGCGGCGCGAGACCCGAGCGACCCGTCCTACGAGCTGTTCCGAGCCCCCGCCGGACCGCCCAAGGCGTAGGCCCTGTCGTCTACGCCTCGAGCACGACGCGGATGGCCCCGGCGGCCCGGTCGGTGGCGGTGCGGAAGGCCTCGGGGGCCTCGTCGAGGGGGAAGCGGTGGGTGATCAGCGTCCGGGGGATCTCGGGATCGGCGGCCAGCATGGCGGCGGCGTCCTCGAACTCCCGACCGCCCTCTTGGGCGCAGTAGGCCAGGGACGGCACCACCCGCCCCTCCTTCAGGAACAGGGGGAGCCAGTCCAGCTGCACCGGACCGAAGTGGACGCCGAGGACGCTGATGGTCCCGCCCGGCGCGACCAGCTCGATGCAGCGGGCCAGGCTCTCGGCCGTCCCCGCCGCCTCGATCACCGCCTCATAGGTCCCTTCCGTTCCGACCCGCGCCCCCAGCCGTTCACCGGCGGCGCGCTGGTGGGGGTGACGGGCCTCCAGGCCCACCTCCTCGGCGCCCTGGCGCCGGGCCCCGGCCACCGCCAGCAGCCCGAGGGCACCGCCCCCGACCACCGCCACCCGCTGGCCCGGCCCGCTGCCGGCCAGGCGGAGGGCGTGCCACGAGACGGCGGCCGGCTCCACCAGTGACGCGTCGCGCAGGTCCAGGCCCTCCGGAACCGGGACGAGACGGGCGGCGGGCGCCCGGAAGTGCTCCGCCATCCCGCCGTCGGCGGACAGACCGAGAGCCCGGTCGCGGTGGGCCTCGGCGCACAGGTTGTAGTTGCCCCGTCGGCACGGCTCGCAGTGCCCGCACCCCCAGACCGCCTCGACCACGACCGGCGTGCCGTCGGCGTTGACCCCGGCCAGCTCGTGACCGAGGATCTGCCGGGTCCCGATCTTGAGGTACTCGAGGTCCGAGCCGCAGATGCCCATGGCCCGCATGGCCAGCAGCTCCCCGACGCCCGGAGGTTCCTCGACGTCGACGACCTCGACCCCTCCCGCTGCCCCCCGGACCGCCTTCACGGACGGATCGTATTCTGAGACCGAACGAGGAGGACGCCCCATGGCGTGGGACTTCGAGACCGATCCGGAGTACCAGAAGAAGCTGGACTGGGTGGCGGAGTTCGTGAGGGAGGAGGTGGAACCCCTCGACTACGTCTTCCCCCACATGCAGTTCGTGCCCCTGGACGAGACCCGGCGCCGCATCATCGACCCCCTGAAGGAGGAGGTCCGCCGCCAGGGGCTCTGGGCCACCCACCTCGGCCCCGAGCTGGGAGGCCAGGGCTTCGGCCAGCTCAAGCTGGCGCTGCTCAACGAGATCCTCGGGCGCTCGCAGTGGGCGTCGGTGGTGTTCGGGACGCAGGCGCCCGACACCGGCAACGCCGAGATCATCGCCCACTACGGCACGAAGGAACAGAAGGACCGCTACCTCCAGCCCCTGCTCGACGGGGAGTGCTTCTCCTGCTACTCGATGACCGAGCCCCACGCCGGTGCCGACCCGACGCTGTTCCGGACCCGGGCCGTCAAGGACGGCCACGAGTGGGTGATCAACGGGTGGAAGTACTTCTCGTCGAACGCCAAGACCGCCTCGTTCCTGATCGTCATGGCCGTCACCAACCCCGACGTGACTCCCTACAAGGGGATGTCGATGTTCCTCGTCCCGACCGACACACCGGGGGTGAAGCTGGAGCGCAACGTCGGCCTGTGGGGGGAGCCGATCAACGAGGGCTTCCACTCCCTCATCCACTACGACGACGTCCGGGTGTCCGAGGAGGCGCTCCTCGGCGGGGAGGGTCAGGCCTTCGTGATAGCCCAGACCCGCCTGGGGGGAGGGCGCATCCACCACGCCATGCGCACCATCGGCATGGCCCAGAAGGCCCTCGACATGATGTGCGAGCGGGCCCTCTCCCGGGAGACGGCCGGCAGCCTGCTGGCCGACAAGCAGTTCGTCCAGGGCTACATCGCCGACTCCTACGCCCAGCTGGTGCAGTTCCGTCTCTTCGTGCTCTACACGGCGTGGGAGATCGACAAGTACAACGACTACAAGCGGGTCCGCAAGGACATCGCCACCGCCAAGGTCGTCATGCCCACGGTCCTGCACGACATCGCCTGGCGCGCCATGCAGGTGCACGGGGCCCTCGGCACCACCAACGAGATGCCGTTCTTCGGGATGATCCACGGGGCGGGCGTTATGGGCCTGGCCGACGGCCCGACCGAGGTGCACAAGGTGACCGTGGCCCGCCAACTGCTCCGGGACTACCGGGGGTCGGAGGGGATGTGGCCCACGGAGTGGATCCCGGGGAAGCAGGAGGCGGCCCGGGCCAAGTTCGCCGAGTACCTCGAGCACGAAGTGGGCAACCTGTGATCGACACCGCCCGGCTCGAGAGCTGGCTGGACGAGGCGGGCCTGCCGGGCAAGGGGGAGCCCGTCGAGGTGGCCTACATATCGGGTGGCTCCCAGAACGAGATCTACGACGTACGGAGGGGGGAGCTGCACGGCGCCCTCCGCATCCCCCCGACGGGCGCACCCGCCAGCCGCGACGACGGGATCCTGCGGGAGTGGCGCATCATCGAGGCCCTCGACGGCACCGAGGTCCCCCACACCGCCGCCCTGGGCGTCTGCACGGACAAGGCCGTGCTGGGGCGGACCTTCTATCTGATGGGCTACGTCGAGGGCTGGTCCCCGATGAACACCGACGGGTGGCCCCCTCCGTTCGACACCGATCTCGACGCCCGCCAGGGGCTGGCCTACCAGCTGGTCGAAGGCATTGCCCTCCTCGGCAACGTGGACTGGAGGGCCAAGGGCCTCTCCGATCTCGGGCGGCCCGACGGGTTCCACGAACGACAGGTCGACCGCTGGACCGCCTTCCTCGAGCGGATCAAGGGCCGGGAGCTGCCCGGGTTCGACGAGGCGGCGGCCTGGCTGCGCAGCCACCGCCCCCTCGACTACACCCCGGGGCTCATGCACGGGGACTACCAGTTCGCCAACGTGATGTTCCGCCACGGCGCCCCCGCCCGGCTGGCCGCCATCATCGACTGGGAGATGGGCACGGTCGGAGACCCCAAGCTCGACCTGGGATGGGTCGTCCACGGCTGGCCCAAGGACACCAGCGCCCCCCAGGACGCCTTCGCCAGCTACGCCGACATGTACGGCATGCCATCGCGCGACCAGATCGTCGAGCACTACTCGAAGGTGTCGGGACGCCAGGTCGACGACGTCGACTACTACTGCGTTCTTGCCAAGTGGAAGCTGGCCGTGGTCCTCGAGCAGGGGTACCAACGGGCCGGCAGCGACGAGAAGCTGCTGGCCTTCGGCCCCATCGTTCTCCGCCTGATGGTCGAGGCCGCCGAGCTGGCCGCGACCACGGACTACAAGGGATGACGACACCGGACGAGCTGGTCCGGGAGCAACGGGGAGCCGTGCTGGTGGCCCGGCTCAACCGGCCCGACGCCCGCAATGCCCTCAGCCCCGGCCTGATCAGGGCCATCGGCTCGGCCCTGACCGACGCCGAGTCCGACGACTCCATCCGTGCGGTCGTGCTGACCGGCACCGGTGACCGGGCGTTCTGCGCCGGGATGGACCTCCGGGCGTTCACCAGCGGTGAGCAGGCCGACGACGGTGGGGCGGACCCGGGACGGGGCTACCAGCGCCTGATCGAGGGCCGGGTCACCGTCCCGCTCGTGGCCGCCGTCAACGGGGCGGCCGTGGCGGGCGGCTTCGAGCTGATGATGGCCTGCGATGTGGTCGTGGCCTCGTCGGCCGCGGTGTTCGGCCTGCCGGAGGTGAAGCGGGGGCTGTTCCCCGCCGGAGGGGGCACCTTCCTCGGTGCCCGGATCCCGATGGCGGTGGCATCCGAGCTGCTGCTGACCGGTGACACCATCTCGGCCGAACGTGCCTACGAGCTGGGTCTGGTGAACGCAGTGGTGTCCCCCGACGAGGTGATGACCGCCGCCCTCGGCTACGCGGAGCGCATCGCCGCCAACGGGCCCCTGGGCCTGGCCGCCGTGAAGGAGCTCGTGCGCCTGGGCGTGTCCGATCCCGCCCGGGCGGTGGAGCGGATGGCCCACTGGAACGAGGTCGTGTTCAACAGCGCCGACGCCCAGGAGGGGGCCCGGGCGTTCATCGAGAGGCGCCCGCCGGTCTGGCAGGGCCGCTGACCGGAGATGTAGCTCGCGTCCTGCCCGCCCGTGGTTTACCCGGCCGTTACCGGACGACTCCCCCCGGACTTGTGAAAACCAAACCGGCCGGCCGTATAAGAAGATCCACATACGGCCGCCGAATCCCACTCATAGAGGTCGCGGCTGCACGCTGCCGGCTTGGCTCTCGGGTTTTCTGGTGCCGACCGCGTCGTGACAAGCACATGCTGTGAGTCCCGGGCGGGCGTATAAGCAGATTCATATACGGCCGCCAAAAAGCATTTCGCAACTACCGGGGAGGTCTCCCGAACGAGCATCGCGGGAGGTCCGGGCCGAACAGGCTCAGGCCCCGTCCCGCTGCAGCAGCAGCACCCCCGAAGGCGTGCCCCCGCCCGTCGTCACCACCGCGGTGGTGGCCCCCTGCACCTGCCGCTCCCCCGCCTCCCGGCGCAGCTGGGTCACGCCCTCGTAGATGAAGCCGAAGCCGTGGGTACGGCCCTCGGACAGCTGCCCGCCGTGCGGGTTCACGGGGAGGTCTCCGTCGAGGGCTATGCGCCTGCCGCCGTCGAGCCAGTCCTTGGCCTCCCCGATCCCGCAGAACCCCAGCCCCTCCAGCCACGAGACGGCGTTGAACGTGAACCCGTCGTAGACGAGGGCCAGGTCCACGTCCTCGGGCCGCAGGGTGGTCCGCGTCCAGAGATGGGCCGACTGGCCGAGCACCTGGGGCTCGTGCGTAACCGTGTCCTGGTCCCACGACACCCGCTCGAGGATCTGGGTCCCCACCGCCTCCACCCTCACGGCGGGCTTGGGGAGGTCGGCCGCCACGGACGCGTCCGACACGACCACCGCGATCGACGCGTCACACGGCACGTCGCAGTCGTAGAGGCCGAAGGGGCTGGTGATGGGGCGGGCCGACAGGTAGTCGTCCATGGTCATCGGGTCGCGGTAGATGGCGGCCGGGTTGCGACCGGCGTTGGTCCGGCCGTTGATCGCTATCCAGCCCAGCATCTCCCGGGTGGCTCCGTAGCGGTGGAGGTACTGGTTGGCGTTCATGCCGATCCAGTGCGCCGCCGACATGGCGCCGAACGGGAAGCGCCACTCCCCGAACGAGCCCGACACCCGGCCCCCGGCGCGGCCGGCGCCGAGGCCGAGGGCGGCGTAGGTCGACTCCCACACCGTCCGGAAGCACAGGACGTGCCGGCACAGCCCCGCTGCCACCGCCAGCATGGCGGCTATGACCGCCCCGCCCGGGCCGGGTATCTCCCCCCCGCCGTTGAACCAGGTGGGCCGCAGCCGCAGGGCCTCCTCCACCGCGGTGACCCCGCCCTCGCTCATGCCCCCGACGGCGCCCCCCGGGTAGGTGGACAGGCCGTCGATGTCCTCGAGGCGCAGTCCGGCGTCGGCCACCGCCTGCAGGCAGGCGTCGACGGTCAGCGCCAGGGGGTCGACCATCAGGCGGCGGCCCAGGCCGGCGCGGCCGATCCCCGACAGGACGGCGCGGTGCTCGAAGCGCTCGGAGCCGAGCGGTGCCCGGGGTCGGGGCCGCTCCGGTTCCGGCACCCGGTCGACGGGATCGGTGGTCCCGGTCGGCTCGAACAGCGGGATCCAGACGTCCTCCTGCTCCTCGAACCGGACGGTGACCTCCTGACCCACGTGCACCTCGTCGGGCGGGCAACCGACGACGTTGGTGGTGAGGTGGACGGAGGGGTCCTCGACCAGGGCCACGTTGGCCACCACGTAGGGAGGGTCGAAGCCGGGCAGCCAGACGTGGGCGTTGACCGTGAAGCCCACCACCGTGGCCCGTCCCGAGACCACGGTCGGCTCCCACGACCGACTCCGGCACTTGGGGCAGATCGGCACCGGGGGGTGGACCAGCTGGCCGCAGTCCGCACAGGCCTGCACGCGCAGCCGGCCGTCGGCGCCGGAAGTCCAGAACCATCCGCTGGCCGGGGTCAGCTCGGGCAGGGGCCTCACGTCGCTCCTTCCGGTACGTCGCCAGCCGGGGTCGCAGCCCCGGTCGCGGCCCTTCCCCGCCGCCCGGCCGACGATACGCTGATCCCTCGGCATCCACGTCGAGAACGGGGGACGGATGCGGACCGTCGTCGTAGGTGCTTCCAGTGGCCTGGGCCGGTGCATCGGGATCGGCCTGGCCCACCGCGGGGCCCAGGTGGCGCTGCTTGCCCGCCGCGGCGAGCTGCTGGCCGAGGCGGCCAAGGAGGCCGGCCCCGGCACCCTGGCGGTCACCTGCGACGTGACCGATCCGGAGTCCTGCCAATCCGCCATAGAGGAGGCGGCGCGGGGCCTCGGTGGGATCGACGCCCTCGTCTACTCGACCGCGGTAGGCCCGCTGGTCCGCCTGGTCGACGCCGACGTCGCCACCTGGAGACGGACGTTGGAGACCAACGTCATCGGCGCCTCCCTGGTGACGGCGGCGGCCCTCCCCCATCTCACCGAGTCGCGCGGAGCCGCCGCCTACCTCTCCTCGGTCAGCGCTTCCATGACCCCGCCCTGGCCGGGCCTCGGCGTGTACATCACGAGCAAGGCCGCCCTCGACAAGCTGGTGGAGGCGTGGCGGGCCGAGCATCCCCAGGTCGGATTCACCCGGGTCATCGTCGGGGACTGCTCCGGCGGGGAGGGAGCGGGGATGACCCAGTTCGCCAACGCCTGGGACCCGGAGCTGGCGGTGCAGATGGGCACGGAGTGGGCCGCCCGGGCCCTGCTGGCGGGGGCGCTGCTCGACGTGGAGCACCTGATCAGCTCCGTCGACCACGTGCTGCGCTGCGGGGCGGGGGCCACCATCCCGTCGGTGGCCGTTCTCCCGAGGCCGCCCGCATGACCACACCTCGAACGCCGATCCCTACGACGCCGGGGCTGCTGGCCCCGGGAGGAGGCCGGACATGACGGTCACGCGCGAGAGCGACGTCTACTACGACCCCTACGACTTCGACATCGACACCGATCCCTACCCGGTGTGGAAGCGCCTGCGCGACGAGGCTCCTCTCTACTACAACGAGCGCTACGACTTCTACGCCCTGACCCGGTTCGACGACGTCGAGAAGGCGATGGTCGACTGGAAGAGCTACATCTCGGGCAAGGGCTCGGTCCTCGAGATCATCAAGGCCAACATCGAGATGCCCCCGGGGAGCATCCTGTTCGAGGACCCTCCGGCCCACGACCACCACCGCGGCCTGCTTTCGCGCGTGTTCACACCCAAGCGGATGGGGGCCATCGAGCCCCAGGTCCGGGAGTTCTGCGCCCGCTCGCTCGACCCGCTGGCGGGAAGCGGCGGCTTCGACTTCATCGCCGACCTCGGAGCGCAGATGCCGATGCGCACCATCGGCTACCTCCTGGGCATTCCCGAGCAGGACCAGGAGGCCATCCGGGACCGACTGGACGAGGGCCTCCGCCTCAAGGACGGCACCATGCCCGAGGACCGGCTGGCGGTGGCCACGGCCCCGGGCCGGGAGTTCGAGGAGTACATCGACTGGCGGGCCAAGCACCCCTCCGACGACCTCATGACCGACCTGTTGAACGCCACCTTCGAGGACGTCACGGGTCAGGTACGCACCCTCACCCGGGAGGAGGTCCTCAACTACATCAGCCTCCTGGCCGGGGCGGGCAACGAGACCACCACCCGCCTCATCGGCTGGACCGGCAAGCTGCTGGCCGAGCACCCCGACCAGCGCGAGGAGCTGGTCGGGGACCCTTCGCTCATCCCCAACGCCATCGAGGAGCTGCTGCGCTACGAGGCACCCTCGCCGGTCCAGGCCCGCTACGTGACGCGGGACGCCGAGTGGCACGGTCGCACCCTCCCGGAGGGATCGGTGGTCCTGCTGATCAACGGGGCCGCCAACCGCGACGAGCGCGAGTTCCCCGACCCCGACCGCTTCGACATCCGCCGCCGCATCGGGCACCACCTGACCTTCGGCTACGGGATCCACTTCTGCCTGGGCAGCCACCTGGCCCGCCTCGAGGGGCGGGTGGCGCTGGACGAGGTCCTCAAGCGCTTCCCCCGCTGGGAGGTCGACTGGGACAACGCCGTGCAGGCCCACACCTCGACCGTGCGGGGCTGGGAGCGGCTGCCGGTCATCACCTCCTAGGGCCGGGTCCCGACCCGAACCGAGCGCCCCGACGACTGCCCCCGCCCGACAAGAGGAGCACCAATGAACATGGACGAGATGATCCTGCTGAGCATCGACGACCACTCGATCGAGCCGCCGGACATGTACGACCGCCACGTCCCCGCCAAGTGGCGCGACCAGGCTCCCAGGATCGTGCGCAACGACCAGGGCCTGGACATGTGGACCTTCCAGGGCCAGGCCACCTCCACCGCGTTCGGGATGGCGGCCACGGTGGGCTGGCCCGCCGAGGAGTGGGGGTTCAACCCGGGCGCCTTCTCCGAGCTCCGGCCCGGGTGCTTCGACGTGCACGAGCGGGTGCGGGATATGAACGCCAACGGGGTGCTCGCGTCGATGTGCTTCCCCACCATGGCCGGCTTCAACGCCCGCACCTTCACCGAGGCCGGTGACAAGGAGCTGTCCCTGGTGATGCTCCAGGCCTACAACGACTGGCACATCGACGACTGGTGCGGGTCGTACCCGGGGCGCTTCATCCCTCTCGGCATCGTTCCCATGTGGGACGTCGACCTGGCCGTCAAGGAGGTCAGGCGCATCGCCGCCAAGGGATGCCGGGCCATCAGCTTCCTCGAGGCGCCCCACTCCCAGGGCTGGCCCAGCTTCATCTCGGGACACTGGGACCCGATGCTGTCGGCCCTCGTGGACGAGAACATGGTGCTGTGCCTGCACATTGGCGGAGCGTGGGACATCGTCAAGCTGGCGCCCGACGCCCCCATCGACCACAAGGTCGTGATCCCGACCCAGCTCACCATGCTGACCGCCCAGGACCTCCTGTTCGGCCCCACCCTGCGCCGCTTCCCCGATCTCCGGGTGGCGCTGTCCGAGGGCGGGATCGGGTGGATCCCGTTCTACCTGGAGCGCGTCGACCGCCACTTCCGGAACCAGGCGTGGATCGGCAACGACTTCGGGGGAAAGCTCCCCTCGGAGGTCTTCCGCGACCACTTCCTCGCCTGTTACATCACCGACCCCGTCGGGGTGAAGCTGCGCCACGAGATCGGGATCGACGTCATCGCCTGGGAGTGCGACTACCCGCACACCGACACCACCTGGCCCCGCAGCCCCGAGGTGGTGTGGGACGAGTTGCAGGTGGCCGGGGCCACGGACGGGGAGATCCACAAGATCACGTGGGAGAACGCCGCCCGCTTCTTCGGCTGGGACCCGTTCTCCCAACTGGCCCGGGAGCGGGCCACCGTCGGCGCCCTCCGGGCCCTGGCCGCCGATGTGGACACGACCCGCATGCCCCGCGCCGAGTGGCGCCGGCGCAACGAGGCGGCCGGCATCGGCGCCGTCTGACCGGCCGGCCCCTCCGGGCCGGCCCTCTACATGGCCCGGCGGGGGTCCAGCTCTCCCTCGACGGCGCGCACCATGCTGTCCTGCTCGAAGGACGCCAGCAGGCGGCCGCCCTCGCTGAAGCAGAGCCCCCGGCCGTGCACCCGGCCCCGGCCCGCGTAGGTGGCCTCGAAGCTGACGAGCACCCAGTCGCTCACTTCGAAGCGCTCGTGGAAGCTGATCGTGTGGCCGATCACGCCGGTCGACACCGAGCGGTGGGCATCTCCGATGTTCACCTTCTCGGCATGGGGCCGCATGGCCAGCTCGATGATCGGGCCCGGGGTGCACCATGACAGCACGGCCTGGTGGACGGCGGGGGAGCCCGACGTCCCCGGCACCCGGACCCACTGCCACATGGCCGGGACGCCCCCGATGGTGGCGTCGGTGGTGTCCACCCTGCGCACCTCGGCGCCGGGGTAGGCGAAGGAGGCGACCGGCGCTGCCCGGTCCGGGCCGGGTACATCGGGCATGGACAGCTCGTGACGCATGAGGTCGGGGTCGTCGATGCTGAGCAGCACCAGCGACCGCGAGAGGAGCTTGTCGTTCTGGGTGGCGGTGACCGTGTGGCTGGCCCAGGTCCGGCCCGCCTGCATGACGTCCACGTCGAGCTCGATCGGCATCGTGTAAGAGCCCGCCCGGGCGAAGAGGGCGTGCACCGACTTCACGTCCTTGGTTCCCTCTACCGTGCGGTCGGCGGCCATGATCATCTGGGCGATCAGCTGGCCGCTGAACACCACGTCGCGGCCCTCCGTCGACTCGCTCGGGTGCCTGACCCGGAAGCGGCCTCCCTCGGCGTCGTCGAGCTGAAGGAGGTCGGGGGCGTCGGTCATCGGCCGGCACGCTAGCCCTGGCACGTTCCCGACGTCGATGCCAAGATGACGGCGACATCTCGGCAAAAGGGGGCCAATCGTGAGCCTGTTCGATGCGTTCCGGTACGACGGCAAGCGCGCCCTGGTGGTCGGGGGCGCGACGGGTATGGGCGCCGCCACGGCCCAGCTGGCCCTCGACGCCGGCGCCGAGGTGGTGGTCATGGACTACGCCGAGGTCAACCTGCCCGGCGCCAAGTCCATCCACGTCAACCTGGCCGACAAGGACTCGATCGACAAGGCCGTCGACGAGTGTGGGGGCCCGGTGCACGCCCTGTTCGCCTGCGCCGGCGTGGCCGACGGGACGCCGGGCATCGAGAAGATCAACTTCATCGGTCACCGCCGCCTGATCGACCGCATGCTGGCCGGGAACATGCTCCCCCGCGGCGCGGCCATCGGGTTCATCTCCTCGGCCGCCGGGCTGGGCTGGGAGACCAACCTCGACCAGATCGTCGAGTACCTCGAGATCACCGACTTCGACGCCGCCTCGGCGTGGGCGGTCGAGCACAACCATGCCGACTACATGTGGAGCAAGCAGACAATCTGCGCCTACGTGGGCCGCCAGGCCTACCCTCTGCTCAAGCAGGGCATCCGCATCAACGCCATCTGCCCCGGGCCCACCGACACCCCTCTGGCCCAGGCCAACAAGGAGCTGTGGCTGGGCTTCGGAGCCGACTACCGGGGTGACCTCGGGATCGAGGCGTCGACGCCGCTCGAGCAGGCCTACCCGCTGGTCTTCCTCTGCAGCGAGGCCGCCTCGGTGATCAGCGGCATCACCATGATCACCGACGCCGGCTACATCAGCTCCGGCGTGACCAAGTCGTACCCGGCGGCCACCGAGGTGGCCAACTTCCTGCTCGGCCGGTACTGATCGACCGGTACTGACCGGCCGCAACCGTCGGCGGTGGCGACGGGTCGGCAGGGGGTCAGGCGGTGGCGGCGGTGGCTTCCCCGAGGTAGCGGTCCAGCACCTCGGGACCGGCGTCGGCCGCCGGGCCGGCCCACCCCACCCGGCCCCGCCCGAGGATCAGGCAGTCGTCGGCCAGCTGCAGGGCGCGGTGGACGAACTGCTCGATCAGCAGGACGGTGATGCCCTGGCTCCGGGCTCTCTCGAGCCCTTCGAAGACGGCGTCCACGACCAGGGGAGCCAGGCCGAGCGACATCTCGTCGGCTATCACCAGCTGGGGGTCGACGGCCAGGGCCCGGGCCAGGGCCAGCATCTGCTGCTCTCCCCCCGACAGGCTGCCGGCCCGCTGGTAGCGGCGCTCCCCGAGCACCCGGAACAGCGCCACGGCCTTGTCGATGGCCGCCTCGCGCTCGGCGCGACCCCCCGCCTGGCGCACGGCCATCCGCAGGTTGTCGAGCACCGACAGGCCCGGGAAGATCCCCCGTCCCTCGGGTATGTAGGTGAGCCCGGCCCGGCGCCGGCGGTGGGCGGGCCAGCGGGTGATGTCCACCCCGTCGTACTCGATGGTCCCGCTCGCGACCGGCACCAGGCCGGACAGGGCCCGGGCCAGCGTGCTCTTACCGGCGCCGTTGGGGCCGAGCACCGCCACCATGCGGCCCCGGGGCAGGTCGAGGGACACGTCGAACAGGGCGCGGGACGCCCCGTAGCGGACGTCGAGGTCGCGCGCCCGGAGGATCGGGGCTTCGGGCGCGGCAGCGGCGGACATAGGCCGAAGATGCCACACCTCGGGACGCCGGACAACGGCAGGGGTACCGGCCGGTAGTGTCGGCCCATGGGTAGCGAGGGACTGCACGAACCGGCGGAGCTGCTCGACGAGGCGACCATCGACCGTCACCGGGCCATCACGTCACTGGTCGAGGAGCTCGAGGCGGTCGACTGGTACGACCAGCGGGTGAAGGCCACGAAGGACCCGAGCCTGGCGGCCGTGCTGGCCCACAACCGCGACGAGGAGAAGGAGCACGCCTGCATGACGCTCGAATGGCTGCGCCGCCACGACCCGGTGCTGGACGCCCACCTCCGTACCTACCTGTTCACCACCGACCCGATCACCGAGCTCGAAGCCGACTGAACGCCCCGGTCAGCGGAGCGGTTCCCGTCCCGGGGGCGGGGAGGGGGCGGGCCGCTCGACCAGGGTGGGCACGGCGCAGGTGATCTCCTGGCCCTCGCCCAGCTCGACCACCTCGCTGTAGTGCCGGAACACCAGGGGTGTGCCGCGGACCAGCCGGTAGGCCGCCCGGTCGGAGTCCACCGCCACCCGGATGCGGCGGGAGCGGTAGACCACGTTGAAGCTGAGCCGGGCCAGCGGCGGCGGCAGCCGGGGACGGAACAGGAGTCCGTCGTCTGTGAGCCGCATCCCGCCGAAGCCGTCCACGGCGGCCACCCATGCTCCCGCCAGGGAGGCGATGTGGACGCCGTCGCGCGTGTTGTGCTCGAGGTCGGCCAGGTCCATGAGGGCGGCCTCGCGCAGGTAGCGGTAGGCCAGGTCGAGATGGCCCACCTCGGCCGCCATCACCGCCTGGGTGCACGCCGACAGCGACGAGTCGCGGACGGTCAGGGGCTCGTAGTAGTCGAAGTCACGCTGCTTCTCGTCGGCGGTGAAGGCGTCCCCGCGCAGATGCAGGGCCAGCACCAGGTCGGCCTGCTTGACGACCTGCTTCCGGTACAGGTCGAAGTAGGGGTAGTGCAGCAGCAGCGGGTAGTTGTCGGGCGGGGTGCCGGAGAAGTCCCAGACCTCGTGGTCGGTGAACCCGTCGGCCTGTGGGTGGACCCCGAGCCGCTCGTCGTAGGGGACGTAGGTCTCCCCGGCGGCGGCCCGCCACGCCGCCAGCTCCTCGGGAGTGACGCCGAGCTCCCGGGCCTCGTCGGGGTGACGTTCGGCGGACGCCGCCGCCGCCGACAGGTTCAGCTGGGCCATGAGGTTCGTGTAGACGTTGTTGTCGGCAATGGCGCTGTACTCGTCGGGACCCGTGACCCCGTCGATGCGGAACCGCCCGGAGCGGTCCCGGAACCCCAGCGAGAGCCACAGCCGGGCCGTCTCCACGAGCAGCTCGAGGCCGGTCTCCCGCTCGAACGCCGTGTCCTCTGTCGCGCGCAGATAGCGCACCACCGCGAACGCCACGTCGGCCGCGACGTGGAACGCCGCCGTGCCCGCCGGCCAGTAGCTGGAGCACTCCTGCCCGTTGATCGTGCGCCACGGGAAGGCGGCGCCGGCCAGGCCCAGGAGGCGGGCCCGCTCCCGGGCGGCGGGGAGGGTGTGCTGGCGCCAGCGCAGGACGTCGGCGGCGGCCGAAGGAGTCGTCTTGGTGAGAAGACCGAGCACGTAGATCTCGGTGTCCCAGAAGGCGTGCCCGTCGTAGCCGGGACCGGTCAGGCCCTTGGCCGGGATCGGCCGACGCTCGGCGCGTGCTCCGGCCTGAAGGACGTGGAACATGGAGAAGCGCACGCTCTGCTGGGCCTCGGCGTCCCCGTCGAGCTCGACGTCGGCGCGGTCCCAGAAGTCGTCCAGGTAGGCCCGCTGCTCGGCCAGCAGCCCCTCCCATCCCGTGTGGGCGGCCGCCTGAAGGGCGCCCCGGACCTGGTCGTGGAGGGCGGGCCGGGACCGTTCGGATGACCATCCGTAGGCGAGGAGCTTGGTCAGCCGCAGCGTCTCCCCCGGCACCAGGCCGGCCACCACCGTGGCGCGGGCCACGTCGCTGATCGACTCCGCCGAGACTTCCATCTCGGACCCGTCATCGACGACGTGCTGCATGGCCGCCGCCACCCTCAGGCCGCTGGCGCGCACCCGGTGGATGAGGAGGGCACCGTCGGCCAGGGCCAGACTCTCCTCTCCCTCGAGGGGGGCCTCGAGGACGGCCGCCACCCGGGGGTCCCCGTGGAGAACGGGCACGGACTCGTTGGCGACGAGCTCGGACTGCACCACCACCCTCACCGGACGGTCCACCGCCTCGACCTCGTAGCGGATGGCCGCCACCGCCCGCTGCACGAGTGAGACCATGCGGACCGACCGCACCCGGACCCGGGTCCCGGCCGGGCTGCACCACTCCAGCTCCCGGGTCAGATGTCCGGCCCGGAGGTCGAGGCAGCGCCGGTGCGACACCAGCTCCCCGTAGCGGACGTCGAGCGACTCGTCGTCGACCAGGAGCCGGATCAGCTTGCCGTTGGTGACGTTCACGATCGTCTGACCCGACTCGGGATAGCCGTAGCCGGCCTCGGCGTAGGGCAGGGGGTGCAGCTCGTATACGGAGTTGAGGTAGGTGCCGGGCAGGCCGTAGGGCTCCCCCTCGTCGAGGTTGCCCCGCATGCCGAGGTGGCCGTTCGCCAGGGCGAAGATCGACTCCGTCTGGGCCAGCACCTCCAGGTCCAGCTCGGTCTCGGTGACCCGCCACGGCTCGACGGTGAACGACGGACGCCCGAACACCTCCCCGTCCCCCTACCCGATCAGCTCGTCGAGGTCCGCCACCACCACGTCGGCGCCGTGGGCGGCCAGAGCGGCGGCCTGGCCCACCCGGTCCACGCCCACCACCAGACCGAACCGGCCCGCCCGGCCCGCCTCGACGCCGGCCAGGGCGTCCTCGAACACGGCGGCGTGGCCGGGGTCCACCCCCAGCCGGCGGGCGGCGGCCAGGTAGGTGTCGGGCGCCGGCTTTCCGGCCAGGTGCTCCCGGGCCGCCACGAGCCCGTCCACCCGCTCGTCGACCAGATGGCTCAGTCCGGCCGAGTCCAGCACCTCGGCGGTGTTGGCGCTCGATGACACCACGGCGGTGCCCAGCCCGGCCCGCCGGGCCTCCTCCACGAAGCGGACGGAGCCCGGATAGGGCTTGACGCCCTGGCTCCGGATCCGGGCCAGGACCAGGTCGTTCTTGCGGTTGGACAGCCCCGCGACCGTGTCGGCTCCGGGTGGATCAGCGGGGTCCCCCTCGGGCAGCTCGATGCCGCGGGAGCGCAGGAACTCCCTTGTCCCGTCCTCCCGGGGCCGCCCGTCGACGTAGCGGTCGTAGTCGTCCACGGCGTCGAACGGCACGAACGGCGCCCCGGTGCGCGCCGCGTGGCTCCGGAGGAACTCGTCGAACATCTCCTTCCACGCCGCGGCGTGGACTTCGGCGGTGCGCGTGAGCACACCGTCCATGTCCAGGAGGCAGGCGGCTATGTCGGGAGGGAGCCGTACGGGCAGGCGATCACTCCCCGACGAGCGAGAAGAGGGCGGAGGCAGCCGTCACCGCCCGGCTGCCGTTGCCCTCGTCGACCATGACCATCCGCACCCCCACCTGGCCGTCGGCACCGGTGACCGCCTCGGCGTCGACGCGGAAGGGGCCGACCTTCCCCCGGGCCAGGAACATCACGTGCCACGAGCGGATCTGGAGGCGGTCGGTCCCCGTCAGTCCGGCGGCGGCGTCCATGGCCGCCGTCTCCAGCACGACGTGCTGGGGACCGATGTGCAGGGCGGCGTCCGGGGACGCCATCTCGACCGCCAGCTCCGGAAGCGACCAGTGGCCGTCCGGACGTCGCGAGGCGCCGAAGACCTCCCACAGCGGGGGCAGGTCGGGCGAGTCGACGATGTTCAGCGGCTTCTCCGGCATCTTCTCGAGGCCCTCGGGGACGTCCCCGATGCTCACGCCCTCCCCCTCGGTGAAGGCGATCACGCGCTCGGGGTTGTCGGCGTCGACGATCTTCGACCGGCTGAAGCCCATCTGCCTGCCGAGCTTGAGGTTCTCGGAGCAGATCTCGATGCGCTTCACGTCGGGGGCCGGGTCGAGGATCTGGGCGCAGTGGATGACGGGATTGGGGACCACCTCCAGATCGGAGCGGCCGCCGCCCTCCGGGGAGGCGATGGCCAGAGGAGCCACCATCAGTCCGCCCGTGGAGTTGCGGAAATCGTGGCGCACCGGGACGACGTTGTCCCCGTCGGCGCCGGCGTCCATCGTGCCGTGACGCCGGCCGATGTACCGGTAGCTCAGCAGCCCCGTCCAGCGGCGCTCGAGCTCGGCGGCGTAGGCGTCCCTGTCCTCTTTGAGCTCCCGGATGTCCCTCAGGCCCACGCTGCCTCCCTCGCTCGAGGCCGCAGGGAGTCTGTCAGACCCGATGAGTCTGCGCCCCCGGTCCCGTCTGAGAGAGTGCCGAAGGACGGTGGAGAGCAGGAGGACCCGATGCGACTGGTCGTGAGCGAGTTCGTCAGCCTGGACGGCGTGGCCCAGGCCCCCGGCGGCCCCGAAGAGGACACCGAGGGCGGCTTCTCCCACGGCGGGTGGTCGATGCCCTTCTTCGATCCCGAGACGATGGGGGCGGCGGTGGGTGAGACCATGGAGCGCACCGCGGCCCTGCTGTTCGGGCGCCGGACGTGGCAGGTGATGGCGGCGGCGTGGCCGGGGCGGGCGGGGGACCCCTTTGCCGACCGGATGAACGAGATCGAGAAGCACGTGGCGTCGCGCACCCTCGGGGAGAGTGACCTCGGCTGGACCAACTCCCACCTGCTGCCCGCCGACGACCTGGTGGGCGGGGTGCGCCGCCTCCTCGAGCGCGACGGGGGAGACCTCCAGGTGATGGGGAGCCTCTCGCTGGTTCGCGCCCTCGTCAGCGCCGACCTCGTCGACGAGTACCGCCTCATGATCGAGCCCGTCACCCTCGGCGGCGGCAAGCGGATCTTCCCCGACGACGGGCGGGCCCGTCCCCTCGAATTGGTCTCGGCGGTCACGGCCAGGACCGGGGTGCAGATCTGCACCTACCGGCCATCCCGGGGCTGAGCCCGGGGTTGAACCCGGGGAAGCAACGGGGCGGCCCCGGTGTTGTCGGTCCCGTGACCGGCGAGGAGCGAGGAATGAGCGAATGGGGCCCGCTGGCGGCGCTGGCCGGGGACTGGGAGGGCAACGACGGCCTGGACGTGTCCTTCCACAACACCCGCGGCCTGGTCGGGGAGACCAGGTACCTGGAGAAGGTCCAGCTCAAGCCGTTCGGCCCGGTCGACAACGGGCGCCAGAGCCTGTACGGGCTCGACTACCGGATGGCGGCCTGGCGCCACGGGGAGGAGGACCAGAACCCGTTCCACACCGAGGTCGGCTACTGGATGTGGGACGCCGCCAGCCGCCAGGTGATGCGCTGCTTCGTGGTGCCCCGCGCCACCGTGCTGCTGGCCGGAGCCACCTGTGACCCCGACGCCCGCACCTTCACCCTGCGGGCCGATCCCGGCCAGTCCGCCTACGGCATCCTCGAGAACCCGTATCTCGTCGAGAACGCGAGCACGCGCAGCTACACGTGCACGGTCACCGTGAACGACGACGGGTCCTGGAGCTACGAGCAGGACGCCGTGGTCAAGCTGGTGGCCCTCGGTGGCGACGAGATGCACCACACCGACCGCAACACCCTGCGGCGGGTGGCCGGAGCCTGACCACCGGGGGGAAGGGGGCCACCCCGGTCACATCGGGAAGCCTTCCCTTCTGAAGGGCCCGTCCCGCCACTCGATGGCGGCCCGGAGGCCTCCTTCGCGCATCGCCTGCCCGAAGTCGTTGCGCCGGGGCCGCAGCCGCTGGCTCACCGAGTGCCACTGCCATGCCCGCTGGAGCGCCGTGCGCATTCCCATCACCTCGTAGGCCTCGTTGAGCTCCGCCTTGTTGGCCGCCAGCAGGTCGGGCGCGATCTGGGCCATGGGCCGGACCTCCCTCTTGACCGCGTCGTCGAGCTGGTCGGCCGGGAAGCTCTTCGCCACCCACCCCATGGCCGCCGCCTCCTTGCCCGTCACCGTGTTCCCGGTCAGCTGCAGGTACTTGGCCCGGGCCATGGTCATCTTCCACGGGAAGTACGGCACGTCCGGAGTCGTCATCCCCCTCATCGGGGGATAGCCGATGACGGCGTCGTCGGCCACGAAGGCGATATCGCACATCGACATGAGCTCGGTCCCGCCCGCGATGCAGTGGCCGTGCACCTTGGCCACGACCGGCTTGAGCAGGTCCCAGATCGTGAGCCAGTCGCGCAGGCAGCTGCGGGCAAACTGGTCGGTCCATCCGTCGTAGTGCGCCGAGCTGACCCAGCCCTCCGGCGGGGGACCGGCGTCCGGGCCCATGGCCATGTCGTAGCCGCTGCAGAACGACGGACCCGCCCCCTCGATGAGAACGACACTCACCTCGTCGTCGGCCTCGGCCCGCCGTAGGGCGTCGACCAGCTCCCGCCGCAGCCGGTAGTCGAGGGCGTTGCGCTTCTCGGGCCGGTTGAGGACGATCGTGGCGATGTGGTCGGACGCCGAGTAGAGGATCTCGGTGTACTCCTGCGGGTCGGGCATGACTGGCCTCCCGGGCGGGTCGAGCGGTTTCCTGGTCCGCTGGTCTAGCCCGGTTCGGAGCACCGGATGGCGAAGGCGCCGGGCCGCTGACCGGCCCGGCGCCTGGTTACCGCCCGATACCCGATACCCGGACCCCGGACCCCGGAGCCCGTACGCTGACCGGCATCGTGAGAGGAACGCTGCGTCTCGTCGCGCCCGTGGCCGCCGCGCTCGGCCTTCTGGGCACCGCGTGTGGCGGCGGCGCTTCCGGTGGCGGTGCCGCCCGCACCTCCACTTCGACTTCAGCCGGGTCCAGTAGCGCCGGAGGCGGAGCCGCGACCACGTCGGGCAGCCGGACCGCCACCACGCCCGCCGGCCCGTCCACACCTTCGAGCTTCTCCTCTCCCCTCGGCCCCGCCGCCCTGCAGCCCGGATCGGATCCGTCGGTCCTGCCCGCCGACCTGCTGATCGCCGACCGGGACAACAACCGCCTGGTGGTCGTCGACCCCCACGGCCGGCTGGTGTGGGAGTTCCCCCGCCCGGGAGACCTGCAGCCGGGCCAGACCTTCCAGATCCCCGACGACGCCTTCTTCACCCCCGACGGCAGGGAGATCGTCGCCACCCAGGAGGACGACTTCGTCATCTCGGTGATCGACATCGCCACCCACCGCATCGTCTACCGCTACGGGACTCCGGGCATCCACGGCATGGGCCCCGACCACCTGTGGAACCCCGACGACGCCCTGGTGCTGCCGGGCGGCTACGTGCTGACGGCCGACATCAAGAACTGCCGGCTCCTCCTGATCGCGCCCGGCTCCCACACCCCGGCACGCGTCATCGGGACCTCGACCAACTCCTGCTACCACGCCCCGCCGGCCCACTGGGGTAGCCCCAACGGCGCCTTCCCGATGGCCAACGGGCACTACATCGTCACCGAGATCAACGGGGACTGGGTCGACGAGATCGACCTCAACGGGACCGTGTACCACTCGGTGCACCCGCCCGGTGTCTCCTATCCGTCCGACACCAACGAGGTGCACCCGGGTGTGTTCGTCACCGTGTCCTACAGCGACCCAGGGGTGCTCGAGACCTTCGACTCCAGCGGCGCTCTGATGTGGCGCTACAGCCCCCTGCGGGGAGATCCCCAGCTGAACCAGCCGTCACTGGCGGTCCCGCTGCCCAACGGGGACTTCCTGATGAACGACGACTTCAACCACCGCGTGGTGGTGATCGACCCCAACACCGACCGGGTCGTCTGGCAGTACGGCCACACCCGCCAGCCGGGGAGCGGCCCCGGTTACCTGGCCAAGCCGGACGGGGTCGACCTGGCCCCGCCGTACTCGCTCGTCGACCGCTTCGCCGCCCGGATGGGTCGGCCCTGACGGAGCAGACGGCCCGCGGCGGGGCTGGGGCCCCGCCTGCGGGAGGAGCCGGGGCGTAGGGGACCCGGCGGGCTAACTGGCATGGCCCCGGGCCAGCAGGTAGCCCCGTCCCGGCAGGGTGTGGATCACCAGGCCCAGCGGGGCTATCCGCCGCCGCAGCCGCAGGATGTGCACCCGCAGCGCCCCGCTGCCCGGCCGGGCCCCGCCCCAGCCGCCCGCCAGCAGCTTTTCGGTGGGCACGCCCTGGCCGAGGTCCTCCAGCAACACGCCCATCAGGCGGGCCTCGAGCGGGGGCAGGTCCACCCACCTGTCCCCGCAGTGCAGCACTCCCAGAGTGTCGAGGCGGGGCGTCCCCGCCAGTTCCTCCGGCGGCTGGTCGGACGCCCGGTCAGAGGGCGTCGCGACCTCGCTCGCCGGTGCGGATGCGGGCCACCTCCTCCACGGGCAGGACCCAGACCTTGCCGTCGCCGATCTTGCCGGTGGCGGCCGTGCGGATGACCGCATCGACGACCTCTCCGACGATCGAGTCGTCGACCAGGACCTCCACCCGCAGCTTCGGCACGAAGTCGACCGTGTACTCGGCGCCCCTGTACACCTCGGAGTGGCCCCGCTGACGACCGAACCCCTGGGCCTCGGTCAGGGTCATGCCCTGCACTCCCGCCGTGGTGAGGGCCTCCTTGACCTCGTTGAGCTTGAACGGCTTGATGACGGCCACGATCAGCTTCATTGCGCGCCTCCCGCTCCCGAGGAACCACCGTCCGGGGACCGGGATGGTGGTGGTTCAGGTGCGCCCGACCCGATGCCGGCCAGGGCGAAGGCACCCGCTCCCGGACCGCCTCCCCCCACCCGCTCGGCCAGCGGCTCGTCGGGGAAGGCCTCCTCGTCGTGGATGGCGAGGTCCCCGACCTCGAGGATCTCCTCCTTGTAGCGGGCGCCGCGCACGATGAGGCCGATGATCTTCATGAGGATGAACGTTACGACGGCCGACCACAGGATCACCCACACCGCCGCCCGGAATTGCTCCCACAGCTGGTGGAAGCTTCCCGTGTACATCAGGCCGCTCACCGAGAAAGGCGTGCAGCTCTTGGTGGTGGCGAGGTAGGCGGCGTTGGAGGTGTTGACCACCTGGCCGTTGACGCCGAGGTTGCCGCACCCGTACTGGATCATGTTGGGATCGGCGAAGAGCCCGACCATCAGGCCGCCCGCCAGGCCGGCGATGCCGTGTGTGTAGACGACGCCCAGGGCGTCGTCGACCTTGGAGAAGGGGCGGACCTTGGACAGGTAGTTCCAGGCCACCCAGACGATGACCGTGGCGATCAGACCGACGAGCATGGCACCCCAGCCGTTCACCCAGCCGGCGGAGGGGGTGATGGCGACCAGGCCGCAGATCATCCCGTTGACCCCGCCGAGGAACGTGGGCTTCTTGCCCCGGGTCCCCACGGCGTCGAGGAGCATCCAGACCACCACCCCGACCGCCGTGGCCAGGTTGGTGTTGACCACGGCGGCGGCGGCGTCGGCCCCGGAGTAGTAGGGGTCGCCTCCGTTGAACCCGTTCCAACCCAGCCAGAGGATGCCGGCACCCACGGCCGCCATCACCAGGTTGTTCGGTATGGCGTGTTGTCGGTCCCGGAGCAGGCGGGGCCCGAGCACCCAGGCCGCCACGAAGCCGGACACTCCGGCCGACATGTGGATCACGTAGCCGCCCGAGAAGTCGAGGGCGCCCTCCTGGGCGAAGTAGCCGCCGCCCCACAGGAGGAAGGCGTCGATGGCGTAGACGAAGGTCGACCAGCCGACGACCAGCAGGCACCAGGCGCTGAACTTGATCCGGCCGAGGACGCTGCCCAGGAACAGCAGCGGCGTGATGGCGGCGAAGACGAACTGGAAGTACGCCAGCGTGGTGGTCGGAAAGTGGAAGGGGATGACGGTGTTGGCCGCCGACGCCGCCTGGCTCTGCTCACTCGTGGCGTTGACGATCTGCCCCGGTTTCCCGACGAAGTTGTCGAAGAAGTGCTTCCACGTCCCGACGTGGGGGTCGTTGAACTGGGTCTGGGTCACCACCCCGTTCACGAGCTTGACCCCGTGTCCCAGCGAAGGCACGCCGAAGCCCATCTTGTAGGTCCACAGCACCCATGCGATGAGGGTGAGGGAGAAGCCGGCGAACACCATCGCCAGCACGTTGACCGACCACTTCTTCTGGACGATCGACGCGTAGAGCACCGCCAGGCCCGGGATGCTCATCAACCCCACGAGGGTGGCGGCCACGAGCTGCCACGTGTTGTCCCCCGTGTTGAGCCAACTCGGGTACGGGACCTGGACTGCGGCGCCTAGCAGTTCATGCACGGCTGGGTGCTCCTCTCGACACGCTTCTGTGACGTAGTGCGGCTCTGACGTGGTACGGCACAGCCCGGGCACCCACCGGCCCCGGCCGGCGCCAGGATGCAATCCCAGCGTTTCGAGACAGTCACGCCTTTGTTACCGGCGAATTAACTCGTTACAGATCGGCCGTTTCCGCTTTCTCCGCCCGGGGGCTGCCCGTTACCCTCACCGTCCATGGAGGGCGTCGGGGACGCGACGGTGCTCCGGGGCGCGTCCGCGGCCGTGGACGTCCGCCGGTTGGGCCGGGTGCTGGCCGGCGTCGGCCTGGCCGCCCTGGCCGTGCTGGTGGCGACCCTGTTCTGGGCCGGGGCCCGCCACAACAGCCGGATCGACCGGCTGCGGGACGACGGGGTGCCGGTCACCGCCACCGTGGCGCAGTGCCGGGGCCTGATGGGCGGGAGCGGCAGCAACCTGGCCGGCTACGAGTGCACGGGGAGCTTCGTGCTCGACGGGCACCGGTCCGAGATCACCCTGCCCGACGGGGCCCTGCACGCCCGCGGCAGCGTCGTGCAGCTGGTCACGGTGCCCGGGGATCCCACCCTGCTGGCCACTCCGGCCACAGTGCGCGCCATGCGGACGTCGAGCGGGGTCTACGTGCTGCCGGCCGTGCTGCTGGTGGTGCTGGTCGCGCTCAGCGCCGGCGTCGGCGTCGTCCTGCGGTCGGCGGGGTGTACCGGCCGCTCGCGCCCGGCCTGGCGCTCCGCGGCCCCGACCGCCCAGTAGGAGGCCCGCCGCCGGGCCGGCCGCCGTCCCCGTTCTCCTCCCGCCACTCGCGCTGCTTGCGGTACGACCGCACCAGGTACCACGACCCGGCGATCAGGTACGGGACCCCGAAGCCCCAGTAGTGCATGTTGAACAGGGCCAGCCCGAAGAGGGCCATGACGACCCCGAGCAGCAGGCGCCGGCGCAGCATCGCGAACGTCAGCATCCCCAGCGAGAGAACCAGGAGCGCGATCTCCAGCTCGTGGTACACGGCCGGTGCCACGTGATGAGGGCCCGACTTCGGGTCGTTCGAGATCAGGGCGCTGGTCACCAGCACCGTTATGGCGCCGCTGATCGGGGCGGCCAGCAGACCGACGCCCCGCTCCCTGTCGTCGGCCCGGTCGTACGGTCGGGGTTCGGCCACCGGCAGAGGGTACCGTTCCAGCTGTGCTCTATATCCACGAGACCCATTCCGTCATCGGCCGTTGCGAGGAGGAGTTCGAGCATGCCTTCAGGGGGCCGGGGGGCTTTGCCGAGCGGGTGGCCGAGGACGCCGACACGAGGCTGCTCTGGTACCTCGAACACACCCACGGGACGGGGCCGGCCTACAACATGGTCACGATCACCGCCGCCCGCGACGCGGCGGCATGGGCGCGCCTGGCCGAGCGGATCACGTCAGGGGATCTGCGCGACTGGGTCGGGCAGGTGGACCGCCTCCGCCACGACGCCGTAGGCAAGCTGCTCCGGCCTCTGCCCTGGTCCCAGCTTCAGGACGTCGACCTGGCATCGGTCCCGGTCGGACCCGTCGAGCACGACCTGGTGCTGTTCATGGAGGACACCGCCTATCCCCACGAGGGGAAGGTGCACGACTACATCGAGCTGGCCGGGGGCCAGTACGCCCCGAGCCTGCGCCGGCCCAACCCCCTCCTGGAGATGGTGGCCGCCTTCCAGCCGGTGTACGGCACGGGCAAGCGCCGCGAGATCATCCTGTGGCAGCGGGTGGCCGACAACAACGCCCTTCTCCGACTGCTCACCACCGCCATCCCGGCCCAGATGAAGGCGCCGGGCACCTGGATGAACGACGCCCTCGAGGTGCGCGACCAGTGGACGAGCCGGCTCCTGCGCACCGCGGCGTGGTCGCCTCTGCAGTGACGGCCGGCCTGTCGCGATGACGCGTCCCGCCCTCGTCCCCGACCCCGAGGGGGTGACCGCCAACTGGCTCACCGAGGTGCTCGCCTCGGCCGGCGCCATCGGTGACCGGCGGGTGGTCGACTTCGAGGCCAGACCCATCGGCACCGGCCAGGTCGGGTGCAATCTGCGCTACGTCCTGCGCTACGACCGGCCCGGACCGGGACCGGACTCGGTCGTGGCCAAGTTCTCCTCGCGCGACGAGACGAGCCGGGCCACCGGGGTGCAGACGCTGACCTACGAGACCGAGGTCGCCTTCTACCGCGACCTGGCCGGGTCCGTGGAGGTGTCGCGACCGGGATGCTTCTTCGCCGCCGTCGAGCCGGGGACGCCGGACGTGGTCCTCGTGCTCGAGGACCTGGCCCCGGCCGTGCCCGGGGACCAGCTGGCCGGTTGCACGCCGGCCCAGGCCGAGCTGGCGGTGGTGGAGGCGGCCCGGCTGCACGGACCGCGGTGGGGGGACCCCGCCCTGCTCGAGGTGGGGTGGCTGGCCGACAAGCAGTCGGGGGACCCGGGGCTGATCACCTACTTCGGGATGATGTGGCCCGGCTTCGTGGAGCGCTACCGCGACACCCTGACGTCCGAGTCCCTGGAGGTCGGGGAGCGGATGGTGGCGCACGGCGCGCCCTGGGCCGAGGATCCTCCGCCGGCCCTCACCCTCTGCCACGCCGACTACCGGCTCGACAACATGCTGTTCGGGCCGCCCGGGTCGGACCGGCCTCTTGCGATCGTCGATTGGCAGACGGTGCGCCTGGGCGTCGGGCCGTCCGACGTGTCGTACTTCCTCGGCGCGGCCATGCCACCGGCGGAGCGCCGCCACCACGAGAAGGACCTCGTGTCCCGGTACCACGCCGCCCTCGGCGCCTACGACATCGGCGCCTACGGGCTCGACCGATGCTGGGAGGACTACCGGCGCTACAGCTTCGGCGGGTTCTTCATGGCGGTGTTCGCCTCGATGCTGGTCGAGCGCACCGACCGGGGGGACGCCATGTTCATGACCATGGCCAACGGCGCCGCCGCCCAGGTGGTCGACCTCGGTGCCCTCGAGTTCCTGGCGTGAAGACCCGGGCCCTCTAGACCCCGCTCGCCTCGGCGGCGGCAATGGCGGTGCGCAGCTGCTCGAGGAGGGCCCGGCCCGAGTCGAGGTCCAGCTCCACCGCCACGCGGGCGTCGGTACCACGGGCGTAGTCGGCAAAGTCGATCAGCAGGGCGTGGTCGGACCCGTGGTAGGAGGCCGGGTGGTCGTAGGCGACGGTGGCCTGGCTCACGGGGAACCACCCCGCCGCCCCCTTGCCGGCGCCGGTCACCGCCGTGGTGTGGGAGATCGTCGTGCACACGGTCGACGGTCCTCAGCCCCGCAGGTGCCGGTCGAAGAACGTGAAGACCTTGCTCCACCCGTCCATGGCGGCCTCGGGCCGGTACGCCGGGGTCTGGTAGTAGAAGAATCCGTGCCCCGCTCCGTCGTAGCGGTGGAACTCGTAGTCCTTGCCGTGCTCCTTCAGCATCTTCTCGTGCTGGTCCACCTGGTCGGGCGGCGGGTGCACGTCGTCGTTCCCGAACAGGCCAAGCAGCGGGGCGTCGAGGGCGGCGGTGAGGTCGATGGGCGCCACCGGGCGGGCCGGGCTCAGCTGGTCGGCCGGCATCACCACTCCGCCCCCCCAGAGGTCCACCACGGCCGAGAAGCCCTTGACGCGCGACGCTGCGAGCACAGAGTGGCGCCCGCCCGAGCAGGAGCCGATGATCCCGACCCGGCCGTTGCTGTCCGGCTGGGCCTTCAACCATTCGAGGGCGGCGGCGCAGTCCCCCACCACGCTGTCGTCGGCCACCCCGCCCTGGGAGCGCACCTTGGCGGCCACGTCGTCGGGCGCCCCGTGCCCGATCCGGCAGTACAGGTCGGGACAGATCACGTGGTAGCCGTGGCGGGCCAGCCGGTCGGAGAACTCCCGGTAGAACTCGTCCCAACCGGGCATGTGGTGCACCGCGACAACACCGGGGAGGGGCCCGCCGGAGGACGGCCGGGCCACGTAGGCGTGGATCTCGTCACCCCCGCCGCCCGGATAGGTGATGACCTCGGACGTGACCGACTGGCGCTCGTCCGTCTTGAAGGAGTTCCACATTTCCCCCGCTCCTCTCCGTCGCGGCCGCGCATTCTATGGTGACCCGGTCGGCCGGGACCGGCCGTAGGGAAGGGGGGGCGGACCAGGTGACGGAGGGCAAGCGGTACCGGACCTTCGTATTCGACAGCGCCCGCTGGGACGGGTTCGGGTTCCGCCCCGACGACATCGTGATCAGCACCCCACCCAAGTGCGGCACCACCTGGATGCAGATGCTGTGCGCGCTGCTGATCTTCCGCACCCACGAGCTGCCCGCACCTCTGGCCCAGCTGTCACCGTGGCTGGACATGCAGACCCGGCCCGTCAGCGACGTGCTGCGGGACCTCGAGGACCAGCGGCACCGCCGGTTCATCAAGAGCCACGTCCCGCTCGACGGGCTCCCCAACGACCCGCGGGTCAGCTACGTGTGCGTGGCCCGCGACCCGCGCGACGTGGCGCTGTCGTGGGACAACCACATGGCCAACATCGACCTCGAACGGTTCATGGGCACGCGGATCTCGGCCGTGGGCGCCGACGACCTCGAGGAGCTCGGCATCACCGGGCCGCCGCCGGCTCCGCCGGCCGATCCGCTGGAGCGCTTCTGGCACTGGGTCGACGGGGCCAGTGCCGAGAACGAGGTGGCGGGCCTGGGCAGCCTGGTCAACCACATCGCCACCTTCTGGGAGCGTCGGGGGGAACCGAACGTCCATCTGTTCCACTACAGCGACCTGCGCGCCGACCTGCCCGGCCAGATGCGCCGGTTGGCGGAGTGCCTGGGGCTCGATCCACCCACTGACGAGCTGGTGCAGGCCGCCGGGTTCGCGGCGATGAAGGAGCGCGCCGACGAGCTCGTGCCCAACTCGGACACGCCGTTCTGGCGCAGCAACTCGGCCTTCTTCGACCGGGCCCGGGCCGGGGCATGGAAGGAGCTGCTCGACGAGGGCGGCCAGCGACGGTTCGACGACGCCCTGGCCGAGCTGGCTCCCCCCGACCTGGCCTCGTTCATCCTGCGCGGCTGGCTCGGCTAGCGGAGGGAGAGGGATTCGAACCCCCGGGGCTCATCACCCAAGGCTTTTCAAGAGCCTCGCAATCGGCCGCTCTGCCATCCCTCCGGCCACGAGGCTAATCACTCGTCGCGGATCTGGGATCGGAGCTCCCGCACCCATGCGTCGGCCTCCTGCCACGCCTTCTGCACGCCACGCCGGATGGCGGGGCCGTGGGCGCCGGCGGCCGGGTAGGAACCCAGGTACTTCAGGTTCTTCA
Organism: Acidimicrobiales bacterium; assembly: GCA_035695125.1. Classification (GTDB taxonomy): domain Bacteria; phylum Actinomycetota; class Acidimicrobiia; order Acidimicrobiales; family JAJPHE01; genus DASSEU01. The sequence goes on from DASSEU010000012.1 coordinate 52,726, forward strand.
GCTGGGCGTGCAGGTCGCGCAGGCAGTCGGCCACGACCTCGTCGGCGATGTGGCCCTCGAGGTCGATGATGAAGCAGTAGTCACCGAGGGCCTTCTTGGTCGGGCGGGACTCCAGCTTGGTGAGGTTGATGCTGCGGGCCGAGAACTGACCGAGGATGGAGTGCAGGCTCCCCGGCCGGTCCGCCTTCTGGAAGCAGGCGATGCTGGTGCGGTCGTGGCCGGTCGGCGCCGGCACGCCCGACGGCGCCACCGCCACGAACCGGGTGGCGTTGTCGGCGTGGTCCTCGATGTCGGCCTGGAGCACGGTGAGCCCGTACAGCTCGGCGGCCAGGGCCGTGCTGACCGCGGCCGTCCCCGGCAGCTCCTCCTCGGCCAGGCGCCGGGCCGCCTCGGCGTTGGAGTGGGCGGGCACGACCTCGGCGCCGGGCAGCCGCTTGGCCAGGAACCGGCGGACCTGGTTCTCGGCGAAGGGGAACGCCAGCACCCGCCTCACGTCCTTGAGCCGCAGCTCCTTCGGGCCCACCAGCTGCATGTGCACGTCGATCACGACCTCGCGCTGGATGAGCAGGTCGAACTCGAAGACCAGGGCGTCGAGGGTCGTGGTCTGGGTTCCCTCGATGGAGTTCTCGATCGGGACGAAGCCGATCTCCAGGTCTCCCCTCTGCGTTGCCGCCAGCACGTCGGGGACGGTCGTGAACGGCACCAGCTCCTGGTCGGCCAGGTCCTCCTGGCTGAGCAGCGCCTCCTCGGTGAACGTCCCGGGGGGGCCGAGATAGCCGATCCTGGCCATACGGCAGGATAGTTAGGCCATGGACGAGGCCAGCCTGCGCGAACTGCTCGACGCGGTGGCGGCGGGGGGGACCACTCCCGACGACGCCGTTCGGCGGCTGCGGCGGCTGCCGTACGCGGACCTGGGCTTCGCCCGGGTGGACCACCACCGGACATTGAGGCAGGGACAGGCCGAGGCCGTCTACGGACCCGGCAAGACGCCCGAGCAGGCGGCGGCCATCGTCGTCGAGCTGCTGGCCGAGGAGGACGGGGGGCCGGTGCTGCTCACCCGGGCCGACACCCATCAGGTGGCCGCCGCCCTGGCCGCCGCGCCGGGAGGACGGGTCAACCCGCCCGAGGGCCGGCCCTGCACGGTCGTGTGGCGCCCGGCGCCCGCCCGCCCCGAGAAGGTGGTGCTGGTGACCGCCGGCACCGCAGACGTCCCGGTGGCCGAGGAGGCCCGGGCCACCCTCTGCGCCTACGGCTTCGAGCCGACCCTCGTCTACGACTGCGGGGTGGCGGGGCTGCACCGCTTCCTGGCCGCGGTGGACGACCTGGCCGACGCCGCCGCCGTCATCGTCGTGGCGGGGATGGAGGGCGCCCTGGCGTCGATCGTCGGCGGGGTGACGCCGGCCCCGGTGGTGGCGGTGCCGACGAGCGTCGGATACGGCGCCGCCCTGCAGGGCGTGACCGCTCTGCTGGCGATGCTGTCGTCGTGCGCGGCCGGGCTCACCGTCGTCGGCATCGACAACGGCTTCGGCGCCGCCAGCGCCGTGGCGCGCCTGTTGGGCCCGGCCCCGGCGGCGGGGGCCCCTTGACCGGTCGGCCCGGCGGTCGGGCCGGTTGACCAGGCGGGCCTGGTTCCACTGCTTCGCCGGCATCGCCGGGGACATGGCCCTCGGCAGCCTCCTCGACGCCGGCGCCGACGTCGACCGGGTGCAGGCGCTGCTCGACCGGCTGCCGATCGGGCAGTGGTCGCTGACCCGGCGGCCGGTGCAGCGGGGCGGCATCGCCGCCACCCGCCTGGTCGTCGACGCCGTCGACGACGGGGTGGTCCGCACCCACGCCCACATCGCCGGCCTGATCGAGGAGGCCCGGCTGCCGGACCGGGTGCGCGACCGGGCCCTGGCCACCTTCGCGGCCCTGGCCGAGGTGGAGGGCCGGCTGCACCGCCGCCACCCCTCCCAGGTGCACTTCCACGAGGTCGGCGGGGTGGACGCCATCGTCGACATCGTCGGCACCTGCGCCGCCCTCGAGGTGCTCGGGATCGACGAGGTGTGGGCCAGCCACGTGGCCACGGGCACCGGGGTGGTGCGGACCGCCCACGGGCTCCTGCCCAACCCGTCCCCGGCGGCGGTGGAGCTGCTGCGGGGCGTGCCGACCTACGGGCGCGAGGTCTCCGTCGAGCTGACCACACCCACCGGGGCGGCGCTGGTGTCCACGCTCGCGTCCGGTTTCGGCCCCCTGCCGCCGATGGGCGTGGAGGCCACCGGCTTCGGCGCCGGCGCGCGCGAGATGGAGGACCTGCCCAACGTCACCCAGGTCGTCGTCGGCACGGCCGTGGCCGAGGAGGAGGCGGGGACCGGCCAGCCGGTGGTGCTCCTCGAGGCCAACCTCGACGACGTCACCGGGGAGACCCTGGCCCACGCCGTGGCGACGCTGGTCGGGGCCGGGGCCCACGACGCGTGGGTCACGCCGGTGGTGATGAAGAAGGGGCGGCCCGCCCACGTGCTCTCGGTCCTCTGCGAGCCAGCACTGCGCGCCGCCATGGTGGCGGCCATCCGGGCCGAGACCGGGACCCTCGGCGTGCGGGGCCAGGTGATGCAGCGCTGGCCCGTGCCCCGCGCCGCCGACGCCGTCGAGGTCGAGGGGCTGGCCGTGCGGGTCAAGGTGTCCCCCGGCCGGGTCAAGGCGGAGGACGACGACGCGGCGCGCGTCGCCAGGCTGCGCGGGCTCCCGGTGCGGGAGGTGGCCCGGCGGGCCGAGGAGGCGTGGCGGAGCCGGCCCGGGCCGCACGGCCCCACCGGTCCCGTGGCCCCTCCGGACGACGCGTCCTGAGGGCCGACCTCACGATCCGGAGGCGGGCTCCCTCCCCAGCTCGTTGAGCACCCTGATCACCTCGGGGGGCAGGCCCCGGATCATGTCCTGGAGCACCCCGCGCACGTGGGCCGCCTGGTCGGCCACGACGCCCAGAACGTCGGCGCGCTGCTTCTCCGACATCCGATCCCAGCCCTCCCGCAGGGCGTGGGCGCCCATCTGGATGGCGCTCACCGAGTTGAGAAGGCCGTGGGCGATCACGGCGAGCGTGGCGTCGTCCCCCCCGAACGCTCCCGCCAGCTCCGGATCCTGCCCCCGCGTCACCAACCGCGAAGGTTAGAAGAATCCCCCGGGAGACCGCCGCCACCCCGCCCCGGACGGGCCCGTCACCGCAGCAGGTAGACGGCCACGGCGGTCCCGGCCACGACGATCACGGCGCGGAGGACGGCGGTGGGCAGGCGGCGCCCGACGCGCGCCCCGATCTGGCCCCCGACGGTGCTGGCCCCGGCCAGGATCAGCGCCGGCGTCCAGCGCACGGGCGCGTGGGCAATGAACAGGACGGCGGCTATCCCGTTGACCAGCGCGGCGAGGACGTTCTTCAGCCCGTTCAGCCGCTGGAGGTCGTCGTCGAGGCCGATGCCGAGCAGCCCGATGAGGATCACGCCCTGGGCGGCCCCGAAGTAGCCCCCGTAGACGGCGGTGGCGAACACGCCCGCCTGCAGCAGGGGGCCCCCGCCGGCGGGTCGGGTGCTGCCCCGCGCCGCGTGCCGGCGGTCGAGGGCCCGCGCCACCCGGGGCTGGACCACCACCATGGCCACCGCCACCAGCACCAGGTACGGCACGATCCGGCGGAACGAGTGGGGGGCCTCGATCAGAAGGAACCCGCCGAGCAGCCCCCCACCCAGGGCGAAGCCGCCCAACCTCGCCACCCGTCCCCCCTGCCCCACCAGCTCCCGGCGGTAGCCCACGGCCCCGCTCACCGAGCCGGGGACCAGCCCGACGGTGTTGGACACGTTGGCCACGAACGGGCTGTAGCCCAGGGCCACGAGGGTCGGGAAGGTGATGAGCGACCCCGACCCGACGATGGCGTTGACCGCCCCCGCCAGGAGCCCGACGCCGGCCACGGCGGCGTCACCCCACGGACCCACCGCCTTCAGGCGTCGCGGCGGCCGAGGAGGAATCCGGCCGCGAGCAGAGCGGCGGCGGCGTAGGCGCAGAAGACCCCCAGCCCGGTCCACGGCCCCAGGGAGTGGCCGGTGCCGAACTGGTGGCCGTGGCGGAAGATCGCCTCCCCGGCGTTGACCGGCAGCCACTTCTCGATGGCGTCCTGCCACGACTGGGGGAGGGCGGCCACGATCCCCGGCAGCACCAGCAGGAGGCCGAAGAAGGTGGCGATGGCGCCGGCGGTGTGGCGCACGAGCGATCCCAGCCCGAGGGCGAACAGGCCCAGCACGGTCAGGTACAGCCCCCCGCCGAACACGGCGCGCAGCACGCCCGGGTCCCCGATGTGTACGTCGAGGTTCTTGCCCGCCAGGATCGACTGGCCCACGAAGAAGGCGGAGAACGAGGCGATCTCCCCCACCACGAACACCGCCAGGGCGAAGACGAGTGCCTTGGCGGCCAGCACGGCGCGCCTCTGCGGCACGGCCGCGAACGTGGCCCGGATGACCCCGGTCGTGTACTCGTTGGTCATGACCAGCACGCCGAGCACGCCGATGGCCAGCTGGGCCAGCTGCACCCCGGCCAGGCTGAACCGGACGGCGTCGAACTCGAGGCGGTCACCCGGAGAGAGGTGGTTGAAGCGGTTTATGTGCACGACGCACACCAGCGCCCCGATGCCGATGGTGGCGACCACGGCGAACAGCAGCGTCCAGTACGTCGACCGCACGGTGCGGAACTTCACCCACTCCATCCCCAGGGCGTCGGCGGCGATGCTCATTTGGGGCTCATTTGGGCGCCGCCTTGTACTCGACGGTGTGGCCGGTCATCTCCATGAAGACCTCCTCGAGCGACGCCTGCAGCGGGGTCAGCTCGTGGAGGGCCAGCCCCTGCGCCGCGGCCAGGTCCCCGATGTCCTCGGCCGGCAGGCCCGACACCACCATGGCGCCGTCGGGACCGGGCTCGACCGTGGCCCCCTTGGCCACCAGCAGCCCGGCCAGCTGTTGGGCGCCGGGCGAGCGGACGCGGGCCCGGGCCTGGCCCTTCCCCTTCACGAAGTCCGACACGCTCGTGTCGGCTATCAGCTTCCCCTTGCCGATCACGACGAGGTGGTCGGCGGTCAGGGACATCTCGCTCATCAGGTGGCTGGAGACGAACACGGTCCGGCCCTCGGCCGCCAGCGACCGCATCAGGTTGCGCACCCAGAGGATGCCCTCGGGGTCCAGGCCGTTGACCGGCTCGTCGAACAGCAGGATGCCGGGATCCCCGAGCAGGGCGGCCGCTATCCCCAGGCGCTGGCCCATCCCGAGCGAGAAGGTCCCGGCCCGCTTGCGGGCCACGTCGGTCAGCCCCACCCGCTCCAGCACCTCGCCCACCCGCCGCCGGGGGATGCCGTTGGACAGGGCCAGGAACAGGAGATGGTTGTAGGCCGACCGGCCGGGGTGGATCGAGCGGGCCTCGAGGAGGGCCCCGACCTCGTGGAGCGGGCGGCGGTGGGTCCGGTAGGGGGTGCCGCTGACGGTCACCTGGCCCGTGGTGGGGGCGTCCAGGCCCACGATCACACGCAGCGTGGTGGACTTGCCGCTGCCGTTGGGCCCCAGGAAGCCGGTGACCAGGCCGGGCCGCACGTCGAAGGAGAGCCCGTCCACGGCCACGGTCCGGCCGTAGCGCTTGACCAGGCCCCGCACCGCGATGGTCCCCGAGCCCACGGCCTGCGCCACCCCCCCAACCTAATGACGTTTGTTGGTTAATCTCCGGTCAATGGCGGTCCCGAAGGCAGGAGAGCGGCTGCGCTGCCCCCAGTGCGGCACCGAGGTGGTGGTGGTGCGCGCCCCCGGTGACGAGCCGAAGTGCTGCGGCCAGCCCCTCCTCAGCGGCCGGGACGACAAGACCAAGACGGGCTGACCCCCCCGGTGGGCGAGGGGGGACTTGAACCCCCACGTCCTTACGGACACAGGCACCTGAAGCCTGCGCGTCTGCCTATTCCGCCACTCGCCCCGGTGGGCCTGAACGTTAACGGACGGCGCAGGGATCCATTTCCGGTCGCTGGGTAAGGTTTTGGCAGCCATGGGACTCCAACAGTTCGAGCAGCGGCTCGAGCAGCTAGTGGAAGGGGTCTTCGGGCGGGTGTCGCGGGGCGGCCTGCAGCCGGTGGAGCTGGGCCGGAGGCTGACCAGGGAGATGGACCTGGAACGGAGCGTGGGCATGCGGGGCCTCATCGCCCCCAACCGCTTCACCGTCCGCCTGTGCCCGCGGGACCGGGAGCGTTTCGAGCCCTTCGAGGAGGGGCTGGTGCGCGAGCTGGCCGAGGGGGCCCGGGAGCACGCCCGGGCCGAGGGCTACCACTTCCTGGGCGGGGTCGAGGTGCTGATGGAGACCGAGGCCTCCCTGGCCCCCGGCACCTTCCGGGTAGTGGCCGAGACCCTGGCCGACGCCGGCGGGGTGACCCCGACCGTGGTCCTGCCCGACGGCCGCCGGGTGGCGGTGGACCGGGAGCCGTTCGTCATCGGCAGGCTGCCCGAGTGCGCCCTGGCCCTGCACGACCCCAACGTCAGCCGGCGCCACGCCGAGATCCGCCGCCGCCGGGACGCCGTGGTCGTCGTCGATCTCGGCTCGACGAACGGGACCCTCGTCAACGGCAGCCCGGTGCAGGAGAGCCCCCTGGTGGACGGGGACGAGATCACGATCGGGGAGACTGTGCTGCGCTACGAGCTGGTGTGAACCCGGCGGCCGGGCGGTAGCACCCCGAGAACGATGTCCGATCAGGTCCTCAACATCCTCAAGTACTTCCTGCTGGCGCTGGTCTGGCTGTTCTTCCTGCGCATCCTGCGGGTGGTCTGGGTCGAGATCCGCAGCGCCGACGGCGCAGGCGGCCCGGGCGCGCCCGGTGACATGGCCGCCCGGGAGGGCGTGATCCCCGCCGTCCGCCGGCGGGCCGGCCGCCGGGCGGCTCCGCCCACCCCCGCCCCGGCCCCGGGCGCCGCCCCTCCTCCTTCCCGTGCCCCGACCGCGGTCACCGCTCCCGCCGCCGGGACCACCCGGCGCCCGGCCCGGCTGCGGGTGGTCGAGCCCGCCGAGATAGCCGGGCACAGCTACCCCCTCGACGGGGACGGGGAGCTGGTCGTCGGGCGCACGACCGGGTCCGGCGTGGCGCTGCCCGGGGACAGCTTCGTGTCCTCCCGCCACGCCCGGGTCTTCCCCCGGGGGGACGAGGTGTGGGTCGAGGACCTCGGCTCCACCAACGGCACCTTCGTGAACTCGGCGCGCATCTCCTCGCCGACCGTGCTGCGGCCCGGGGACCGCCTCCAGATCGGGCGCACCGTCCTCGAGGTCGACGGTTGACCAGCCTGAGGGCCGGCGCCGCCACCGACGTCGGCCGGGTCCGCACCGTCAACCAGGACTGCTTCCTGGTGAAGGACGGGCTGTGGGCGGTGGCCGACGGGATGGGCGGCCATGCCGCCGGGGACGTCGCCGCCCGGGTGGCGGTCGAGACGCTGCAGGACGCCTACAGCCGGGGGGAGGGCGGGGACGCCCTGGTCGACGCCATCCGGCGGGCCAACGAGGCGGTGTGGCAGCGCGCCCGGTCGGACTCGGCCCTGCGGGGCATGGGCACCACCCTCACCGCCCTGGCGGCGGCGGACAGCGACGGGACCGACAGCCTGGTCGTCGCCAACGTCGGGGACTCCCGCGCCTACCTCTTCGAGAAGGGGGAGCTCTCCCAGCTGACCGCCGACCACAGCCTGGTCGAGGAGATGGTGAGGGCGGGGGAGCTGAGCCCCCACGAGGCGGCCGGCCACCCCCAGCGCCACATCGTCACCCGCGCCCTCGGCATCGAGCCCGACATCGAGGTCGACACCTGGATCATCACCCCCCACCCGGGGGACCGGTTCGTGGTCTGCAGCGACGGACTGTCCAACGAGGTGGCGGACCGGGACATGGTCCGGGTGCTGCGCGAGGAGCCCGACGCCCAGGCCGCCGCCGACCGGCTGGTCGAGCTGGCCAAGGCCCACGGCGGGACCGACAACATCACCGTGATCGTTCTGGACGTCTCCGACGACGCCGGGGAGCCGGCGGGCGGAGGCGGCGCCCGCACCGGCGGGGCGGGGGGGACCGCGGGCGGCATCCCGGACGCCCACGCCCCCGAGCTGACCGAGACCGACCTGCCCGTGATCAGCACCCGGCCCCCGCCGAGCGACGAGGCCCCCGCCTCGGCCCTGGCCCGCGCCTCGCGCACCACGGTGTCGACCTACCGGCGCCCCCGCCGGGTCACGGTGCGGGTGCTGCTGTTCGTGGTGGCCCTGCTCCTGATCCTCGGCGGGGCGGCGGCGTTCGTGGTCTGGTACGCCCGGGCCAGCTACTACGTGGGGCTCCAGGGCAACCAGCTGGTGATCTTCCAGGGCCGCCCCGGGGGCGTGCTGTGGTTCAAGCCCACGGTGGCGGAGCGCACCGACGTCACCACCGCCGAGGTCCCCCGCCGCATGATCGGCCAGCTCGAGCAGGGCACGACCGAGCCGTCGCGCGCCGCCGCCCACGACTACGTCCGCAACCTCGTCGACGAGTACCAGGCCGAGAACCCGACTCCCACCACGACGACGGCGCCCCCCGCCGCCGGCGCCACCACGACCACTACCGCGCCGGGCGGTACCACCGCGACGACCGGGGCCCACCCGTGAACCGACAGATCCGCCGGCTGGGGGTGGCGCTGCTGCTCGCCTTCGGCGCCCTGTTCCTGATGATGAACTACGTCCAGGTCGTGGAGGCCAGCCGCCTGGCCCACAACCCCAACAACCCCCGTCAGGTCATAGCCGACTTCAACAGGCCGCGGGGTGACATCATCTCCGCCGACGGCGTGGTCGTGGCCCACTCGGTGCCCACGAAGGACGACCTCAAGTTCCTGCGCCAGTACCCGACCGGGGCCCTGTTCGGCCAGATCACCGGCTTCGACTCGTTCATCTACGGCGTGCAGGACGGGGTCGAGCAGACCTACAACGCCCAGCTGTCCGGCCACAGCCTGCCGATCCACAGCCTGAGCCAGATCCTGTCCAACCGCGTGTCGACCGGCACGGTCGTCCTGACCGTGTCCAACAAGGTGCAGCAGGCCGCCCAGAAGGCGCTCGGGAACCTGGCCGGATCGGTGGTCGTCATCGACCCGTCCACCGGGGGGCTCATGGCGCTGTACAGCAACCCCTCCTATGACCCGAGCGGGCTGGCGTCCCACGACACCAACCAGGAGCGCTCGGCCTGGACCCTCTTCCAGCTCAACCCGGTCCAGCCCATGCTGCCCCGCGCCTACCGGCGCACCTATCCGCCCGGGTCCACGTTCAAGCTGGTGACGTCGGCCGCCGTCCTCGATCGTGATCCGTCGCTGGCGGGCAAGAACTACCCCGTGACGGGCCAGATCTCGCTGCCGCTCACCACCAACAAGCTGCACAACTTCGCCAACGAGACCTGCGGCGGGCAGCTTCCCCACCTCCTCCAGGTCTCCTGCGACACGGGCTTCGGCCAGATCGGCCTCGACCTCGGCCCCGACAACCTGGCGGGCGAGGCGTCCGCCTTCGGGTTCAACCAGCGCCCGCCGTTCGACCTCCCCGCCCCCGCCCGGTCCAGCTTCCCGTCGGCGTCGTTCTTCCAGCGCAACCTGCCCCTCCTCGCCTACTCGGCCATCGGCCAGTCCGACGTGCGGGCCACGACGCTGCAGATGGCGCTGGTGGGCGAGACCATCGCCGACGCCGGCACGACCCTGGCCCCCCACGTGATGGCCGAGATCCGCGACAGCCAGGGCAATGTCGTCCAGCGCTACAACCCCCACGCCTGGCTGCACCCCACCTCGACCGCGACCGCCGCCAGCCTCACCCAGATGATGCAGCTGGTGACGTCCCCGGGCGGGACAGCCGCCGACCTGGCCCAGCTCAACGTCCCGGTGGCGGCCAAGACCGGGACGGCGCAGACCGGGGTCAACACGACCGACGACTGGATGGTGGCCTTCGCCCCTGCCAACGCCCCGCGCGTGGTGGTGGCGGTGACGGTCCCCGACCAGCCCCCTTCCGCGACCGGTGACGCCGTGGCCGGTCCCATCACCCGCGCTGTGCTGGCCGCGGCGCTCGGAGGTCCCTAGTGGCCGAGGAACAAGCCCAGCCCGTCTACAACAACCGTTACGAGATCGTGCGGCTGCTGGCCCGCGGCGGCATGGCCGAGGTGTACCTCGGCCGCGACCTGCTGCTGGACCGGCCGGTCGCGCTGAAGGTGCTCTCGCCCGAGCTGTCGCGCGACGAGGCGTTCGTGGAGCGGTTCCGCCGCGAGGCCCAGGCGGCCGCCAACCTCAACCACCCCAACGTGGTCAACGTCTACGACTGGGGTGAGGCCGAGGGGTCGTACTTCATCGTGATGGAGTACGTGGACGGCCGTACCCTGTCGCAGCTGATCCGCACCGAGGGGCCGCTGCCGGCGGCCCGGGCCGCCGCCATCGGGGCCGACATAGCCGGCGCCCTCTCCTTCGCCCACCGCAACGGGGTGATCCACCGCGACGTCAAGCCCGGCAACGTGCTGGTCTGCGACGACGACCGCGTGAAGGTGACCGACTTCGGCATCGCCCGGGCCGCCAGCGCCTCGGCCCGGGCCAACCTCACCCAGACCGGGGCCGTGCTCGGCACCGCCACCTACTTCTCCCCCGAGCAGGCCGAGGGCGGCGCCGTCGACGAGCGCAGCGACGTGTACTCGCTCGGCGTCGTGCTTTACGAGATGGTGACGGGCCAGCCCCCCTTCACCGGGGACAACCCGGTGTCGATCGCCTACAAGCACGTGCGGGAGAACCCCGAGCCGCCGACGGGGCGGATGCGCGGGCTCTCCCCCGCCTTCGAGGCGGTGGTGATGAAGGCCCTGGCCAAGGCTCCTGACCACCGCTACCAGAGCGCCCAGGCCCTGCGGTCGGACCTGATGCGCTTCACCGAGGGCCGGCCCGTCGAGGCGGCCGAGCCGGTGACGGCGCTGGCCGGCGCTGTCGGCGCCACCACCGTGACCCCCGCCGTCGGCGCTACCACGGCCGCCGACGCCACCCGGATCGGCTCGGCCGTCGCGGTCGAGGAGGTGGTCGGTGGCGGTCCGCCCCGGCGGGGGGGCCGCTCCGGTGCCTACCTGGCGCTGCTGCTCGTGCTGCTGCTGATCCTGGCCGCCATCCTGGCGCTCATCGGCCACAACCTCGGGCTGTTCGGCTCCAAGTCGGGGACGGTCACCGTGCCGAGCGTGCTCGGCCAGCAGGCCCAGCAGGCCACCAGCACCCTCACCGCCGACGGCTTCGCCGTGAAGCAGGTGCAGCAGAACCAGCCCGGCATCACCGCCGGGCAGGTGTTCCGCCAGACCCCCCAGCCCGGGACCAACGCCACGCGCGGCTCGACGGTGACGATCTACGTCGAGCAGGGCGGGCAGGTGACCGTTCCGGACGTGCGCAACCAGAACTCCAGCGACGCCAGCGCCAAGCTCACCCAGCTAGGCCTGGCCGTTCAGGTGCAGAACCAGCCCAGCAGCTCGGTCCCGCCCGACACGGTCATCAACCAGACCCCGGCCCCCGGCACCAAGGTGCCCGCCGGCGCCACCGTGACCCTCACCGTCTCCACCGGGACCAATACCGTGCCGGTGCCCGACGTGACCGGCCTGTCGGAATCCCAGGCGTTCAACGAGCTGCAGCAGGCGGGGCTCAACGTGGGCTCGGTGGTCAACGAGCCCAGCAACACCGTGACCCAGGGGGACGTGATCCGCACCAACCCGGCGGCCAACACCTCGGTGCCCAGGGGCACGGCGGTGACGATCGTGCTCTCCAGCGGGTCGAGCACCACGACGACTTCTTCCTCGACGACGACCTCCACGCTGCCGCAGACGACATTGCCCAGCACCACCACCTCGTCGAGCGCGCCCACCACGACCACGACTCCGACCACGACGACGACGAGGGCCCCGCACCCGTAGGGGCCGGGCGCGGGGAGTCAGCCCAGCGAGGCCAGGAAGTTCCCGAGCAGCCGGGGTCCCTCGGTGGTGAGGATCGACTCCGGATGGAACTGCACGCCCTCGACGGGGAGGCGGCGGTGACGGACCGCCATCACCACCCCGTCGGCGGTCTCGGCGGTGACCTCGAGCTCGGCGGGGAGGTGGTCGACCACGAGCGAGTGGTAGCGGGTGGCGGTGAACGGGGAGGGCAGCCCGGCCAGCACGCCCTCGCCGCGGTGGTGGACCTCGGAGGTCTTGCCGTGCATCAGCTCGGGGGCGTGGACCACGTCGGCTCCGAAGGCCACGCCGATGCACTGGTGGCCGAGGCACACCCCGAGCAGCGGCACCCGCCCCGCCATGCGGCGCACCACCTCGGTGCTGACGCCGGCCCCCTCGGGGCGGCCCGGCCCCGGGGAGATCACGATCCCGTCCGGCGCCAGCTGCTCCACCCCGGCGAGGTCGATCTCGTCGTTGCGGTGCACGACAGGCTCGGCGCCGAGCTCACCCATCTCCTGCACCAGGTTGTAGACGAACGAGTCGTAGTTGTCGATGACGAGGACGCGCCGGGACACGGGCGGCGGAACCTAACGCGCCGGCGCCGTCACCGGCACCGCATATCGGGGCACCACACCGCCGGAGAAGGCGGGGGCGGTGGCCCCGGCGACCGTGCCGACGTCGAAGCGCAACCCGTACGTCGAGGCCTCGACGTCCAGCTCCCGCACCAGCCCGTCGGCCCCGAAGCGGGCGGGGTCGGCCCCGATCCCGACCACCACATAGGGGGGTGAGTACACCGACCCGTCGAGCAGGAGCGTGTTCCCGATGCACTCCACCGCGCTGGTGGCCACCACCCGCTGGCCGTTGACGGCCACCGCCTCCGCCCCCGAGCGCCACAGGGCGTTGACCACGGCCTGCACGTCCTGCGAGTGGATGACGAGATCGTTGAGGTCGGGGGCGCTGGTCTGAGTGGAGTCGTCCAGCACCACCCGCACGGCGGGGCCCCGCACCGTCGTCGTGCCCGCCTCGAGGGCGGCCCGCCGGACGGCGGCGTCCAGGGAGAGGCGGCCCTTCTGGGAGCCGAGGTCGCCGCGGCGGAGGCGGTCGGCGCCCGCCTGCAGACCGGCCAGCTCCCGGCGGAGGGCGGCGATGTCGGCCTGCTGGCGCTCGATCAGCGCCGCCAGCTGGTACTGACGGGGGGCGCGCAGGAGCGGGCTCGGCGGGCGGGCCCGCAGGGCCAGCACGGCCAGGAAGGCGAGGAGCCCGGCCGCCAGGGCCAGGCGCCGGCGCCGCCCGGCCCGGCTGCCCAGGCCGGGGAGCCGCCTCGTGCCACCCCCGGGACCGGGCAGGCGCAGCCGGCGTCGGCGGGGGGGACGCACGGGCGGAGGTGCCACGTGGATATCCTCGCCGAATGGCTCGACGGCAGGGAGCGCAGGGGACGTGGCGGCCGGGCCGGGGGCCGACCCCGAAGGGGGGCCGGGTGACGCCCAAGGGGACCTCGGGGCGCTACACGGCGCCGATCCCCCGCGAGGAGCGGGTGAGCCCCCGGTGGGTCCCGGTGCTGATCCTGGCGCTCCTTCTCCTCGGGGTGGTGATGATCATCGTCAACTACCTGGGCGTTCTGCCCGGCGGGGCCTCGAACTGGTACCTGTTGGTAGGACTGGGGCTGATCGTCGGCGGCTTCGTCACCGCCACGGGCTACCACTGACGCCTCTGGGGGTTCCCCGGCCCTGACAGCCGGGTGACGGCCTCTCCCGGCGGCGGGGCGGCCCGGGCTCTCCTCCGGGATTCTTCCGACTACTTCGGGCGGCCGTATCTGGGCGGCCCGGCTCTCCTCCGGGGTTTTTCTGACGCTTTGGGGCGGCCGTATCTGAATGTTCTTATACGGCCGGATTTCTGCCCGTACCGTGGCCTCGGCAGCACCGAAAGCGCGCAGAACGGGCCGGATCAGCCACGGTGGGCAGGGACCCGATCACGCTCCGCCGGATCGGGGCGGGCGTATAAGAGGATTCAGATACGCCCGCCCAAAGTGTTTTCCAACAACCGGGGAGGTCTCTCTCGGTCGCGGACCGGACAGGTGGCACCGGAAGGGACGGTTCCCAGCCGTTCACCTTCCGGCCACTCTGTAGTTACAGCGGTGTGACTCTCCCCAGCTTTGCCCACACCCTGTGGAAAACCGCAGGGCCCCGGTCCTGGCCGGCAGCTACAGGCGCTCGATGATCGTGGCGTTGGCCATCCCGCCGCCCTCGCACATCGTCTGCAGGCCGTAGCGGCCGCCGGTGCGCTCGAGCTCGTTGAGCAGGGTGGCCATGAGCTTGGTGCCCGAGCACCCGAGCGGGTGGCCGAGGGCGATGGCGCCGCCGTTCACGTTCACCTTGCTCATGTCGGGGTGGAGCTCCTTCTCCCACGCCAGCACGACCGACGCGAACGCCTCGTTCACCTCGAACAGGTCGATGTCGTCGATCGACATCTTGGCCCGCTCCAGCACCTTGGCCGTGGCCGGGATGGGGCCGGTGAGCATGGTGACCGGGTCCACGCCCGCCAGGGCGAAGGTGTGGAACCGGGCCCGGGGCTTGAGCCCGAGCTGGTTGGCCCGCTCCTCGCTCATGATCAGAACCGCCGAGGCACCGTCGGTGATCTGCGAGGAGTTGCCGGCCGTCACCTTGCCGTCCTGCTTGAAGGCGGGCTTCAGGTTGGCCAGGGTCTCGGGCGTGGTCCCGGGCCGGATGCCCTCGTCCCGGGTGAGCAGCTCGTCGGTCTCGTGGCCGTCGTCGTCCTTGATCTTGACGGGGACGATCTCCCGCTCGAAGCGGCCCTCCTCGGTGGCCCGGGCCCCCAGCTCCTGGGAGCGGGCGCCGAAGCGGTCCAGGTCCTCCCGGGACAGGGCCCACTTGTCGGCGATCATCTCGGCCGAGATGCCCTGGGGCACTAGTCCGCCGACCGAGGCGTAGCGCTCGAGGACCTTGGGGCCGAAGGGCAGGCCCACGTCCTTGCCGACCGACGAGCCCATCGGAACCCGGGTCATGCACTCCACCCCCGCCGCCACGACCACGTCGTAGGCGCCGGCCAGGACCCCCTGGGCGGCGAAGTGCACCGACTGCTGCGACGACCCACACTGGCGGTCGACGCTGGTGCCGGGCACCGACTCCGGCCACCCGGCGGCCAGGACGGCGTTGCGGCCCACGTTCACCGCCTGCTCCCCGACCTGCATGACGCAGCCCATGATCACGTCGTCGACGACGGCGGGGTCGAGGTCGTTGCGCTGGGCCAGGGCCCTCAGGACCTCGCCGGCCAGGTCGACGGGGTGCCAGCCCCGCAGCTTCCCGTTGCGCTTGCCCCCGGCGGTGCGGACGGCGTCGATGATCACGGCGTTCGGCATGTGTGCGGCTCCCTCGGCGAGTTAATTGACCGTCTGGTCAAGTCTCGTCCTACCCCCGGCCGGGCGGCAAATCTCCGGCGAAGGAGTTACACCCTCTCCCTACCCTTCCCCCATGGGCACGCTGGCCTGGGCCGTGAGGGAGAGCGCCTCCCTGGCGGCCGCCTGCGTCCCCCCACCCGAGGCCGGCGGGGACGTCTGCCGGGTGTGCCACGGCTGGACCCGGCCGGGGTATCCGGTCTGCTTCCCCTGCCGGCTGACGTCCGGCCAGGTGAGCTGGCCGTGCCGGCGGGTGGCACCGGTCTCCCTCTACCGGCCCGGCGGGGCCCTCCACCACGCCCTGCGCGGCTACAAGGACGGTCCCCCCGCCACCCGGGCCGTCCTGTCCCGCCGGGTCGGGGCCCTCCTGGCCCGGTTCCTGTGGGAACACGGGCCCCGCATCGCGCCGGAGGGGTGGGACGGGCTGGTCGTGGTGCCCTCGACCACGGGCCGGGCCGGCGGCCATCCCCTCGAGGCGGCGCTGGGCGCGGTGGAGCCGGTCGGCGCCCAGCTGTGGGCGGGGGCGCTGCGGCGGGGGACGGGAGGGGTGGGGCACCGGGAGGCAGGGGACGGGGCCTTCGCCCTGGGGGAGGGGGTCGACGTGGCCGGGGCGCGGCTGGTGCTGGTCGACGACACCTGGACCACGGGGGCCCGGGCCCAGAGCGCGGTGTCGGCGCTGGCGGCGGCGGGCGCCGAGGTGGAGGCGGTCGTGGTGCTGGGGCGGGTGGTCACGCCGGTGGCGGGGGCGCCGACCGGGCGGTGGTGGGAGCGGCACGCCGGGCCGTCAGGTGGCCGTGCCGTCCGACGACAGGGCGCTCAGGGGTAGAGGCTGATCTCTCCGACCCGGACCGAGGCGGCACCGTCGCCGAGGTAGGTGAGCCACAACAGCACGTAGGCGGCGGAACGGCCGGGGAGGCTGATCGTGGTCGTGGGCCCGCCCACGGTCCCGTCGGCCACCGGGCCGCCCCAGCCGGCCAGGCTTCCCGGCGGGGCGGGTCCGGACGACTCGTAGACCTGGTAGCGCCAGCCGGTGTCGGGGGACTCCACAACCATGCGGGCCACGGGGGTGGGCGAATGCAGCTGCACGTAGGCGCCCACCCCGCTCTTCAGGTTGCCGAAGGTCGGGCTGGCGTAGTGCTCCGTGTACCAGTAGGTCTGGGGGTTCCCGTCGACCAGGTTGGCGACGACCTCCTCGTGCTCGGTGCCGCTGCCGAGCGGGTTGAACGAGTGGGCGCCGGCCAGCGGGAGGGGCCGGCCGGCCGGGGGGGCGCCCCCGCCGGTCCCCGTCGTCCCCGGCCCGCCGCCGGTGTCCGAGCCGCGGCCGACGAGGGCCACGAGGGCGGCGATGGCCAGGGCCACGGCCAGGAAGCCGGCCCCGATGACCAGGGCCGGGGGCCGGTCACGCCGGCGGGGCCCGGGTGGAGCGGGGTCGGGAGGGGCCGGACGGTCGGCGATGAGGGTCGACACCCCCACCTCGGGGGGATCGGCGGCAGCGGCGGAAGCGGCGCCCGCAGGGACCGCGGCCACACCCACGCGGGTCGGGTCGGGGCGCGGGGGCGGCGGCTCGAAGCTGCCCGCCCCCACCAGCGCCCGGTGCAGCGCGGCGGCCGACTGGAAGCGCTGGTCGGGGTCCTTGGCCAGGGTCGACATGACGACGGCGTCGAGCCAGGGCGGGACCTCGGGATTGGTCTCGGAGGGGGGGCCGGCCTCGGCCGTGAGGTGCTTGACCGCCAGGGCCAGGTCGGAGTCGGCGTCGAACGGGGCCCGCCCGCAGAGCATCTCGTAGAGCACCACGCCGAGGGCGTAGACGTCGGACCGGGCGTCGAGGGGACGGCCCTCCACCTGCTCGGGCGCCAGGTAGCGGGCGGTGCCGAGCATCAGATTGGTCTGGGTGAGGTCGTCGGCGTCCAGCGCCGCCTTGGCGATCCCGAAGTCCGCCACCTTGACCCCGTCCGGGGCCAGCAGCACATTGGCGGGCTTGACGTCGCGGTGGACCACCCCGCGCCGATGGGCGAACTCCAGCGCCGCTGCCACCTGCCCCGCCACCGCCACGGCCCGCTCGACCGGGAACGGCCCCTCCGACTTGATGACGTCACGCAGGCTCGGGCCCGGCACCAGCTCCATCACGATGTAGGCGCCGAGATCGGGATCGGAGCCCGTGTCGTAGACCGACACCACGTTGGGGTGGTTGAGGCGCGCCGCCGCCACCGCCTCGCGGCGGAACCGCATCATGAAGTCGGGCTGCATCCGCAGGTGGGCCAGAGGCACCTTCACCGCCACCGGGCGGTCGAGGAGCGAGTCGTGGGCCTCCCACACCTCGGCCATCCCGCCCCGGGCCAGCACGGCGTCGAGCCGGTAGCGCCCGCCGAGGACCACAGGGGCGCGTTCGGTCACGGGAGTGAGGCTACCCGGGAGGCCACTCGCGCAGACCTGGAGCCTGGAAGGCTTACGGGGCCATGAGCTTCGTGACCCACCTCATGAACAGCCTGCGCGGCTGGCCCCTCCTGGCGGTGGTCTTCCTCGTCCCCGCCCTCGAGGCGTCGGTGTTCCTCGGCTTCGTGTTCCCGGGGGAGACCGCGGTGGTGTTCGGAGGCGCCGTGGCCGGCCAGCATCACGCCAGCCTCGTGGCCGTGGCGGTGGCGGCGGTTCTCGGCGCCGTCATCGGGGACACAGTCGGGTTCCTGGTGGGTCGGCGGTGGGGGGAGTGGCTGGTGGCCCACACCGCTGGGCGCTTCGTGAGAGAGGAGAACATCGCCAGGGCGCGCGCCTACGTGGCGCGCCGCGGCGGGCGGGCCGTGTTCCTCGGCCGATGGACGGCGGTGCTGCGCGCCCTGGTGCCGGGGGCGGCCGGGATGGCGGGGATGCGCTACGGGCTGTTCCTGCCGTGGAACGTGGCGGGCGGAACGGTGTGGGCGGTGGCTTGCGCGGTGGCCGGATGGGCGGCCGGCGCCAGCTGGGACCACGTGGTGAAGGTCATCGACCGCGCCGGCCTGGCGGGGATCGGCGCCATCGTGGTGATCGTGGTGGCGGTGGTGGTGGTCAGGCGGCGCCGGGAGCGCCGACTCCCGACGACCTGAGCACCGGCGGGTCACAGCCGGTCAGAGCCGGGCGCACCTCACAGGAGCACCACGCCGGACACGGTTGCCGCCACGACGAACCAGGCCACGACCTCGGGCAGGACGAGGCGGGGCCGGGAGGGGACCACCTGGCCGACGCCGCCGCGCGCCTCGATGGCGTCGGCCATCTCCTGGGCGCGGCGCGCCGAGGACACCAGCGCCGTCACGAGGATGTCGTTGAGCTGGCCGAACAGCTCGCGCAGGGTGTCGGGCTGCGGGGGGTTGCGTACGCGCCGCGCCGCCCACAGGGTGCGCATCTCGTCTACGAGCAGCGGCATGCACCGCACGGCCAGCGCGACCACCAGCGCCATCTCGTCGACAGGGACGCGCACCAGCCGGGCCGGAGCGGCCAGGGTGGCCAGGGCGGGCGTGAGCTCACCGCCGCGCGTGGTCCAGCCGATGAGGCTGGCGCTCCAGATGAAGATCAGCACGATCAGCGTGAACCGGCCCCACTGGTCGAGGCCGCCGAGCCCGATGGTCACGCCGCCCAGGTGGAGGTCGGGCTTGCCGCCGGCCAGACCGGCCGAGATGGCGGTTATGCCGACCCCGATCCAGAACCACATGGGGAAGCGGGGCAGGGCGCCTACCGGTACCCGGGCCAGGGCCATGGTGGCCGCCATCACGGCGAAGACCAGACCGCCCACCGCCCACGTCGGCTTGAGCGAGATCACCACGCCGATGGCCACGATCCCGATCACCTTGGTGCCGGCCCACAGGCGGTGCACGGGGCTGTCGCGGGGCACGTAGCGGAACAGGTTGATCTCCGTGACGGTGGGCCCCGTCCGCACCGGGGTCCGCAGGCGGTCCCTGATGCTCATGGCGGCGTGCTCATCCGAGGCGGGCCAGAGCCGGCCCGACGGGAGCGTCGAGAACGACGCGTCCGTCCTCGAGCTTCAACACCCGGCCCGCGTACTCGTCGGCGTTCTCGTAGTCGTGGGACACGACGATCACCGCCATGCCGTTGGCGCGCAGCCTCCCGAGGACGCCGACGAGGATCGACCGACCCTCGGTGTCCAGCCCGGAGAAGGGCTCGTCCAGGATCAGCACCTCCGGCCGCCGGGCCAGCAGCCCGGCCAGCGCCACCCGGCGCTGCTGGCCGCCCGACAGCTCGTCGATGCGCCGGTCGCGCAGCTCGGACGGGTCCAGGCCGACGAGACGGAGGGCCGGGTCGACGTCGTCGGAGGTGACGCCCCTGGCCCATTCGATGTCGCGCGCCACAGTCGAACGGAACAGCTGCAGGCGGGCGTGCTGGAACGAGATCACGACCTTCTCCCCGGCCTGGTCGAGGGGCTCGTCGTCGATCAGGGCCGTCCCCTCGCTCGGCACGAGCAGTCCGGCCAGGATCCACGCCAGCGTCGACTTGCCCGAGGCGTTGGGACCGATCACGAGCACGCCGTCCCCGACCCCGACGTCGAGATCGACGCCCTCCAGGGCGCGCCGGGCCCACGGGGAGCCGCGCGAGTACACGTGGCCGACGCCGCGCAGCTCGATCACGCCACACCCACCTCGACCCGCCCCGCGTCCACGCGAACGGTCACGTCGGCCGCCGCCATCTCGTCGCGCCGGTGGGTGACGTGCAGCACGGTGAGGCCCTGCTCGCGCGCCAGGCGCACCAGCAGGTCGGCCACCTGGCGGCGCCCCTCCGGGTCGAGCATGCTCGTCGACTCGTCGGAGATGAGCAGGCTGGGCCGGCGGGCCAGCGCCGCCGCCAGGGCCAGGCGCTGGAGCTGCCCGCCCGAGAGGGTGGCGGTCTCCTGCTCCTCCATCCCCGCCAGCCCGACCAGCTCGAGCACGGCGGGCACGTCCACGGCGGCGGCGGCCGCCGGGCCCATGCCCCACACCACGTCGTCGCGGATGCGGATCCCGAGGACCTGGCTCTCGGGGCGCTGGAAGACGACCGCCGTCCCGCCCGGCGCCCCGAGGCCGGGGCCCCCCGGGCGGCGCAGGTCCCCCTCGGGGACGACCAGGCCGGCCACCACCCGGGCAAGGGTCGACTTGCCCGAGCCGTTGCGCCCGATCACCACGATCAGCGAGTGCTCCGGCAGCTCCAGGTCGACGCCGGCCAGGGCGTAGGCGTCGGCTCCCGGATAGCGGTAGGCGACGTGGTCGAGCACGGCCGGGACCGGGCCCGGGGTACCGGCGTGGGCCGCGGCGGGCGCGGCCGGCAGCGGGGGACCCAGGGCCCGCTCGACCCGGCGGATGGCGGGGCGCCCCACGGCGGCGGCCACGAGCGCCCCGGCCTCGATGAGCACCAGCAGGCTCATCGGGATCACCGCCCACCAGTGGCCGAGGATCCACGACACGGCGTGGTTGCCGGCCGTGACGA
Source organism: Acidimicrobiales bacterium (assembly GCA_035695125.1). GTDB lineage: Bacteria > Actinomycetota > Acidimicrobiia > Acidimicrobiales > JAJPHE01 > DASSEU01. The sequence continues at coordinate 73,517 of DASSEU010000012.1, forward strand.
GCGGGTGGAGGAACCGCACGTGGGAGATGAGGCTGCGCACGCCGTGCCACGAGTTGCGGATCTGGGCCAGGGCCAGCCGGCGCAGGTTGGCGAACAGCAGCAGCTGGGCCACCGTCACCCCCGCCGCCGCCGCCCACACCGGCAGCACGGCCGCCACCACCCGCAGCCATCCCCAACCCCGGCGGGTGGCCAGCCCGACCACCAGGCCGAGGACGGCGGCCAGGAGGGCCAGGCTCCACAGCGCCGCCCCTCCGAAGAGGAAGGCCACCGAGCTGGAGGCGACGCCCGCCGCCACCACGGCCCGGGGGCGCCGGCGGGAAGCCAGCGCCGCCATCGGCGCCACCGAGAGCACCTGCAGGACGATGCCGACGGGCAGCAGCCAGCCCAGGAAGAGCAGGGCCACCGACAGGTCCCCGAGCACCGCCGCCTCGGCCAGCTCGGCCGGCGTCAGCGGACCGGCGGAGCGGGGGCGGCGCACGCCGGGAGGTTACGGGCGGGGGCGGCGTAACCGCCGCGCCCGGATATACTTAGCCTAAGTAATGACTCCGCCCGGTCCCGCCCCCGCCCGTCCCGCCACCAGGGTCACCGGAGCGGCCACCTCGGCGGAGACGGTCAGCCGCCTTCGGCTGGCCGTGCTGCGCCTTGGCCGGCGCCTCCGGCAGAACGCGGCGGCGGGAATCACCCCGTCCCAACTGGCTGTGCTGTCGACCCTCGACCGTCACGGCCCGATGGGCCTCGGGGACCTGGCCGCCCACGAGGGAGTGCAGCCCCCCAGCGCCACGCGCATGGTCGACAACCTGGAGGCGGCCGGCCTGGTGACGAGGGAGGCCAGCCGGGCCGACCGGCGGGCGGTGGTCGTGCAGCTCACGAGCCGGGGCCGGCGGCGGGTGGAGGAGATCCGGCGCCGGCGCGACGCCTGGCTGGCCGAGCGGCTGGGCCGTCTAAGCCCGGGGGAGCTCGAGGCCCTCGAGGCTGCCCTGCCCGTGATCGAGGCCCTGCTCGAGGGGCCCGACCGATGAGGGGACCGGCCGCCTTCCGGGGCACCTTCGACGCCCTGTCGGTCCGCAACTACCGGCTCTACTTCTGGGGCCAGGTCGTCTCGGTCTCGGGCACGTGGATGCAGTCAGTGGCCCAGGCCTGGCTGGTCCTCAAGCTGAGCCACAGCGGCGTGGAGCTGGGGGCGCTGCCCGCCATCCAGTTCCTCCCGATGCTGGTGGCCGGCCCGTGGGGGGGCCTGGTGGCCGACCGCATGGACAAGCGGCGCACTCTCGTGGGGACCCAGGTGGCCGCCGGGCTGCTGGCGCTGACCCTCGGCCTGCTCACCCAGACGGGGGTGGTGCGGGTGTGGATGATCTTCGCCCTGGCAGCGGGGCTCGGGTGCGTCAACGCGGTCGACAACCCCACCCGCCAGACGTTCGTGATGGAGATGGTCGGGCCCGAGCGGCTGACCAACGCCGTGACCCTCAACAGCGTGGTGATGAACGCGGCCCGGATCGTCGGCCCCGCCATCGGGGGCGTGCTGATCTACACGGTCGGCATCGCCACGTGCTTCCTCGTCAACGCCGCCTCCTACGTGGCCGTGCTGGCGGCGCTGATGATGATGAGGAGAGGCGAGCTCCTCCCGGCCGAGCTGGTGGCGCGCCGCAAGGGCCAGGTCCTGGCCGGTCTGCGCTACGTGCGGGCCACGCCGGCGGTGCGTACCCCGCTGCTGATGATCGCCGTCATCGGCACGCTGGCCTACAACTTCACCGTGACGCTGGCCCTGCTGGACCAGCGCACCTTCCACGGCGGCGCCGGCGGCTACAGCGCCATGACCTCGATCTTCGGCGCCGGGGCCGTGGTCGGCGGTCTGCTGGCGGCATCGCGGGGCAAGCCCACCGGCCGGCGCCTGGGCATGATCTCGCTGGCGTTCGGGTCGCTGCTCGTGCTGTGCGCGCTGATGCCCAACATGCCCGCCGAGCTGGCGGCACTGGCGGTCATGGGCGCCTTCAGCATCACGTTCATCGCCACCGCCAACACCACCCTCCAGCTCACCGCGGCCCCGGAGATGCGCGGACGGGTGATGGCCCTCTACGCGGTGGCGTTCCTCGGCAGCACGCCGATCGGCTCCCCGATCGTGGGGTGGGTGTCCGAGACGTTCGGGCCGAGAGTGGGCATCGGCCTGGGCGGGGTGGCCACGGTCGTGACCGCCCTGGTGGCCCTTCCGTCGCTGACCGGGACCCGCCGGATGCTGCTGCGGCGCCGGCGCCGGGTGGGCGTCATCGCGCCGGTCGAGCCTCCCGTGCCCGCCCCCGAGGACGCCGTCGCCGCCCTCTGATACATCTCCCGCCGGGTCCCCTGCACCCCGGCTCCTCCGCCGGGCGGGGCCCCAGCCCCGCCGGCGGCCGTTCAGCTAGGCCAGCGACACCAGCTCGATCAGGTCGTCGCTCCAGAAGTCGAGCGTGCCGTCCGGCATGGTGAGCACCCGGTCGGGGCCGAGCTCGGAGACGAAGGTGGCGTCGTGGCTGACCACGACCATGGTCCCGGGCCACGACGCCAGGGCCCGCCCGATCGCCTCGCGCGAGGGGGGATCGAGGTTGTTGGTGGGCTCGTCGAGCAGCAGCAGGTTGTGCCGGCCCGCGACCAGCTGGGCCAGGGCCAGCTTGGTCTTCTCCCCGCCGGAGAGGGTGCCGGCGTCCTGGAACGCCATGTCCCCGGGCAGGCCGAACATGCCGAGCAGCGAGCGCTGCTCGAGCTCGGTGAGGGGATGGCCGGGCGCCACCTGCTCGCGCAGGTGGTCGAGGACGGTCGCGCCGGCGCGGATGCCCTCGTGCTCCTGGGCGTAGTAGCCGAGCGAGACGGCCGGGCCCAGCTCCACGGCGCCGGCGTCGGGCTCGGCCTGGTCGGCCAGCACCCGCAGCAGCGACGTCTTGCCGGCGCCGTTGAGGCCCATGATCAGGAGCCGCTCACCGCGCTCGACCGCGAACTCGATCCCCTCGAAGACCACCGGCCCGCCGTACGACTTGGTCAGCCCCGACGCCTCGACGACGACCCGCGGCGCACGGGGCGGCTCGGGGAGGCGGATGTGGTGGCGGCGCTCCCGCTTCGGCCCGCTGACCGCGGTGTCGCGCATCCGCTCGACGCGGTGGTCGAGAGACTTGGCCTGCCGGGCCCGCCTGGCCGTCGAGTGGCGCATGGCGTCGGCCAGGTCGGACAGGCGGCGGATCTCCGCCGTCTGGCGCGCCGCCAGCTTCGAGAGCCGGGCCTCGTCGGCGGTGCGGGCGGCGCGGTACTGGCTGTAGGTGCCCTTGTAGTCGACGGTGCGGGCCTCGTCGAGGTGCAGGACCCGGGTGATCGCCTCGTCCAGCAGGGCCAGGTCGTGGCTCACCACCAGGAGGGCGCCGCGGTAGCTCCGCAGGAACGACATCAACCACGTCTTGGCGTCCGTGTCCAGATGGTTGGTCGGCTCGTCGAGCATGAGCAGGTCGCTCCCCGCGAACAGGATGCGGGCCAGCTCCACCCGGCGCCGCTCCCCGCCCGAGAGGACCGGCAGCGCCAGCTCCAGGCGGTCGGGACCGAGACCCAGGCCGGCGCAGATGCGGCGCACCTCGGACTCGGCCGCGTAGCCGCCCTCGAGGTTGAAGCGCTCCTCGGCCCGGGAGAACTTGGCCACGTTCTCGGCCGACGGCGTCTCCTCGACCCGGGCCCGGAGCTTCTCGAGGCGGCGCTGGTCGGCGTCGAGGCCCCGGCCGGACAGGACGTGGGACAGGGCCGTGGCGTCGACCCCCGAGCCGCGGGGTCGGGGGTCCTGGGGCAGGAAGCCCAGGGCGCCCCGGCGCAGGACGCGTCCGCCGGCGGGCGGGGCCTCCCCCGCCAGCACCCGCAGCAGGCTGGTCTTGCCGGCGCCGTTGCGCCCGACCAGGCCGACCTTCTCACCGGCGCGCACCGTGAAGCTGGCGTCCTCCAGGGTCAGGACGCCGCCGACCTCCACGCTCAGGCCACGGGCTTCAAGCACCCCGCCAGCGTGACATGGAGCGGTAGGTTCCGCCGGTGACTTCCCAGACCGCCACCGGCGCCCCGTTCGACCTGGCCCAGACCGACCTTCTGCTCTCCACCACCCGGGCGGTCCGCAAGCGGCTCGACCTCGACAGGCCAGTGGAGCCGGAGGTGCTCCTCGAGTGCATCCGGCTCTCCCAGCAGGCACCGACCCCGTCGAACTCGCAGACCTGGCGCTGGCTGATCGTCACGGATCCGGCCAAGCGCAAGGCGCTGGCCGACATCTATCGCCAGGTGGGCATGGGGTACCTGAAGGCGGCGGCGGCCAACATCACCGAGGGGGACCAGCAGACCCACCAGGTCTACGAGTCGGCGCTGTGGCTGGCCGAGAACCTCGAGCGGGTCCCGGTGCACGTGATCCCGTGCATGCAGGGGCGGCTTCCCGACAACGCCGGGGCCATGACGTGGTGCTCGATGCTCGGCGGGATCTTCCCCGCCGTGTGGAGCTTCCAGCTGGCGCTGCGCTCGCGGGGGCTCGGATCGGTGCTCACCACGCTGCACCTGGGCGGGGAGAAGGAGGCGGCCGAGATGCTCGGCATCCCCGCCGACGTGCTGCAGGTCGCGCTGCTGCCGGTGGCCTACACCAGGGGCACGGACTTCAAGGTGGCCCAGCGCCCACCCGTGGAGGGCATCGTGCACTGGGACACCTGGGCCCCGTAGCCGCTCAGCCGACGGGCGCCGCCTCCCGGCTGACGATCCGGCGCAGTTCCCCGACGGCCTCGCACAGGGCGTCGACCTTCGAGTCCAGGGCGGCCAGCTGCCTGGCCGTGGCCCGCTCCGCCTTGTCGGCCGCCTTGGCCGCCTTGGCCGAGCCGTTGCCGTTCACGGCCGCGGCGGCCTTCAGCTGCTCGTAGCAGCTGCGCAGGAGCCGGGCGCTGTCGCGCTCCTCGGCGATGTAGCGCCCCAGCATCTCCCCGGTGCGGATGTCGATGGAGTGGTCCTTGAAGAACCCGTCGAAGATGTCCGGTTGGTCGCCACTGTCCAGCTTCTGCAGCCCGAGGGCCTCCATCTTCTCGAGGTCCGAGCAGTCCGAGCGGACGATGTCGAGGGCCCTCTCGAAGCCGGGGTCGTCCTTCTGGCGCAGCTCGAAGCCGAGCTCGTTGATCCGCTTGGCGAAGCTCATCCCGTGCTCCCCCTCCCGTGCGGCCACGGTGAGCAGCACCCGGCGCACGTCGGGGCTGGGCGTCACCGCCGCCCACTCGGTCAGGTAGCAGTGGGCCCGGGACTCGGCCAGCGAGACGGCGTTGAGGAGCCCCAGATAGGTGGGCTTGTCGGACACGGTTCCTCCCCCCGGGCCCCGGTCGTCCACCGGGACCCCGAAGCGGCGAGACTAGTCCTGGCAGTAGATGGGGAATGCCTCGACCATGGCGGCGCGGCTCTCCCTCCCGGCCGGGCCCCCGGCTCCGTGAGAGCCCTGGCCGCCTTGCTGGCCGTTCTGGCCGCCGGGGGGAACGCCACCGCCTCGGTTCTCGAGCGACGGGTGAACCGGGAGCAGCCCGACCAGGCCGCCATGCGCTGGGAGCTGGTGGCCCGGCTGGTCCGCCAGCCCCTGTGGCTGGCCGGCCTGGGGGCCACCACGGCCAGCTTCCTCCTCCAGGCCGCCGCCCTCGGCTTCGGCCAGCTGTCGATGGTCCAGCCGATCCTGATCCTCGAGCTCCCCATGACCCTCGTGATCGCCGCCCGGGCCTTCGGCAACGACCTGGGCCGCCGGGAGTGGTCGGCGGTGGCGGCCATGACCGCCGGCCTGGGCGCGCTGACCGTGGCGGCGGCGCCGAGCGGGGGCAGCCCGGTCGGGCTGGACGCCCTCGACTGGATCCTGGGGCTCGGGGCGGCGGTGGGAGCGGTGGGCGTCCTGGTGGGAGCGGGTGTCCGGGCCGCGGCCGGGGCCCGCGCCACCGCTTACGCCCTGGCCGCGGGGATCGGCTTCGGGGTGACCGCCGCCCTGATGAAGGCCATGGACCACGCCCTGTCCGACGGCGTCGTCGACGCCCTGGCCGCCTGGCAGACGTGGGCCATGGTGGTCTTCGGTGCCTTCTCGATGTTCCTCGTGCAGAACGCCTTCCAGGCCGGCCGGCTGGTGGCGGCCCAGCCGGCCGTCACCCTCTCCGACCCGCTGGTCGCCATGATCTGGGGCGCCGCCCTCTACCACGAGCACATCCGGACCGGCGTCTGGCTGGGGCCGGAGGTGGCCGGCGCCCTCGCCATCGGTTGGGGCGCCTTCCGCCTGGCCGGCTCCCCGGCCGCCTCGCGGCGGGAGGACCGGGACCAGGAGGACCCAAAGGTCCTAGCCGCCTAACCCTCCTTACGGCACCTTGACCACTCTGCGTGGTCACCCGCACACTGGCGGCACAGCCCGCACACGGAAGGCGGGCGATTAGCGGAGGTGCGCCATGGACGCCACTAGGGGACTCAGGACGAGAGACCGACGGGGCATCAACTGGCTGGCCGGGGGCCCCGAGGGCGGTCGCCGCAAGTGAACCGCCTGACCCGCAGGGCGGCCCGGCTCACCGCCGGCGCCGCCGCCGCCTCCCTCCTGGCCGCCGGCGCCCTCCAGGCCGCCCCGCTCGCAGCCCGGGCCGCCACCGTTGCCGGCCCGGCCCAGCGGGGGGCCCACCTCCTCAGCCTGCCGGCCGGCTACGACGCCGCCGCCGACGGCAACTCGATGTACAACGTCACCGTCGGCACCGGGGCCCAGGCCTACTGGAAGGCGGGCTACACCGGCCAGGGCGTCGGCGTGGCCCTGGTCGACACGGGCGTATCCCCCGTCGAGGGTCTCAACCTCGGTCAGAACGTCGTCTACGGGACCGACCTGTCGATCGACTCGCAGTCCCCCGACCTGACCAACGTCGACTCCTACGGGCACGGCACCCACATGGCCGGCATCATCGCCGGGCGCGACGCGTCGGCTACCGGGCCCTATGCCGGCGACAGGACCGACTTCGTCGGCATGGCGCCCGACTCCCAGGTCGTCTCGATCAAGGTGGCCGACACCTACGGGGACACCGACGTCTCCCAGCTCATCGGCGCCATCGACTGGGCCGTGGCCAACCAGGCCAGGTACAACATCCGGGTCCTGAACCTGTCGGTCGGAATCGACCCGGGCCAGGCGTACCAGGTCGACCCGCTGGCATACGCCGCCGAGCAGGCCTGGGCCCACGGGATCCTCGTCGTGGCGGCGGCCGGGAACGACGGGACCGGGAAGAAGGGCCCGGGCGCCGGCCTGCAGGACCCCGCCTACGACCCGATGCTGCTGGCGGTCGGCGCCGCCGACACCAACGGCACCCTGAACACCCACGACGACACCGTGGCGGCGTTCTCCTCGACGCAGGGCTCCGGCAAGGACGGGGACCGCAAGCCCGACCTGGTGGCGCCCGGCGAGCACATCGCCAGCCTCCGCGACACCAACTCGTGGATCGACCAGAACTACGCCTCGACCGGCGCGGTCAACGACCGCCTGATGCGGGGCTCGGGGACCTCCCAGGCCGCCGCGGTCGTATCGGGGGCGGCGGCGCTGATCTTCTCCGAGCACCCCGACGCCACTCCCGACCAGGTCAAGAACCTCCTGATGCACGCCACCGACCACCTGGACAAGGCCGACCCCGGCTCCCAGGGCCACGGTGAGCTCAACCTGACCAAGGCGATCGACAAGAACGTCGACAACTGGCATCAGCCCAACTCGCACTCGACCGGCACCGGGTCGCTCCAGGCCGACCGCCCGAACGGCGGGCTGGTCGACTCCAGCGGGGCGCAGCTCTCCGGCGAGGTCGACATCTTCGGCAACCAGGTGGACACCGGCGCCCTGGCCCAGGCTGAGGCGGCCGGCACGGGATGGTCCGCCCTGGCGTTCAGCGCCGGCCCGGGCGGCGGCACCGGCAGCGGGGCCGGCGGGTCCGGGACCACGTTCGCCGGCGTCGGGGCGACGGGCGCGAGCTCGGCGGGCGTCACCTCGGCAGGGGTCGGCACCTCCACCGACGCGACGTCCGGGCACACCTGGTCGGGGCACACCTGGTCGAGCGGTGACTGGGCCGGCCACACCTGGTCCAGCGACACCTGGACCGGCCACACCTGGTCGGGCCACACGTGGTCGGGCCACACGTGGTCCGGTCACACCTGGTCGGCATCCTCGTGGGCGGACGGGTTCTGGTCCTCGGTGGTCTGGCTGTGAGGCGGGCGGCGGGGAGGGCCGCCGGCGTCTCCCCCGTATGGCTGCTGAACATCTTCCTGTCGGGAGTGGCGGCCGCCGGCTACATGCTCGGCGTCCGCCACCTCCACACCTTCCCCGGCCAGTCCCTCCACATCGCCTGGCCGATCCTGGCGGTGGCGTTCTGTGTCGTCGAGATCCAGGTGATCCACCTGCGCTTCCGCGCCGAGGCCCACTCGATCTCGGTCAACGAGCTGCCGCTCGTGCTCGGCCTGGTCTTCACCACTCCGACCGGGCTGATCCTGGCCCAGGTGACCGGGGCGGCCATGGCGCTGGTCTTCCACCGGCGTCAGGCACCGGTGAAGCTGGCGTTCAACCTGGCCAACCTGGCCCTGCAGACCGTCCTGGCCCTGGTGGTGTTCCACGCCCTGGTCGACGGGCACGATCCCACCGGTGCCGTCGGGTGGGCCGGTGCTCTGGCCGCCACCGTCACGTGCGCCGCCGTGGCCCTCGCCAACATCGTCGGTGCCATCGTGCTGTCGCAGGCCCGGGTGCATGTCCGCCAGGCGGCCGAGACCTTCGCCCTGGGGCTGGCGGCCACGTTCACGACCACCAACCTCGGGGTGATAGCCGCCAGCCTGCTGGCGACCAAGCTCTACCTGGTTGCCCCCCTCGTCGTCCTGACGGCGGTGCTGGTCATGGCCTACCAGGCCTACGCCGGTGAGCGGGCCCGGCGGGACAGCCTCGAGTTCCTCTTCCGCGCCTCACAGGTGACCCAGAGCTCGCGCGACCTCGACGAGATCTTCGTCGAGCTCCTCGAGCACACCCGGGCCATGTTCCACGCCGACGTGGCCGAGGTCGTGATGTTCTCCGGGGACGAGGGCCAGCGCCTGGTCCGGACCACCGTCGGGCTCACCGCCGAGCCCGAGGTGATGGTGGCCACGGAGTCCAGCCTCACCCGAACCGCCATCGAGGCGGTGGCCGACTCTCCCGGTGTCGTTCTCGACGGGCGCAGCGGCATCGACGGCCTGACCGGCAATGCCATGGTCGCCCGCCTGGCAGGCGAGGAGAAGCCTCTCGGTGTGCTGGTGGCCGCCAACCCCAGAGGCGTGGTGAGCTCGTTCAACCGTGACCACCTGCGCCTCTTCCAGACCCTCGCCAACCACGTCACCCTCACGCTGGAGAACGGGGACCTCGAGCGCTCGATCACCCAGCTGCGGGAGCTGGAGCGCCAGCTCAGCTACAAGGCGTTCCACGACCCCCTCACCACCCTGGCCAACCGGGCCCTGTTCCGGACCCGGCTCCAGGAGTCCATCGACCGCGGCACGCCCGGCCTGGCCGTGCTGTTCATCGACCTCGACGACTTCAAGACGGTCAACGACACGCTCGGCCACGCCGCCGGGGACAAGCTGCTCACCGTCGTCGGGGAGCGGATCGGCCAGTGCGCCCGGACCCAGGACATCGCGGCCCGGCTCGGCGGGGACGAGTTCGCCATTCTCCTCGAGGGTGTCGGAAACGAGGAGGCGGCCCGGGTGGCGCTCCGGGTCCTCTCGACCGTCCGGGCCCCCATCGAGATGGAGGACCGCAGCGTCTCGATCCAGACCAGCGTCGGGGTGGCGGTCATCGACCGGCACAGCGGGGACGCCGACGAGTTCATGCGCAACGCCGACATCGCCATGTACACGGCCAAGCGGAACGGCAAGGGCTGCTACGAGTTCTTCCAGCCCGAGATGAGCGCCGCCGTCATGCTCCGCCACCAGCTGAAGCAGGACCTCAAGAGGGCGGCGGACCACGACGAGTTCGAGAACCACTACCAGACCATGGTCGACCTGCACACCCGTGAGGTAGTGGCCGTCGAGGCGCTCGTCCGCTGGAACCATCCGTGGGCGGGACTGGTCACACCCGAGGAGTTCATCCCTCTGGCCGAGGAGAGCGGCGCCATCATCGGGCTCGGCCGCCACGTCCTCGTCAACGCCTGCCGGGACGCGGCCGCGTGGCGCTTCTTCAACCCCGACCTGGCGGTCAGCGTGAACCTGTCCGCCCGCCAGCTCGAGGACCACGATCTGTTGGAGGACGTGCACCACGCCCTGACCGAGGCCGGCCTTCCGCCCGAGGCGCTGATCATCGAGATCACCGAGACCATGGCCATGGGCAACCTGGAGGCGGTCATCGAGCGGCTCAAGGCCCTGAAGACCCTGGGCGTGAAGATCGCCATGGACGACTTCGGCACCGGCTACTCGTCGCTCTCGCAGATCCACCGTCTGCCGATCGACATGGTCAAGATCCCCAAGCCGTTCATGGACCGGATCACCGAGAGCTCCGACAGCCTCGACCTCGTGCACGCCATCACCCGGCTGAGCCAGACCCTCGGCCTGGATGTCGTGGCCGAGGGCATCGAGGAGCAGCACCAGTACGACCAGCTGCAGGACCTGCCGTGCATGGTCGGCCAGGGCTACTTCTTCAGCCGGCCCGTTCCGGCCCACTACATGACCCAGCTCCTGGCGGCCGACGCAGGCCGCAACCGCATCCCCGCCTGAGCCCCCACATCGGGCAGACGCCACCGCGGGGGATCAGCGGGCATGCCGGGCCTGTGCCCGGGGGGCCCCTCACTGCCCTGGGACTTCCGCACGTGGAGCGCCGCGGCCCTGGCGGCGGTCGCCCCGCCGGGGGCCGGGCGGCCTGACCCGACCAGAGGCGGACCAGTCACTGCGACCCTCGGTCCCTCTATAGCCCGGAATGACTATGCACCGGCCGGCCGGGAAGCGCCATTTGCGAAACCGGCCTAGACAATGGGTGGGCTTACCATCACTCTAAGTGGTAATTCACCACGCCGTGTCAACGGCGGGTCACCACTTGGAGGACAGCGTGGACGGAACCACGGGATCGGGGCGCCGGGCGGCCGCAGGACGCGGCCGCAGCCGGGCCGGGTGGCGCACAAGGACGACGGCGGCGACGGCCGGGTCCCTGACCCTGGCCCTCCTGGCCGCCGGCCAGCTCCAGGGCGTGGCCCCCGCATCGGCCGCCACCAAGCCGAAGACCCCGCCGGTGAGCCACCCGGCCCCCACCACCACCTCCCCGTCACCGTCGACGGGATCGGGGACCGCCAGCTCCACCGGCCCGGCCACCACCGCCACCCCCACCACTCCGAGCAGGTCCAAGGGCCCGGGCGCCTTCGAGGTCGACCCCCCCGGCCGCAGCGGGGGACCCCACCACCCCCTCAGCCTCCAGGTCCTCGGCTACGACGTCAACGGCTCCCCGATGGTGACCTCGTCGAGCCCGAGCGGCTACACCCCCGCCACCATCAAGAAGTACCTGGGGCTCTCGGGTACGGGCAGCAGCCAGACCATCGCCATCGTCGACGCCTACAACGACCCAACCATCTCCTCGGACCTGGCCACCTTCGACAAGCAGTTCGGCCTGTCCTCGCCGTCCTCGTTCAAGAAGGTCAGCCAGACCGGCAGCACCAGCACCCTCCCCGCGACCGACGCCAACTGGTCGCTCGAGATCTCCCTGGACGTCGAGTGGGCCCACGCCGTGGCCCCGTCGTCTCCGATTCTCCTGGTCGAAGCGAGCTCGAGCAGCCTGAGCGACCTCGACACCGCCATCGACTACGCCGCCAAGCAGACCGGCGTCGTGGTGATCAGCAACAGCTGGGGCACGTCGGGGGAGATCTCGGGGGAGACGACCCTCGACTCCCACTGCAAGCTGACCAAGGCGGTCTGCGTCTTCTCGACCGGTGACGCCGGCTACCCCGGCGGCTACCCGGCCTACAGCCCCTACGTGGTGGCGGTCGGCGGCACGACCCTCAACCTGTCGACCAGCTCGACCGGGGGCGTGAGCGTCGCCTCCGAGGCGGCGTGGAGCGGCTCGGGCGGGGGCGTGAGCATCTACGAGGCCAAGCCCGCCTACCAGGCGCAGGTGGTCGCCACCGGGCGCGCCATCCCCGACGTCAGCTACGACGCCGATCCGTCCACCGGCTTCGCCGTCTACGACTCGACGCCCTACAGCGGGGTGAGCGGCTGGTTCCAGATGGGCGGCACCAGCGCCGGCGCACCGCAGTGGTCGGCGATCATCGCCGCTGCCGACCAGCTGAGGAAGTCCAAGAGCAAGGCTCCTCTGGCGGCCTGGAACTCGACCAAGTCGACCTTCCAGACGGGCCCGGACCTGTACGGCCTGACCTCCGGTCTGGCCGACATCACGGCGGGAGCCGCCAACGGGACCTGTGGCTCCATCTGCACCCCCACCGTTGGCTACGACACGGTCACCGGCCTCGGTAGTCCCCGGGCCGGCATCGACTCCGCCCTGGCCGCCGCCGCCTAGCCGGCGGCCCACCAACCCAGCAGTAGAGAAAGGACCCCAATGAAGAAGCTCCTCGGATCTCTGGTGGCCGGAGCGGTGCTCCTGCTGCCGACGGCGGCCTCGGCCGCGACCGTCTCGGGCAGCACCGTCGACTCCACGACGACGACCCCGATCGTCCTCCTCGGCGGCTCGACCGGCTCGTCGGGGTCGTCGACCTCCACCTCCGGCGTGACCGACGGTCCCGGCCAGCCCGGTCCCGGCCCGGTCGGTCCCGATGCCGATCACGGCCGGCCCGACCACCACGGCCCCGACGGCAAGGGGCACGACGGCAAGGGGCACGACCACCACGCCGGCGCCGGCCAGGACCAGTCGGGCTCCGGCGGGCAGTGGCAGGACGACGCGTCGGAGGTCCACGGCGGCGGCATGAAGTTCGGCTGAGCCGAACCCCGCTCCCCGAGGACCCGCACCAGACATGCAACCCGCAGCCCGGCCGAGACTGTTCTACGTCCACATCGCCGCCGTGACGGTGGCGGGACTCGGACTGCTCGGCTGGCTGCTGGTCCACGGCTCGGTCGCCACCTGGCGCAGCCACCCGGTGGCTCTGGCGTCGCTGGCGGCCCTGCTGATCGTCAGTGAGCAACGTCCGCTCGTCGCAATCCTCAGGGGCGAACGCAGCTCCATCACCCTCTCGGCCATCTTCGCCTGCGCCCTGCTCCTGCGCTGGCAGGTGGTGGTGGCGGTGAGCGTCCAGGCGGCGGCGTCGGTCATCGAGGACCGGCTCAGCCGGCGGTCGTGGTGGAAGGGCTGCTTCAACGTCGGGCAGTACACGCTGGCGCTCGGGGCGGCGGGCGCCGTGTACCACTCGCTGATGCCGTCCGGGCCCGGACCGCACCTCGACGGCCGCGGCATCCTGGGCGCCCTGGCGGCCGGGATGGCGTTCTTCCTGGTCAACAGCCTGCTCACGGCCACCGCCGTGGCCCTGGCCGAGGGCGTGCGGCTGTCCGACCTGCTGGCGTCCGACCTAGCCGTGCACGCGTCCCTCAACGCCATGATGGCGGGACTGGCGCCGGTGGTCCTGGCCGTGGTCGACGAGAGCCTGTGGCTGGTCCCGCTGCTTCTCCTCCCCGCCGTTGCCGTCTACCACGGCGGCCGCATGTCCCTGGAGAAGGAGCACCGGTCGCGCCACGACGCCCTCACCGAACTGCCCAACCGGCTCTCCTTCGGGGAGGACGTCAGCACCGCCATCCGGGGCGCGGCCCGCCACGGTCACAACGTGGCCGTGATGATGATGGACATCGACGGCTTCAAGGAGCTGAACGACACCCTCGGCCACTCTTCGGGTGACGCCCTGCTGCGCCAGATCGGGTCCCGACTCGGCCCCCCCCTCGCCGGCATCGGCACGCTGGCCCGCCTGGGCGGGGACGAGTTCGGCATCCTCTTCCCGCGTGTCGTCGACCGGGACGAGGCGTTGAGCGCGGCCCGACTGCTGCTCGAGCACCTCGAGGAGCCCTTCGAACTCGACGGGCTGGCCCTCGACGTCCGGGCCAGCGCCGGGATCTCCGTCTTCCCCGACCACGGCGAGGCCGTCGACCAGCTCGTGCAGCACGCCGACGTCGCCATGTACCTGGCCAAACGGAGACGGTCCGGGTGCGAGGTGTACGACCCCGACCGCAACGAGCACAGCCGGCGCCGCCTGACCCTGCTGAACGAGCTCCGCCCCGCCATCTCGGCCCGGTCGCTCGTCCTCTACTACCAGCCCAAGGTCGACATGCGCACCGGCCGGATCTGTGCCCTCGAGGCGCTCCTGCGCTGGCCCCACCCGGTCCTCGGCATGATCCCCCCCGGTGAGTTCATCGGCATGGCCGAGTACACCGGGCTGATCCGGCCCCTCACCGAGTACGTGCTCGACGAGGCGTGTGAGCAGCTGGCCCGCTGGCACCGCGACGGGATCGCCATCCCGGTGGCGGTGAACATCTCGGCCCGCGTCATGCACGATTCCTCGTTCCCCGAGCGGGTGCGTCGGCGCCTGCAGCGCCACGAGCTTCCCGCCGAGCTGCTCGTGCTGGAGCTCACCGAGTCGGCCATCATGGCCGACCCCGAGGCCTCGCTGCAGGTGATGCAGGAGCTGGCCGACATGGGCATCCGGCTGTCGATCGACGACTTCGGGACCGGGTACTCCTCCCTCGGCTACCTGAGCCGACTGCCCGTCGCCGAGGTGAAGATCGACCGCTCGTTCGTCACCCACGTCGACACCCAGGACAACAACCGGGTGATCGTGGAGTCGACCATCGAGCTGGCCCGCAACCTCGGCCTGGAGGTGGCGGCGGAGGGCGTCGAGACCATCCCGGTGTGGCAGACCCTGGCCCGGCTGGGGTGCACGACCGCCCAGGGATACCTCATCGCCCGACCCGAGCCGGAGGAGCTCGTGACCGGCATGCTGAAGCGGGGGGCAGCGGGCATCCCGCTCGTCGAGGAGTTTGCCGTCAGCTTCGGCGTGAACCGCAGCGCCGTTCAGACAATCGGGTAGGCGCTCCTCAGGTCTGGTTGATCGTGACCGCCGTGGAGGTCTTGCCGCCGGTCATCTCGGTGGCGGTGATCGTGCAGGTCCCTGCCGAGGTCGACGCCGTATAGATGGCCGAGACCGTCCCGGTCGCTCCGGTCGGCACGGGCCCCAGAGGAAGCAGTGTGCCGCAATGTCCGGTCGGACTGAACGTGACCAGGTCCCCGACGGCGGGATTGCCTCCATTGGCCACGGCAGCGGTCACCGTCGCGGTCGAGTTGAGGCTCGGCGACACGCTGAGGTTGGCGGGGCTGGCCGGGCTGGTCAGCGCGATGGCGTATCCGCTGCCCCCTCCACCGCCGCCTGAGGCGGTCTGGTTGATTGTGACCGGGCCGGAGGTCTTGTTCCCCGTGGATTCGGTGGCGGTGATCGTGCACGTCCCTGCGGTCGTCGAGGCGGTATAGACCACCGTTACGGTCCCGGCCGGCCCCGTAAGCGTCGGGACGGAAGGAACCAGGGTGCCGCAGGTCCCGCTCGTGCCGAACGTGACCTGATCCCCGACCGCCTGGGAGGGGCCGTTGGTGACCGTGGCCGTGAGAGTGGCGGTCGAGTTGGTGCTCGGCGCGACTGTGAGGTTGGCGGGGCTGGGCGGGCTCGAGACCAGGCTGATGGCATAACCAGATGACGAAGAACCCTCGGTGACAACCACGCTCCCACTTGCCCCGCCCGTCTGCTCGGTGGCGGTGATGGTGCAGGTGCCGGCCGTGAGCGACCCGGTGTAGGTGGCCGTCAACTGTCCCGAGCTGTTGGTTGTCCCGGCCACGGGAACGACGATTCCGCACGCCGCCGCCGGAGATCCCGAAGTCGTGATCGTGACGGGGTCGTTGGCCTGCGGCGTGCCGTCGGCGTGGACGACGGTGACGGTCAGCGCCGACGTGCTGCCGGGCGTGGTCGGGAGAGTCTGCGGGCTCGCGGTGATCGACACGGTCCCGGCGCTACCCCGCGCCGCCGCCGTCGCCTGGTCCTGCACCTGCTGGGAGACCGCGGCCAGCCCGCCGAAGATCACACCGCTCGCCAGGGTGGAGGCGTGGGACGTCAACCACGCCGCCGAGTAGGTCCCGAGGGTGGTGGGGTTGGCGGTCAGCAGGATCGGGGTCTTGAAGACGCCCCCCAGCGGTCCGCCGGACAGCGAGTCGGCGGGATCGTCACCCCGCGCCAGGCCCACCCCGGTGCTCGCGTAGCCGAGGCTCTGGAGCTCGTAGGTCGCGATCTGGGCCGCGGTGTCGGTCCGGTCGGCGCCGGCGAAGCGCTGGGTGACGATGCCGAGCGCCGTCACCTGGGACTCCACCGCCGCCGGCACCGCCGCCGTCCCCCCGGCGATCAGCACACGCCTGATCCCGAGGGCCTGGAGCGACTGCTGGGTCTGGGCCGAGAGGCCGGCCGGGTCGGTGATCTCCACGGGGAACGCCGAGGCGTATCCCATGGGGCCGGATACCAACGCGTCGGGGAAGTTGGCCCCGCTGGCAAGGACCGCGGTGGGCACCCCGACCGTGCCCCCCGGCAGCCCACTCGTGCCCACGTAGGACTTCGGGGGCACGGCCGCGACCGCGGCGGCAGTGTCGTACCGGGTGGCCCCTCCGACCCGGTAGGCGGTGAACCCCAGGGCCCCCAGCTGAGAGAGCACGGAGCCGGCGACCGCCGACGTACCTCCGATCACACCGATTGCCTTCGGGTGGAGGGACTGGAGGAGTTGGGTAGCCGTGGTCGCGAGCGAGGCCCCGTCGGTCAGGATTACCGGCGCCTTCAGATAGCCCCCCAGGTAAGAGGCGGCCAGGGCGTCGGGGAAGTGCGCCAACGTGCCGTTGGCAACGAGGACCACAGACGCCCCCGACGGGAAGGCGCTCTGCGCCACCTTGGTGGAGGTGTCGTACCGGTCGACACCGGCCAACCGGGTGAAGGAGAAGCTCGGAGTCGAATGCGCGGGAGCGCCCATTGAAACGAGCACTGCGAACATGGGGACCAGAGAGGCAGCCAGGAGGCTCGCGACCCGAACGGGTGAACGGGACATCGACCGCAGTGTGGCGTACGCCCCAGCCGCAGAACAGGGGCCGACCGGAATGTGTCATATGCGCCACGGGCCGGCGGTGGAGACGATGGGAATCGAACCCACGACCCCCTGCTTGCAAAGCAGGTGCTCTGCCAACTGAGCTACGTCCCCCTCACAACAACCGCTTCCCGGGTGGGGAAACCCGGCGGAGAGGCTACCGGCAGGGGACCGCAAGAAAGAACCGGGCAAACCGTTCTAATCTCCGCGGGCCGGGTCCGCCCGCGGAGGAGGCATGGGGATGAGCGATCCCGTCGAAGCACGCCGGGGAGCCGGGACGGGAAGAGCCGGGGCGGGCACGGGCCTGATCCCGCGGCGCCGGTTCCTCGGCTACCTGATAGCCGGGCCGACCCTGGCCGCCGCCGCCCCTCTCGGCATGGAGTTGCTCCGAAGCCCCGCCGAGGCGTCCCTGCCGTCCCCGCAGATGTCGGACGTCTACGACCTGAGCGACCTGCTGACCGACGCCGCCCGGCCCACCTCCGGTCTGATCGTGGTGCAGGTGAACCAGGACGGCACGGCGTCCTTCGCCCTGCCCCGGGCCGAGGTCGGCCAGGGGATCACCACGGCGGTCGCCATGACGATCGCCGACGAGATGGACCTGCCGGTCGGACGGGTCCACGTGACCCTGGCCGACGCCCGCCCTGAGCTGGTCTGGAACCAGCTCACCGGGGGCTCCAACACCATGCACGCCATCTACACGCCGGTGCGGGTGGCGGCGGCCATCGCACGGGGCCAGCTGGTGGCGGCGGCGGCCGCCCTGCTCGGCGTCGACGCGGATGCCCTGTCGACGGACGCCGGCGTCGTGACGGCCCCCGACGGCCGCAGCCTGACCTACGCCGAGCTGGCCACCCGGGCGGCCGCCACCGAGACGTCCGAGGTGGCGGCCACGCTCAAGGCCGACTCGGAGCTCAAGGTGGTCGGCACGCCCCAGAGCCGGATCGACGCCCGCGACATCGTCACCGGGCGCAAGACCTTCACCCTGGACCTCGACGTCCCGGGCGCCCTGCCGACCATGGTGTGCCGGCCCCCGAGCATCAACGGCACGGTTGTGGCCGTGCGCAACCTGGCCCAGGTGAGGGCCATGCCCGGCATAACCGACGTGGCCGTGGTGCCGACCGGGGTCGCGGTCCGGGGCACCACCTTCGGCCAGTGCATCGACGCGGTAGACGCCCTGCACGTGATCTGGGGGCCGGGCACCGCCGAGGGGAAGTCGGACGCCGCCGTTCTGGCGGAGCTCGAGAAGGCCGAGCTTCCGATGGCCCCCGACCCCGCTCCGCTGGCCCGGGCCGTCGACCGGAGGTTCACCTTCCACTTCGTCAGCAACAGCCCGCTCGAGACCAACTGCGCCATAGCCGACGTCCGCGCCGACCGGGCCGAGGTCTGGTCCAGCCTCAAGTCCCCGATCGTGGCCCAGCAGACCATCGCCCAGGCGCTCGGCCTCCCTCAGTCGGCGGTGACGGTCCACGTCACCCAGGGAGGCGGCTCGTTCGGGCGGCACCTGTTCTTCGACGCCGCCCTCGAGGCGGCCCTGATCTCCCGGGCCATGGGCAAGCCGGTCAAGCTGATGTGGCACCGGACCGACGACTTCCGCCAGGGCCGCGCCCATCCGATGTGCACCTCCCGGGTGAGGATGACCTTCCGGGCGGGCACCGTGCTCAGCTTCCAGCAGCGCCACACCAGCGTCTCCACCGATTTCTCGCACGGCCTGGGTGAGATCCTCAGTGCCAGCGTGGCCAAGGTGCCCGAGGGGAACCTCCTCGCCTACTCGCAGGGCGTGTTCAGCCTCTCCCAGAGCGTGCCCTACGACTTCGGCGCCGCCGACCAGGCCCTCAACGAGGTCGACATGGGTTTCAACACCGGCAGCATGCGCAACGTCTACAGCCCGGATGTGACGACGGCCATGGAGCTGGTCGTGGACGAGGTGGCCGCCGCCATGGGCATGGACGCCTACGAGTTCAGGCGCAGCTTCGCCTCGGACGAACGATCACAGGCCGTGCTCGACAAGGTGGTCGAGGTCGGGCTCTGGGGCCGCGCGATGCCGACCGGCACCGCCCAGGGCATCGCCCTGCACAGCGAGTACAAGGGTCGGGTGGCGGTGCTGGTCGAGATCGACTGCCGGCCGCAGACGGTCCAGCGCCAGGTCGTCAACGGCTACACGGGCCCCCGGGTGACCAGGGTCGTCCTGGCCGTCGACGTGGGCCTGCCGATCAACCCCCGCGGGCTCCAGGCCCAGATGCAGGGGGGGATCATGGACGGGATCGCCAAGGCGCTGACGTTCAGCCTCCACATCGAGAACGGCCTGCCGGTCGAGGGCAGCTGGGACGAGACCTACTACACGCGGCAGTGGAACGTCCCCCCGGAGATCGACGTCATCGTCATGCCCCCCACCACCGGCCAGCCGGGGGGTGCCGGGGAGTTCGGGGTGGCGCCGACCATGGCGGCCGTGGCCTGCGCCTACGCCCGCGCCACGGGGACGGTGCCGACGGCCTTCCCGGTGAACCACGACCGCCCCCTGGGGTTCACGCCCCTCCCCGCCGTCCCGCCCCTGCCCGAGGAGCCGACCGACGGCCTGTCACAGGCCTACTGAGGAGTCAGCGTGCCCGTCCACACCTTTGTGCTGAACGGCCGGCGCGTCAGCGTCGACTGCCCGGGCGACCTCCGCCTCCTGTGGGTGCTCCGGGATCTGCTCGGGGTGCACGGCCCCAAGTACGGCTGCGGGCTCGACGTCTGCAAGGCGTGCACCAGCCACATCAACGGGGAGGCCTTCAATCCGTGCTCGGTCCCGGTCTCGGACATCGCGCCGACCGACGAGATCACGACCATCGAGGGGTTGCCGGACACGGTCGGACAGGAACTGCACCCCATGCAGGAGGCGTGTCTCGAATACGAAGTGGCCCAGTGCGGGTACTGCCAGCCGGGCCAGATCATGGCGGCGGTGGCCAAGGTGAACCAGCTGCGCAGCCACGGAGCGGGCCAGATCACCGACGCCGACCTCGACGAGATCCGCAACATCTGCCGCTGCGGGACCTACTTCCGGATCCGCGAGGCGATCCGGGCCGGCGCCGCCCGGATGTAGCCCGTCGCGACGTAGCGGCCGGCGCCGCCGCACGGGCCGTCACAGGCCGTGCGTACCCTCCGACGTCATGACCGCCGCCGTACTCGTGGGCGTCGTGGCCGGCGCCGTCCTGGCCTGGGTCCTGCTCCACCACCGCGTGGACGACCGTGCCCATCGCCTGCTGGAGCGGTGGCAGGCCGCCACCCGGGACGCCATAAGAGAGGACAGCCTCCTGCGCAGCCGGGCCGTCCTCCACGGACGGGCCTCCGAGCAGCTCGCCCCGATCACCACCGAGTTCCCTTTCGATCCGGCCGACGCCCGCTTCCTCGGCAGCCCGGTCGACTTCGTGGTCTTCGACGGCTACCGGGAGGTGCGGGCCGGCCTGAGGGACACCCTGCGCCGGATCGTGCTGGTGGACGTCAAGACCGGCACCTCCTCGCTGTCGACCGTGCAGCGCCGGGTGCGGGACTGCGTGGCGGAGGGGCGCTACACCTGGTGCCAGGTCGGCGTGGAGCACCCGGTCCGGCGTGGCTGACCTCCTGACCGCAGCCGCACTGGGCGTCCTGGTCGGCCTGGTGCTCACCGCCGTGCTCCTCCATCGGTCGGCGGCGGCCCGGGCCCGGGACCGCTTCGGAGCCTGGCAGGCCGACGAGCGCGCCGGTCTCCGGCGTCGTGCCCTCACCGCCGCCCGGGGCGGGATCAAGGCCGACGTGGGCCTGGGCCTGGCGGAGGTGCACGAGGCCTTCCCGTTCGAGGCGTCCGACGCCCGCTTCGTCGGCGATCCGGTCGCGTTCGTGGTCTTCGACGGCCACAGCGAGGTCAAGGACCGGTCCGGCGCCGCTCTGCGGGGCGTCTCGTTCGTCACCATGGGGCCGCCCGGCTCCGACGGGGAGGACCCCGGCCTGCTCATCGCCGACTGCATCGCCGCGGGCCGGGTGGAGTGGATGACGCTGCGCCTGCCCTGAACCGGTGAGCGGACCCGGCCACGTAGCGTCCGGCTCATGACCGCAGTCGATCCGTTGGGACAGTTCCGCCTGGACGGCAAGGTGGCCGTGGTGACGGGCGCCAGCTCCGGCATAGGCGTCCGCATCGCCCGGGTGCTCGACGCCCTGGGGGCATCGGTGGTGGTGTCGGCCCGGCGCAAGGACCGGATCCAGTCCCTGGCCGGAGACCTGACCCGGGCCGAGGCGGTGGCGTGCGATGTCAGCGAACCGGGTGCGTCGGAGGCGCTGGTGGAGCGGACGGTGGAGCTGTTCGGCTCCGTCGACATCGCCGTGGCCAACGCCGGCGTGGGCCGTCCCGCCCCCGCCATCAGGGAGGACCCGGGCCAGTTCGGGGAGGTGGTGAACGTCGACCTGGTGGCCCCCTTCGAGCTGGCCCGGGCCACCGCCCTCAAGATCCGGGAGACGGGCACCGGGGGCGTGATCCTCAACGTGGCCTCGTCGGCTTCCTTCATCTCGACGCCGTTCCTGCCCCAGGCCAGCTACGTGGCGGCCAAGTCGGGGCTGGTCGGACTGACGCGCGAGCTGGCGCTGCAGTGGGCCCGGTACGGGATCCGGGTCAACGCCCTCTGTCCGGGCATGTTCCCCACCGAGATGACGGCCGAGCTGTTCGAGTCCGACGAGCTGCGGACCCGGTACGAGGCCATCGTGCCCATGCAGCGCCTGGGCCGGCTGGAGGAGCTCGACGGGGCCGTGGCCTTCCTTGTCAGCCCGGCCAGCAGCTACATGACGGGCCAGACCCTGGTCGTCGACGGAGGCGGCAAGGTCTGACCGGCCCGAGGATCGGTACGATCCGCGCCCCGGGCACGGGCCCGGCACCAGGCACGTCATCGGAGGAGCCATGACCGCCACCCAGACCAGGGCCGAGGCCGGCCCCGGCGGCAGCGACGCGAGCGGGCGGGAGGGGGGGCCGGCGGGAGAGGGCCGCTTCGCCCGGCTGGTGGACGTCTCGATCGGGCCCTTCGGGGGCACGGTGGCCGTCGTCCTCGTGGCAGCCGGCCTCCTGGTGATCGGCATCGGGTGGAACGGAGCGGCCGGCAGCGGTTCCTATGTCAACGGGGTGCCCGACATCCGGGCCCAGCTCCCGTGGCTGATCTCAGGGGGCTGCCTGGGGGTGGCGCTGGTCGTGATCGGGGCCGCCCTCATGGTCACCCAGTCGCACCGCACAGACCGCGCCCGGCTGGAGGCCCGGCTCGAGGAGCTCAGCGACGCCCTCCGGGCCATGGGTGGTGCCCCGCCCCGGGGGCGGGGCCGGGCGGGAGCGGCTACGGGGATGGTCGTGGCCGGAGCGTCCTCCTACCACCGGCCCGACTGCCGGCTGGTCGAGGGGCGCGACGACGCTGAGCACCTGGCGCCGGCCGAGGCGCAGGCCCGGGGCCTGTCCCCGTGCCGGATCTGCAAGCCGCAGTAGAGACGGTCGGGGCCTTCCGCTGGTGGAGCTCCCCGACATGTTGAAAATGCACTTTTCCGGGCGTATCTGAATCTTCTTATACGCCCGCATCGGCGTCACACCCAGCGGTCGCAGTAGCGCCCACCGTGTGCGATCGGGTGTCCGAATCGCTCCCTGGGCGGCCATGTCGCCGCGAGCGGTGGCATTCGGGCGGTCTTATCTGAATGTTCTTATACGGCCGCCCGGTTGTGCTGAAAAAGATCCCGGAGGAGTCCGGCGCCCGGGAGCCGCCACCCGACGGAGCCGTCGGACACACGGACAAGAGGCCAGGGCGGGCGTCGCCCTCAGCCCAGGTACACCTCGCGGAGGTTCCCCGACCGCTCCAGGTCGGCGCCCCGGCCGTCGTAGGTGATCGACCCCTTCTCCATGATCAGGGCCTGGTCGGCGTAGGGCAGCACGCCGACGTTCTGCTCGACCAGGATCACGGTGACCCCGTCGTCGTTGATCTGGTGGACGATCGAGAAGACGGTCTGGGCCAGGAGGGGGGACAGCCCCAGCGAGGCCTCGTCGACCAGCAGCAGCCGGGGCTGGGCCATGAGGGCCCGGCCGATCGCCAGCATCTGCTGCTCCCCCCCTGAGAGGGTCCCCGCCAGCTGACCCGCCCGCTCCTCCAGGCGGGGGAAGTAGCCGAACACCTTCTCCATCACCTGGCGCGTCCCCGAGCGGCGGGTCCAGGCTCCGAGCTCCAGGTTCTTGCGGACGCTGAGGGCCGGGAAGACCCGGCGGCCCTCCGGAGACAGGGCCACGCCCAGGGCCACGATGTCCGAGGGCTCGCGGCCCCCGATCTCCTGCCCGGCGAAGCGAATCGATCCGCTCCACGGCGCCAGCAGCCCGGCGATCGTGTTGACGGTCGTGGTCTTCCCCGCCCCGTTCAGGCCGAAGACGACGGCGGTGCTGCCCTCCTCGATCGAGAACGACACCCCGTGGAGCACGGGCAGGCCGCCGTAGCCCGTGCGGAGGTCGGAGACCTCGAGCAGGCTCACCGGACCGCCCCGTCCGAACCGGCGGTGGCGGCCATCGCCCCGTCCCCGTCGTCACCCTCGCCCTCGGTGGCCGCCGCCGCCAGCGCGCCCTCGGCCTCCCCGCCCAGATAGGCCGCCACCACGTCGGGATGGTTCTTGATCTGGTCGGGGGACCCCTCGGCCAGCAGCCGCCCGAAGTTCAGGACGTAGACGTAGTCGCAGAGGCTGGTCACGAGGGGCACGTGGTGCTCGATCAGCAGCATGGTGAGGCCGAACTCGCGGCGCAGGAAGGACAGGCGCTCCCCCAGCTGGTGGGCCTCCTCCGGGCCCATGCCCGACGACGGCTCGTCGAGGAGGAGGATCTCGGGGTCCGTGGCCAGGGCGCAGCCCAGCTCGAGCAGCTTGAGCATGCCGTAGGGGAGGCTGGAGATGACCGTGTCGCGAACGGCGGTCAGTCCGAGCAGCTCGAGGATGGCGTCGGCGCGCGCCGTGAGCAGCCGCTCCTCCGACAGCGACGCTCCGGTGCCCAGGATCCCGGACAGCACCGAGTAGCCCGCCTTGAGGTGCTGGGCGGTGCGCAGGTTCTCCACGGCCGTGGCGGTCTTGACCATGCCGACGTTCTGGAAGGTGCGTCCGAAGCCGATGGCGGCCCGCCTGTGCGCAGGCAGCCGGGTGACGTCCCGGCCCTTGAACACCACCCGGCCCCGGTTCGGGCGGTACACGCCGGTGATGCAGTTGAACGCCGTGGTCTTGCCGGCGCCGTTGGGGCCGATGAGCCCGACGATCTCCCACTCCCCGATGTGCATGGATAGGCCGTCGAGGGCCTGCAGGCCGCCGAAGCGGATCGACAGCTCGGTGATGTCGAGCATCAGGCTCCCACCATCAGGGCCGCACCGCCCGGGCGGCCGGGGCGGCGGGGGAGGCTGTTCCCGCCGGCGCCCGGAACGGCCCCCCGGTCATCCACCGCACGACCGGCGCCAGCTGCTGGGCCAGGCCGCCGGGGTTGAACGCCAGCGTCAGCAGGAGCAGCACGGCGCCGACGAGGTCGGGGCCGAACTGGAGGATGTTGGCGCCGGTCTGGGTCGGGAACAGGCCGGCGAAGGACTTGAAGGGGCCGAAGCTGGCGATGAAGTCGTGCAGCACGGCGAACAGGATCGACCCCGCCACCACCCCCGCCCGCGACCCCGCCCCCCCGACCACGGTCATCAGCACGAACACGAGCGCCAGGCGGAAGTCGAAGTCGCTGCCCACGAACTGCTGCGTGGCGAAGGAGAAGAGAGCGCCGGCCACCCCCGCCACCATCCCGGAGAGGGTGAAGGCCAGCAGCTTGTAGCCCACCACGTTGACGCCCATGGCGGCGGCCACCCGCTCGTCCTCCTTGATGGCCTTGAAGGCCCGGCCCGCCTTCGAGCGGGTCAGGCGGGAGTCGAGGTAGCAGACGCCGACGACGACCAGGAGGCACACGTAGTAGTAGCGGTTCTCCGGCAGCAGCGACGCGGGCCGGTTGGCGGCCTCCCCCGCCCCCCCGCCGGTGAAGGTCGACAGCTCGAACAGCGACTGCTCGATCGTGAGGCCGAACACGAGCGTGATCAGCGCCAGGTAGAGGCCGCTGATCCGCAGCGCCACGAAGCCGACCAGGGCGGCCGACATCCCCCCGGTGACGGCCCCCACCGCCAGCGCCACCGGGAACGGCAGGCCGTGGGCGGTGCTCACGTAGGCGGCGAAGAGCGCCCCCGTCCCCACCAGCCCCTGGTGCCCGAGGGAGAGCTGGCCCGTGTAGCCGAGGATGATGTTCAGCGACAGCCCGGCCAGGGCGTAGACGGCGGCGGTGGTGCCGTGGCGGGCCACATTGGGTCCGGCCAGGCCCACCGCGACCGCGGCTGCGGCCAGGCCCAGCCAGGCCAGCGCCCGCCCCCCGTTGGCCGCCAACGCGTCCGGGGCCAGGGCGCCGGGGCGGATGAGGCCGCTCCGCCCCTGCGCCAGCGAGCCGGTGGTCACGTCTCCCGCCCCAGCAGGCCGGTGGGCCGGAACAGCAGCACGACCAGCAGGGTCCCGAATATCACCAGCGCATCACCGCCGGGCACCGAGGTGGGCATGTACCGGCCCCCGAACGAGTCGATCAGGCCGAGGGCCAGGGAGCCGACGAAGGCGCCGGGCAGGCTGGTCATGCCGCCGAGCACGGCGCCGATGAACGCGAACACCAGGGGCCCGACCCCGGTCAGGATCCCGCTGACCAGCCCCGGTTGATAGGGGCCGCCGGGCACGTCGATCAGTCCCGCCGCCGCCCCGAGCAGGCCGGCCAGGGACCAGGTCAGCATCGAGATGCGGTTCACGTTGATCCCGACCGTGTTGGCCGCCACCGGGTCCTGCGACACGGCCAGGATCCCCAGGCCGTAGCGGGTGCGGAAGAACACGACGGCCAGGGCGGCCACCGCCACCAGCACCAGCACGCGCGTGATCTGGGTCCATCCGAACACGTAGGCGTCGGGCGAGTTCACCGACCCGAACAGGGCGAAGCGGCTGTGGCCGCCCAGCGCCGGGAACACGTGGGAGAGGTCGGTCCCCGTGCACAGCGCCTGGATGCTGGCGAAGAACAGCGCCACCCCCGCCGTCGCCACCAGCAGGGTGGCCCGGGGGGCCCGGAAGAGCGGCCTGATCACCAGCCGCTCGGTGAGCAGCCCGCACGCCGTGCCGGCGATGAGGCCGAGCACCATCGCCACGGGCAGCGGGAGCTTCGGGAACGGCCCCAGGCCGTCGACGGCGGACACGGCTATGAGGGCCGCCATCGACCCGAACTCCCCCTGGGCGAAGTTGAAGATGCCGTTGGCCTTGTAGATCAGCACGATCCCGATGGCCAGGAGGCCCCAGAGACAGCCGTTCACCAGGCCGTTGGCGATCGGGACGCCGATCGACCCCCCGACCGACGCCATCACGGCGTGCATCGGCCGGTCAGGAGCTCAGGGGGGCGGTGCCCACCGTCACGTACTGCGCCTTCGAGCAGTCGAGCTTCTCGACCCACGCCCCGGTTCCGCCGAAGTGGCCACCCTTGAAGCTGACCGTCGGGAGGACGTCGAGCTGCTGGCCGTAGGTGGCGGTGAACTTCGGCATGGCCGCGATGAAGTTGTCCCGGGTCAGGTTGTCGATGCTCCCGAGGGAGTTGAGCATGTAGTACTCGGCCTCGTTGGTGGCGTAGACGAGCATCTCCAGGTCGCGCTCGGCCGGGGCGGCGTCGGGCGGCGGGTTGTTCTGGCTGGTGAAGCCGGGCGGCTGGCGGTCCAGCGCGAAGTACGGCGAGAGGAACGCCGCGCTCACCGTCGGCTGCTCTCCGCACACCGGCCCGCCCACCAGGTTCTCCCCGTTGGTGATGCCCGGGCCCACCCAGGCGGGGGTGTAGAGCTGCTGCGAGGCGCCCTGCACCATGTCGATCCAGAAGTTGGGGTCCACGTCGAGGAAGACCGTGGTGGCGCCGAACTGCTTGGCCTTGCTGACCGCCGTCGAGGCGTCGGACTGCTGGAACACCTTCGGGGAGCGGATCACGGTGTAGGAGGCGTGGTGCTGGGACAGCACCTGCGACATGGCCGCCGTGACGTCGTTGAAGTTCGGGGTCTGCTCGGTGACGATGGCCCACTTGCCCTTGGCCTGGGTCGAGAACAGCTGGCTGGCCATGGTCCACACCTCGGGCGCCTGGGCGGCGTAGGTCTGGCTGATGGCGAAGTAGTTGAACAGGTTGGTCAGCCCGTTGGTCGTGACGCCGGCCGACAGGTACGGCGTGTGGGTCGAGGCCAGCACCGGGTCGCTGGCGCAGGCCTGGATCTGGTCGGTGCCGGCGCCGCCGAGGATCAGGAAGTCCTGGCGGGAGAGCTGCTCGCAGACCGAGCGGGCCACCGAGGGGTTGTACTGGTCGTCCTGGAAGTCCACCACCACCTGGCGGCCGAACAGCTTGTGGTTCTCCCAGAACAGCTTCGAGCCCGTGGCGAAGGCCTGCAGCGGGACCGGGGCCGCCCCCGTCTGGGGGGCATGCAGCCCGAGGTGGATGGTCGTGGCCGAGATTCCGACCCGCTGGTAGGGGGCGTTGGGAGCGCCGGCCGGGGCGGCCGTGCCCCCGGTGCCGCCGGAGGTCCCCCCGCCGGTGCCACCGCCCGTCGTCCCGCCGGCGCTGCCCGTGCCCAGGGAGCCTCCGCCCGCGGCGGCTCCCCCGGTGTCCCCGAGGGCGCCGCCCGATCCGGCGGCCAGGCCCGTGGATCCGGCCCCGCCGGTGCCCGCCCCCCCGGCCCCGGCGGCCGCGCCCGCTCCGGACCCACCCGCCCCGACCCCGGCCCCGCCTCCGGCCGCGACCACGCCGCCGCCCTTCTTGATGGCGCTCACCGCCCCGGGGGTCAGGCCACAGGCGGCGGCCGCCAGGGCCACCAGGAGGGCGGCCGGCGCCGCCGCCCAGCGGCGGGGCCCGGAGCGCATGCCCCGGGTGCCGTACTTACGCGTGCCGTGTGTCCGCGTGCCTGATGTCATCGCATCCCCGTCCTCAGCTTCCGGGCCACGCCCCGGTCGGTGGGACCGGAGCGCACGGTGGGGTCCCCGAGGACCAGGCTCACGACCAGGAGCACGATCAGCAGGACGACCGCGGAAACCACGAGGCCCACCACAGTGGGCGGAATTCTTACCCGAGTGAGCGGATGACGGCCGAGAGCGCCGTCGGCCCGAGGGCGTCGGTGCCCCCGAAGGCCTCGAGGGTGCGCACTCCCGGGCGCACCGCCGCCAGGTACCGGGCCATGGGAGTGGGCACCGGCCCGGACGGGGGCACGAGCAGCAGCGGCCCGCTGGAGCCGAGGGCGGGGCCGGCGGCCAGGGCGTCGGGGAAGTTGGTGCCGGTGGCGGCCCCGATCACCGAGGGAGTCACGAAGAAGCGCCCCGCCACCGCCGCCGACGTGGTGTACCGGTCGGGGCCGACCAGGGCCTGGGCCGTGGGGTCGGCGTGGGCGGCGGGCGCCCCGACCGCGAACCGCACGTCCCCGGGGTGGGCCGCCAGGTAGGCGTGCGTCTCGGACGACTGGGCGGATCCGGCGGTGAGCACGACGGCGGCGCCCTGGCTGATGGCGGCGGGCCCGGCCGTCAGGCCGTCGGGGAAGTCGGACCCTGAGGCCTCGAAGATGGTGTGCGGGTTGCCGAGCTGGGAGGCCACCGCCACCGCTGTCGCGTAGCGGGTGTTCCCCTCGATGCGCACGACCTTGTAGCCGTGCGAGGTCAGGGCGGAGTCGACGGCGGGCGAGAGGGCGGCGGCGCCGCCCAGAACGTAGACGACCTCGCCGGAGGGGACGGCGCGCTGGATCTCGGCCAGCACGGCCGGGTCGAGCGAGTCCGGCCCGGTCAGCAGGAGTGGCCCGTGCTTGGCGGCCGCCAGCGGTGCGCCCGCCAGGGCGTCGGCGTAGGCGTCGGCGCGGGCCAGGACGGCGCCGTGGGCCGATCCCCCCGCCGGGAAGGCCGCGCGGGAAGCCGCCACCGCCGTGTGGTCCCGGTCCGACCCGGCCACCCGCAGCGAGGTGCCGGGGAAGGTCGGGGCGGGGGGAACGGTCGTCGAGGTCGTGGATGTCGACGTGGTCGATGTGGAAGTCGTGGAGGTCGTCGATGTGGAAGTGGTGGAGGTGGTCGACGTCGAGGTGGTCGAGGTCGAGGTCGAGGTGGTGGTGCCGGTGCCGGCGTCACCGGCCACGGCGAAGAAGTCCGACTTCAGCCCGAACTTGGCGGCGAACGTCCCGCCCGTGATCGTCACCGCCCCGCCGCTCCCCGAGATGCGCACCTGGGTGACCCGGCCGCCCCAGTCGGCGGCGGCGGGGCCGGCCCGCCCCGTGACCGAGACCGAGGAGAGGGTGCCGATGCCCGGATAGGCGCTCTGGACGGCCGAGGGGGAGACGGTCACGGACCAGTTGTGGTTCGAGTTGCACGCGCTGCTCACGCACACGCTGTCCCCGGCGTCCTCCACGGTGGGGAACGTCCCACCTGCCGTCCATCCGCCCGTCGACGACGAGAACTCGGTCGACACCACCGCCCCGCCACCCGAGACGCGGACCTGGCCGGCGGTGTCCCCCACGGCGGCGTTGCCGAGGGACGCCTCGCCCGCCACTCCCCGGTAGACCTGGCACGACGTCGTGTCGCAGATGTCGGCGTAGCCGTAGACGCCGCCACCGCCGTTGGCGCGCTCGTCCGCCATCGCGTAGGAGCGGGCCG
The DNA here is from genome assembly GCA_035695125.1 of Acidimicrobiales bacterium. GTDB lineage: Bacteria > Actinomycetota > Acidimicrobiia > Acidimicrobiales > JAJPHE01 > DASSEU01. The sequence continues at coordinate 103,283 of DASSEU010000012.1, forward strand.
CCACCGCCTGGGCCTCGAGGGCCTGGAAGCCCTGGGCCTGGCCCTGGGCGCCGGCCGGGCCGACCGAGCCCCAGTACGCCGGCGACTCGGACGTGACCACCCCGCGCAGGTAGGACTCGAGGGGCAGCACGTTCACCGTGCGCGCCACGCCGCCGACCTCAGCCGCCGAGATGGCGCCGCGCAGGTACATGTTCCCGGACGCCGTGCACATCTGGAGCAGCTGGGAGCGGGCCGCGTTCGGGTCGGAGCTCGGCGCGCTGACCGTGGCCGCAGGAGACCCGCCGTCGTCGCGGGCCGCGCCGGCCGCCGTCCAGGGCCCGGCGCAGCTCGGCCCGGTCGACACGCTCCAGGTACCCGAGCCGGTCCGGTGCATCAGCACCGCCTGACCGGCGCCGAGGGAGTGGCCCGCCGCCGAGAACGGGGACTGCGACGTCACGATGATGTCGTTGCCGTCGTTCTCCACCATGCGGACCCGGATCGACGCGTTGTCGACCGATCCCATGGAGGTGCCGCCGTAGAAGTGGGAGAGGATCCACTGGTAGCTCTGGCCGTCCAGGGCGTAGCCGAGTGCTCCCCACTGCCCGAGGCCGCGGCCGTGCCCCCACCCGTGACCCGAAACCGAGATGGCGGGAGCCGTGGACGCCGCCGCCGGCGCGCCGACACCGGACAGCGCTACCGAAGCGCTGCCGGCGCAGACGAGCACGCCCGCGCTGAGCTTGCGCCCGCGCCGCCGTGGTGTCGACTTCTCTCGCCCCACAGCATCAAGAGATCGTCAATCGGCCCGAAAACCTTGAACGGCCCCGATCCTCTCAGGCGTCCCCCAGGGGCCGGTCGAGGGCCACCTCACGCATGGTCGTGACCGCGTAGACGGCCAGCTGGTCGTCCTGGAGGAACCGGGTCGTGACGAAGTTGGTACGCCCCCGCTTCTTCTCGAGGCGGCTCTCCATGACGAAGCGGGGACCGGTGATCGGCTCGAAGTAGTCGACGCGCATGTTGGTCGTCGCCAGCCAGGTCGGGCGTTCGGACAACCACGCCTCCGGGTTGCCGGCGCGTACCGTGAACAGCGCCACCATGTCGACGTAGGTGGGGGTGAAGCCCCCGAACAGCTGGCCGCGCGGGTTGCGCACGTGCACGGGCAGGTCGGCCTCGATGAGGAGGTACCCGGGGCCCTCCTCCCGCAGGTCCCATTTCCAGGCCTCGAGGAAGTCCCCGGCGGGATGGCCCCGGCCCACCAGGCGGCCGGGCGGTGGCTGCACCCAGCGGCGGAGCGGGAGCTCCACCGCCCCGCCCCCGGCAGATGGCTTGGCATTCTCTTCGGACATGGCCACCTTCATAACCGCCCTCGACCCGGGCCCCGGCCCCGGGCCGCTTCTGGCCGTGAAGGACCTGATCGACGTGGCCGGGGTAGCCACGACCGCGGGCAGCCGGGTCGTGGCCCGGTCCGCCGCCCCCGCCGGTCACGACGCCCCCTGCCTGGCGGGTGCCCGGGCCGCCGGGGCCCGCCTGGTCGGCAAGGCCAACCTGTACGAGCTGGCGTTCGGGGCCTCGGGCGTCAACGAGTGGTACGGGACCCCGGTCAACCCCCTCGACGCCGGCCTGGTCCCCGGCGGCTCCTCCAGCGGCTCGGCGGTGGCGGTGGCGGAGGGCGCCGCCGACGTTGCCTACGGCTCGGACACGGGCGGGTCGATCCGCGTGCCGTCGGCGTTCTGCGGGACCGTCGGCCTCAAGACCACCTTCGGGCGGGTGCCGGTGGCGGGGGTGTGGCCCCTGGCCCCCAGTCTCGACACGGTCGGGCCCATGGGCCGGGACGTGGCCGCCGTGGTCCTCGGGATGGCGCTGCTCGAGCCCGGGTTCACCCCGGCGCCGGCGCCTCCTCCCCTCGTCGCCCGCCTCCGGCCCGCGGGGCCGGACGGGCTGTTGGCGGTCGACCCCGTCATCGACGCCGCCGTCGACCGGGCCCTGGCGGCGGCGGGCATCGAGATCGCCGAGGTGGTGGTCGGGGACTGGGAGGCGGCCTACGGGGCCACCACGGTGATCCTCGAGTCCGAGGCGGCCGCCTCCAACCGGGCGCTGCTCGACGACCGGACCTGCCGGGCCGGGCTCGGTGCCACGGTGCGGAGACGGCTCGAGGCCGGGGCCGCCGTGGAAGCGGACCGGGTGGCCGCCGCCCGGGGCTTCCGGGGCCGCTGGCAGGAGACCGTGGCCGGCCTGTTCGGGCGGGCCCCGGTGCTGGCGCTGCCGACCGTGCCCTTCTTCCCTCCCCCTCTGGGAGAGGCCGACGGCCACCGCTACACGACCTTCACCAACCCCTTCAACCTGGCGGGCGTGCCGGCGCTGTCGCTGCCGGTACCCACTACCGGCCCCCTGCCCGCCGGCCTTCAGCTGGTGGCGCCCGCCGGCGGCGAGGAGCTGCTGCTGGCCACCGCCGCGGTTATCGAAGCGGCCGTCGGACCGCCTCGTTAACCTCGGATCCGTGCCCCAGGACGCGGCCCGCGCCGCCCTCTGCGCCGAGCTGGCCAAGTTCGACTTCTTCTCGGCGCTCTCCGAGGCGGAGCTGGGACGGGTGGCCGACGCCGTCTCCGAGCAGCGCACCTTCGAGCCGGGCCAGGTGCTGGTCGACCAGGGCCAGGTGGCCATGGACTGCCTGCTCGTCGTCGACGGCCTGGCCCAGGTGCGGCGCGGCAACGACCCGCCGGTGAACATGATCGGACCCGGGGAGCCGGTCGGGGAGATCGGCGCCGCCGAGTACTCGTACCGCTCCGCACGCGTGGTGGCCGAGACCCCGGTGCGCGCCTTCGTGATCCCGGCCCGGCGCTTCCGCGAGCTGCTCGACGAGCTACCCGGCGTGCGCACCGCCCTCGACGCCAAGATGAGCGCCCGCCTCCACCAGCTGCGCGGGGACTGACGGCCGCCGGCGGGGCTGGGGCCCCGCCTGGTGGAGGAGCCGGGGCGTAGGGGACCCGGCGGGGATTGTTACGGCACCGGTTGCGGCGGCGGCGGTCCCACGTAGCGGGCGCTGGGCCGGATGATGCGGTTGTCGGCGGCCTGCTCGAGGATGTGGGCGCACCACCCGACCGTGCGGCTGGCGGCGAACGTCGGTGTGAACAGCTCCCGCGGCAGCCCGCACTGCTCCATCACCACGCCGGCGTAGAACTCGACGTTGGTGTGCAGCTCCCGGCCCGGCTTGAGCTCGGCCAGGACGCGCATCACCGTCTCCTCCACCTGCTCGGCGAAGCTCACCCGCTGCCCCCCGAGCTCCCTCGCGATTCGGCGCAGCAGGGCGGAGCGGGGGTCGTAGGTGCGGTACACGGCGTGGCCGAAGCCCATGATCCGCTGGCCCCCCGCCACCGCCTGGCGGACCCACGCCTCGGTGCGGTCGGGCGTGCCGATGGCGTCGAGGGTGTCGAGGGCCCGGCTGGGGGCGCCCCCGTGTAGGGGCCCGGACAGGGATCCGATGGCCGCCACCACGGCGGCGCCGAGGTCGGCGCCGGTTGAGGTGACGACGCGCGCCGTGAAGGTGGAGGCGTTGAACCCGTGGTCGATCGTCGACGACATGTACTGCTCGATGGCGCGGGCGTGGCGCGGGTCGGGCTCGGCGCCGGACAGCATCCACAGGTAGTTGGCGGCGTGGCCGAGATCGGGACGGGGCTCGAGCGGCTCGCGGCCCTGGCCCAGCCGGTACAGGGCGGCCACGATCGTCGGCACCGCCGCGCAGACCCGCAGGGCGTTGGCCCGCAGCGTGGCGCGGTCGACGTCGAGGCTGGGACGGAAGCCCTCCGCCGAGGCCAGCAGCGACACGGCGGTGCGCAGGCCGTCGAGGGGGCCGGAGCCGGCCGCCGTGGCGGTGGCGATGGCCGGCAGGACCGCCGCCACCTCCGCCGGGACCGAACGCAGAGCGCGCACCTCGGCTTCGAAGGCGGCCCGCTCCGCCGGGGTGGGCAGCTCCCCGTCGAGGACCAGGTGCCAGGCGTCCTCGAACGGGAGGTGCTCGGCCACCTCCACGGCGGAGTACTGGCGGTAGTGGAAGAACCCCTCGAGGCCCCGCACGTCCCCGACCTGGGTCTCGGCCACCACCACCCCCTTCAGCCCGGGCGGGACGTCGGTGAACGAGCCCTCGACCGGGCGCAGCTGGGCCACGCCCATCAGGTCGCGCATCGACACCACGCCCTTGAGCTCCCCGGACACCACGACCGGGATGTGGCGGTAGCCGTGGGCGGCCAGGCTGCGCCACGCCTCGGCCACCTCGATGTCGGTCTCGACGCAGTCGGGGTCGGGCGTCATCCAGTCGGCCACCGGGGTGGTGCCGACATCGGCGCCGGCCGCCGTCGAGCGGACCAGGTCGCGCTCGGTGAGGATGCCCACGGGGCGGGCTCCGTCCACGACCACGACCGACCCGACGCCGGCTTCCCGCATGTGGGAGGCGGCGCTGGCCAGCGGCTCGTCGGGGGTGGAGGTGACGGCGGGGGCGGACATGAGATCGCCAACGGTGCGCATGGGTCGCATCGTCCATCGTCCACTGCATCATTGTCAATGTTGATCGCATCAACTATGGTTCCCGGATGGCCGCCGAGCAGTGGCTCACCGCCGCCCAGGCCGCCGCCCGCCTGGGCGTGCGGCCCCAGACCCTGTACGCCTACGTGAGCCGGGGCCTGCTCCAGAGCCACCCGGTGCCCGGCGCCGGCGGGCGGGCCAGCCGGTACTCCCGGGCCGAGGTCGACCGGCTGGCGGGCCGGGCCCGGCGGGGGGGCCGGGCCGGCGGTCTCGAGCTGCTGGTGGACACGAGCCTGACGCTGCTCGATCCCGCCGGGCACCTCTACTACCGGGGCTGGGACGTGACCGATGCGGCCCGGACGGCCGGCTACGAGCGGGTGGCCGAGTGGCTGTGGACGGGACGGGACGCCGGGGAGCCGGCCGAATGGCGCGCCCCCGCCGAGGCCGTGGAGGCGGGGCGGGCGGCGGCCGGCGCCCTGCCCGCCACCGCCACCCTGGTCGACCGCATGCGCGTGGTCTGCGTGGCGGTGGCCACCACCGACCCGCTCCGTCACGACCGCCGGCCCGAGGCGGTGGCCCTGTGCGGGCGCTCGCTGGTGGCGGCGCTGGTCGAGAGCCTGCCCGGGCCGCCGACCCGGAGCCGGCGCATAGCCGGGCGGCTGTGGGAGCGGCTGGCCGGGCGGCGGCCCCGTCCCGCCGAGGCCGCCGCCCTCGACGCCGCCCTGGTCCTGCTGGCCGACCACGAGCTGGCGGCGTCGACCCTGGCCGCCCGGGTGGCCGCCTCCACCTGGGCCGACCCCTACCTGGTGGTCGAGACCGGGCTCGGGGTCCTCGGCGGCCCCCTGCACGGTGGGGCGTCCCACGGCGTGCAGCTGCTGCTGGCCGACGCCGAGACCCGGGGCTCGGCGGCCGAGGCGGTGGGCGTCCTGCTCCGGGCCGGGGACCGCGTCCCCGGGCTGGGCCATGCCGTCTACACCGGCACCGATCCGAGGGCGGAGGCGCTGATGGAGGTGACAAGGGCGGCTTCGCCCCCGAAGGGGAGGTGGGCCACGGTCGAGGAGGTGGTGCGGGTCGCCGCCGAGCGGGGCCTGCCCGCCCCCAACATCGACCTGGCGATCGGCGGGCTGTGCCACGCCTTCCGGATGGCGCCGGGGGCGGGGGAGGCCATCTTCGCCGTGGCCCGGGTGGCGGGGTGGCTGGCCCACGCCGGCGAGGAGTACCAGCACAGGCTGCGGTTCCGGCCCCGCGCCGTCTACACGGGGGTTCCCCCCCTCACCTGACGCGCCACCTCCCCGAACCGTCCGAGGGCCGACGGGTCGGCGTCGTGGGCGGCCCCGGCGAAGTACAGCACCACCCGGCTGGCCACCCCCCCGTACCGCTCGACCAGCCGCCCGGCCAGCTCGTCCCACGTGGCGCGCACGACGAAGTGCTCGAGCAGGTCGTCGCCCACGACCTGGGCCATCCCGGCCAGGTCCCCGGCCTTCTGCCTCTCGCGGATGCGCGCCGTGGTCCCGTCGTGGCCCAGCTGGTCGAAGATGAAGGCGTAGTTCGGCGTCGAGCCGTAGAACGCCACCTGGGCCCGGGCCGTCTCCCACCAGCGGGACCGCTCCTCCTCGGTGTCCCCGACGGCGGTGAAGCAGGGCACGATCAGGGCCAGCTCCCCCGGGTTCCGACCGGCCCGGGCCGCCCCCTCGGCCAGGGCGGGCAGCACGGTCGTGCGCAGGTAGGTCGGAGAGTTGAGCGGGTGCACGTGCACGCCGTCGGCCACCTCCCCCGCCATCCGCAGCATCCACGGGTTGACGGCCGCCACGTCGATCGGGGGCGGCCCCGACGGGATCGGTCCGGGGGACCACTGGGCGGGGAGCAGATTCATCGACCAGTGGGCGCCGGCGTAGTCGAGGGGCGCCGCCCCGGAGAAGGCGGTGAAGATCGCCCGCAGGGCCAGCACGTAGTCGCGCAGCCTCGGCCCGGCCGGGGCGAAGGTGCTCCCGTACCGTCGCTCCACGTGCGCCCGCACCTGGGTGCCGATGCCGAGCCGGAACCGTCCCCCCGTGGTCTCGGCCAGCTCCCACGCCACCTGGGCGGTGACCATCGGGCTGCGGGGGAAGGCGACAGCTATCCCGGTCGCCACGTCGATGTCGGCCGCCAGGGCCGCCGCCGCGCACGACAGGTAGGCGGTGCGCCCGCCCTCGGTGACGACCAGCCCCGACAGCCCGCTCGCCTCGACGGCGCGGGCCAGGTCCTGGATGCGCCGCAGCGGGGCACCACCGGTCATCACGTCGATCTGCACCGCCCGGACGTTATGCCGCATCATTGGGCCCAGTGCCCCCGCGCCGTTCCCGCAGCAACGACCTGCGTGCCATGGACGCGTACCGCCGGATCCACGCCACCCTGGGGGAGCGCGTGGTGATGCCGCCCGACGCCCCGGCCCGGGAGCGGCGGCCGGCGGCGGGGAGGGTGCGGGCCCGCGACGCCCGGCGGATGCCCGCTGCGCCCGGCTACCTCTCCCTCGGCAGCTCCCGCTTCCGGGACAGCGGGCGGCCCCGGCCGGCGGGGCCCGTCCTCACGGCCACGGCGGTCATAGCCGTCCTGGCCCTGATGGCCCTGGCCGTGGGCCGGCTGGTCGTGGGCTCACCGTCGACGCCCCGGGCCTCCTCCACCCGCACGACCCTGACCCCGACGACGGCGGCCCCCCACCCCCGGGTCCACACCGCCGGCGCCGGCGCCGCGGCCCGGACGGGGCGGACCACGACGACCACCCCGACGGTCCTCGTGCCCAGCGCGTCGACGGCCGCCGGCGCCGCCTACGTGGTGACCACCGCCCCGTTCTCCGTGCAGGTCAACACCACCGGCTCGTGCTGGATGGAGGTCGGGCCCACCTCGGCGGGGCCGTTCACGTTCGTGGGGACCGTGCCGGCCGGCCAGCAGAAGGTCTTCCCCGCCTCCAGCCGGCTGTGGCTCCGCCTCGGTGCGCCGGCCAGCGTGACCGTCTCGGTCAACGGGACCCCGCTCCAGCTCACGGCGCCAGGTTCGGCACCGTTCAACCTGACGATTTCAGCCGTAGGCACTTAGAGCTTCCGAACCGCGAAACTCAAGTTCGCGGCCCGTCGGACGAGAACTGATGCGTGCGGCGGCCCGGGCGGAGCCCCTCTCGTTCCCTCTTCCTCATTCTCTCGGCCGTCGTGGCCGGCACGCTCGTCCTGTCCGGGCCGGCCCTCGCCGCCGGCGGGCACCACCAGGCCGCGTCCCACCGCAGGGCCACCAGGCCGTCCCGGCCCGCGGCCAGACCCGCGGCGAAGCGGCCCGCCAAGCCGGCCGCCAAGCCGGCCGCCAGAGTGGCCCCCCAGCCGGCGCCCACGGTCGCAGCCCGGCCGGCGCCCCGGGTGGCGGCCAGGCAGAAGTGGGGCCCCGGCTACCTCCTGGCCTCCGCCGACGGAGGCATCTTCAGCTTCGGCAACGCCCGCTACTACGGCGGGATGGCGGGCCGCTCCCTGGCCGGGGCCGTCGTCGGCCTGGCCGGCGCCCCCGACGGCAGGGGCTACTGGGAGGTCTCCTCGGACGGGGGCGTGTTCGCCTTCGGCTCGGCCCACTACTTCGGCGGGATGGCCGGCAACGGCATCGAGCAGCCGGTGGTCGGCATGGCCGCCATGCCCGACGGCTCGGGCTACTGGCTGGTCGGCGCCGACGGGGGCGTGTTCACCTACGGCGCCGCCCACTACTACGGAGGCCTCGGCAGCCGCCGCCTCCGCGCCGCCGTGACCGGAATAGCCGCCACCCCGGACGGGGGCGGCTACTGGCTGGTCTCCTCCGACGGCGGCGTGTTCGCCTTCGGGGACGCCCGCTATCTCGGCGGCATGGGGGGCCACCCCATCTCCGCCCCCGTGGTGGGGATGGCCGTCACCCCCGACGGCTCGGGGTACTGGCTGGTGTCCTCGGACGGCGGCGTCTTCACCTACGGGACGGCGCCCTACTTCGGCGGGATGGGCGGGCTCGATCTGGCCGCGCCGATGGTCGGCCTGGCCGCCACCCCCACCGGCCACGGCTACTGGATGGCCTCGGCCGACGGCGGGGTCTTCACCTACGGGGACGCCGGCTACTGGGGGGCGCCCGGGGGCTTCGGGATCAACCGGCCCCTGACCGCGGTGGCGGCGGGCATGCACCCCGCCTTCCACCCCCGGCAGGTGCAGGTCGGCGGCCGCTACGGGTTCGACGTCTCCTGGCCCCAGTGCGGGCAGGGCGGGCTGCCGCCCGCCCACGCCTTCGCCGTGGTGGGGGTGACCGGCGGCAAGGCCTTCACGGCCAACCCCTGCCTGGGCCGGCAGTGGCAGTGGGGCACCCAGGCGGCGGGGGCGGCGGCCGTCTACATGAACCTCAACGAGGCCGACGACCCGACCAGCCCCAACTCGGCCCGGGGCCCGGCCGGGCACTGCGCGCCCGACGGCGCCCCCTGCGCCGCCTACAACTACGGGGCCAACGCGGTGGACTTCGCCGTGAACTACGCCCGCCGCTCGGGAGTGTCGGCCCCGATGTGGTGGCTGGACGTCGAGACCGGCAACTCGTGGTCCGACCACGCCGACCTCAACGCCGAGGTCATCCGGGGCGCCCTCGACGAGCTCAACCACCGCCGCCTCTCGGCCGGCATCTACTCGACGGCCCTGCAGTGGTCGGAGATCACGGGCGGCGCCACCTTCGGCGTGCCGGTGTGGGTGGCGGGGTCCCCGGACCTCTCCAGCGCCGCCGGCTACTGCGGCCGGGGCTTCGCCGGCGGGCCGGTGTGGATGGTCCAGACGATGCTCGACTACGACGTCAACTACCTCTGCCAGCCCGCCCGGGCGGCGGAGGCGTTCGGTGTCCACCCCCTCCCGACGGCCCCGGCCTGGCCGGCCGACCGGCTCCCGGATTCGATCCGGATCCCGTCGTAACGCGTTCTAGCCTGTTAGGGTCCCCGCCCGACGTGCGGAGGACCTGCGGGCGGAGCCCGGCCCACCGCGGACGCAGAGCCGTTTGCCTCATCGTGGCTCTGGCGGCCGGAGTCAGCACCACCTTGGTGCCGCGCGGCCCGGCGGGGGCCGCCACCGAGGCGTCGCTCCGCGCCCAGGCCGCCGCCCTGACCGCCCGGCTCGGCCAGCTGGCCCAGCAGGAGGCCCGGGTCGACGAGCAGTACAACCAGGCCCAGCTGGCCCTGGCGGCGGCGCAGACCCGCCAGCAGCAGGCCCAGGCCGCCGCCGACCGGGCCGCCGCCCAGGTCCGGGCCCGCCGGCAGGTGCTCACGGCGGCCGCCGTCGACGCCTACATGCGGGGCGGGTCGGGGGCGGGCGCGGGTGGCGTCACCCTCCTCATGCAGGCCAGCCAGACCACCTACGGGATCCAGCAGAGCTACCTGCAGAGCGTGGCCGACACCCAGCAGTCCGCCATCGACGGGCTACGCCAGGCCCAGGCCCAGCTGTCGGACCGACAGACCAGGCTGGCCCAGGCCACCCGGTCGGCCCGCTCCGACGTGGCCCGAGCGGCGGGGCTGCGCAGCCAGCTGAGCTCGACCGCCGCCTCCGAGGTGTCCGCCCTGTCACAGGTCAAGGGCCAGCTGGCCCGGCTGGTGGCGGCCGACCAGGCCGCCGCCCAGCGGGCGCAGGCGGCCGCGGCCCGGGCCCGGCTGGTGGCCCTGAGCCGTGTCGCCACCAGCTCCGCCCGGCCCGTCACCCGGGACAACCCGCTGCCGACGCTGGGCGGGGTCGGTGGGGGGGGCGGGGGAACGGGCGGCTCCGGCGGGTCGGGGGCGGCACCCATCGGGCCCGCCCCGACCCAGAGCGGGGCGGCGGGGGTGGCCCTGGAGTGGGCCCAGCGGGAGCTCGGCAAGCCCTACGTCTACGGGGCTTCGGGCCCGGACAGCTTCGACTGCTCCGGCCTCACCATGTACGTCTACGGCAAGGCCGGAGTGGGCCTGCCCCACTCCGCCGCCGGCCAGTGGGACGACACCACCAGGATCAGCTACGCCGACGCCCGCCCCGGGGACCTGGTGTTCTTCTACCAGCCGGTCGACCACGTCGGGATCTACGTCGGCAACGGGGAGATGATCGACGCCCCCCACACCGGCGCCAGCGTCGAGTACGACCCGATCTGGTGGAACGTGCTCGACGGCTTCGGCCGGGTCAGCTGAGCCCACTGCTCTTCGGCTGACGCCTCATCGGGGTGCCGGCGGGGGCCCCGGCCCCACCGGCCGGCGGGCAGGCCCGCCTAACAGGTCGTCGGGTCGAAGGCCTGGTAGTCGTCCTGGCCGACCGTGGCCGGGGCCGGCCCGCCGGGGGCCTGCGTCGTCGGCGTGGCCGCCGTCCCCGCGCTCTGCACCCCGGCCCACTGGGTCCCGATAACCAGCGCGACCTGGGCCCCGGTCAGGCTGTGGTCCTCCTCGAGCAGGGCGCCCCCCACCACCCGGGACTGGAGCACCTGGGCCTGGGCCTGGAACCCGCTGGCGTAGGCGATGACCGTGCGCCCGTAGGTGAACGATCCGGCGTTCCCCGTGCCCACCACGTTGAAGCCGGCCTGGTGCAGCTCCGACGCGACGGTGTGGGCGATGCCCGCCTTGCCCACCCCGTTGAGCACCTCGACGCTCACCTGGGCGGGCGGGATGGACGGGCTCTTGGCGGCGGGCGGGCCCGGAGCGGGGTTGAGGAAGGCGGCAATCACCTGGCTGTCGTCGGGCTGCTTCGGTAGAAGCACGTCCCCGTACGACTGGTAGTTGGTCACCGGGGTCGTCGGCAGGGTGTAGGAGGCCAGGCTGGCCGGGTCGAAGCCCTTGAACAGGCGGGCCAGGCCGACCAGGTCCCCCATGCTCATGGCGTCGTCGATGACGAAGTCGTTGACCGCCTGGCCCAGGAAGGCGTTGGCGGTCAGGGGGTTGGTCAGGCCCCTGGACACGGCCGCCTTGGCCACCGCCCGCAGGAACACGTGCTGGCGGGCTATGCGGCCGAGGTCGCTCGAGCCGTCGTAGTGCCAATAGCCGTTCTCGTAGTACCGGTAGTGGCGGGCCCGGGCCACGGCCAGTCCCTGGGCGCCGTTCAGGGTCTGGCACCCGGTCGTCGTGATCTCGAGGCCCGAGTAGGCGTCCCGGGCCGGGAACGGGAAGCTCATCCGCACCCCGCCGAGGGCGTCGACCGCACCCTGGAACCCGGCGAAGTTCACCTCCACGTAGTGCTGTACCGGGATCCCCAGATCGGCCTGGATGGTCTGGACCAGCTGGCTGGGCCCGTGGTCGAAGGCCTCGTTGATCCGGTTCGACCCGTTGGTCCCGGCCAGGGGGACGAACAGGTCCCGGGGGATCGAGAGGATGGCGGCGGCGTGGTGGACCGGGTCCACGTGCAGGATCGAGGTGACATCGCTGCGCTGCCCCGCCACCTGGGAGGCCGAGCCGAACGCCTGCGTGTTGCCGGAGTTCGGCGCCAGGGCGGCCCGGCTGTCCGACCCGATCATGAGCACGTTGAACGGGTGGTCGGCCAGCTCGGGCGCCAGGCCGGCCACGTGCACGGTGCGGATCTGGTCGTAGCGGAAGCGCAGGTACGCGTAGCCCCCGGCCGCCAGCACGATCAGCAGGATGACCAGGGCCAACGAGAGCACCATCGCCCGCCGGGCCCAGAACCGGCGCCGGGTGGGGCGGGGTCTGGGTCCCGGAGGTCCGGATGGAGTCGGCCCCGGGGGAAGCTGTCGTGCGGGAGCCGGGGTTGCGGTCCCCGCGCCGGGTGGCCCGGCGCCCATGGGCGCAAAGACTAATCCCGGCCCTTCGCCCGCCGAAAGGCGCCTATGTGCACGCGGTAACCGCTCCGCCGGCGTCGGTGACCGCCGCCCGCCCCGGGCCGGCCTGGTACGTGTCGCTCGGAGACTCCCTGTCCCAGGGCTACCAGCCCCGCCCGAGGCACCCGGGGCCGGGCCGGGACACGGACCAGGGTTATGCCGACGTGGTGGCCCGCGACCGGCGCCTGCGGCTGGTCAAGCTCGGGTGCCCGGGGGAGACGACGACCTCCATGCTGCGGGGCGGCATCTGCTACCGGGACGGCGCGTCCCAGATCGGCGCCGCCACCCGGTTCCTGCGCACCCACAGATCCGGACTGGCGCTGGTCACCGTCGACATCGGGATCAACGACGTGGTCCGGTGCCAGCAGATGGCGCCCGGCCCCCGGTCGGCGGCCTGCCTGGCCACCGGCCTGGCGACGATCGAGCGCAACCTTCCGACGGTCGTCCGGCTGGTCCGGTCGGCGGCGGGGCCCCGCGTCCCGATCGTCGCTCTCGACTACTACGCCCCGTTCGTGGCCTCCCCCGACGGGGCCAGGGCGGCGTGGTCCCACTACGTGACCGCCCGGCTGGACGCGACCCTCTCGGGGATCCTCGGGCCCCGGCACGTGACGGTGGCGGACACGGCCGGCGCCTTCGGGCTGGGCCGGCCCGCCGCGGTGGAGGCGGCCGACGTGTGCCGGCTCACCTGGGTGTGCTCCCCGCCTCCGGTGGGGGCCGACCTCCACGCCAACGCCGCCGGGTACCGGGCCATGGCGGCCGCCGTGGAGCAGGTGCTACCCGGCGGAGAGCGCCTCCCAGCGCTCGGGCATCTGGCCCGAGCGGCGGGCCAGCCGGCGCGACTCGAGGATCATGAGGTGGGCCAGCGTCTCCCCGAGGGCGGCGCGCCGCATCCAGAACTCGATCTTGTCCCACGGCCGGCTCCACTTGATGGACAGGGCCACCTCCCACGCCGTGGACCCGGGATTGGCGCGCAGGTGGTCCAGGATCTCCGTGAAGCGCTCCTCGTGATGCGCCCGTAGCTGCGCCACCCGGGCCGCCAGGCCCCGGAAGCGGTACTCGTGGGCGGGCAGCACCTCGTCGGCGTCCAGCCCGGCCACCTTGGTGAGCGAGTCGAGGAAGTCGGCCAGCGGGCTGGCGCTCTGCTGGGGGTGGTAGGAGATGTTCGGCGTGATGCGGGGGAGGACGTGGTCCCCCGACAGCAGCAGCCGGCGCGACGCGGAGTGGAAGCACAGGTGGCCCGGGCTGTGCCCGGGCGTCCACACCGCCGTGAGATCCCAGCCGGGCAGCTCGGGACGCGCACCGTCCTCGAGCAGCACGTCGGGCTCGGCAAAGGTCACGAACGGCCGCACACCCATCGACGCCCCCCTCATCTCGTCGAGGGGCTCGGGAGGAACGCCGCAGCTGAGCAGGTGGGTCCGCATCCGGCGGAACAGGTCGTCCATGTTCACGTACCGCTCGCCCAGGGCGGCGGCGTCGGCGGGGTGGAGCGCGACCCACGCCCCCGACTGCTCGCGCACCCGTCCCGCCAGCCCGTAGTGGTCGGGGTGGATGTGGGTGACGAGCACTCCCTTGACGTCGGTGATCTCGTAGCCGGCCTTGCCCAGCCCCCCGGTGAGGGCGTCGTAGGCGGCGTCGGTGTCCCAGCCGGCGTCGATGAGGGCCACGCCGTCGTCGAGCTCGAGCAGGTACACGAGCACGTAGCGCAGCGAGCTCTGGGGGATCGGGACGGGCACCGACCACAACCCGCCGCCCAGACTCTCGACCGGGGGCATGACGTCCTCTTCCCAGGCCTGCTTCTGGGCCACGCCCGTGATCTCGAAGGCGGCCGTGTCCGTCATGGCCGGGACCCTATTACGCAGCCTTGACGGCGGCTACCAGACTGGAGAGGGTGGCCTTGGCGTCCCCGAAGAGCAGGGTGGTCTTCGGGTTGTAGAGCAGCTCGTTGTCGATTCCGGCGAAGCCGGGGCGCATGCTCCGCTTCAGGAAGATCACGTTGGCCGCCTGGTCGACGTGGATGATCGGCATGCCGTAGATGGGGCTGCCGGGGCTGTCGTAGGCGGCCGGGTTGACCACGTCGTTGGCGCCCACCACCAGCGCCACGTCGGTCGACGGCATGATCGGGTTGGCCTCCTCCATCTCCTTCAGCTGCTCGTAGGGGACGTCGGCCTCGGCCAGGAGCACGTTCATGTGCCCGGGCATGCGCCCCGCCACCGGATGCACGGCGTAGAGCACCTCGACGCCCCGTCCCTCGAGGAGGTCGGCCAGCTCGCGGATGGTGTGCTGGGCCTGGGCCACGGCCAGGCCGTAGCCGGGGACGATCACGACCCGCCGCGAGTACGCGAGCAGCGTGCCGATGTCCTCGGCCGTCCCCGAGCGCACCGAGCGGTCCCCCGCCTCACCAGTGGCGCCGGCGGTCACGACCGCCCCGAAGGCCCCGAAGATGATGTTGGGCAGCGACCGACCCATGGCGTTGCTCATCATCCGGGTGAGCAGCGTTCCCGACGCGCCCACGAGCGTCCCCGCCACGATCAGGACGGTGTTGGACAGCACGAAGCCCGAGGCCGCCACCGCCAGTCCCGTGAAGGAGTTGAGCAGCGAGATCACGACGGGCACGTCGGCACCGCCGATCGGCATGACGAAGGCCACCCCGAGGCCGAGGCAGATCACGGCCACCAGGCCGACCAGGCCGACGTGGGCGCCGACGATGGCGATGGCGGCCAGGATGACGGCGGCGGCCGCCATGACCCCGTTCACGAACTGCTGCAGCGGGTAGACGACGGGACGGCCCGTCATCAGCTCCTGCAGCTTGGCGAAGGCCACCACCGAGCCCGAGAACGACACGCTGCCGATCACCACTCCGAGCAGCACCGCCAGACGGTTGCCGGAGGACAGGGTGGCGCCGTCGGCGTGGCCGATGTAGTCGGAGATGGCGACGAGGGCGGCCGCCCCGCCCCCCACCCCGTTGAACGCGGCCACCATCTGCGGCATGGCGGTCATGTGGACCATGCGCGCCGCAGGGACGCCGACGGCCACGCCGATGACCATGGCGCCGGCCACGAGGCCGCCGTTGTGCACGTGGCCCGCCACGAGCGTCATCACGACCGCCACGAGCATCCCGAAGGCGCCGATGAGGTTCCCGGTCCGGGCCGACCTCGGGTTCGACAGGCCGCGCAAAGCCAGGATGAAGCAGACCGCCGCCGCCAGGTAGGACCAGTGCAGCGCCGCCGTCACCGGGGCAGCTCCTGGGTCGTGTCGGCCGGGCCGGCGGGAGCGGCGGGTGCCGGCGGGACCGCCTCCGGAGGCGCCGGTTGGGCGGTACCGGGTGTGTGCTGGGCCCGGCCCTTGAACATCTCGAGCATGCGGTCGGTCACCACGAACCCGCCGACCACGTTCACGGTGGCAAGGGCCACGGCCAGGAAGCCGATGACCTTGAGCAGGGCGGAGTCGGCGGTGGCCAGCACGGCTATGGCGCCGACCAGGATGATCCCGTGGATGGCGTTGGTCCCCGACATCAGCGGGGTGTGCAGGACGCTCGGAACCTTCGAGATCACCTCGAAGCCGAGGAACACCGACAGCACGAAGATCGTGAACAGCGTGAGGAAGCCGGTCACTTGTAGAGAACCTCCCCGCCGCGCGTCACACACGTGGCCGCCAGGATGTCGTCGTTCCAGTCCGGGTCGAGGATGCCGTCCTTCGTCATCAGCAGGACCAGGTTGGCGATGTTGCGTGCGTACATCTGGGATGCATGGGTCGGCAGGTCGCTGGCCGGGTTGGCCACCCCGATGACCGCCACCCCCTTGTGCTCCACCTCCCGGCCCGGCTGGGAGATCTCGACGTTCCCCCCGGTGTCCGACGCCAGGTCGACGACGACCGATCCGGCCCGCATCCGGTCGACCATGTCCTCGGTCACGAGGAGGGGGGCGGGGCGCCCTGGGATCTGGGCGGTCGTGATCACGACGTCCGCCTCGGTGAGGTGGGGCGCCAGGGCGGCGTGCTGGGCGGCCTGGGCGCTCTCGGCCAGCTCGCCGGCGTAGCCGCCGGCCCCGTCGGCGGTGCCCAGACCGAGGTTCAGGAAACGGGCGCCCAGGCTGCGGACCTCCCCCTCGGCGGCCGACCGCACGTCGTAGGCCATGACGACCGCCCCTAGGCGGCGGGCGGTGGCGATGGCCTGGAGCCCGGCCACGCCGGCGCCCAGGACCAGCACCTTGGCGGGCGGCACGGTCCCGGCGGCCGTCATGAGCATCGGGAAGAAGCGGGGGAGCCGGGTGGCGGCGATGAGCACGGCTCGGTACCCGGCCACCGTCGACTGGGACGACAGGGCGTCCATGCTCTGGGCGCGGGTGGTGCGCGGCAGCAGCTCCAGGCTGTGGGTGGTGACCCGCCGCTCGGCCAGCGCCTGCACCACGTCGAGGCTCCGCCCCGGGCTGAAGAGCGCGATCAGCGTGGCGCCCTCCCGCACCAGGCCCGCCTCGTCCGGCGTCGGGCCCTGCACCTTGAGGACGGCGTCACTCGTCCCGAGCAGCTCGGGCGCCGTCGGTAGGACGACCGCGCCGGCATCGCCGTAGGCCTGATCGGAGAAGCCGGCCGCTGCGCCGGCCCCGGCCTGGACCGCCACCTCGTGCCCGGCGCCGGTGAGCGTACCGACGACGGCGGGCACCACCGCCACCCTGCGCTCTCCCGGCAGGGTCTCGGTCGGGATGCCCAGCCTCACGGTGGGCGCAGATTAGTTAGCCCGGGGGCTCGGTCCGAGCCACCTCCCTCCCTTGCCACGCAACGCGTCGGGGTCATCCGGTGTGCGGTCCAGAGGCCGGTCCGGGTCCAGGATCCCGATCCGCCGGCGCGGCCCCGCCCACGGGCCGGGGGCGGCCGTGACCAGCTCGCCGAGGAAGTAGGCGGGCGCCTCGTAGTTGACCCGCCACCCCCGGAAGTGCACCCACGCCTCCTCCACGCTGCGTTCCAGGGTCACTCCCGCCTCGCGCATGCGCTCCACTCCTTGGAGGAACTCCTCGTAGGTGAGCACGACCGGATCGTCGGGGCGGGGATCGAGGCGGACGGTCATTCCCCAGGCGGGGGCTATGTCCTGGAGGGCCCGGAACCCCATCCGCAGGCACAACCGGGCCTCCGAGGGGGCGGCGGACGGGGACAGGGCCAGGTGCAGGGCGGCGGAGTCCAGCACCGCCAGCAGGCCGACGATCCACGACCGCAGGGCATGGGGGGAACGGAACAGCACGAGGACGGGATAGGTCGTGTGGGTCTCGGCCACGTCGGCGGCCCACTGCTCCCAGCTGGCGAAGAAGGCGGGCAGGTTGTCGGAGATCCCGACCAGCTGGTGACGGGCCAGGATCTCCGGCCCCCAGGCGGGGGACCCCGCCCTGCTCTGGAGCAGGGTCACCAGGGTCTCGCGGCGGTTGAAGGCCCCGTAGATGGTCGGCAGGTACGCGATCTCGAGGGCCACGATCCCGAGGCCGGTGCCCGCCGCCACGAACGACACGACCGTGGCCGGGACGGACAGATCGCCACCCCCCCTGGCCGTGGCCAGCCCGAGGGTGAGCATGGCCGAGCCCGCCGCCCGCAGGGCGGTGGGCAGTCCCCCCTGGAGAAGGGGCCAGAGGATCAGGGAGTAGCCCAGGAAGAAGGCGGCCAGCCACAGTCCGAAGGCGCCGAGCAGGGCCATCGGGCCCATGAGGGCCAGGACGTGGTCCTTGGCCTCGTAGGTCGAGAAGCGGTCCCCCAGCCACCGGCCGAACCGCAGGGTGACCCGGGTGGCCACCTCGGTGAGACGGGAGGGGTGCGCCCGGGGCAGGACGAGGGTATAGAGAACCGAGCTGGCCCCCGAGGCCAGGAGCAGGGCGCCGGCCACGAGCCCCAGCCAGCGGATCGGCTCCATCGCCACAGGTTGGCAGGTGCCGGGTGCGCCAACCCGGGGTGGCGGGGATGGATCGGCGGGACGGACCGGTGCAATGCCCCGGTTTGCACCCCCCGGGCCACAGACCTAGGGTGCTAACTACAGCTAGCAGTTGCCGCTCTCCTGCGGCGCGCCCCCGCTGCCTCCCCGGAAAGGACGAGGACCCTTCCCATGCCCTCGACACCCCCACCCACCACGCCCCTCCACCGATCGGCCGTCGACTCGCCGGAAGACCGGATCTCACGAGGGGTGGTGGTGGCCCGGCTCGCCGTGGTCGCAGCGGCGGCGGCGGGCATGGCCGGGCTGACCGTCGCCACGGCCGGCGCGGCGGGGCCCCAACGTGGGGCCGGGTCGGCGGCGGGCCCATCCCGGCCGGCGGGGTCCGCGACCCGGGCGCACATCGAGGCGGTGTCCGCCCCGGTACTGGTCACCGCCGCCGAGCTGGCCCAGGCCGAGCACGCCGATCAGGCGTCGGCAGCAGCCGGGCCCGCGCCGGCCGCACCGGCCCCGGCGGCACCCGCCACCCCGGCGGGCTCGGCGGCGCCGGCGAGGGTCCACACGACGGCCTCGTCGTCGTCCTCGTCGACCTCGGGCGGCGCCGGCACCGATCTCGGCACCTTCATGGTGACCTGCTACGACATCCACGGCCGGACCGCCAGCGGGGAGGAGGCCGGCCCCCAGAGCGTGGCCGTCGATCCCTCGGTGATCCCGCTGGGGACCGAGATCTACATCGACGGGGTGGGGTACCGCCGCGCCGACGACACCGGCGGGGGGGTGCGGGGCCACCACATCGACATCTGGGAGTCGAGCTACTCGGCGTGCGCCGACTTCGGCCGCCAGTACCGGGACGTGCACCGGGCCAGCTAGACCCGGCCCCCGGAGGGGCCCGCCCGGCCGACCCGGCGCTACCCCAGGGCTATCTGAAGGTCCACGGTGGCCGAGCCGCCCGGGCTCACCTGGACCCGAACCGAGGGCCCCGACGCCGAGTTGAGGGTGCGGCGCGCGGTGAGGGTCCACGTCCCGTCGAGGAGGGCCAGCTGGTAGTGGCCGTGGGCGTCGGCCCGCACCCAGTGGGACCCGTCCTTGCCGACCGCCTGCACCAGCGCATCGGGCACCAGCGCCACCAGGAACGAGCAGGCCCGGCCCGGGACGCAGGGCGGGCGGCCGGTGACGACCCCGCTCACGACGCCGGGCACCTGCAGGTCACCCGACTGGTTGGCCCCCGAGCAGGCGGCCACACCGACGCCGAGCACCGCAGTGAGGCCGGCGCCCAGGAGAGGTCGCACCGGGTCGGTGCCTCCTCAGCCCCCGGCGCCCACCGGCGCCGCCGCCTTGACCCCCCGCTCCGCCAGCTGGCGGAGGAAGCCGGCGGTGTCCGTGACCAGGGAGGCCAGCCCCGCCGATCCGGTGGACCGGGCCAGGCGCCCCTCCACCGCCCAATGGGCGGCCAGGGCCGCGACCGCTCCGGCGGCGACGGCGGGGCGGTCGATGGCACCGAGCACGTGGGACTCGGCGAGGGGGCCGCTTCGCCCGGAGACCTCCACCCGCACCGAGCCGATGAGGCCCTCCTGGTGGGGGCGGCGGAGCATCGGGAGGCGGGCGGTCAGGCGGTCCCGCCTGGACGCGGCCCGGCGGGCGCTGATCCGGGTCGCGGAGGGGAAGGCGGCGTGCACCAGCAGGGGCTCGGCCAGCTCGGCCCGGTAGCAGTCCTGGGCGCCGGTGGGGTCGGGGAACCAGCACAGCTCCCGGCCGCTGCCGGCGGGGGGGCGCACCCACCCCGCGGCCGAGCCGTCCCACTCCGGCCCGGGGCGGCCCAGGCTGGCGTGGTGCTGGCGGGCGCAGGCCGGGCCGCCCGTGCCGGAGGAGGCCACCCGGATCTCCTCGACCGAGTCGAGACGGCCGGCGGCGTGGCGCACGAGCACGCAGGACAGGCCGGGGGAGAAGCCCGCCCCTACCACGAGCATCCGGCCGGCGCCCTCGGCGGCGGCGGCCAGGCCGAGCAGCTCCTCTATATCGGAGAGCGAGTCGGTACTGGCCACGACGTGCGCTCCGGCCTCCAGGGCGGCGGCGGCCCGGCCGGGCTGACCGGCGCCGCACAGCACCACGGCATCGGGGGCCGACGAAAGGACCTCGTCCCACGGCGCCACCCGGGCGGGCCCGCCGATGGCGCCCCGGACCTCCTCGGCGCGGGCGGCCGAGGCGCTGGTGAGCAGGAGCTCGTCGGGTGGCCCGAGTGCGTGGACCTGACGGGCGGCACGCGCCCCGACCGCGCCCAGACCGACGACCGCGAAGCGGCTCATGGGTTCCCCGCCCTACCTGAGATCGGGACCGGACAGCTCCCGCCATCCTCCGGCGGTGGGCGGGGGCGGGGCCTGTCTCACGACCAGCCGCAGGGCCGAGGCGATGGCGCCCGCCACGCCCAGCGCCACCACCGCCCTGCGCAGCGCCCTCACCTTCGGGACTATACGGGCGCTTCTGTTGTGGCCCTACCTGGCGGAGCCGAAAACGGCCTCTGAGCAGGGATTTCGCCTCTCATCGGTTGTCATCATTCGGCGTTGTTTTGTGGCCTCCGCGCGGACTTTCCGCGGACCTCAGCCGTCCGCCGCGGCCTCATCCGGCGCCGGCGCTAGGACGCGGTCGAGGACCGCGGCCGGCACGTCCCGGTCGTCCCGGAGCCAGTGGAGGTACGTGCGGCTGACCGTCTGAATGGTGTCGCCGAGGTGGCCGGCCACCGCGGTGAGCGGAGCGCCCTCGGCCAGCAGAGTCGAGGCGCAGAAGTGGCGCAAGGAGTGGAACACGAAGCGGTCGGGTGCCAGGCCGGCGCCGACGAGCGCCGGATGCCACCCGGCCGAGTAGAAGGCGTCCCGGCGGAGTAGCGCCCCGCGCTGGCCTCGGAACAGCAGCCCGTCGTCGCGCTGGTCCCGCAGGTGCCGGCGGAGCTCGAAAGCCACCGCCTGGGGGACGACGATCGTCCGGGACTTCTCCGCCTTCGGCGTGGTCATAACCAGCTGGCCGCCGACCCGCTGCAGCTGGCGGTCGATGGTCACCAGACGAGTTTCGAGGGCCAGCCTGTCGACAGAGAGGCCCAGGACCTCCCCCACCCGGAGCCCGGCCAAGCCGAGGGCCACGGCTGCCCGGAAGGGCGCCGGCGCCGCCGTCAGGATCGCCAGGGCCTCGGCCCGGGTCGGGACCTGGTCCGGTGTCACGTGCCCATCCGGCTCGTCGGCCCGGACCCGGGGAGCCTTGAAACCCCGGGTGGGATCCCGGCCGATCCGGCCCGCCGCGTAGGCGGCCCGCAGGACGGCGCCGGCGTAGCCCATGGTGAGTTCGACCGTGGCTCGGGCGTACCGGACGGACAGCTCCTGACGGGTCCGCTGCAGGGCCAGCAGGTCGATCGCTTGCAGCTGCATCGCTCCGATGGGCGCTCGTAGGCGCTTCTCCACCAGAGCCCACTGCTCCCGGGTCGTATCTTTCCAGTCCTGGGCCGCCGCCCACTCCTCAGCGAAGGCGCTGAACTTCTGCCGACCGGCCAGGGGGTCGATGTAGGCGCCCCGGGCTATGTCGCCGCGGGCAGTGTCGAGCCAGGTCTGAGCCTCCACCTTGCGGTCGAACGTCCGCTGGCGCTCCTTGTCATCCGGGCCTCGGTAGGTGGCCTGCCACCGCCCGTTCTCGGTCTTCTTAATGCTGGCCATCTCGGTCACCCTTCTCGAGTCGGAGCGCCAACTCCGCCGTGAGCGCCCGGGTTACGTGGCCCCGGAGGGCCTGGCGTGATCGGTACAGGGCCCGGCCGGCAGCAATCGTCCCCCCCGGCTGACGGACTGCGGAGGCGGCGGCCGCTACACGGGCGTCGCGCTCCTCGGTCAGCGAGCGTCCCTGCCACAGCTCACGCGACGCCTCGACGACGTCGTCGACGGATACTCCAAGGCGGCGGGCCATCTTCCGCTCAGCCTCCCGGTAAGGCATGGGCGCTGCGACGCCGGCCCGGCGGCCGCGATCGTCGAGGATCGGGTTCAGGTCGACGAGTTCCCGAATGTGACCCCGGCCGGCGAGCACGGCCCGCAGAACCTTCAGGTCGCCGACGACGCTGTCGGTCAACTTCACCGGACCGTCGCCAGCGAGCAGCTCCTCCGGCTCGCACTCCAGGACCCCCGCCAGCACGAGCAGTTCGCCGAGCTCGATCAGCTTCGATCCGCCCTCCAGCATCGCCACGGTCGAGCGGCCCCAGGTCAGCCCTGCCTCCTGGACCCGGAGGGCGATGTCGTCCTGGCGCAGATGGTGGGCATCCCGGAGGCGCCGGAGGTTGCCTCCTACTACGGCCGAGAGGGTCGGGGCGCTGGCGTCGTTTGGCATCGCTGCCCACTGTAGGGATCGGGCGTCAACACGTCAACGCTTGACCTCGAATCATATCCGTGTCATCTTCTCTGGCGTCAGCAGTCTGACGCCTGAAGGGAGCAGGATGCCCGAGACCCTGGAGAAACTGCTCACGCCGGAAGAGGTGGCGAAGCTCCTCGGCGTGCCGATCGGCACGGTCTACCGGTGGAACTACAGGGGCAACGGCCCCGCCCGGCTCCGTATCGGGAAGCACGTGAGGTACCGCCCTGCCGACGTAGCCCGCTGGCTCGAGGAGCGGTCTGCATGATCGACGATCTCGTTCCCGCCGCGCAGGAGCCGCTGTGGTTGGTCCCTCATGGCGTGCCATCCCGCCGCCGGCGCATTGTCGCCTGGACGCTGGGCCATGGAGGGGCACACCTCGAACCAATGGTGGTCGAGCACGGCATAGTCAAAGTCCCCTCTGTCGAGGAGCTGGGGAATTCGGAGATCGTCGGGCGGGGGGAGTACCTATGTCACTGCGGGGATCCCGGCTCCCCCGGGGACGACAGCGACATTGGCTGGTGCGACCGCTGCCCCGGAGAGCGCTCGCCGGCGTGAGCCTGGTCGATCCCAGCGAGCTCGGCGAGGAGGAGCTCGAGGCGTTGCTGCGTCGGGCCGGAGCACGGGAAAAGGAGGCGCTGGCCCAGCTTCATGAGGCGATGCCGGCGGAATCGGCGTGAGCGTCCGCGAGGCACCAAGCCGCGTGCGGCGGGAAGAGCCGCCCCCCCACGACCTGCAGGCCGAGGAGTCACTGCTCGGCGCCATGCTCCTGTCCGCCGACGCGGTCGCCTCGGCCCTCGAGCTGTGCGGCCCCGGCGACTTCTACAAGCCTGGCCATGGTCACGTCTTCGCGGCCATACGGGCGTTGCACGGCGCCGGAAGCCCGGTGGACCCGGTCACAGTCGCCGACCAGCTGCGTCGGGACGGACTCCTGGAGGACATCGGCGGCCCATCAACCCTCATCACCATGCAGGCAGCAACGCCGGCGACTTCGAACGCACGCCACTACGCCCGGATTGTCGCCGACAACGCCATGCTCCGACGCCTGGCTGCGGCGGGGACCGAGATCGCCGATCTCAGCTTCCGGGGAATGGACGCCAGCGAGGCGCTGGCTGCGGCCGAGTCGAGGCTGCAGGAGGTCCTGGGCTCGAGTCCTCGGCGCCGGCGACGGGTCGGCATGCCTGGTGGCGCGTTCATCCTCGACGGCCCAGCGGACGTCGCCGCTCTGTGGGGGCAGGACGACGAGGTCCTCTGGGCCAGCGGCGAAGCGATGTGGGTGGTGGGACCGACCGGCGTCGGGAAGACGACGCTCGCCCAGCAGCTGACGATGGGATGCATCGGTCTACGCCATGAGGTGCTCGGGATCCCGGTGGCGTCGGTAGCCGAGCGAGTGCTTTATGTCGCCGCCGACCGGCCGGCGCAGGCGCGGCGGTCGATGAGACGAATGGTCGATGAGCAGGACCGGGAGATCCTCGACGAGCGCCTATGCGTCTGGTCCGGGCCGCCGCCGGTCGACGTCTTGAGCGACTCAGGCACTCTGCTCCGCTTTGCCCGGGACCATGGCGCCGATCATCTCGTGTTGGATAGCGCAAAGGACATCGCTGCAGGCCTGTCCGACGACATGGTCGGATCGAAGCTCAATATCGCCATACAGACGGCACTGGCGGCTGGTGTCGAGGTCCTCGTGCTCCATCACCAGCGTAAGGAACAACGGGGAGGCGGCAAGCCCAAAGCCCTCTCAGACGTCTACGGCTCCACGTGGCTGGTGAACGGCGCCGGCTCGGTCGTGCTGCTCTGGGGTGAGCCAGGCGACGCCTACGTCGAGCTGAGCCACCTCAAGCAGCCCGCCGGCGTGGTCGGACCGCTTCAGGTCGTGCACGATCACCTGACCGGCACGAGCACCGTCGAGGCGCGACCTACGGCCTACTCCGTGCTGACGGCATCGCCCCGGGGAATCTCCGCGCCGGGCCTGGCGATGATCCTGTCCGACTCCCAGGAGCGAGCGGCCGTCGCCCGCGCCAGGCGGGCGCTCGAGGCCCTCGTCAAGCAGGGCAAGGCCCACAAGGAAGCCGGCCGGCGGGGAGGCGACGGCGGCGCCGATGCGGCCCTCTATTTCCCCGTGACCCGCCGCTCCGAGGGGTCGTGAGAGCCATGCACGGGAGCATGAACGCACCCCTTTCGGCGTCAGGCATGACCGAGGCTCCGGGTCCATGCACGGATAAGGCGCCGGCCCAGGTCAAGCACGGCACGTCTCCATGTACGCCCGGCACGGAGCGAGCATGTACGCACGCACCACCCCCTTTAGGGGGTGCGGCGCGTGCATGGCGGCCTACCGGGGCTGTCGCCCGCGATCTACAGATCGCGTCACACGCAGGCGCGATGATGGCGGCCGCTCCGCCTTCGCCACGGTGCGCCTCCCTCGCGTCGGGTCAAGGTTCGCCGGGACGGGGCGGAGCGCACTGATGCCGGCGGAATCGTCGCCGGTGCCGGCTCTGGTGTGGCTCGACGCCGAGCTCGCCGGCCACCTGGTGCTCGCCATCGACGCGCACGTCGGCCGACTGCGGAGTCTCCAGGCCTGTGTTCCTGTCGTCCTGTCACACCTGGCGACGACGCTTCGCGAATGGACTCAGGCGGGCACAGCCGGGCAGGGACGGACATCGCTCGACAAGCTGGCCGAGGCCCTTCAGCGTGTCCCCCGGATGGCGTACACGTACCAGGAGACCGCCGACAGCCTCGGCGTGCACGTACGCACGGTGACCCGGGCCGTCGAAGCCGGCCACCTGCGCGCAGTCAAGGACGCCGGCGGTCCACGTATTGCCGTGTCGGAGATCGAGCGCTACCTCAGGGAGGGATCGTGAGCAGAGAGACCCGGTCCAAGGCCATCGAGGCATTGAAGGTCTCCATTGACGCCCGCCTGGACGGCCGAACCGAAGACCTCGACGCCTCTGTCGATCGCTTCCGAGCGGTCGTGGCCAAGGAAGCCGAGCCCCGGACGCTCGACGCGCTCGCTCGAGCGGTGACCAACCTCTCCGAGCGGATCGAGAGTTACGGGGACCGCTTCGTCGGCCCCCATCTGCGCGGGCTGGTCCTGTCGTACGTGGCAAGCGTCGAGGAGCGGCTGCTCGACATCCTCGAGGGCCCGCTCGAGGTCACGGCGGCGGACAAGAAGGCCGAAGCCGCCGCCGCCCAAGAGCTGACTCGTGCACGCCAGGAGATCTCGGATCTCACCGCCGAGCTCGACGATGCGCAGCGCCAGCTCGAGGATGCGGTGCGGCTCGCCGACCTGGATCGGATCGTCGTCCTGCGCCGGTCGGCCGAGGTCGAGATACCTACCCGGCTCGATGCTGCTCGGCTGCGCCTGGCCGACGCCGAGATCCAGGAGGCCGCCCTCCCGGTGGGCCCGGCCGATGAGGCCAAGCGCTCTACTGCGGAGGAGGCCGAGAAGATCGCCGACAAGGTCAGGGTCGCCGAGGCGGCGCTGGCCCGGGCCCAGAAGGAGCTCGAGGAGGCCCGTGCACGGGCCGCGCACTTCCGGGCCCGGGCGGAGCGCGCCTCGGAGGCGCTGGCGTCCCTGCGGAAGCGGCGGGCGGCGATGGCCAGCGAGCACGAGGAGGCGCGTCAGGTACGGGTGCGGCGCTTCGCCGGCCTGCCCGAGCCGACCGGCCCCGAGCGGTCCGCCCCTCCCGACCACTCAGTGATCAGAGCCGATCGGGTGGGCGTGACCGTCGTGGGCGACCTCGGCCGGAGCGTTCCCGTTGCCTGAGTCGGGAGCCGATACCGGCGGAATCATCACGGAGCCCGGCTCCGACCTGGAGAGGGTTGCTGACGCCGTGCTCGCGGTCATGGCCGCCGGCGACGCCGGCGCTGACACCGACGTGCTCGACGTGGACACCTGGAAGGCGTTCGCCGGGACGGTCGGCGACGACCTGCTCTACCGGCGACAGGGGGCGCTGCTCCTGGCCCTGACCCGGTTGAGCGCCCTGCTCATCAAGGCCGTGGCCGAGGGTGCGGAACGCCAAGAGGGCGAGGTCGTGGCTCTCGTCCTCAAGCGCTATCGCGCCGCCGGCGGACACTGAGGAGGAATCCATGCGCATCACCGTCGACGACCTGCAACGCCCGGAGAAGGTCGAACCGTTCGAGCTTGAGCTCGACAACGAGACCGTCATCGCGTTCCCTGACCCGCGGTCGCTCCACTTCACGAAGCTGCTCGAGCTGACGGATGCGCCGCCGACCGAGCAGATCCGCATCATCGTCGGCGAGGACTTCGACCGCCTGGCCGCTCTGCCCAACGCGGACGGTTACTTCTTCGAGTCGTTGATGACCGCCTACAGCCGGCACTACGGCGCCGCCCTCGGGGCGCTGGCCGCCACCTCCGGAGGTCGCTGATGGCTTACGACGTCGGCGAAGCATTCATCCGGATAACGCCGAATCTGGCGGGCGTCGTAGACGCCATCTCCGCCGATGCCCGCCGCTGGGGCGACCAGGCCGCCTCTGTGTTCTCTCAGGCATGGGTCGGCGGGGTGAAGCGGGGTACGTCCGGCGCCAACGTCGGGCCCTCCAGCGCGGATTCGGCCAAGCAGGGCCAGAGCGCCGGGGGAGCCTTCGCCGACGCCTTCAAGAAGCGGGTCGAGGCCGCCCTGGCCGCGCTCCCCGACGCCAAGATCGGCGCCGACACCTCGGACGCCGACCGGAAGCTCGCGGAGATCCGGGCCCAGCTCGAGGAGCTCTCGGGCAAGAACATCGGGGTCGACCTCTCCGACGCCGATGCGCTGGCCAAGCTCGAGGCCCTTCGGGTCGAGCTCGACGAGCTCGGCGCCCGATCGCCGAAGGTGAGCGTTCAGGTCGACGTGGGCAAGGCCTCGGCCGAGCTCGCCGCCTTCCAGGCCGAAGTTGATGCGGCCGGCTCCAGCGGCGGAGGCGGGGGTGGCCTCAGCACGTTCCTGTCCGGGCTGCCGGGTGAGTTCCAGCAGGCCCAGGAGGGCGCCTCTGGGCTCGCAGTGGGGCTGTTGAGCGTAGGTTCGGCCCTGGTCCCCCTCGCTGCGGTGGCCGGTGCGGCTCTCGGGGGCGTCGCATCAGTCCTCGCCACCGTCACGGCCGCCGCCGGCGTGGCCGTCCTGGCGCTCGGGCCGGTCATCAAGGCGGTGCAGGCTGTCGACGCCGCCAACCAGACCACCGGTGCCGACGCCGGCAGGACGGCCGCTCAGCAGGTCTCAGCCGCCAATGCCGTGAAGTCGGCCCAGGCTTCCCTCGCTGAGGCGGAGGCCAACGCTGCGGATGCCCGGAGGCGGTCCGCCGAGCAGGTGGCCAATGCCCAGCGGTCCCTGGCCACGGCCGTGGACCAGGCGGCCAACAACCAGATCACCGCCCAGGAGCGGCTCGCATCGGCGGAGCAGGCCGTCGCCGATGCCCAGCAGCAGCAGGCGAACGACCGGATCGACCAGGCCGAGCGGCTGCAGGCCGCCCAGCAGGCCCTGGCCTCGGCCGAGGAACAGGCCGCGCAGTCCGTTCAGCAGGCCGACCAGCAGGTGGCCAGCGCCGAGCGCCAGCTCGCCGACGCCCAGTACAACGAGCAGCAGGCCCAGGAGAACCTCACCAAGGCCCGCCAGGACGCGGCCCGCCAGCTCGAGGACTACCAGACCCAGCTGGCCGACGGGGCCCTCCAGCAGCAGCAGGCAGCCCTCGATGTCGCGTCGGCCCAGGACCAGCTGAATCAGACGCTGGCCAACCCGAAGGCGACGGACCTGCAGCGCCAGCAGGCGGAGCTCTCCTACCAGGAGGCCCTCCAGCGCCAGAAGGACCTCCAGGTGCAGTACCAGCGGATGCAGGAGGACGCCTCCGCCGCCGCCCAGGCCGGCGTGGACGGCTCCGACCGGGTCCAGCAGGCCCTCCATGGCCAGCAGCAGGCGGCCCAAGGGGTCGCGGACGCCGAGTCCGCTCTCGGCCAGGCGCAGTTCGGTGCCATACAGGCCCAGCAGGACGGCATTGCCAAGGTCGCCGCCGCCCAGCAGTCGCTCGGCGACACGGAGCGCTCGATCGCCCAGCAGCAGGCCTCGGACTCCCAGCGGGTCCAGCAGGCCCAGCAGTCCCTCGCCGACACCGAGCGTGCGAACGCCCAGCAGCGCCAGGCTGATACCGAGCGCATCGCGTCCGCCCAGCAGTCCCTGGCCGACGCTGTCAAGGCCCAGGCGACCCAGGAACGCCAGAGCGCCTTCGCCGTCGCGTCGGCCCAGCAGCAAGTGGCCAATGCCCTCAACAGCCAGGCCACCGCCGGCGGCGCCGCCGCCTCGGCCTCGGAGAAGGCGGCCGCTGCCCTCGCCAAGCTGTCTCCGGCGGGGCAGGCCTTCGCCACCTTCATCACCGGGACCCTCGGGCCAGCGTTGCAGCGGCTCGAGCAGGCCGCCGAGACCGGGTTCCTGCCCGGACTGCAGGCGGCCATCTCCGCCGCGCTGCCGCTCCTGCCTCCCCTCACGGGCTTCATCACCGTTCTCGGCGGCGCCATGGGTCGACTGGCGCAGGCGGCGGCCACCGCTCTCGGGGGGCCCTTCTGGACCCAGTTCTTCCAGTGGGTCGCGAGCCAGGCCGGCCCGATCCTCCAGACGTTCGGCGGGATCCTCGGCAACCTGGCCCAGGGCTTCTCAGGGATGGTCGAGTCGCTGCAGCCGGTCACGACGCTGATCGGACAGGGCCTGCTCCATCTGTCGCAGGGCTTCGCCGACTGGGCCAAC
>DASSEU010000013.1:0-81120 GCA_035695125.1 Acidimicrobiales bacterium
ACGTCCCTCCCGCACGGCCGGATGGGAGGCGTGGTGCTCGAGGATCAGCCTGAGGCCGGGCTGCTCCGCCGCCAGCCGGCGGCACACGCGGGCCAGCGTGGCGGGACCGGGTGGAGAGCCCGCCTCGATCTCCAGGTCGAGGGCCACACCGAAGGCGGTCACCCACCGGCGGTGGAGATAGGCCAGGGCCCGGTCCAGACCCCCGAGCATCGCCAGGCCCGGGTGCTCCCCGATCCCCGACGCCCGCCGGGGATCCGCCTCGACCCAGGCCACGATGCTCCGGGCGGCGTCCATCCGCTGCATCCACCCCGGCCGGGCGGCGACGGGCGTCCCGGCGTCCCGGCCCGCACCCCCGCCGCTCCGGGTCCGGGGCAGCATCCCCAGCCGGCTCACCGGTGCCGGGCCTCCTGGGCGGCCAGGGTCCGCATCACCCACTCGCCGAAGGCGGGGTCGGTCGCCACCAGGGCGCTGTAGGCCCGCTTCGGGACGGTCAGCACCCGGGTCACGTCCCGCGCGACGAGGTCGGCGTCGGCGTGGCCCTGGGCGGCGAGCGCCTCCAGGGCCCCGTAGGTGCAGCCCGGGCCGAGGACCCGCACGTCCCGCCCCGCCCGGCGCAGGACGAGCTCCCCGCTCACCACGGCGAACAGCCACCGCACCGGGGCCCCCTCGGCCAGGACCACCTGCCCGGGCCACAGGGCCACCTCGTCGGCCGCCAGCTGGAGGGCCCGGCGGGTGTGGCGGGGCAGGACGTCCAGGCTGTCGCAGCCCCATTGGGCGGTGGCGCCCGACCGGCGGGCCCGTGCTGCATTCCCCAGGATGCTCACATACTCATAGTTACCTACTCGGAGTATTTTGTCGACGTGAAGGAGGTCACAGCATGCGCGGTATGTGAAATGTGACCGGCGCGGGAGGTCCCCCGGGCCCGCACGGCCAATAGGCAAGGTCATGCGGGGCGGGATCCGGACCTACCGGCGCGCCAGGAGTGGCCTTCTCGCCGCACTGCTGGCCATGGCGACGGCGGTCGCAGGGCCGGCGCTGACAGCGCTGCCCGCCGGAGCGGACCCGGGGGACCTGAGTGCCGGGCAGCTCGTCTTCGCCCCGAGCGGGGCCACCGTGCTCAGCGTCGACGGCGCCGCCTACCACGGCGAGGTGGTGGTGGGCCCCACCGCGGGCGGGCTGGCCGTGGTCAACCGGGTCGGCTTCGAGGACTACGTGGCCGGCATCGCCGAGATGCCCTCGAACTGGCCGGCGGCGGCGCTGGCGGCCCAGGCGGTGGCCGCCCGCACCTACGCCCTCTGGGAGGTCCTGGTCCACCCCGCCGGCCCCTGGAACGCGGCCGGCGGTCAGATCTGCGCCACCGACGCCTGCCAGGTGTACGCCGGGATGGCCAAGGAACGCCAGCCCGGGGGGGCGGCCTGGCTGGCGGCCGTGCGCAGCACCAGCGGGGTCGTCCTGCTCTACCAGGACCGGGTGATCGAAGCCCTCTACGGCTCGAGCGACGGGGGACGGACGGTCTCGGGCGGGGTGCCCTGGCTCCCGTCGGTCTCCGATCCCGAGGACGCCGTCAGTCCCGAGCACCACTGGTCCTGGTCCGAACCGCTGGGGGCCGTGGCCCCGGCGCTGGGCGTGCCGACCGGAACCACTCTCGTGAGCCTGGTGAGCCGGCCCGACGCCGTGGTCGCCACCCTGCAGGCACCCGACGGGAGCACGTCCACCCAGGGCCTGGCCCCGTCCGACTTCCACTCCCTCCTCAACTCGCGGCTGCCACCGCCGTCCGGCCTGCCCCTCGCCCTGCCGAGCTGGCGCTACTCGGTCTCGACCAGCGGCACGAGCGTGGTCGTCGACGGCTACGGGTTCGGGCACGGGATGGGGATGAGCCAGTACGGCGCCCTCGGCAAGGCCCTGCGGGGCTGGAACGGAGCGCAGATCCTGGCCTCGTACTACGGCCCGGCCCGGCCCGTCGGACTGGCGCCGGGCCAGGAGCCGGCCACGATCGGCGTGGCCCTGGCCGACGGGGTGGGCCGGGTGCGGGTCTCGGCCAGCGGCCCCTACCGGGTCCTCGACGGCTCGGGCCGGGTGCTGGCCACCGTGGCCGGGGGCAGCTGGGACGTCCGGCCGGGAGGGTCCGGTGTGGCCGCCACCCCGACCGCCGTCACCGCCACCCCGCCCCCGACCCTGCCACCGGCCCAGGTGGGCATGGCCGGAGCGGGAAGCGCCAGCCCTCTTCCGGGGGTCGGGACCGGCGGGGCCGGGGCGGGACGGGCCGGGACGACCGGGGAGCTGGCGGGGCGGATGGTGGCCGCCCCTTCCGCATCGACCCTGGGCGGGCTCGCGCCTCGGTTCGGTCCGGGAGGAAGGCGGTCACCGGGCCGGGTCGCGCTTCTCGCCGCCCTGGCGCTGGCGCTGCTGGCCGAGGCCGGCGCCGTGGCCCGCACGGCGCGCCTCGCCCGCCGGACCCGCAGAGCCGGCGTTCAGCGGTGAGCGTGGCGGTGCTCGGCGGCCAGGTGGGAGTGCCCGGTACCGATGGGTAGCCCCACCCGGTCCTCCAGGCCGGGGAAGGGCCGGCGGTAGGCGCAGGCATCGCAGTTGGGAACGGCCCGGCCCTCCCCGGCCTCGTCGGCCCGGGCCCAGACGAGCTGGGCCACCTCCGGCCCCGCTCCCAGGTAGCCGGCGTCCACCACCTCAATCCCGGTGGCGGCGGTGAAGCGGGCGAAGTCCGCTCCCATCCGGTCGATCAGCACGCCCGTGGCCATGAACCACGCCAGGGCCGCCACCCGCCCGGCCCCGAGCAGGCGGAGCTGGTCGAGGGCCTCGGGAACGCTCGGCCACGTCACGCCGGAGAAGCCGGTGACGACCGGACGGGCGCCGGCCATGTCCGCCAGCAGTCGGCCCACCCGGTAGGCCTCGGCGTTGGCATCGGGGTCGGAGCTGCCCCGGGCCAGCACGGCCAACGGCAGGCCCAGCCCCCCGGCCTCCTCCAGCCGCCGCCGGCCCAGGGCCAGGAGGCTGTGGTCGGCCCCGAAGGGGCGGGCGTAGTGGATGCGGGACCGGGCGTGCCGCGCCCGGGCGTGGGCCACCACGGCGGGGACGTCGGATTTCGAGTGGCCGGCGGCGTGCAGCATCAGCGGCACCACCACGACCTCCTCGGCGCCGGCGGCCAGCACGTCCTCCATCACGTCGACGGCGGGGGGATCGGACAGCTCCAGATACCCCAGACGTACGGCGGTCCCCGGCCGGGCCGCCGCGACGGCGTCGACCAGCGCCGCCATCTCGGCCAGGCCGGCGGGGGAGCGGGACCCGTGGGCCACCAGCACCAGGGCGTCGGGACCCTCAGCCATCCCGGCCCGTCCCGCTCCCGTGAGCGGCGCGCACCAGTGCGTTGACGGCCGCCGCCGCCACCGCCGACCCGCCCTTCTCCCCGACGTTGGAGACGGCCGGCAGGCCCGACGCGCGCAGCGCCTCCTTGGACTCGGCCGCCCCGACGAAGCCGACCGGCAGACCGATCACCAGCGCCGGCTCCACCCGACCGGCGCCGGCCAGATCGACGAGCTCGGCCAGCGCCGTCGGCGCGCAGCCGACGACGAAGACGGCCCCCCGTGGATGGTCGGCCGCCGCCATCCGCATGGCCGCCGCGCTCCGGGTGGGTCCCGTCGCGTCCGCCCCGCCGGCCCGGGGTACCCGTCCCAGGTAGCACTGCACGGGGACCGACGTGATCCCCGCCACCACCATCTCGACGTCGGCCACCACCGCCGCCCCCCGCCGCAGCGCCGCGACCCCCTCCGCCAACGCCGACTCGTCGAGTACCAGCGAGACCGCATACTCGAGGTCGGCGCTGGCGTGGATCACCCGCTCGGTCACCACCCGGGACAGCGGCCCTAGGGACGAGAGGTCGACCCGCTCGGCCAGGATCCGGTAGCTCTCGGCCTCGATCGGGTGGACGGTCACGCCGCCCCCGCCCGGTCGATGGCGCCGGCGGGGCAGACCTCGAGGCACTCCAGGCAGCCGGTGCACGCGGCCCCGTCGACCAGGGGACGACGGGGTGCCGGCAGAAGGGCCCCCTCGGGGCAGGTCGCCAGGCACGCCCCGCACGCCGTGCACCGGGCCCCGACCACCACCGCCGCGCCGGCCACCAGTTTCACGGGCACGGCCGGTAACCCCGCGGCGTGACCATCCGTCCCCCGATGCTGCGGGTCGAGCCGGCCCCCACGATCACGCAGGTCGTCATGCCCACCTCGGCCGGATCGACCGCGGCCAGGGTTGTCCACGTCACCTGCTGGCCGGGCCTGTAGGCGTCGACCACCACGCCCACGGGAGTGTCGGGCGGGCGGTGCCGACGGACGATGTCCAGAGCCGCCTCCAGCTGCCACGTCCGCCCCGCCGAGCGCGGGTTGTAGATCGTCAGCACCAGATCGGCCTCGGCGGCGGCCCGCAGCCGGTGCGCTATGGCGTCCCACGACGTGAGGAGATCCGACAGGCTCACCACGGCGTGGTCGTGGCCGAGGGGGGCGCCGAGCAGCGCCGCCGCCGCCACCCCGGCCGTCACGCCCGGGACGACGCTGATGTCCACGTCCGGCGCCACCTCCGGCGCCAGCTCGAGGACGATCGAGGCCATGGCGTAGACGCCGGCGTCCCCTGAGCACACCAGGGCCACCCTCCGCCCGGTGGCGGCGTGCTCCAGCGCCCCCCGGGCCCGCTCCGCCTCGGATCCGATGGGGTGGCGCTCGACGACCTGGCCGGGCCCGATGAGGTCGGCGGCCTGGTCGACGTACGGCGCGTAGCCGGTGACCACCTCGGCCGAGCGCACCGCCGCCGACGCCACAGGAGTGCGGTGGCCGGGGTGGCCGGGGCCCAGGCCGACCAGGGCCAGCGCCCCGGCGGGGCGCGACCGGCGCGCCACCGCCACCGTGGCCGCCGCCGAGGCCCGCTTGGTCACGACGAGCGAGGCGTCGCGCCCGGCCGCCAGCAGCGCCGCCGCCTCTGCGACGCTCGGCGTCCCCACGGCCTCAGCCACCACCGGGCTCGGATTGGGCACCTCGACTCCGGCCAGGTCGGCCGCCGAGAAGGCCCGGACCGGGAGCCCGAGATCGGATACGGCGGGGTGGGTGGCGCGCCGGTCGATCGTCGCCACCGCCCCGACACTGGCCGCCGCCAGACCCGCCTCCGCCACGGCCGTGTCGACGAGCGAGCGCACCTCCTCGGCGCCGGCGCCCGTCGAGCACCCCACCCCGACCACGAGGGACGGCGGGTGCAGCAGGACCACGCCGGCACCGCCGGCGGCGGAGCGATCGGTGACCACCACCCGCTCGGGGCCGGCCCCGGAGGCCAGGCCGAGCGGGGCCGCCCAGCCCGCCACCTCGACCTCCACGACCGGCTGCCGGCCCTCGAGCAGCGCCCGCGTCACCCCGGCCACGTCACCGGAGGCGGTGAACCCGGGCAGAAGGTCCAGGGCCGGGACCCCGGCGGCGTCGGTGGCCGTGGTCACCACCGCCTCGGCCCCGAGCAGGGCCGCGACCGATCGGGCCAGGTCGTTGGCCCCCCCGGCGTGGCCCCCGCACAGCGCCAGCGCCCAGCGGCCCGCCTCGTCGACACAGACCACGGCCGGGTCCCGTTCCTTGCCCTGCAGCAGGGGCGCCACGATCCGCACGGCGGCGCCGGTGGCCAGCATCAGGACCAGACCGTCGACATCGGGCCACAGCCGGCGCACGGTGTCGGCCGCCCCGCCGTGGACCGACTCGAACGGCAGCCGGGACGCCAACGCCCGCCCGCCCGGGGTCACCGACACCGTGACGATCCGCCGGTCTCCGACCGGGCCCCTCACTCGTCCGGTCCCCACACGACGAACACCGGGTTCTGGGCCGCCAGGCGCAGCCCGCCATCGGGAAGGCGCTCACCGCGTGCCACCCCCACCTGCACCAGGTGCCCGAGGCGGACCTCGGCCTCGGCGGCCCGGTCGAGAGCGGCAAAGGTCGCCACCACCCGCCCCCCGGGCCGCAACCGGTCCAGCACGGCGTCGAGGACCTCGACACCGCCCCCCCCGACGAACGCCCGGTCGGGATCCGGGAGGCCGTCCAGCGCCCCCGGCGCCCGCCCCGCGACCACGTGCAGCGCCACTCCGTGGCCGGCCGCGTTCCGGCGGGACCGGGCGGCCTGCCCGGCGTCGGCCTCCACCGCGTACACGGAGAGGCCGGGCGCCAGCCCGGCGGCCTCCACCGCCACGCTGCCGCTGCCCGCCCCCACGTCCCACAGCACTCCCCGCGGCGGCAGGGCCAGCCTGGCCAGGACCACGGCGCGCACCTCGGACTTGGTGACCATCCCACCCCGGTGCTCGAAGCGGTCCTCAGGCAGCCCGAACGCCAGGACCGGTGCCGTCGCCACCAGGTCCGCCGACGGAGACAGCAGGATCACGACCGAACGCGGGTCCCAGGTGCCGGCGGCCAGGCCCTCGAGGTCGGTCTCCACGACCGCCTCGGCCCCCGTGCCGAGCTGCGAGCACACGTGCACCCGCCGGCCGGGAGCGGCGGCCGCCAGCAGCGCCTTGCCCACCGCCTCCGGCGGGTTCTCGGGGGACACCAGCACGGCCGCCTTGGGGGCCCGGCCCGCCACGGCCACCGCGTCCTCCAGCGGACGCCCGTGGGCCGACACGACCGCGGCGTCGTCCCACGGCAGGCCCACCCGGGCGAAGGCCGCTGCCACCGACGACACGGCCGGATGGACCTCCAGGCCGGACGAGCCGAACCGCTCGGCCAGGGCCCGGACGATCCCGAAGAACCCGGGGTCCCCGGTCGCGAGCACGCAGACCCGGCCCGCCGCGGCGCCCACCACCTCGAGCGCCCCCGCCACGTCGGCACCGAGCTCGACGGTCCGCTGCCCCCGTCCCGCCGCCGCGGCCAGGTGCCGGGGCGCGCCCACTACGAGATCGGCGCCCGTCACCGCCGCCATCGCCCGATCCGACAGGGGCGCCCCGTCACAGCCCATCCCGACGACCACGATGCGGTCAGGCACGGGCCACCACCTGCCGGCCCTCGAAGTCGACCATCACCACCTCGACCGCCAGCTTCCCCCCGGCGTGCGCCTCGCAGGAGGCACGCGCCCGGCGGCACAGCTCGACCAGCGGCTCGAGCGACCCCTCGGCCACGCAGACCTCGAAGAAGTGGCGGGCCGTGCTGGTGGCGGTGGCGGCCTCCACGACCGGCGCCGGCGCCCCGCCCGCCCGGGCCACGTCCTCCAGCAGGGCGCCGTCGACCTCGGAGCGGTGGAAGTGGGTCATCATCACCCCGGCGGCCAGCTTGGAGATCTTGCCGGCCATGCCGACGAACACGACCCGGTCCATGCCGCGGGCGGCCGCCCGCCGCAGCGAGATCCCGGTGAAGTCCCCGACCTCGACGAAGCACACGTCGGGGAGGTCGGGCCGCAGGCGCACGGCGGCGGCCTCGGAGCGGTGCCCGGTGGCCAGGACCATGGTGCGCTGCCCCTGGGCGGCGGCCACGTCGATCTGCTGCACGACCGAGGCCCGGTAGGCGGCGGTGGAGAAGGGCCGGACGATGCCGGTGGTACCGAGGATCGATATCCCCCCGACGATGCCGAGGCGGGCGTTGGTGGTCTGCGCCGCCATCTCCTCGCCGCCGGGGACCGAGAAGGTGACCACGAGGGGCGTGCCGGTGACCTCGGCCAGGGCGGCCAGGATCATCCGGCGGGGGACGGGGTTGATGGCGGGAGCCCCCACCGCCAGCCCCAGGCCGGGCAGGGTGATCGTCCCCACGCCCGGCCCGGCCCGCAGCTCGGTCTCGTCACCGGGGGCGGCCTCCACCTCGGCGGTCACGCGGGCCCCGTCGGTGCAGTCGGGATCGTCCCCGGCGTCCTTCACGACGACGCAGCGGTTGGGGCGCTCGGCCTCCACGGGGAACGAGACCCTCTCCCCGCCGGGGAGGGCCACCTCGACCGACGCCGGCGCCGATCCCGTCACCCACCCGACGGCCGCCGCCTTGGCCGCCGCCGAGGCGCACGTCCCGGTGGTCCAGCCCGTCCGCAGCCCCCGCCGCCGGGCCGCCACGTCGGGGGAGAGCGGGGGCTCGGAGGTCTCCGGCGGCGCCATCACACCCGGCCCTCCGGCGCCGCCGACACCCGGCCCTCCGGCGCCGCCGACACCCGGACCGCCGTCATGCCGGGCGGCCCGCGGTCGTCCCCGGCCGGGACCGCCGCCGGAACTGATGGGCGAAGCCGGGCGAGTACAGATGGCTCCGCCCTCCCACGCCCTCCAGGGCGCCGCCCACCAGCACCAGGACCGTCGTGCGCGCTCCGACCCGGTCGAGGGTGGCGGCCAGGTCCCCGACGGTGGTCGGGACCACCTCCTGGTCGGGCCACGACGCCCGTACCACCACTGCCGCCGGTGTGTCGGGCCCGTAGGCGGAGACACCCGAGAGCAGCGAGTCCTGCAGCTCCCGGGGCCGGGCGGCGGAAAGGAAGACAGCCATGGTGGCCCCCAGCGCCGAGAAGGCCGCCACGGACTCGCGCTCGGGCATGCTGGCCGCCGTGCGTCCCGCCAACCGGGTCAGCACGACGCTCTGGCTGATCCCCGGGATCGTCAGCTCCCGACCGATTGCGGCGGCCGCCGCCGCCAACGAGCTCACCCCCGGCACGATCTCGAAGTCGCGCTCCGTCGCCACACACCAGTCGATCTGCTCCTGGATGGCGCCGTACACGGCGGGGTCCCCGGAGTGGAGCCGGACCACGGCGGCCCCGGGGTGGGCGGCGTACACCCCGAGCACGTCCTCGAGGGTCATCGACTTCGAGTCGTGCACCACGGCGTCGGGGCGGGCGTGGGCCAGGAGGGCCTCCGGCACCAGCGACGACGCCCACACGACCACGTCGGCGGCGGCCAGCCGGTCGCGGCCCCGCAGCGTGATCAGGTCGGGGGCACCGGGCCCCGCCCCCACGAACGAGATCACGGCGCCGCCGGAGGCGCTGCCCCCGGACCTCCCGCCCGCCGCGGCGGCACCAGGACGCTCGCCAGGTACGACCCCGGCCCGTCCGCCGCCTCGGCCAGGGGCGCCACGCGCTCTCCGGGCAGCCCGAGGAGCTCCCCGAGCACGGCCCCCTCCAGGCGTCCGGCCTCCTTGAGCCGGGCGGCCAGCTCGGGGAGGTGGCGGCCGCCCTTGTAGACGACGACCGCCGCCTCCGGGTCGGCCAGGGGCACCTCGAGCACGTCCGGCCCGTCGACGGCGCTGACCAGATGCAGCCGCTCCCCGCCGTCGAGGACCACGGTGCCGGAGCGGGCGGCGAGGTCCTGGAAGGCCATGATCCCGGGCACGGTCCCCACGGCCACGCCGGGGCGGAGGAGCCGCACGGCGTGGGCCAGGTGGTGGAAGGTGCTGTACACGTTCGGGTCCCCGAGCGTGACGAACCCCACCCGCTCCCCGGCGTCGAGGCAGGCCGCCACCCTCTCGGCGGCGGCGGTGTGGGCGGCCCGCCGGGCGTCCGTGTCGGGGACGATGGCGAACACGACGCGCTCCACGACGAGGTCCGGCGCCGCCGCCCGCACCACCGACTCGGCCCGGCCCGCCACGTCGGGCGCCATCGTCGGCGCCAGCACCCGGTCGGCCCCGCGCAGCACCGCCAGCGCCCGGAGGGTCAGGAGGTCGGGGTCACCGGGACCGACTCCGACGCCGACGAGCGCCGGGCGCACCTCGGTCTCGGCCTCGGAAGGGTCGTCACGCACCGCGGCCGGCGAACCTACTCCCCGCCGCTGCCGCCGTGGCCACGAAACGGGCGGCGGGGGACGGGTCCCCGCCGAGGTGGAGGTGCAGGTAGGACGCCACCAGACCGGGCCCCGCCCAGCCCCCGCCGGTCTTCCCGTTGCGGCCCTCGAAGGCGAAGGCGTCCCCGGGCGGGTCGACGGCCGAGTAGTGGAACTCGTGGCCGCGCAGCTGCCCTCCGACGGGGGCCAGGGGGCTGTCGGTCCGGGCCGTGGCCGCCCGGTACCCGAGCGTGAGCCGGCCGGTCATCTCCCCGTCGGCCGGGATCACCCCGGCCAGGGGCGCGCCGTTGAGGCGGCGGGCCAGCCAGAGGAGCCCGCCGCACTCCGCCCACGTCACCATCCCGGAGTCGACCCGCGCCCGGACGTCGGCCAGGAGGGGACGGTTGTCGGCCAGGGCGGCGGCGTACACCTCGGGGAACCCGCCGCCGGCGCACAGGGCCTCGGTGCCCTCCGGCAGGGCGGCGTCGGTCAGAGGGTCGAAGGGGACCAGCTCCGCTCCGGCCGCCTCCAGCGCCTCGAGGTTGTCGCGGTACATGAACGTGAAGGCCGGCCCTGCCGCCACGGCCACCCGCACCCGGCCGGACGGGTGGGGAAGGGGTGGGTCCCCGACGACGAGCGGGGGGGCGGACCGGGCCAGCGCCATCACCGCGTCGAGGTCGACGGCGCCCGCCACCACCCCGGCCAGGGCCCGAAGCGACGCGTCGACGGCGCCCGGCTGCTCGGCCACCGGGACCAGGCCGAGGTGGCGGTCCCGCCACGTGAGCCGGTCGTCGCGCGCCAGGGAGCCGAGGACCGGGATCCCCAGTGGCTCGAGGGCCCGGACGAGCAGCTCGGCGTGACCCGGTCCGCCCACCCGGTTGAGGATGACCCCGGCCACCCGCACGTCGGGCTCGAGGCTCGCGAAGCCGTGCACGACCGCCGCCACCGAGCGGCTCATGGCGGATCCGTCGACCACGAGGACGACGGGCGCGTCCAGGAGGCGCGCCACCGACGCCGTGCTGGCGTCGGGCCCCGGAGCGGCCGCTCCGTCGAACAGGCCCATGACCCCCTCGACCACGAGCACGTCGGCACCGGCGGCGGCCCGTCCCGCCAGCGCCCCGATGACCTCCTCCCCGCAGATCCAGCTGTCGAGATTGCGCCCCGGGCGCCCCGTGGCCACGGCGTGGTAGCCGGGGTCGATGAAGTCGGGGCCGACCTTGGCCGCGGCGACGCCCACCCGGCGGGCCCGCAGGGCCGCCATCAGGCCGGTCGCCACGGTCGTCTTGCCTACGCCCGACGACACTCCGGCAACGACGACGCGGGCCCCGAGCACGGCCATGGCCCCCCATTAGAGTCCGGCCGGCGGTGATCCTCTTCCTGTCCAACGCCGACACGGACATCCTGGCCGTGCGTTCGGTGCTCGAAGGTCTGCCCCCCGACCTGGGACCGGTCCGCGCCGCCAACCCATCGCACCTCCCCGGGCCCCCGGCCGTCGAGGGCGCCGGCGTGGTGCTCGTGCGCCTGCTCGGGGGCCGGTCGGCCTGGGAGGACGGCTTCGACGAGCTGCGCCGGCGGTGCGTGGCGGCGGGGGTCCCGCTGCTGGCCTTCGCGGGAGAGGCGGCGCCCGACGCCGAGCTGACCCGGCTGTCCACCGCCCCCGCCGGCACCGTGGCCCAGGCCTTCGAGTACCTGGTGCACGGTGGCCTCGGCAACGTCGAGAACCTGCTGCGGTTCGTGGCCGACACCGTGCTGATGGGCGGGTTCGGCTTCGAGCCCCCCGAGCCGGTCCCGGCCGTCGGCGTCCTCCCGCGCCCGCCCGGGGACCCGGACCGGCCGACCGTCGGCGTCGTGTTCTACCGCGCCCACCTCCTGTCGGGGAACACCCAGTTCGTCGAGGACCTGGCCGCCGCCCTGGAGGAGCACGGGGTCAACGCCGTGCCGGTCTGGTGCTACTCGCTGCGCCCGGGCCCCGACGGCAGGGTCGAGGCCCTCGAGCTGCTGGCCGAGGCGGGCGTGGACGCCGTCGTCACCACCGTGCTGGCCATGGGCTCCACGGGCGCGACCGGGGACTGGGAT
This sequence comes from Acidimicrobiales bacterium, assembly GCA_035695125.1. Classification (GTDB taxonomy): domain Bacteria; phylum Actinomycetota; class Acidimicrobiia; order Acidimicrobiales; family JAJPHE01; genus DASSEU01. The sequence goes on from DASSEU010000013.1 coordinate 11,810, forward strand.
GCCACCGCCCTGGCTGCTCTGGACGTGCCGGTGGTGCAGGCGATGGCCGCCACCGTGGCACGGGACGTGTGGGAGCACAACGACGCCGGCCTCGGCCCGCTCGACGTGGCGATGACCGTGGCCATTCCCGAGTTCGACGGTCGCATCGTCTCGGTTCCCTTCTCGTTCAAGGAGGTGGTCGACGACGGAGACGACCTCGGCGCGCCGGTCACCGCCTACCGGACGGCCCCGGACCGGGTGCGGAGGGTGGCGGGCCTGACCGCCCGGCTGGCGTCACTGTCCCGCATTCCCCCGCCCGAGCGGCGGGTGGCGGTGGTCCTGTCCGCCTATCCGACCAAACGGAGCCGGATCGGCAACGCCGTGGCCCTCGACACGCCGGCCAGCGTGATCGAGCTGCTCGGCGCGCTGAGGGACGCGGGCTACCGCGTCGACCGCATACCCGGGGACGGGGACGCCCTCATGGCCGAGCTGGCCGGGGGCCTCGTCTACGACCGCGAGTCCCTCGGCCCCGCCCAGGTGGAGGTGGCCGCCGGGCGCTGGTCGGGGGACGAGTACGCCGGGTGGTTCGCCGGCCTGCCCCGACCGCTCCGGCAGGCGGTGGAGGATGCGTGGGGCCCACCGCCCGGCACCGTGCACCTCCACGGCGGGGACCTCGTGTTCCCCGGCCTCGACCTCGGCGGCGTGCTGCTGGCCGTGCAGCCGCCCCGCGGCTTCGGGGAGAACCCGGTGGCCGTCTACCACTCTCCGGACCTCCCGCCCACCCACCACTACCTCGCCTTCTACCGCTGGCTCGACGAGGTGTGGGGCGCCCATGCCGTCGTCCACGCCGGCAAGCACGGAACCCTCGAGTGGCTTCCGGGGAAGGGCGTCGGACTGTCGTCGTCGTGCGCGCCGGACGCCGCACTCGGGGACGTTCCGCTCGTGTACCCGTTCGTGGTCAACGACCCGGGCGAGGGCACCCAGGCCAAGCGCCGCGCCCACGCCGTGGTCGTCGACCACCTGCTGCCGCCGATGACCCGGGCCGACACCTACGACGAGCTGGCCCGGCTCGAATCACTGCTCGACGAGCACGCGCGCATCGCCGCCCTCGACCCGTCCAAGCTGCCCGCCGTCCGCACCCGGGTGTGGGACCTGCTGGTCGAGGCCGAGATCCACCGCGACCTCGGCGTGGAGCAGGCCCCGGAGGGGGACGGCTTCGACGACCTCGTGCTGCATGTGGACGGGTACCTGTGCGAGCTGAAGGACGCCCAGATCCGCGGCGGCCTCCACGTCCTGGGCCGGGCCCCCGCCGGGGAGGCCGAGCTCGACCTGGTGCTGGCGGTGACGCGGCTGGCCCAGGGCGGGGTGCCCTCGCTGCGGGCCGGACTGGCCCCCGACGCGTCGCGGGCCGAGGTCGACCGGGTGGAGGCGGAGAACCGGCGCACGCTGGCCGGGCTCCAGGAGACGGGGTGGCGCTACGACGGTGAGCACCCGACCCTGCGCTGGGTGTGCGACCGCCTGGTCCCGGCGCTGCGCCGCACGCCCGACGAGGTCGGATCCGTGCTGCGCGCCCTGGCCGGCCGCCACGTCCCGGCGGGGCCGAGCGGGGCACCGACCCGTGGGATGGCCCATGTGCTGCCGACCGGGCGCAACTTCTACTCCGTGGACCCGAAGGCCGTGCCCTCCCCCCTGGCGTGGGACGTCGGCTGCAAGCTGGCCGACGCCCTGATCGAGCGCTACCGGGCCGAGACGGGTGAACTTCCCGGCTGCGTCGGGCTCGTCGTCTGGGGCACGGCGGCCATGCGGACCATGGGTGACGACGTGGCCCAGGCCCTGGCCCTGGTCGGGGTGCGCCCGCGCTGGCAGGAGGAGTCGGGCCGTGTCACCGGGCTGGAGCTGATCCCCGAGGACGAGCTGGGCCGGTCCCGCGTCGACGTGACCCTGCGCATCTCCGGGTTCTTCCGCGACGCCTTCCCCCATGTCGTGCACCTGCTGGACGAGGCGTTCGCGCTGGCCGGCTTCGGGGACGATCCCCGCATATTCGGGGCCAAGCCCGGTGCCTACGGGTCGGGGATCCTGCCGCTGCTCGAGTCGCGCGACTGGCGCTCCGACGCCGACCTGGCCGCCGTGTACGAGGCGTGGAGCGGCTGGTCCTACGGCCGCGCCGCCATGGGCGCGCCGGCGGGGGAGGCGATGCGCCGGCGCTTCTCCGCCATCGAGGTGGCGGTGAAGAACCAGGACAACCGCGAGCACGACATCTTCGACTCCGACGACTACCTACAGGACCACGGGGGGATGGTCGCGACGATCCGCGCCCTCACCGGAGAGCAGCCCCGCGCCTGGTTCGGGGACACGGCCGACCCGGCCCGCCCGCGCGTGCGCAGCCTGGCGGAGGAGGCGGCGCGCGTGGTGCGCACGCGCGTGGTCAACCCGAAGTGGATCTCCGCCATGCAGCGCCACGGCTACAAGGGCGCCTTCGAGATGGCCGCGACCGTGGACTACCTCTTCGGCTACGACGCCACGGCGCGCGTGGTCGAGGACTGGATGTACGAGCGGGTCACGCGCGCCTATGTGATGGACCCCGCCGTGCGGAAGTTCTTCGAGGCGTCGAACCCGTGGGCGCTGCGCTCGATAGCCGAGCGCCTACTGGAGGCCGACGAGCGCGGCCTGTGGGACGCGTCCGACGAGGCCCGGGCCGCGCTGCGCGCCGCCGTGCTCGAGGCGGAGGGATGGGAGGAGCGGGGGTGACCCCCGGCTTCCCGTTCAGCGCGGTCGTGGGCCAGGACGACGTCAAGCTGGCCCTGCTGCTCAACGCCGTGGACCCGCGCATCGGCGGGGTGCTGCTGCGGGGCCAGAAGGGCAGCGCCAAGTCCACCCTGGCCCGGGGCCTGGCCGCCCTGCTGCCCGGGGAGGCGCCGTTCGTCGACCTGCCCGTCGGCGCGACCGAGGACCGGGTGGTCGGCACGATCGACATCGAGGCCGCCCTCACCGAGGGGCGGCGCCGCTTCCATCCCGGCCTCCTGGCCGCCGCCGACGGCGGCGTGCTGTACGTCGACGAGGTGAACCTCCTGCCCGACCACCTCGTCGACGTTCTCCTCGACGTGGCGGCCAGCGGAGTCAACCGCGTGGAACGGGAAGGGGTGTCCGAGGCCCACCCGGCGCGCTTCGTGCTGGCCGGGTCGATGAACCCGGAGGAGGGGGAGCTGCGCCCGCAGCTGCTCGACCGCTTCGGGCTCGCCGTCGACGTGGCGGCCAACGCCGACCCGGCCGAGCGGGCCGAGGCGGTGCGCCGGCGGCTGGCCCACGACGCCGACCCGGCCGCCTTCGCCCGGGAATGGGCCGACTCCGAGGCCGGGCTCCGGGAGCGGCTGGCGGCGGCCCGCCCCGCCGCCCTGCCCGGCCCGCTGCTCGAGGCGGTCAGCCGCCTGTGCGCGGCGGCCGGCGCCGAGGGACTGCGCGCCGACCTCGTGATCTGCCGCGCCGCCGCCGCTCTGGCCGGCTGGGACGACCGGGGGGCAGCCACCGCGTCCGACGTCCGCCGGGTGGCGCCCTTGGCCCTTGCCCACCGGAGGCGGCGCGATCCGTTCGAGGCGCCGGGCATGGACCGCGACCAGCTGGAGGATGCCCTCGACGAGGCTCTCGGGGACCCGCCCCCCCCGCCTCCGGATGGTGGCGACGCCGGGGGCTCCGAGGGATCCGACGACTCAGACGGCACCGAGCCGCGCCATGCCGCCGGAGACCGGGGCCCGGCCGCGCCCGACGCCCCCACCCGGGTGATCGGGATCCACGCCGGGCGTCAGCCGACGGGGGAGGCCCCGTCCGGGCGGCGGTCCCCGACCCTCGGGCGGCGGGGACGTCTGGTGGGGGACCGGGTTCCGGACGGGCCCGCGACCGGCGTGGCCCTCGGCGCCACCACCAGGGCCGCGGCCGCCCGCCGGGCCACGGCCCCCGCCCCGGCCGGTGGCCCCCCCGGCCCCGCCGGCCTGGGCCCCGCCGGCTTGGGCATGGTCACCGCCGAGGACCTGCGGGAGCCGGTGCGCGAGCAGCTGGCCGGCAACCTGGTCGTGCTGGCCGTCGACGCCTCGGGGTCGATGGGCGTGGAGCGGCGCATGGAGGCGGTGAAGGGAGCGGTCCTGTCTCTCCTGCTCGACGCCTACCAGCGCCGGGACCGGGTGTGCCTGGTCACCTTCCGGGGCGAGGATGCCGAGGTGGCCCTCCGTCCCACCGGCAGCGTCGAGGTGGCCCGCCACCGGCTGGGGGAGCTGCCCACCGGGGGGCGCACCCCGCTGGCCGCCGGCATCCGCACCGCCCTGCAGGTGGCCACGACCAACAGCGGCCCCCACCGCCCGCTGGTCGTGCTGGTCTCGGACGGGCGGGCCACCGCCGCCCCCGGGGGGGCCGATCCCGTAGCGGCCGCCCTGGACGCCGCCGCCGAGGTCCGCCGCCGGGGCGTACCGGCCCTCGTCGTCGACGTCGAGGACGGGTCACCGCGGCTGGGGCTGGCCCCCGAGCTGGCCCGCCGCATGGGGGCCCGCTGCGTGAGCCTGCCCGAGCTGTCCGCCGGCGCCCTCGGCCATGCCCTCCGTGGGATGGTGGGTGGATGAGCGCCTCCCAGAGCCCGCCCTCGTCCTCCCGGCCCTTCGAGGACGCCGTGGGCGCCGTCGTCCCTCCGGACGCCGCCGCCGCCGCTGCCGCGACCGCCCACCACGGCCGGCTCACCAAGCCTCCCGGCGCCCTGGGGGAGCTGGAGGTCCTCGGGGCCCGCCTGGCGGGCATCGCCGGCTCCGACCCCCCGCCGGTTCCCGATCCGGCCGCGGTGGCGGTGTTCGCCGGGGACCACGGTGTCGTGGCGGCCGGGGTGACACCCTGGCCGGCCGAGGTCACCCGCCAGATGGTCGCCAACTTCCTGGCGGGCGGAGCGGCCATCAACGTGCTGGCCCGGCAGGCCGGCGCCGACGTCGTCGTGGTCGACGTCGGGGTGGCGGCACCGCTGGACCCCGGCCCCGGGCTCCTGCTGCGCAAGGTGCGGGCCGGCACAGCCGACATCAGCGCCGGGCCGGCCATGACCCGCGACGAGGCGTCGGCCGCCCTCGACGTGGGGGCGGCGGTGGCCGCCGACCTCGTGGCGGCGGGAAAGCGGTGCCTCCTGACCGGGGACATGGGCATCGGCAACACCACGCCCTCGGCCGCCCTCATCGCCCGCCTCACCGGCCGCCCGCCCGCCGAGGTGACGGGGCGGGGCACGGGGATCGACGACCGGATGCTGGCCCACAAGGTCGAGGTCGTGGATGCCGCCCTGGCGCGCACCCGGGCCACCCTGGATCCTGACGACGTGCTGGGCACGCTGGCGTCGCTCGGCGGGCTGGAGATCGCCGCCCTGGCCGGCTACATCGTCGGCGGGGCGGCGGCACGCGTGCCCGTGGTGGTGGACGGGGTCATCGCCGGTGCCGCCCTCCTCGTGGCGGCCGGACTGTGCCCGGAGGCGGTGGGCTACTGCTTCGCCGGCCACCGCTCGGCGGAGCCGGGCGCCCGGGCCGTGCTCGACCACCTGGGGATGCGGCCGCTCCTCGACCTCGACCTCCGCCTCGGGGAGGGCACGGGCGCCTGCCTGGCCCTGCCGCTGCTCCAGGCCGCCGCCCGCGTCCTGCGGGAGATGGCCACCTTCGACCAGGCGGGTGTCACCGACAAGACCTGACCGGTATCGTCGCCGCCGCTGCGGAACACCGCCGGAGGCAGCGCCTGCCGGGGAGAAGGGGTGCGTGAGGATGACGACGACGACCGACAAGCCGGCGGAGCTGACCGGGGAGACCCGGATGCTGATCGACGGTCAGCTGACCGAGGCCCGCTCCGGGAAGCGGTTCGACAACGTCAATCCCGCCACCGAGGAGGTCCTCGGCCAGGTGGCCGACGCGTCGGTCGAGGACATGGAGGCGGCCATCGGCGCCGCCCGGCGGGCCTTCGACGAGACCGACTGGTCGACGAACCGGGCCCTGCGCAAGCGGTGCCTCGAGCAGCTGCAGGCCGCCCTGGAGGAGGAGAAGGAGGCCATCCGCTCCGAGCTGGTGGCCGAGGTCGGCACGCCGGTGATGATCACCTACGGGCCCCAGCTCGACGCCCCCCTGTCCGACGGGCTGCTGTGGCCGGCGCGGATGATCGACGACTTCGAGTGGGAGCGCGACCTCCCCCTCGGCACCGCCTTCGGCATGTCATCGCGCCGCCAGGTGTGGAAGGAGCCCGCCGGCGTGGTGGGCGCCATCATCCCGTGGAACTTCCCGGTCGAGATCACCATCAACAAGCTCGGCCCGATCCTGGCCATGGGGAACACGGTCATCGTGAAGCCGGCGCCGGACACGCCCTGGAACGCCACACGCATCGGCCGCCTCATCGCCGAGCGGACGGACATCCCGCCCGGGGTCGTCAACGTCGTCACCTCGTCCGACCACATGGTGGGGGAGACCCTCGTGACCGACGGGCGCGTCGACCTGATCTCGTTCACGGGGTCGACGGCCACCGGCCGCCGGATCATGGAGAAGGGCGCCTCCAGCCTGAAGCGCCTCTTCCTGGAGCTCGGCGGGAAGTCGGCCCAGATCGTGCTCGACGACGCCGACCTCGAGGCCAGCATGCCGTTCGCGTCGATGGTGTGCATGCACGCCGGCCAGGGCTGCGCCATGCTCACCCGGCTCCTCGTGCCCCGGAAGCACTACGACCGCGCCGTGGAGCTGGCCGCTCCGGGCTTCGAGACGGTCGCGGTCGGGGACCCCACCGATCCCGGCACGCTGCAGGGGCCCCAGATCAGCGCCCGCCAGCGCGAGCGCGTCCTCGGCTACATCGAGAAGGGAAAGGCCGAGGGCGCCAGGGTCGTGTGCGGTGGCGGACGGCCCGCCCACCTGCCCAAGGGATGGTTCGTGGAGCCCACCCTCTTCGCCGACGTCGACAACTCGATGACGATCGCCCGCGAGGAGATCTTCGGGCCCGTGCTCGTGATGATCCCCTACGAGGACGACGACGATGCCGTGCGCATCGCCAACGACAGCGAGTACGGCCTGTCCGGCTCGGTGTCGTCGGCCTCGGAGGAGCGGGCCCTCTCCGTGGCCCGGCGCATCCGGGCCGGGACCCTGAGCGTCAACGGTGGCATCTGGTACGGGCCCGATGCGCCGTTCGGTGGCTACAAGGCCAGCGGGGTCGGCCGCCAGTGCGGCATCGAGGGCCTCAACCAGTACCTCGAGACCAAGACCATCGGCCTGCCCGACGCCTAGCCGGGGCGCCCCTCACCCTTCTGGTTGGCGCCGCGCTCGGTCATCTCCTGGTAGTGCTCCGCCACATCGGGGCTGGCCTTGTGCTTCTCGGCGGCGCGCTCTTCGTCGGGCGTCGGATCGCGACCGGGCGCGTGCTCGGCGTGAGCGGCGCGCACCTCGGAGTCGCGCGTCGTGTTCGTCGGGCGGGTGTGGTCGGCTGTCATCAGACATCCCTCCTAAAGGGTCTCCGGTCGGGGTTGTACCCGTGACCGGGCGGGGGTAAGCGGCGGGGACATGCGCTCGGGGTGGCTGTGGGCGCCCGGCCACTGGGAGAGCCGGCTGTTCTTCACCCGGGCCCTGGCCGCCGTGTACCTGATCGCCTTCGTCGCCGCCGTGGCGCAGTTCCGACCGCTGATCGGCTCCGGCGGGGTCCTGCCGGTGCCCCGCTTCGTGGCCCGGGTTCCGTTCCGGCGCGCACCGAGTGTGTTCCAGCTCCGCTACAGCGACGGCTTCTTCGCCGGGTGCTGCTGGTTCGGGGCGGCCCTGGCCGCCGCCGGACTCGCGGGCGGGCTCGACCGGGCCCCGGTCTGGGGCTGGATGCTCGCATGGGGCGCCCTCTGGGCCCTCTACCTCTCGGTCGTCAACGTGGGCCAGGTCTGGTACGGATTCGGCTGGGAGTCCCTGCTGGTCGAGACCGGGTTCCTGGCCGTGTTCCTCGGCCCCGCCGGCGTGGCGCCGCCGCGTCTCGTGCTGTGGCTGCTGCGCTGGCTCCTGCTGCGCCTCGAGCTGGGCGCCGGCCTCATCAAGCTCCGCGGTGACCCCTGCTGGCGGGACCTGACCTGCCTCCAGTACCACCACGAGACCCAGCCGCTGCCGAACCCGTTCAGCTGGCGCTTCCACAACCTCCCGCCCCGGCTGCACCGGATCGAGGTGCTGGCCAACCACGCCACCCAGCTGGTCGTGATCTGGGGGGTCCTGGCCCCGCAGCCCGTGGCCAGCGTGGCGGCGGGCGTCGTCGTGGTCACCCAGCTGTGGCTGATGCTCTCGGGCAACTTCGCGTGGCTCAACGCCCTCACGATCACGATCGCCCTCTCGGTGATCGACGGCCGGGTCCTGCACCAGTTGCTGCCGGTCTCCCCGGGCCACGCCCTCGCCCGGCCGGCGGGGCTGGCGGCGGCGGTGCTGGCCCTGACCGCGTTCGTGGCCGCCCTCAGCTGGCGGCCGGCGCGCAACCTCCTTTCGCGGCACCAGCGGATGAACGCCGCCTTCGACCCTCTCCACCTGGTCAACACCTACGGGGCCTTCGGCCACGTGACGCGCGAGCGCCGGGAGGTGGTGGTCGAGGGCACCGCCGATCCCCACCCGGGCCCGGGCACCGAGTGGCGGGAGTACCGGTTCAGGGGCAAGCCGGGGGACCTGCGCCGGCGCCCCCCGCAGGTGGCGCCCTACCACCTGCGCCTGGACTGGCTCCTCTGGTTCGTCGGGATCTCACCGGTCTACGCCGACCCGTGGCTGGTGCCGTTCCTCGCGCAACTGCTTCGTAACGACCCTGCAACCCTGCGGCTGCTCGGGGAGTCCCCGTTCCCGGACGGTCCGCCCGTATTCGTCCGGGCCCGGCTGTACCGCTACCGGTTCACGACGCCGCAGGAGCGGCGGGCCACCGGCGAGTGGTGGGCCCGCACTCTGACCGGTGACCTGGTGCGGCCCTTCTCGCTGTCGGGGGAGCGGGGGATCGCGGAGTAAGGGGCGTCCGCGTCTTTTGGGGCCCCGGGTGGTAGCTTCGCCGCCCGATCGGCTCACTGGAGAGTCGTGGGGAGTCCCAGCGCCCAGGGACGAGGAGGTCGGCAGCGTGAAGCTCCGTAAGGTCGGAACGTTCAGAAGGCTCATCAGCCCGGTGGCCGTGCTGGCGGTGGCGGGAGTGGTCATGGCCGCCTGCGGCAGCAGCTCCAGCACAGGGACGACGGCTACGACGGCCGGCAGCAGCTCGAATGTCAAGAAGGGCGGCTCGATCACCTACGCCCTCGACGAGAACCTGGCCGGCTGGAACGTCAACACCTCCACCGACAACGAGTTGGTGACCACCGAGATCCTCAACATGATCTGGCCGTCGACGTTCATCCTCAACGACAAGTCCACCCCGGTCATGAACAGTCAGCTGCTCGACAGCGCGACCGTGACCGGGACGAACCCGCAGACCGTGGTGTACAAGATCAACCCCAAGGCCAACTGGTCCGACGGCCAGCCGATCGACGCCGAGGACTTCTGGTACAACTGGGAGGCCCAGAGCGGGAGCAGCAAGGTCACCGACATCGACGGGAAGCCGTTCGACGACGCCACGACCTCCGGTTACTCCCAGATCCAGTCCGTCACCGGATCCAACCCCGCCAACGGGGCGGCGTGCGCGTCGGCCACGATCAAGGGCATCCCGGACACGATCTCGTGCGCCAACGGGAAGACGGTGACCGTCAAGTTCTCGCCCTCCTACGCCGACTGGAAGGGGATCTGGGGGTCGGACAATCCCATCGTCCCGGCCCACGTGGCCGCCAAGGTCGGCTGGAACACCGGGTTCAACGTGACCGGGACCAGCACCGGCCAGACCGTCGTCTCCGGCGCCTGGTACACGATCCAGAACGACACCGAGAACCAGTTCGTCGTGCTGAAGAAGAACCCCAGCTACTGGTCCACCCCCGCGAACCTGGACACGATCACCTTCCAGATCTTCAACGGTGACACCCAGGCCGTCCCCGCCATGCAGAACGGTGAGGTCCAGGTCATCAACCCGCTTGAGGTCGACCTGTCGGTCGTCCAGGCGGCCTCTCACCTGACCGGGGTGACCCGTAGCCTGATCGGTGGGCTCGAGTACCAGCACATCGACTTCAACCAGGCCGACCCCTACCTGGCCGTCAAGGAGGTGCGCCAGGCCATCGCCTACGGGACCGACCGGAAGCAGATCGTGGCCCGCAACGTCGGGGAGATCCTCTCCAGCATCACCCCCGCCGGCAACCGGATGATCATGCCCGGCCAGCCCGGCTACCAGGACAACGGCTCCCAGTACGACTCGGTGAACGTGGCCAAGGCCAAGTCCCTGCTGCAGTCGGCGGGGATGACCATGGGGTCGGACGGCTACTTCCAGCCCAAGACCGGGCCCCAAGCCGGCAAGGACCTGACGTTCACCTACAAGACCACGAGCGGAAACGCCCTGCGGGCCAACATCGCCCAGCTCTTCCAGAACGACATGAAGGCCATCGGGATCAAGATCACCCCGACGTTCGAGCCGGCCAAGACGCTCTTCGGAACGGACCTGCCCAACGGGCAGTTCCAGATGGCCCAGTTCGCCTGGAGCGTCACCCCGTTCCTGTCCGGCAACAACTCGATCTTCTGCTCGTACACCAACAAGGCCAACTGCAGCTCGAACCACGACCACTACGCCAACCCCCAGGTGGACCAGCTGCTGAACCAGGGGGCGTCGGCCTCGAGCACCCAGGCCGAGATCAACGCCTACAACCAGGCGGACAAGCTCATCTGGGACGACATGGTCACCCTGCCGTTGTTCCAGTCGGTGATCTTCACGGCGTGGTCGAACAAGTACGTCAACATCACCAACAACGCCACCGCCCAGGGCATCACCTGGAACGCCAATGAATGGGGACTCAAGGGATCCTGACCCGGGATCCACCTGACAGGACAATCAGCCATGTGTGAAAGGACGGGCCCGGGGGGGATGCGGGCCCGTCCTTTTGCGCGCCGGGGAGGCTGAGCCCACCCCATGCTGGCCTTCGCACTGCGCCGTCTGGCGTACAGCATCGTCGTGCTGTTCCTGGCCACCGTGCTCGTGTTCATCCTGGTGGCCGAGTCCGGCAACCCGCTCGCCATACTGCGCCAGAACCCGCACGTCTCCCCCCAGACCATCGCGGCGCGGGAGAGGCTCCTCCACCTGAACCTCCCCCTGTGGGACCGCTACTGGATCTGGTTCTCCCACGCCGTGAGGGGGGACTTCGGCCTCACCATTACCAACCGACCGGTGGGCTCGGAGCTGTGGCAGCACTTCGGCGTCACCCTGCGAATGGTGATCCCGGCCGTCATCATCGCCATCGTCGCCGGGGTCGGGATGGGGGTCTACGCCGCCCTCCGGAACGGCCGCATCGGGGACCGGGCCTCGATGACCGCCAACTTCCTGTTCCTCTCGATCCCCACCTTCGTGATCGGCCTGCTGCTCAAGGACTTCGTGGCCATCCCTCTGAACCAGCGCGTCAACCGCACGATCTTCTACACCAGCGGAGAACAGGCCCCCGATCTCACGGGGAACTTCTTCCAGCGGTTCCCCGACTACCTGGCCCACACGGCCCTGCCTGTCATCACCCTGGTGTTGGTCACTTACGCCTCGTGGGCCATCTACCAGCGCTCGTCGACGCTCGACACCATCGACAGCGACTATGTCCGGCTGGCCCGGGCCAAGGGACTCTCACCCCGGCGGGTGCTCACCCGTCACGTCATCCGCAACGCTCTGATCCCGGTGACCACGGTCGTGGCGCTGGATTTCGCCACCATCCTCGGCGGCGCCATCATCACCGAGAACGTCTTCAACTGGCAGGGCATGGGCACCTGGTTCGTGCAGGGGGTCAGCGCCCTCGACATCAACACGGTCCTGGCCTACCTGCTCATCACCGCCCTGATCGTGATCGCGTTCAACCTGGCGGCCGACATCCTCTACGGCGTCCTCGACCCGCGGATCCGGTATGACTGACACCGCGACGCAGCCTCCCGCTCTCGACGAGGCCGGGCTCGAGGGGAGGGTCAAGAGCCGGACCCGGATCGTCCTCGACCGCTTCGTGAGCCAGCCGCTCGCGGTGGCCGGGCTGGTGGTCTTCGCCCTCTTCGGAATCGCGGCGGCGGTGGTGGGCCATGTCTGGCACTACTCCTACTCCCAGATCACCAACCAGTTCGCGACCGGCCCCACCGGCCAGCATCCGTTCGGCACCGACGACATCGGCCACGACATCTTCGCCCAGGTGATGCGGGGGATCGAGAAGGACATCCAGACCGCGCTGCTCGTGGCCCTGATCGCGCTCTTCATCGGCGCCACCATCGGCGCCGTCGCCGGGTTCTACCGGCGGGCCGACAACCCGCTGATGCGCTTCGTCGACCTGGTCCTCACCGTGCCGATCCTGGCCGTCCTGATCGTCCTCGGGAACCTGATCCACAACCAGGCCGGCAACTGGTTCTGGGTGGCGGTGATCATCGGCGGGCTGATCTGGACGACCGTGGCCCGGCTGGTCCGCGCCGACTTCCTCTCGCTGCGGGAGAGGGAGTTCGTCGAGGCGGCCCGGGCGCTCGGTGCCACCAACCGGCGCATCATCGTGCGCCACATGCTGCCCAACGCCATCGGGCCGATCATCGTCAACGGCACCCTGACCGTGGCTCTCAGCATCATCCTCGAGTCCACGTTGTCCTACCTCGGCCTCGGGATCCAGCCCCCCGAGGTCTCGCTGGGCACACTCGTCGCCGCCGGTCAGGCCTCGGCCACCACCCAATGGTGGCTGTTCGCCTTCCCGGCCGGCGCCCTCGTGATTCTGATCCTCTGCATATTCCTGGTCGGGGACGGGCTCCGGGAAGCGCTCGACCCGAGGAAGACGCGGATCCGGGCATGACCCTCACGCCTGTCTCCCCGTTCCCCGAGTCCGGACCGCTGTTGGAGGTGGAGGGCCTCCAGGTGGACTTCCCGACCGCCGACGGGGTCGTCCACGCTGTCCGGGGCATAGAGATCAGCATCGAGCCCGGGCAGGTCCTCGGCGTGGTGGGGGAGTCGGGTTCGGGAAAGTCGGTGACCGCCCTCTCCCTGATGGGGCTCCTTCCCCGCCAGGCGCGGACCACGGGGTCGGTGCGGATCAACGGGCGCGAGATCGTCGGTGCCAGGGAGAAGGACCTGACCGCGGTCCGCGGCCGAGTCGTGAGCATGATCTTCCAGGACCCGATGACCTCGCTCAACCCCGTCTACTCGGTGGGTTGGCAGATAGCCGAGGCCATCCTGGCCCACCAGAAGATCGACAAGGAGAAGGCGTTTGCCGAGGCGGTCAGGCTGCTCGAGATGGTGGGGATACCGAACGCCCGGGATCGGGCCCGCGACTATCCCCATCAGTTCTCCGGCGGGATGCGCCAGCGGGTCGTGATCGCCATCGCCATGGCCAACGACCCCGAGCTCATCCTGGCCGACGAGCCCACCACGGCTCTGGACGTGACCGTGCAGGCGCAGGTGCTCGAGGCTCTGCGCACGGCCCTCACCGAGACGCATGCCGCTCTGATCCTGATCACCCACGACCTCGGGGTGATCGCGGGGCTGGCCCACGAGGTGGCCGTGATGTACGCCGGCCGGATCGTGGAGCACGGGCCGGTGGACGAGATCTTCTACCGCCCCGCCATGCCGTACACCATCGGCCTCTTGGGGTCGCTTCCGAGGCTCGACAGCAAGGGGACGGAGCGGCTCCGGCCGATTCCGGGGTCCCCTCCGTCGCTGCGCGGGGAGGTCACCGGGTGCCCGTTCGCGCCGCGCTGCCCGATGCGTGTCCCCGAGGTGTGCGACGTCGAGGAGCCCTCGCTCCGCCAGGCCGGGCCGCAGGAGGCCGGGACCCACGTCGCCGCCTGCCACTTCGCCGATCAGGTCGTCAGTGAGGCGACCGGGCCGCTGTTCGCTGCCACGTCGGCCGATCTGAGTGATCCCGTGGCCGAAGGGGACCTGCCGTGACCGACGTGGCGGCCAGCTCGGCCCCGGTACCTGCGCCCCCGAACGGCGCGCCCCCCCTGCTGGAGGTCCGTGACCTCGTCAAGCACTTCCCGCTCCGGGGCGGCGGCGTGCTGCGCCGGACCGTGGGGGACATCCATGCGGTGTGCGGTGTCAACTTCGCCGTTCACTCCGGAGAGACCCTCGGCCTGGTCGGCGAGTCCGGATGCGGGAAGTCCACGACGGGCAGGGGGATCCTCCAGCTGGTGGAGCCCACCTCCGGCTCGGTCGTCTTCGACGGCCAGGAGCTCACGGGCCTCCCCCCGAAGGAGATGCGCCTGGTCCGGCGCGACCTGCAGGTCGTGTTCCAGGATCCGTACGCGTCGCTGGATCCCCGGATGCCGGTCGGGGACTCGATAGCCGAGGCCCTGCAGATCCACCACCTGGCCGGAGGCCGTTCCGACCAACGCCAGAGGGTGGCCGAGGCGCTGCGGATGGTCGGCCTGGAGCCCGCCCACGCCAACCGGTACCCCAACGAGTTCTCCGGCGGCCAGCGCCAGCGGGTGGGCATAGCCCGGGCTCTGATCCTCGACCCGAAGATGCTCGTGCTCGACGAGCCCGTCTCGGCCCTGGACGTGTCGATCCAGGCCGGAGTCGTGAATCTCCTCGAGGAGCTGCAGGAGCGCCTGGGTATCGCCTACCTGTTCATAGCCCACGACCTGTCCGTGGTCCGGCACATCTCGGACCGGGTGGCGATCATGTACCTCGGCAAGATCGTGGAGACCGGCACGCGGGATCAGGTGTACGAGCAGCCGGCGCACCCCTACACCCAGGCGCTCCTCTCGGCGGTGCCGATTCCGGACCCCCGTGCCGAGCGGCGCCGGCGGCGCCTAGTGCTGACCGGGGACGTCCCGAGTCCCGTGGACCCGCCCTCAGGTTGTCGGTTCCGCACCCGGTGCTGGAAGGCGCAGGAGATCTGCGCCCAGGAAGAGCCGACGCTCATCGACCGGGGTCAGGGCCATCCGTCGGCCTGTCACTTCGCCGAATCGGATCAGGTGATCTGAGCGTCGCGGTCCTCGGTCACCGGGCGGATCGGGGTGTAGGAGGCGGCACCCGAGACCACCAGGGCGGCGTCGCTTCCCTCCGGGGCGGGCCGGCCCCTGACCGCCGCCGCCGCCAGCCGTTCACCGGTGCCCTCCTCGGTCACGGTGGTGCGCACCGTGCCGATCGGCGCCAGACCGCCGCGGCGCAGGCCCCGTAGCGCCTCGCCCGGGACGTTCGGCACGTTGACGTTCAGGACCAGCGTTCCCTCCGCCTCGATCAGCCAGGAGATGACCGACCGGGCCACGAAGGCGGCGGTGTCCCAGTGGACCGGCTCTCCGGTCCGAGCCGCCGCCACGTCCATCGAGAAGGCCGCGGCCGGGACGCCGCCGATGCCGGCGGTCAGGGCGGCGCCGACTGTGCCGGAGTGGATGATGGCCGCCCCGGTGTTGAGCCCGTGGTTGACGCCCGACAGCACCACGTCGGGAGCAGGCCCGTACTTCCCACCGAGAGCAGCTCGCACGATGAACGCCGGCGCCGCCTCGACGGCCAGAGCGGGCGTGTCGAGACCAGGGCGCCGGACCTGGCGGCAGACGGGTTCCTCATCCGACTCCACGGCGGTGACGGCGGCGCTCGACCCGCTGGCGTCCCAGCTGGGCGCCGCCACCAGGACTTCGAGGCCCTGGGCCCGGGCCGCCCGGGCCAGCACGGCTATGCCCTCGCTGGCGGCGCCGTCGTCGTTGGTCACCAGGGCCCGCAACGGACGCGCGGACGCGCTGCGGCCGGCGCGGGTGGTCCGGCCGCTCAGGACCGCTTGAACAGGCGGCGGGCGCGGGTGGCCACCGTGTCCATGACCATGCCGGTGCCGATGGCCAGCATCCAGGCGTCCTTGGCCACCGCCATGCCCTGCGGGCTGGGGCGGAGGCTGCCGTGCTCCCGCATGCCCGGGGAGCGCATGTAGAGCCCGACCAGGCCGCCCGAGAACGCGGTGAGGCCCAGACCGGCCAGCCCCGAGGAGACGAACGGCACCAGCAGGGCCGCCCCCAGGGCCACCTCGCTCCCGGCCAGGAGGCGGGTGAAGGTCCGGGGGTCCATGGACTCGAAGACGGGATAGGCGTTGGAGGCCATGCCGTGGATCTGCTTGTGGTGCTCCTCGTCGGTCTCGTTGAGCTTGCTGAGTCCGCTGTTGAGAATGAAGGCGCCGGTGGCGAGACGGACCGGGACGTGCCATGCGCGCATGATGTGAACCTCCGTAGGCGGGGACGGGTCTGATCGGTACATACCCGCCACCTGTCATATGGTCACCGGGATGGCCATCGGGATGCGTCACGGGGACCAGGGCCGGCCCCCCGACGTCGCAGCCGGCCCCCGGCGGATACCCGACCCCGGAGGCCACGGCGGGGACGGGACCCGGGTGGCGGCGGCCCTCGGGATCGATCCCAGCTCCGTTCTGGACCTCTCCGCCAGCCTGAACCCGGTGGCGCCCGACCCGGCGCCGGTGGTGGCCCGCCACCTCGACGAGCTGGGCCGCTATCCGGACCCGGACCGGGCCACCCACGCCCTGGCCGAGGCCGTCGGGGCACCCCCCGAGTGCGTCCTGCTCACCAACGGGGGGGCGGAGGCCATCTCCTTGGTGGCCGGCGTCCTCGGCGGCCGGGTCGAGGAGCCCGAGTTCTCCCTCCACCCCCGCGGGGTCGGCCCCCTGTGGCGGTCGGACCCCCACAACCCGACCGGGCGGCTGGCGGGGCCGGACGAGCGGGCCGGCGTGCGGGACGAGGCCTTCTACCCGCTGGCGGCGGGACGCTGGACCCGGGCGGATCCCGACACGGTGGTCGTCGGTTCGCTCACCAAGCTGTTCGCCTGTCCCGGTCTCCGCATCGGCTATGTCGTCGCCGACCCGGACCTCGTGGCCCGGTTGGGCGAGCGCCAGCCGGCCTGGTCGGTCAACGGCCTGGCCGCTGGGGCTCTGCCCGAGCTGCTGGCGACGGCGGACCTGCCCCGCTGGACGGGGGAGATCGCCGCCCTCCGCCGGGACCTCGTCGACCTGCTCGCCCGCCACGGCCTCGATCCCGGTCCTTCCGACGCCAACTACGTCCTCTGCCGGACGGCCCCGGGTCTGCGCGAGCGCCTGGCGCCCCACGGCGTGGTGGTACGCGACTGCGCCTCGTTCGGCCTGCCCGGTCAGGCCCGCATAGCGGTGCCGACGGCCGACGGGCTGACCCGGCTGGCCAAGGCCCTGGAGCGCAGCGCGGCCTGACCGGCCGGCGGGGTGGCCCTCCGGTCAGCCCGCCGACGACACCCGCAGCACCGCCGCCCCCGTCACCCGGTCGTGGGCCAGGTCGCGGAGGGCCCGGCCGGCCTCCTCCAGCGGGTAGACGACCGCCTCCACCCGGATGCCGATGCGGGCGGCCGTCTCCAGGAACTCCCTGCCGTCCTGGCGGGTGTTGGCGGTGACGCTGCGGAGCTGGCGCTCCTGGAAGAGGTGGTCGGCGTAGCGCAGGGGCGGGATGTCGGTCAGGTGGATGCCCGCCACCGCCAGCGTCCCGCCCCGGTCCAGGGCCGCCAGGGCGGCCGGCACGATCTCCCCGGCCGGGGCGAAGGTCACCGCCGCGTCCAGGGGCTCCGGTGGCTCCTCGAACGTGTCCCCGGCCCACGCCGCCCCCAGCTCCATGGCCAGCCGGCGGGCTTCGGGGGAGCGCGTCATGACGTAGAGGGTGGCGCCTTCGCCGAGGGCAACCTGCGCGGCCAGATGGGCCGAGGCCCCGAACCCGTAGATCCCGAGCCGGCCGCCCGGGGGGAGGGCGGACCGACGCAGAGCGCGGTAGCCGATGATCCCCGCGCAGAGGAGCGGGGCGGCGGTCTCGTCCGAGAACGCCGGAGGGAGCCGGTAGGCGAAGCGCTCGTCGACCACCGTGTACTCGGCGTAGCCCCCGTCGGCGTCCCACCCCGTGAAGGCCGGCGCCAGGCACAGGTTCTCCCGGCCCAGCCGGCAGAACCGGCACACCCCACAGGTGTGCCGCAACCAGGCGATGCCCACCCGCTCCCCGGGGGAGAACAGGTGGGCGCCGGGCCCCAGCGCGTCGACGGTGCCGACGACCTCGTGGCCGGGGATCGTCCCCGGGCGGTGTGGTGGCAGGTCCCCCTCGGCCAGGTGGAGGTCGGTGCGGCACACCCCGCAGACACTCACCCGCACCCGGACCTCACCCGCTCCTGGGGTGGGAACAGGGCGTTCGACGAGCGCGACCGGGGAGCCGTCGATCGGTCCCGGGGTGGTGACCGCCCAGGCCTTCATCTGCCGGAATGGTTAGCAGTGCAGGATGGACGCGTGATCCGCCGCATCACCGGGTTCCACCAGGACGAGGCCGGGGACTGGGTGGCCGAGCTCTCCTGCCTCCACAACCAGCACGTCCGCCACCGGCCGCCGTTCCAGGAGCGGGCCTGGGTCCTGGACCCGGGGGGGCGCCGGCGCCGGATCGGCTCCGACATCGAGTGCCCGCTGTGCGACCGGGCCGAGCTCCCCACCGGGATCTCGCTGCTCCGGGTGGGCGGCCCCTGGGACCAGGACACCCTGCCCGCCGGCCTGCGGCGCCGGCACCGCACCGCCGAGGGCGTCTGGGGCGTCCTCGAGGTGGACGCGGGCGATGTGGGACTGCACATCGAGACGACTCCGCCCCTCGACCGCAGCCTCGGGCCGGGGGCGTCCCAGGCGATCCCCCCGGCCACCCCCCACCAGCTGACCCTCGACGGGCCGTTCCGGCTGGCGCTGCAGTTCTGGGGGCGGCCCCCCGGGTCCGACCTCACCCTGCCGGACGGTCGGGTGGTCTCGATCCGTCGTATGGCGCCCGACGACGACGACCGCCTCGTCGAGTTCCACGGCCGCCTGTCCCCGGAGACGGTGTACCTGCGCTTCTTCAGCGCCCACCCCCGACTGCTGCCGGCCGAGGTGAACCGCTTCACCCATCTCGACCAGCACGACCGGGTGGCCCTGGTGGCCGTCGATCGTCAGGGCCGGATCCAGGCGGTGGGCCGCTACGACCGGCTACCCGGCACCGACGAGGCCGAGGTGGCCTTCGTGGTGGCCGACGAGATGCAGGGCCAGGGCCTGGGCCGGGAGCTGCTGGCCCGGCTGGCGCCGATCGCGCGGGAGGAGGGGATCCAGCGCTTCGTGGCCGAGACCCTGCTCGGCAACCAGCCCATGCTCAAGGTCTTCCGGGCGTCGGGCCTGGCCCCCCGCACCCATCTGGCCGACGGGGTCATGCACGTGACGATGCACCTCGACGGCGCCGGGGACGACCCGGCGCCGGACCACGGTCAGACGCCGAGCCGGGGGGCCACCTCGGAGAAGTAGAAGTCGAGGAAGCCGCTCTGGTCCTCCCCGATCTGGCTCACGTACACCTCGTCGAAGCCCGCCTCCAGGTACTGGCGCAGCGCGGCCGCGTGCCGCTCGGGGTCGGGGCCGCAGGCGATCTTCTCGGCCACCATCTCCTCGGTGACGTTCTGGGCCGCCTGCTCGAAGTGCGCCGGCATCGGCAGCTCCTGGCTGAGCTCCCCGGGCACACCCGTGGTCCGCCACACGTCGTGGGCCAGCTTGCGGGCCGCCGACTCGTCCCGACCCCAGCACACCTTGACTGCCGCCACCGTCGGGCCCTTGCCGCCGGCGTCGCGGTAGGCGCCGATGGCGTCGGCGTCGGGCGCGGTCGTCACGAAGCCGTCCCCTATGCGGGCCGCCACCTTGGTGGCCTTGGGGCCGAAGGCCGACACGAAGACAGGCGGGGGCCGGTCCGGCGCCGAGTAGATGCGTGCGTTCTCGACCGTGTAGTGGCGCCCCTGGTGGGTGACGAACTCTCCCTTCCAGAGCTCCCGCATCACCCCCACGGCCTCCTCGAGCATCTCCAGGCGGATGTCGGTGGAGGGCCAGCGGTCCCCGAGGATGTGCTCGTTGAGGGCCTCCCCGCTGCCGACGCCGAAGACGAACCGGCCCTCGAGCAGCAGCGCCGACGTGGCCGCCGCCTGGGCCAGCACCGCCGGATGGATGCGCACCGTGGGACAGGTGACGCCCGTCATCACCCGCAGGCGGGTGGAGCCGGCTATGGCGCCGATGACGCTCCAGACGAAGGGGCTCTCCCCCTGGCGCTCGAGCCAGGGGTGGTAATGGTCGGAGATGAACACGGACCGGAACCCCGCCTCCTCGCCCATCCGGGCGAAGCGCAGCAGCGCCCCGGGACCGTGCTCCTCGCTGGAAAGGAAGAAACCGATCTCGGGCATACCCGGCGCGTACCCCGGTCATGATGTGGCCATGCGACAGTCCGGGGACGGCTTCGTCGTGCTGGCCGACGGCTCCCGCCGTTGGGGCCGCTTCGGCGCCGCCGGCGTGCTGGCCCGGCACGTGGACGCCGCCGGGCCCTGGTACCTCCTGGCCCGGCGCTCGCTCCACTGCCACCAGGGCGGGACGTGGGCGGTCCCGGGCGGGGCGCTGGATCTCGGGGAGAGCCCCCTCGAGGGGGCGCTGCGGGAGTTCTCCGAGGAGATCGGCCCCTTCGGGGCGCCCTACGAGCTGGCCCACGTCCACGAGGACGACCACGGCGGCTGGAGCTACTGGACGGTGGTGCTCGACGTGCCCCACCGCTTCCCCGTCCCGGCCGTGCTGTCCTGGGAGACCGCCGAGGCCCGGTGGGTCCCGGCCCACGAGCTGGGCGCCCTGGCCCTGTTCGGCGCCTTCCGGGCCACCCTCGAGCACCTCGGGCTCCTCGTGGACACGAGGTCCGGCCCCGCTTGAGCAGGTCCGAGTGAGCAGAATCACCCGCCGGCGCTTCCTGGCCGGCTCCGCAGCCGCCGTGGCGGCGGGAGTGGCGGGAGGCGTGGCCTACGCCGAGTCGGGATCGGGCGGTGTTCCTCCGAAGCCGCGCCGGGCCCCCGCCCCGTCCCCCCGGGCCGGGCCGGTCGAGCCCGGCCCCGCTGCCGAGCTGCCCACGGCCGGGTGGGTCCAGGCCGAGAACGCCCGGCCGGGGACCCTCGACTGGATCGTCACCGGCCGGCCCGTTCCGCACGCCATCGAGGGCTACGCCGACCGGGCCAGCGCCGCCGCCGGCCAGACCGTCACCCTCCACGTCAACACCACCGAGCCGACCTTCCACGTCGAGGCCTACCGGATGGGCTGGTACGGCGGGCGGGGGGGACGGCTGGTCTGGCGGTCGGCCGAGGTGCCGGGGCGGCGCCAGCCCCCGTTCCGCTTCACGCCGGGCATCAACATGATCGAATGCGCGTGGGCGCCGTCCCTGCGCTTCGGTGTCACCTACGACTGGCCCCCGGGCAACTACCTCCTCAAGCTGGCCGGCGCCGGCGGCCAGCAGCAGTACGTGCCGCTGACGGTGCGCGACGACCACAGCCAGGCGGCCGTCGTCGTGCTCAACGCCGTCACGACGTGGCAGGCCTACAACCTCTGGGGCGGCTACAGCCTCTACCTCGGGCGCCAGGGCAACGGAGAGGCGTACGCGGCGAGGTCGCGCGTGGTCTCCTTCGACCGCCCCTACGGCCTGGTATCGGTCGACTGGGCCAACGGCGCCGCCGACTGGATGGGGAACGAGCTGCCCTTCCTGATGCTGGCCGAGCGGTGGGGCCTCGACATGGCGTACTGGACCGACCTGGACCTGGCGCGGGCCCCCGAGCGCCTCACCCGTCACCGCGTCCTCGTGAGCCTGGGCCACGACGAGTACTGGTCCCGGGCCATGTTCGACGGCGCCATGGCGGCACGCGACGCCGGGGTCAACTTCGCCTTCCTCGGGGCCAACGCCTTGTTCCGCCACATCCGGCTCGAGGCCAGCCCCACCACGGGCGCCGACCGACGGGTCGTGTGCTACAAGGTCGCGAGCGAGGACCCGCTCAACGGCCACGACGACGCCGAAGTCACCTCGGACTGGCCGAGCGGTCCCCGCCCCCGGCCCGAGAGCGTGCTGATCGGGAACATGTACCAGTCCAACCCCGTCGACGCCGCCCTGGCCGTGGTGGCCCCGGCGGCGTGGGGAATGGAGGGAACGGGGCTGGCCGCCGGGGACACCCTGCCCCACGTGGTCGGCTCCGAGTACGACGCCTTCGACCTGTCGGTGCCCGGTCCCCGCAACGTCGAGATCTGGGCCCACTCCCCGCTGGTGTGCCGGGGCCGGCCCGGCCACTCCGACATGACCTACTACACCGCCCCGGGGGGCGCCGGCGTCTTCGCCACCGGCACCAACTGGTGGGTGAGCAAGCTGGCCGACGCCCCCGCGCAGATCCCGGCCGCCCTCGTGCCCCCCGCCATCCCCGGGGTGACCACGGCGCTCACCCGGATCACCCGCAACGTCCTGACCGTGCTGGGCTCGGGCCCCGCCGGCCACCTGCACCCGTCGCGCGCCAACTGGACCTCGTTCTACAGCCCGGGCGCCCCGGCCCAGACACCCGCCGCCGTCCGCGGGGCGTGACTGCCGCCCGCCTGCGCCGCCCTCAGCAGGGAGTGGGATCCCAGGGCGGCACCACGTCGGTCGTGGGCGCCGGACCGCCGGCAGGCGGCGCCGTGGTGGCGGTCGGGGCCGACGAGCCGTTGACCCCGGCAAAGGCGGTCCCGGTGGTCAGGACCACGCCGGTCCCGGTCAGGGACGGGTCCTCGTGCAGCACCACCGCGCCCCGCACCATCCCCGCCAGGGTGCGGGCCTGGGCCAGCGCTCCCTTCGGGTAGGAAACGACCGAGGCGGTGTGGCCGAACGAGGCCCCGGTGCTGTAGCTGGTCACCACGAACCCGGCCGCCCGCAGCGCCGCCGCCGCCCGCCCGGCCTGGCCCGCCACGCCCGAGCCGTTGAGCACCTGCACCCGGACCGAGGCGGGGGACAGCGTCGTGGTCGTGGCCCCACCGTGACCGGAGCCGGGCGGAGGCGGCGCGCCGTAGGACTCCCATTGGGCAATGGTCTGCTGGTCGGGCCCGGGCTCGGGCAGGAGAACGTCCCCGAACGAGCCGTACCCGCTCACGGCGCGGTAGGGCAGCGTCCAGCTCGGGATCTGCGAAGGGTTCATCGACATGAACTGGAGCCCGAGGTGCAGGATGTCGCTCGAGCTCAGCCCGGAGTCCACGGTCAGGTCGTTCACGGCGTGGTTGATCAGGGCGTTGGCGGTGAGCGGGTTGTGCTTGGCGTCGTGGACCGCCTTGCTGGCCAGGGCCCGGAGGAACTCGTGCTGGCGGACGATGCGCCCGATGTCCCCGGTGCCCTCGGAGTGCCAGTAGCCGTTCCGGTAGTAGCGGTAGTAGCGGCTGCGCACGAAGGCCAGGGCGGCGTTCCCGTCCAGCACGTGCGGGCCGGCGGTCGGGATGTTGAGACCGGACTCGTTTCCGTAGCCGGGTGGCGGGGACCCGTCCCGGGCCGGGTACGGGAAGTTCATGCAGACCCCGCCGACGGCGTCGGTGAGGTTCATGAGACCGGTGAAGTCGACGGCCGCGTAGTGGTTGATCGTTATCCCGAAGTTGTCGGTGATCGTCTGGATGAGCTCGCTGGGACCGCTGTTGAAGGCGTCGTTGATCTTCCCGGAGTGGCCGGTGCCCGCCAGCCGCACCAGGGTGTCGCGGGGGATCGAGAGCATGGCCGCCTTGGATGTGCGCGGGTCCAGGTGGACGAGGATCACGACGTCGCTGCGCTGGCCCGCGACGAGCGACGCGCTCCCGAAGTGGCTGGCCGCACCGGCCGGCTGGCCGGCCCGGCTGTCCGAGCCGGTGAGGAGGATGTTCTGCGGCTCGGAGATCGCCCCGGCGCTGATCCCGCTCACCGGGACCCGGCGGATCTTGTCGAGGCGGTTGCGGATGTACAGGTAGCCGCCCCCCGCCACCGCCGCCGCCAGCACCACGAGCACGATGAGGGCGATGAGGAGGCGCTTGGGCCAGCGGCGGGGATGCTCGGCCGGCTGGGGATGGCTCTCCGGCGGTGGGCTCCCGGGCAGGCTGTCCGGCGGCGCGAGCGTGTCGTCGATGGGCCCATCCTAAAGAGGCCGGGCATGGTCCGAACCGGCAGGGGAGGGGGATAAAGGGGACGTGGTCAGCCGAGCGGGGGTCAGCGCACAGGCGGGCAGCCGGCCCGTGGACCGGGCGGCCGCCGGGCTGGCCCGGCCCCGCCTGGCGTTGGCGACCCTCAGCCTCGTCCTCTTCCTCACCTTCCTCGACAACACCGTCGTCAGCGTGACCCTGGCCGACGTGCAGTCCTCCCTGCACGTGGGCGTCGGGGCCCTGCAGTGGGTCGTGAACGGCTACGCCCTGGTCTTCGCCGCCTTCATGCTCAGCTTCGGGACCCTCGGGGACCTGCTCGGGCGCAAGGCGGTCATGCTCGGCGGGGTCGTGGTGTTCTGCGCCGGATCGGTGGTGGCGGCGGTGGCGCCCGACAGCGCCACGCTGATAGCCGGCCGGGTGGTCATGGGGCTGGGAGCGGCGGCGTCGGAGCCGGGCACGCTGTCGATGATCCGGCACCTGTACACGGATCGCCGGGACCGGGCGCGGGCCCTCGGCGTCTGGACGGCCGTGTCGGGGCTGGCCCTGGCCTTCGGCCCCGTCATCGGTGGGGTCCTCGTCGGGGTGTGGTCGTGGCGGGCGGTGTTCTGGTTCAACCTCGCCTTCGGGCTGGTGGCCCTGGCCGGGGCCAGCGTCGTGCTGCCCGAGAACTCCGACCCCGGGAACCGGCGCATGGACGTACGGGGATCGCTGATCGGCGCCGTCAGCCTGGCCGCCGCCACGTTCGCCGTGATCGAGGGGGAGACCGCCGGCTATCGGGCCGCCCGGATCGACGCCCTCTTCGCCGTGGCCGCCGCGGGAGTGGTGGCCTTCGTCCTGGTCGAGCGGCGTGCGTCCAATCCCGTGCTCGATCTCCGGTGTCTGCGCCGGCCCGACTTCGCCGGAGCCAACGTTGTGGCGTTCGCCGCCTACTTCGCCACGTTCTGCATCTTCTTCTTCGTCTCGCTGTACCTCCAGCTGGTCGGCACCACCTCCGGGTACGGGGTGGCCCTCGACTTCGTCCCGATGGCGGCGGCGCTGGTGATCGCCTCGGTGTTCTCGGGCCGGTGGGTGGCGGTGAGCGGACCGAGGATGCCGATGGTGTTCGGGTGCCTGGCCACCGCCGCCGGGGTGGCCCTGACCGAGCACTATCTGCGGGCCAGCTCCGACGTGGCCACGATCGGCTGGACCCTGGCGCTGGCGGGCATCGGGATCGGGACGGCCATGGTGCCGGCCACCTCGACCCCTCTCTCGGTCGTGCCTCCCGAGCACTCGGGTATGGCCGCCTCCGCCACCAACACCAGCCGGGAGCTGGGAGGGGTGGCCGGGGTGGCCATCCTCGGATCGATCGTCAACGGGAAGCTGGTCGTCGACCTGGTCCACGAGCTGGCCCGGCAGGGCTTCCCCCGTGCCATCCGGGACCAGGTGGTGGCGGCCGTGACGACCGGCAACATCAGCCAGCAGGCCGCCGCCTACAGCCACCTGCCCAACAAGGCCGTGCAGACCCTGGTGGCGCGCCTCGAGGCCCTGGCCGACGGGGCGTTCCGATCGGGGCTCAACCTCTCGCTGTGGATCGCCTGCGCCCTCATGGTCACCGGCGCGGTGGTGGCGCTCCTCACCGTCCGCACGGGCCGCCCGGCACCGGCCCTTGACCGGGAACCGATCGCTTAGGACTGTTGGCGGGTGGCCGACGACGACATCAGGGACCTGGCGGAGCGGTACTGGACGGGGGAGGCCGACCTGGTCCACGCCCATCACCCGGTTGCGCCGGCCGGGGGGGCGCGACCGGTCGAGCTGGCCGAGGGGGTCCTCTACCTCAAGAGCATCGCGGCGGTGACCGTCCTCGACACGGGCGGCGGACTGGTGATGCTCGACACCGGGCACCAGCTCGACGCCGGCAGCGTCCACGACGGAGTGGTGGCGTGGCGACCGCGGACCCCGGTGACGGCGGCGGTCTTCTCCCACCACCATGTCGACCACGTCTTCGGGGTGGGACTGTTCGACACGGATGCGGACGCCGCCGGCCGGCCCCGGCCACGGGTGTACGCCCACGAGGACCTTCCCGCCCACTTTGCCCGCTACGTCCGGACCGAGGGGTGGAACCGGGCCATCAACATGCGCCAGTTCGGGATCTTCGCCCCGGGCTTCCGCTGGCCCACCGAGTTCCGGGCCCCCGACCACACCTACCGCGACCGCTTGACGTTCCGGGAGGGTGGGATCACCTTCGAGCTGCGCCACGCCCGGGGGGAGACCGACGACGCCACCTGGACGTGGGTGCCCGAGCTGTCACTGCTGCACCCGGGTGACCTGTTCATCTACGCCGTGCCCAACGCCGGCAACCCCCAGAAGGTGCAGCGCTACCTCTCGGACTGGGCCGCCGCCCTCCGGGAGATGGCGGCGCTCGGGGCCGAGACGATGGTTCCCGGCCATGGCCTGCCCGTCTTCGGCGCCGCTCGCATCCGTGCCGCCCTCACGGACACCGCCGAGCTGCTCGACTCCCTCGAGGACCAGACGCTGGCCCTCATGAACCAGGGCAGGAGTCTCGACCAGGTGCTGCACGAGGTCGAGATACCGGTTCACCTGCGCGACAAGCCGTACCTGCGCCCCGTGTACGACCATCCGCAGTTCCTCGTCCGCAACGTGTGGCGGCGCTACGGGGGCTGGTACGAGGGGGAGCCGGACAACCTCCTCCCGGCGCCCCGGGCGGCCCAGGCCCGGGAGTGGGTGGCGTTGGCGGGAGGGCTGGACCGGGTGCTCGACCGGGCCCGCGCCCTGTCTGCGGCCGACGACGACGAGAGCCAGGCCCTGGCCTGCCACCTGGTCGAGCACGCCGTGCTGGCCGAGCCGGCGTCGGCCGAGGCCCACGAGGTGCGCCGGGCGGCCTACGAGGCGCGCTCGGCCCGGCAGGAGTCCTCGATGGCCCGCAACATCCTGGCCCACGCCGCCCGGTCCAGCGCCGAGGGGCGCCGGGACCTGGCGGGCGGTTACTGATTGTTCAGCTCAGCCAGATGTACCGGGGATCGAAGTACCCGGCGGTCATCGACAGGCCCTTGCTCCCGTCCGGCAGGGAGGCGTTGTCGAAGTTCATCACGTTGGGCTTGGCGATGACGCTCCAGATCGTCTGGTTGATCCAGAGGTAGGGGATGTCCGCGGCCAGGCGCTTGGCCACCGTCTGGTAGGCCTCGGTACGGGTCGCCTGGTCGGCGCTGACGCGACCCTTGTTGAGGGCGGCGTCGATCTCGGGGTCCTTGTTCCGGGCGAAGTTGAGCGCCAGCTTGCCCACCGGCGAGGAGTTGGAGCTCACCCACCAGAGGTAGTCCTCGTCGGGGTCCGACGCCGCGTACTGGCGCCATTCCCGCACGCCGAACTGGCCGAGCAGAGCCTGGACGATGTACTGGCTCTGCTGGACCTGGACGATCTGGGCGTTCATCCCCGCCGCCTGGAACATGCTCTGGACCAGCTGGGTGACGGCCAGGTCCTTGGCGTCGTTCACGGTGGACAGCTGGAAGGTGATCGGGCCCTTCTCGGCCTCGTACGCCTTCACCAGGGCCTTGGCCTTGGCCAGGTTGTAATCCGGGTACCCGGTGTTGGTCTTGTAGGGGGATCCCTCCCCGAAGGGGCCGGTCGAATCGGGGGGCAGGTTGTTGAACTCGATCTGGCGCACCTTGGCCCGGTCGATCGAGTAGGCCAGCGCCTGGCGCACCCGGATGTCGTCGAGGGGGGGCTGGGCGGTGTTGATCATGTAGAAGTGCTGCTCGTGCTCACCGGCCGCGTTGTGCAGGTCGTTGATGTACTGGTACGACGAGTCGTTCATGAAGTCGACGGCGGTCTGGGTGTCGTCGGTGTGCATGATGTCGATCTGGCCGGCCTTGAGGCTGTTCTCCCGGGACTGGTGGTCGGGGATGGGCCGGAAGATCACGGAGTCCAGGTGGGGCAGGTTGGGCTGCCAGTAGTTGGGGTTCCGCACGAACGTGGCGTGGTCGTTCGGCACCCACTCCTGGAACTTGAACGGACCCGTGCCGATCGGGCTGCGGTTCCCGCCGTCGGACGCCTTGATCATGGCGGGGGCCAACACCACGCCGTCGGCCCCGGTCAGGTAGTACGGGAACGACACCCACGGCCCCTTCATCTTCACGACGATCGTCGAGGAGTCGGGGTTGGAGATCGTGTCGATATTGGTGAGCGAGAAGCCGTTCTGGGCCGAATGGACGTTGGCCTCCAGGCTCCCCACCACCGCGTTGGCGTCACACACGGTGCCGTCATGGAAGTGGATGGGGGTCGAGCGCAGCTTGATCGTCCACTGGGTGTAGTCGGCGTTCGGGGTGATCGACTGGCACAGATAGGGCTGCGCCTTGCCGTTGGAGTCGATTGCCGTCAGCGGGTCGAACACGGCGGCGCCGTACATCAGGCCGGTGACGTCCCAGCTGGCGATGGTCGGGTTGAAGCCGTTGTCCTCGGCCTCCACGCCGATGTGAAGGGTCCCGCCCTTCTTGGGGGTGGCGTTCGAGACGCCAGGGGTGCCCTTCGTCCCCGTACCGCCGGTTCCTCCCGCCTTGGAGGAACCCGAGCTCCCGCACGCGGCCAGGATCCCCCCGGCCCCGACAGCGGCGGTACCCGCCAGGAACGTACGCCGATCTAAACCGCCCACACTGACCCCCCTGGATTTGGAGCGATGGATGTGACCTGCAGCACACCTTTCTACCGCCTGACCGCCCTGTCGTAAATGCATCCCCCCCCGGAGTGGGCCGAGACGGGCGCTTTGCCGCTATGCGGGCGGGGCGCCCGGGCCCTGGCCCTTCACCCGGGCCAGCAGGTCGGCGCGCGCCCGGGCAGCCGTCTCGGTGTGACCGGCCAGGGCCTGCAGCTCGGTGCCGGCCCGGATGGCGGCCCGGGCGCCCCACACGTCGAAGGCGCGGTGGACGGAGCGCTTGTTGATCTGGGTGAGGTCGCTCGGGATCTCGGCCACCCGGCCGGCAATCCGCAGCACCTCCTCCTCGAGCGCCTCAGCTGGAAAGGCCCGGTTGGCGAAGCCGATGCGGGCCGCCTCCACCCCGTCGATGGGGTCCCCGGTGAGCATGAGCTCCATGGCCCGACGCAGCCCGAGAAGGACCGTGTGGTACTGCCAGTCCGGGGGACTGATCACCCGTACGACGGGATAGCTGATGCGGGCGTCCTCGGCCACGTACACCAGGTCGCATGCCGACGCCAGCTCCGTGGCCCCGGCTATGGCGTAGCCGTGGATCTGGGCTATGACCGGCTTGGCCAGGTCCCAGACGCTGAACCAGGTGTCGTTGCACTGGCGGGCCCACTGGCCGTCCCCCGGTGCGGAGTAGAAGGGGGCCGCCTCCATGAGGGATCCGGCTCCGAGGTCGTAGCCCGACGAGAAGCACGGCCCGGCGCCCCGCACGACGGTCACCCGGGCGTCGGGATCGGAGTCGTGGCTGCGCAGGGCGTCGAGGAGCTCGACCCGCATCGGGGTCGAGATGGCGTTGCGCTTGTCGGGCCGGTTCAGCGTGATGCGCCGCACCCCCGGCGCCGGCTCGTCGACGAGGATCAGCTCGTAGCCCGTGCCCACTCCGCCTCCCGTGTCCCGGCCAGGTCCGCCATCAGCTCGAGGGCGTCGGGCTGGGCGGCGCCCAGGATCAGGCCCGTCACCCCGTCCGGCACCACCCCCTCCTCCCACCGGCGCCGGATGCGGTCGGCGGACCCGAGCAGCGTGCCCTGTTCGAGGTACTCGTAGGGAATGGCGGCCTGGGCCTCCTCCCGGTGGCCCGCCCGCCACAGCTCACCGATGCGGGCCGCCTCCCCGGGGAAGCCGCGCCGGGCCATGGCGTCGCGGTGGTAGTTGTGGGTCTGGCTGCCCATCCCCCCGACGTACATGGCGGTGAGCGGGCGCATGGCGTCGAGGCGGCCCTTCACGTCGTCGGTGAGCTCCACCGTGCACCCGCTGAAGATCTCGAAGCGGGCGGGCCGGCCCCCGGGACCGTCGCCCGGCCCCTCGGCCCGGGCCGCCCACCCCGCTTCGAGCTCGGCGCGGTAGGCCGCCACCCCCTGGGGCGGCAGGCCCATCGGCAGCCATCCGTCGGCCACCTCGGCGGTGAGTCGGGTGTTGAGCGGTCCGCCCGACGCGATCCAGATCTCCACCCGGCCGGCGGGGTGCAGGATCGACTTGAGCGGCTTTCCCTGGCCCAGGGCGCCGGGGCCCCGGTAGGGCAGGGAGATCTCCGGGCCGTCGTGGCTGACCGGTGCCTGCCGCTCGAGCACCTTGCGCAGGATGGCCACGTAGTCGCGCAGCCGGGCGTTGGGGCTGCCCCAGGGCTGGCCGTACCACCCCTCGACGATCTGGGGGCCGGAGACGCCGATCCCGGCGATGACCCGGCCCCCACCGGCCAGGGCGTCGATGGTCATGGCGTGCATGGCCAGGGTGGTGGCGGGGCGGGCGGCCAGCTGCACAACGGCCGTGCCGAGCTTGATCCGGTCGGTGACGGCGGCCAGGTAGGCGAGGGGGGACAGGGCGTCGGTGCCGTACGCCTCCGCCGTCCACACGGAGTGGAACCCGAGTGCCTCGGCGCGGCGCACCAGGTCGACTGGAACCTCGAGCCTGGCGGCGCGGTACAGGTCGAGCCGCAGCCCGAGCTTGATGTCCATGGGCGGACACTACGGGCCAACCCCGTCCGGGCGCTCCCCCTAGTGTCCGGGGCCCGCGCGAGCCGAGGAGCACCGATGTCCTTCGTCCTCATTGACCACCCGCGACCCGGAGTGGCCCTGGTCACCCTGAACCGTCCCGAGCGGATGAACGCCATGGCCTTCGACGTCATGATCCCGTTCCGGGAGGCTCTCGAGGAGGTGAGCTGGGACAACGACGTGCGGGTCGTCGTGGTGACCGGGGCCGGTCACGGGTTCTGCTCCGGCGCCGACCTCGAGGACTCGGGGACCGTGCCGCGGATCGCCGGGCTCACGCCCACGTCGATAGCCCGGCGCGCTCTCGAGCTGCTCGACGACGCCATCCTGGCCATGCGCCGCATGCACCAACCCGTGATCGCGGCCGTCAACGGGGCCGCCATCGGCGGCGGGTTCTGCCTCAGCCTCGCAGCCGACATCCGCATCGCCGGGCCCGGCGCCTACTTCCGGGCGGCGGGGATAAACAACGGCCTCACGGCATGCGAGCTCGGGATCAGCTACCTGCTGCCGCGCGCCATCGGCTCCTCGCGTGCGGCCGAGATCATGCTCACCGGGCGCGACGTGGACGCCGCCGAGGCCGAGCGCATCGGGCTGGTGTCGCGCGTCGTCGACCAGGACCACCTGCTGGACGCCTGCTACGACGTCGCCGAGCGGATCATCGGATGGAGCCGTCCGGGGATCGAGATCACCAAGCGCCTCCTGTGGTCGAGCCTGGACGCCTCGAGCCTCCAGGCCCACATGGACCACGAGGGCCATGCCCAGCTGTACGTCCGCCTCACCACCCGCAACTTCGAGGAGGCCATCCAGGCCCGGCGCGAGGGTCGCAAGCCGGCCTTCCGTGACTAGTCCTCCGCCGGCGGGGGCGGCACGGCCCACGGAAGGACCATTTACCTAAAGGCGGCTCGAACGGGGCCCCGATACACGTTCGATGACCCGGCGGAGATGGCTGTTCTTCGCGCCCCTGATGTTGGCGGCCACGGCCGTGGCCACGGGCGCGGGAATGATCACGGCCCCGCCGGCGCGGGCCGACGGCGGCACGGCCGCCAGCTTCTGGCTGGCCGGTTCCGACGGCGGCGTGTGGGCCTTCGGCCGCGCCGGCGCCTACGGGTCGGCGGGGAGCGTCCCGCTGGCCAGCCCCATCGTCGACATGGCCCCGACCCCCGACGACAAGGGTTACTGGCTCGTCGGCGCCGACGGAGGCGTCATGACCTACGGTGACGCCCGGTTCTTCGGCTCGACCGGTGCCCTCCATCTCGTCGAGCCCATCGTCGGCGCGGCGCCCACGCCGGACGGTGGCGGGTACTGGCTGGTGGCGCGCGACGGTGGCGTGTTCAGCTTCGGTGACGCCGCCTTCCACGGCTCGACGGGCGCCATCCACCTGGCCCAGCCGATCGTCGGGATGGCGCCGACCGCCGACGGTGGCGGGTACTGGCTGGTGGCGCGCGACGGTGGCGTGTTCAGCTTCGGTGACGCCGCCTTCCACGGTTCGACGGGCGCCATCCACCTGGCCCAGCCGATCGTGTCGATGGCCGCCACCCCCGACGGCGGCGGCTACTGGCTCATGGCGTCGGACGGCGGCGTCTTCGCCTTCGGCAACGCCGCCTATGCCGGGTCCCTCGGCGCCGACCCCTCACCCGAGCCGGCGGAGCGGATCGTGGCCTCGTCCGACGGCGGCGGCTACTGGATCGTGCTGCAGAACGGGACCAGCTTCGGGTACGGAGACGCCTCGGGCGCGGCCCCCACCCAGGCTCTCATGTTCAGCGGCGCAACCCCCGGAGACCGGGCCGTGCTGTTCGCCTTCCACCAGCTGGGCAAGCCCTACATCTGGGGTGGCAACGGCCCACTCGGATTCGACTGCTCAGGTCTGGCGCTGGCGTCGTGGACCGCCGGGGCGGGCATCCGCTTCGCCCGGGTGGCCAACGACCAGTACCACACCGCGGGGGAGGCCATCGACTACGCCAACCTCGTGGCCGGCGATCTGGTGTTCTGGGGTTCGGACCAGAACGACTGGACGAGCGTGTACCACACGGCCATGTACGTGGGCGGGGGCCGCATCGTCGAGGCGACCGGTGACCACGTGCAGCTCAACTCCCTCGGGCAGTGGGGTCAGTCCGACCTCATGCCCCACGGAGACCGGCCGTAGCGCCGAGTGCCGCCAGGTCCCCGAGGCGGGGGTCGTTGCTGAACACCTCGATCACCGGCTCGTCGATGCCGAGCTGGCGGCAGATGCGCTCGGCGTTGACGTGCTGGTTCCACAACAGGAGGCTGACGGCGGTGCCGGTCGCACCGGCGCGCGCCGTGCGTCCGGACCGGTGGAGGTACTCCTTGTGGTCCGTGGCCGGGTCGTAGTGGATCACGACGTCGATGCCCTCGACGTCGATGCCCCGGGCGGCCACGTCGGTGGCCACCAGGGCCGGGATGCGGCCGGCGGTGAAGGCCTTGAGCGCCTTCTCCCGCGCCTCCTGGCGCAGGTCCCCGTGCAGGGCCGCCACCTTCACCCCGAGCGCCGACAGGTCGCGTGAGGCCCGGTCGGCGCCCCGCTTGGTGGACGAGAAGACGATGGCGCGCTCGGCCCCGGCGATGATGGCCGCCGCCACCCGCGCCTTGTCCATCTGGTGCACGGCCAGGAAGCGGTGCTGCATGGACTCGACGGTCGGCTCGGGATCGGGCACCTCGTGACGCACGGGGTCGGCCAGGTACTGCCGGACCAGCCACGAGACGTCCCCGTCGAGCGTCGCCGAGAACAGCATGGTCTGCCTGCGGCCCGGCATCCGCCGCAGCAGCCACTCCACCTGGGGCATGAATCCCATGTCGGCCATGCGGTCGGCCTCGTCGATGACCGCCACCGCCACGTCCCCCAGGTCGACCGAGCCGCTGTCGACCAGGTCGATTAGCCGCCCGGGCGTGGCGGTGAGGATCTCCGCCCCCTCCACCAGGGGCGCGGTCTGGGCCTTGATGGGAGTGCCCCCGTAGGCCACGGCGGGGCGCAGGCCGCTGGCCTCTGCCAGCGGGGCCAGTACCCGGTGGACCTGGGCGGCCAGCTCCCGGGTAGGCACCAGGACGAGGGCGCGGGGCCGCCGACCGGGGGCCCCACCACTGGTCCGCTGCACCAGCGGGATGCCGAAGGCCAGGGTCTTGCCGGACCCGGTCTGGGCCTTGCCGCACACGTCCCGGCCGGCCAGGGCGTCGGGGATCGTGAGGGCCTGGACGGGGAAGGGGCGCACGGCGCCGGCTTCGGCGAGCGCGGCGACGAGCTTCTCGGACACCCCGAGGTCTCTGAACGTGGTCAAGTTGTCATCCGATCGGTAGTCGGCGCGGGGCCGACGACCGGCGGATCCGCACCACGGTTCACACGGGGCGGCGAGGTTCAGGCCACCCCACGCGTCCGCGTCAGCGGACGCAGTGGCAATTCTAACCTATCCGGGCCCGGGACCCGGGAATCCCGCCGTACTCAGTTCCCGAAGTCCCAGCTCTCGCCGGACTCGTAGCGGCGCAGCACGTTCTTGGCGATGAGGATCTTGTGCACCTCGTCGGGCCCGTCGGCCAGCCGCAGCGTCCGGGCCCCGAGGTACATGCCGGCCAGCGGGAGGTCGTTGGACACTCCCGCCGCCCCCCAGACCTGGATGGCCCGGTCGACGACGCGCTGGTACGCCTGGGGCACGAAGACCTTGATGGCCGAGATGTCGGTGCGCGCCTGCGGGTCCCCGCTGTCCACCCGCTCGGCGGCGTGGATGGTCATCAGCCGGGCGGCCTGGATGTCGATGTAGCTCTCGGCTATGAAGCCCTGCACGAACTGCTTGTCCTTGAGCAGGCCACCGTGCACCTGGCGGGTGAGTGAGCGCTCGACCATGAGATCGAAGGCCCGCCACATCTGGCCGATCGAGTTCATGCAGTGGAAGATCCGCCCCGCCCCCAGGCGGTCCTGGGCGGCCTGGTGGCCCTGCCCGACCTGACCGAGGGTGTTCTCGATGGGCACCCGCACGTCGTCGTAGACGACCTCGCAGTGGTCCGAGGTGGGCCGGCCCCAGATCCCGATGCCCCGGACGATGTTCACGCCCGGCGTGTCGGTCGGCACGATGATCTGGACCATCTGTCCCGACCGGCCCAGCTCCCCGCTGGCGTCCTCGGCCCGGCACATGACGATGAAGAAGTCGGCCTCCTTGCCGTTGGAGGTGAACCACTTGTGGCCGTTGATCACCCAGTGGTCCCCCTCGCGCACGGCCCGGGTGGTGAGCGAGCGCGGGTCCGATCCGGCGTTCTCCGGCTCCGTCATCGAGAACCCCGACTCCATCGTCCCTTCGATGAGGGGAAGCAGCCACTTGCGCTTCTGCTCCTCGGTGCCGTACTTGACGAGGATCGTCTGGTTCCCGGAGTTCGGGGCCACCACGCCGAAGAGCGACGCGGCACCGACCGCGTACGCCAGGACCTCGTTCATGTAGGCGTGAGCCATGAAGTCCAGGCCCATGCCGCCGTACTCCGCCGGCAGATGGGGCGCCCACAGCCCCGCCGCCCGCACCCGCTCCTTGACGTGCTCGCGGAGCTTGCGCGACTGCTCCCGGTCGCTCTCCGAGACTCCCGACCCGTCTCGGCGCCAGTGCCACAGGCGGTCCTCGTTGGGCAGGATCTCCTCGTTGATGATCGCCGCCGTACGCCGGCGCAGGTCGTTGATGCGCTCGTCGAGGGTCGGGATCGGCTTCACGTTGATCATCTGGGCTCCCTCCTCCGCCCCACGATAGGTTCGGGACCATGGGGAGTCTCGAGGGCAAGGTCGTGTTGGTCACCGGCGCCAGCAGGGGGATCGGCGCCGCCGTGGCCCAGCGCTTCGCCGCCGACGGGGCGGCGGTGGCGGTCACGGCGCGCACGCCCGAGGAGGGGGACCACCCGCTGGCCGGCAGTGTCGGCTCGACGGTGCGGGACATCGAGGCCGCCGGCCAGACCGCCGTGGCGGTGGTGGCCGACCTGGCCCGGGCCGAGGACCGCCAGCGTCTGATCGAGACCGTACGCCGGGAGCTGGGTCCGATCGACGTCCTGGTGAACAACGCCGCCATCACCTACTTCGAGCCGGTCGTCGACTTCGACGAGGGCCACTTCCGCGTGATGTTCGAGGTCCAGGTGCGGGCCCCGTTCGAGCTGGCCCAGCTGGTGCTGCCCGAGATGACCGGGCGGGGCCGGGGATGGATCCTCAACATCTCCTCGGGCGCATCCGTCCACCCGGCGGGGCCTCCCTACACCCGGTTCATCCCGGGCGGGACCGTGTACGGGATGTGCAAGGCCGCCCTCGAGCGGTTCACGACCGGGCTGGCGGCCGAGGTCCACGACAAGGGCGTGGCGGTCAACTGCCTCTCGCCGTCGGGGCTGGTCCTCACCCCGGGGGTGATTCACCACGGCCTGGACCGGCGGACCCCCGTCGAGCGCCACGAGAAGGTCGAGTACATGGTCGAGGCGGCCTACGCCCTCTGCACGGGTGACCCGGCCACGATGACGGGGCGCCTGGCGTGGGCCCGCCCCCTGCTCGAGGAACTGGGCATAGCCATTCCCTGAGGCGGCGGGGCTGGGGTTCCTCGCCGCCCCGCGGGGGGCGCGGTCCGCCGGACCCGGGTGGCCGCCGCCGTGAACTTGACCGTCCGGTCAAGTTTCGGCTGCACTGGATCGGGGTTGGAACCGACGCAGGGGATGACATGACCGACACCGCGGCGCGCACGGCCCGGGACGTCACCGCCGAGGTGACGGCCTGGCTGGAGGAGAACTGGGATCCCGACCTGACGGTCGGGGAGTGGTGGAACCGCCTGGGGACATCGGGCTGGGCGGCCCCGACCTGGCCCGAGGAGTGGTACGGCAAGGGGTTGTCCCGCGGGGACGGCGTGGCCGTCCAGCAGGCCGTCTCCCGCTTCGGGGCCCTGGGCGCGCCGGGCGGCCTGGGGCTGCTCCTGGCCGGGCCGACCATCGCCACCCACGGGGACGACGAGCAGAAGGAGCGGTACCTGCGCGACATCGTCACCGGGCGCCGGGCGTGGTGCCAGCTGTTCTCCGAGCCCGGGGCGGGTTCGGATCTGGCCGGCCTGCAGACCCGCGCCGTGCGTGACGGGGACGAGTGGGTGGTGACGGGTCAGAAGGTCTGGACGTCCGGCGGCCAGATCGCCGATCTCGGCATGCTCCTGGCGCGGACCGATCCGGACGTGCCCAAGCACCAGGGCATCTCGTACTTCGCCCTCGACATGCACCAGCCCGGGGTCGAGGTGCGCCCTCTCCGTGAGATGACCGGCCGGGCGATGTTCAACGAGGTCTTCATCAACGAGGCCCGGGTAAGCCACGACGCCCTGATCGGTGGGCTCAACAACGGCTGGGCGGTGGCCAACACCACGCTGGCGTTCGAGCGGGCCGGGCTCGGTGCCGGCGGCGGCTCCGCCGCCGGGGGCCTGGCCAATCCCGGAACCGTGGCCGGGAATCTCGACCAGCGCGCCGGTGACTTCGTGCGCGCCGGCGGCGGCCGCCGGGGCGGGGGCGGCAGCAACCCCGGCATGTTCGGCGCCGCCGGATCCCTTCTCGTCGAGCTGGCCCGCCAGACCGGGAAGGCGTCAGACCCGGTGATCCGCCAGGACCTGATGCGCCTGCACAGCCTCAACGAGATCGCCCGGTTCACCAATCTCCGGCAGCGCGCCCTGCGCGAGATCGGCCAGGACATACCCGGTGTCGGCAACATCGCCAAGCTCTCGATGAGCCGGATCCTGCGGCTGTCCCGTGACCTGGGACTGCAGATCCTCGGGCCGGTGGGCACCCTGCACGCCTACAACCCCGAGAAGCGGCCCGAGCTCGAGAAGCTGACCGGTAACCCGGCCGCCTCCTTCGTCACCGAGATGGCGCTGTTCACCCAGGGACCGTCGATCTACGGCGGGACCGACGAGGTCCAGCACAACATCATCGGGGAGCGGGTGCTCGGACTTCCCAAGGAGCCGAGCAACGATCGCACGACCCCGTTCAGAGATCTGCCCCGTAACGGCTGAGCCGCGCCGACCGAAGGCAGTGCAGGGCCACGGCCGCCGCCGTCGCCACGTTGAGCGAGTCCACGCCCGCCTCCATGGCTATACGGACGCGCCGGTCGCACGCCGCCAGCGCGCCCGGGGACAGGCCGGGTCCCTCGGAGCCGAGCACCAGCGCCACGCCGGCACCGTCCGGCGCGACGAGTCCCCGGGCTACGGCCTCCAACGGGTCGGCCGCCGGCTCCGGGGTGAGGGCCACCAGGCTGAACCCGTGCACGCCGAGGGCGCCCAGCCCATCCGGCCACGGCTCGATGTAGGTGTACGGGACGGTCAGGACGGCGCCCATCGAAACACGCACGGAGCGGCGGTAGAGGGGGTCGCAGCACCGCGGCGAGAGCAGGACGGCGTCGGCGCCGAGGGCGGCGGCGTTGCGGAACAGGGCGCCCAGGTTCGCCTGATCGGTGAGGTCCTCGAGGACCAGCACCACCCGCGCCCCCACCAGCACCTCGGCCGGGTCGGACAGCTCCACGCGCTCGGCGGCGGCCAGCACCCCGCGGTGAACGTCGTAGCCGGTCACGGTCCGGGCCACCGCCCCGTCGACCAGGTGCACGGTCACGTCGGCGTTCTGCAGGACCGGGCGCAGCACACGCAGTCCCCGGTCGGTGACCAGCACCGAACGGACCGGGTACCGGGAGCGCAGCAGGCGCTCGACCACCAGGTGCCCTTCGGCTATGAACAGACCGGCGGCGGCCTCCCGCGCCCGGCGCAGCACGGGGTCGCGGAGCGCGACGTAGTCCGCCAGGCGGGGGTCGTCGGGGCGGACCACGGGTTCCAACCGCACGGCCGCCATTCTTCCGCGCCGATTCGACGCCCCTTCCGTGCTCGGGGAAGATGTGGCGCCCTTGCGAGCCCGAGGTCGTGTTGAGCCCATCCGACGAAACGAGGTCCCCGGTGATCTACCGGTGCGAGGGCTGCGGCGCGATCGTCCACCCCGCCGATCCCGATGCCAGCCTCGCAGCGTGGTGCGCGCGCTGCCGGCGCTTCGTGATCGCCGGCGTTGACGGCGGCTGACCGGTGTTCGACCGCATCCTCGGCCTCGACGAGGGCCACACCGACGTCTTCCGGGGTCCCAACCCCGGGGACTGGCCCGGCGGCCGGGTGTTCGGCGGGCTGGTGGCCGCCCAGGCGCTGAGGGCCGCCACGCGCACCGTGGGCGCCGGCCACCTCCCCCATTCGCTGCACGCCTACTTCGTCCGTCCGGGCCGGCCCGGCGTGCCCATCGACCACGCCGTCGACCGCACACGCGATGGCCGCTCCTTCACCACCCGCCGCGTCGACTCCCGTCAGGACGGGGAGGTGATCTTCACCCTGTCGGCGTCGTTCCACACAACCGAGCCGGGTCCGGAGTACCAGCTGCCGATGGCGGCCGACGTGGCCGCCCCCGAGGACCTCGACCCGCCCGGCTGGCCCTTCTCGCCGTCGGGCGCTCTCCGCAACCTGGAGCTGCGGGAGGTCGGCCCCACGCCGCCGGAGCCCGACGGCACCTACCGCTCCACGCGGCGGGTCTGGGTGCGGGCCCTGGAGGTGGGTGACGACCCGCTGCTGCACGCCTGCGTCCTCACCTTCATGTCCGACCTCGGCGTCGTGATGGCGGCCCGACCGCCGCGTCCGGGCGCGACATGGGATTCCGTGATGACCGCCAGCCTCGACCATGCCGTCTGGTTCCACCGCCCCGCCCGGGCCGACCAGTGGCTGCTCTACGACCTCCACGCCCTCGCCAACCACGGGGCCCGGGGGATGGTCCGGGGCGTCATCCACGACCGGTCCGGCACCCTCATCGCGTCGGTGGCCCAGGAGGTTCTGGTGCGTCCCCTGCGGGAGGGACCGCCCCCCGGGTCCCCGGAAAGCCCGCCGCTGTAGGCGGATCCGCGCGCGACGGGCGGGAAACCAGCAGAATTGCCCGCAACTCAGGCCGTAAAGGAGAGACTGGCTGATGAATCGCAGGGACCTGGTCAAGGCCGTGGCTGCCCACACCGGTCTGGAAGGGCGCCACATCGATGACGCCCTGAGGGGCTTCCAGGACGTGGTGACCGCCGTGGTGTCGAAGGGGGAGGCCGTGTCGATCAGCGGCTTCGCCAAGTTCGCCAAGGTGGAGCGGGCGGCCCGGATGGGCCGCAACCCGGCCACGGGGGAGCCCATCCGGATCAAGGCCTCCAAGAAGGTGCGGGTCACCCCCATGAAGGCGTTCAAGGACGCGGTCATGAGCCCGGGCCTGGCGCCCAGGCTGGCCCGGGGGGTGTGGCCCCTCGAGGCCACGACCGCCTCCAAGGCTCCGGCCCGCAAGACGACGGCCAAGAAGACGGCGGCCAAGAAGACGGCGGCCCGCAAGACGACCGCCGCCAAGCGGACAACCGCCGCCAAGAAGGCCCCGGTCCGTCGCACCACCGCCAAGAAGGCCGTGGCGCGCAAGCCCGCCGCCAAGAAGACGGCGGCCCGTCGGCGCTAGACGGGCACCGGCCGTTGGGCCGGGTTCTAACCAGTTTCTAACCGGTTGTCCGCCCGGCCGGGCCGTGCAATGGCCCGGCCGGGCTATGGACATACCCCCCCTGACCTGCTTGGCTGTCATGGCACCCGCCGAGGTGGAGGAGGATCCTTGCAGACAGGCCGCCTAGCCCTGCTCAACCCCAACGTTCCCGCCCGCAACCGGGGGAGCGGTGCGGACTGGAGGAGGCGGGCGGCGTGCCGGCTCATGCCCGCGGACATGTTCTTCCCGGTGGGGACCAGTGGGATGGCCGTCGAGGAGGTGACCGCGGCCAAGCAGGTCTGCAGCACCTGTGAGGTCAACGGACCCTGCCTCGAGTTCGCCCTCGAGACGCGCCAGGAGTTCGGCGTCTGGGGCGGTGCGGACGAGGACGAGCGCCGCGAGATCCTCCGCCGGGCCAAGTCCAACCCCGTCCTGCGCTGAGCCCCGAGGAGGCTCTCGACCGCATCGCGTTCCTCCTGGAGCGCACCCGGCAGCCGACTCCCCGGGTGCGCGCCTTCCGGCGGGCGGCGGCGGTCGTCCGCAAGCTGCCCCGGCCCGAGCTGGAGGAACTGGCCCGCTCCCGCCGGTTGCGGGACCTCCCGGGGATCGGGGAGTCGACCGAGCGGGTGATCGTCGAGGCGCTCCGTGGTGACGTGCCGGCCTACCTGGCCCGCCTCGAGGAGGAGCCGGTTCCGGAGCCCGACCCCGCCGCCGCCGCCCTGCGCGCCGCCCTGCGGGGGGACTGCCACAGCCACTCCGACTGGTCCGACGGCGGCAGCCCCATCGAGGAGATGGCTGCCGCCGCCCGCAGCCTGGGTCACGAGTACTGGGCCCTCACCGACCATTCCCCCCGCCTCACCGTGGCCCACGGCCTCGACGCCGAGCGCCTCAGACTCCAGATGGAGCTGGTCGACGAGCTGAACGAGCGGGCCGCCCCCGGCTTCCGCGTGCTCAAGGGCATCGAGGTGGACATCCTCGAGGACGGCGGACTGGATCAGGACCCGGGACTGCTGGCCGAGCTGGATCTGGTGGTGGCCAGCGTGCATTCGAAGCTGCGCATGGAGAGCCCGGGCATGACGGCACGCATGCTGCGGGCGGTGGAGGACCCCAACGTCGACATCCTGGGCCACTGCACCGGCCGGATCGTCGTCGGACGGGGTCGTCCGGAGTCCACCTTCGACGCCGACGCCGTGTTCGCGGCGTGTGCGGCCACGGGCACCGCCGTGGAGGTCAACTCCCGTCCCGAGCGTCTCGACCCGCCCATGCGTCTTCTGGAGCAGGCCGTGGCCGCCGGCTGCCTGCTGGCGATCGACACCGACGCCCACGCCCCAGGGCAGCTGGAGTGGCAGATCAACGGTTGCGAGCGGGTGGCGCGGACCGGCGTCGACCCGGATCGCGTGGTGAACACCTGGGCCCTCGAGCGCGTGCAGGAGTGGGCGGGACGCTGAGGATCCCCTCCCCGGAACGGTCAAGCCGGGGGATCCGGCTCGCGCACCACCCGCTCGGGATCGACGTCGTCGCGCAGCCCCTTGTACGACGGGGCCCGGAGCGTGCCGGCGGACGTCCACTCCGAGAAGGCCACCTCGGCCACGAGGACCGGCTCCACGAAACGAGCCGTCCGGCGCACCTCGGGAGGCAGGGCCGGCTCGGGCGCAAACGGGCTCGAGCTCCGCGCCAGCGCCTCCAGGTGCCCCCTTACCCGGGCCAGCTCGGCGTCGGTGAAGCCGGTCCCGACCCGACCGGCGTAGCGCAGCCCGCCCGG
Source organism: Acidimicrobiales bacterium (assembly GCA_035695125.1). Taxonomy (GTDB): domain Bacteria; phylum Actinomycetota; class Acidimicrobiia; order Acidimicrobiales; family JAJPHE01; genus DASSEU01. Next base: position 53,719 of record DASSEU010000013.1, read on the forward strand.
CCCGTGGTGGCCGACGAGAAGGGCGCCCAGGGCCCCGGTCCTGCCCCCCGACCCGGGGAGCCAGCCTCCGATCACCAGCTCCTGCCGGCGGAAGTTCTTCACCTTGAGCCACAGGCGCGACCGCCGTCCCGGCAGGTAGGGGCCGTCCAGGCGCTTGGCCACGAGCCCCTCCAGGCCCTGGGCCCGGCTCGCCTGCAACAGCGCCGCGCCCTGGCCCACGTGGTGGCGGGGCGCACGCGCCACGTCCTCGGGCAGGGCCAGGGCGGCCAGCAGGGCCCGGCGCTCCGCGTACGGGACGTCGAGGAGGGGCCGACCCCCGTGGTGGAGCACGTCGAACGCCACGTAGCTCACCGGGATCTCGGCGGCGCGGCGCATTACGGGCGGCCCGGGCGTGACGTTGATCCGCTGCTGGAGCCGCTCGAACCGGGGCCGGCCCGACTCGTCCAGGGCCACCACCTCCCCGTCGAGGACGACACCGTCGAGCTCGCGCCCGAGGGCGGCCAGCTCCGGATAGCGGTCGGTGATGTCCTTCATGGTCCGGCTCTGCAGCCGGGTCCGTCCCCTCTCCACGTACGCCAGGGCCCGCACCCCGTCCCACTTCACCTCGTAGCCCCACCGGGGATCGTCGGGCGGGAGCGCATCGACCGCCACGGCCCGCATCGGCTCGAGGTTGCCGGGGAGGGCGCTGCCTGGCATCCGATTAGATAAGCCCATGCCGGAGGGCAACGAGATCGAGATCGAGGGGAGACGCCTCCGCCTCTCCAACCTGGACAAGGCCCTCTACCCGGACGGGTTCACCAAGGCGCAGGTCATCGACTACTACGTCCGCATCGCTCCGGTGATGCTCCCGCACCTGGCGGGCCGGCCTCTCACTCTGAAGCGCTACCCGAACGGGACCGGCGCCTCTTTCTTCTACGAGAAGAACTGCCCGTCCCACCGCCCCGACTGGGTCCGCACGGTTCCGATACCGAGCCGGCGGGGATCGGCCAAGTTGATCAACTACTGCCTGGCCGACGATGTACCGACGCTCGTGTGGCTGGCCAACCTGGCCGCCATCGAGCTTCATCCCCTCCTGGCCCGCCAGCCCGACGTCGAGCGGCCCACGACCCTGGTGTTCGACCTCGATCCGGGGCCGCCGGCCGGCATGCGCGAGTGCGCCCAGGTGGCCGGCCTGGTGCGCCAGCTCCTCGCCGGATGGGGCCTGGAGGCGTTCCCGAAGACGTCCGGCTCCAAGGGCCTGCAGCTGTACGTGCCCCTGAACACCGCCGTGACCTACGAAGGCACCAAGTCCCTGGCCCACCGCGTCGCAGCCGAGCTGACCCGCTCGCACCCGCGGCTGGTCGTGGAGCGGATGGACAAGTCGGTGCGCGGCGGCAAGGTGCTCATCGACTGGAGCCAGAACCACCCGACGAAGACCACCGTTGCGGTGTACTCGCTGCGGGCGCGGGAGAGCCCCACCGTGTCCACTCCCGTCTCGTGGGACGAGGTCGAGCAGGCCGCGTCCGATGGCGGGATCGTCCTGTCCTTCGACGCACCGCAGGTGCTCGATCGGGTCTCGGCCATGGGAGACCTGTTCTCCGACGTCGCCTCCCGTCGCCAGGAGATCCCGGCCGACGCGGCGTCGGACTGAGACTCCAGGCTTGCCGGTGGCGCGCGTCGGCCCCGAGAATTGGCCCGTGTCCGAGCTGATCCGACTCGACCACGTCCAACTGGCCATGCCCCCGGGAGAGGAGGACCGCGCCGCCGCCTTCTACGAGGGGGTGCTGGGCATCCCGAGGGTGGTCAAGCCCGCGCCCCTGGCTGCCCGGGGCGGCTGCTGGTTCGAGAGGGGTGACCTGAAGGTGCATCTCGGCGTCGAGGTCGATTTCCGTCCGGCCCGCAAGGCCCATCCCGCCTTCGCGGTGAGCGCCCTGGCCGAGCTGGTGGACCGGCTGCGCCGTGCGGGCATCGAGGTCCGACCCGGTGACGCCACCAACCAGGCGTACGTGGACGACCCGTTCGGGAATCGCATCGAGCTGATGGAACCGCCCTCGTGAGCGGTCCGGTGACGGTTGTGGTCGTCCACCACCGGAACCCGCAGCAGTGCGCCGAGACGTGCCGGGCCTTCGCCGCGCAGGGACCGTCGGTGCGGATCATCGTGGTGGACAACGGCTCCCCGGAAGCGGACCGGGCCGCCCTGCACCGCATGCCCGGGGTGCAGGTGCTCGAACTGGGCCGTAACCGCGGCTTCGGGCCCGCCGCCAACGACGGGATCAGACACTGGCTCCGGGAGGGGATGGGGGAGTGGGTGGTCGTGGCGCCCCACGACGCCCGGCCCCGCCCGGGCGCACTCGACACCCTTCTGGAGGTGGCCGGCTCCCGGCCCCGGGCGGCCATGGCCTGCGCCGAGTACGGAGACCGCACCCGGCCGGTCGTCGACCACTACCTCGGTGGACTCGTCTTCCCGCTCGACACCGAAGGCCCCTGGGTGCCGACCGAGCACCCGCACGGCACCATGCTGGCCATGAGGCGCGAGGGGCTCGCGGGCGTGGGCCTTTTCGATGAGCGCTACTTCGCGTATGTGGAGGAGGCGGACCTGGCGCTGCGCATGACGGCCGGAGGCTGGGAGGTCGGCATGGTGCTCGGCGCTGTGGTCGAGAACCCCGGCACCGCCGTGCCGCGACCGGTCGTGGAGTACCTGCAGACGCGCAACACTCTGCTCCTCGTGCGCGAGCACTTCGGGCGCTACCACGTCTTCATCCGGTTCTGGATAGCCGTGATCAGCACGATCCACCAGTGGCTCCGGCCATCGCGCCGCGCGCCCTGGTACGACGCCCGCGCCCGCTGGATGGCCCTGGCCCACTTCCTCGCCCGGCGGTTCGGCGCCCCGCCGGTCTCGCTCACCGGCTGAGCGGGCTACAGGCCGCTGTCGAGGCCCGGCGGCGCCGAGCCGGGGGTCTTGTCCTCCTGGCTGAACCGACCCCCGTCGCGCCGCAGCTGGTCACGGGTGACCGGCACCGGAGGGAGGCCCGCCACCTGGATCTGGTAGTCCGACGTCGGGGGCACAGAGACGTCGTAGCTCCAGATGCAGGTGCCCCCGCTACCGGTGCGCCCGGGCCCGAGGACGGTGTTGGCCAGGACCGCTCCATTGGGATCGAGCACGATCACGCTCGCGCCGCGGTGGACCACGTTGGGCCCGCTCGCGCATCCGGGCGCCGAGGTCGACGAGGAGATGGACCCGTGGATCGTCACCCGGCCGCCGGCCGCCTGGCCGGAGGTGGCGGGCGCCCGCTGGTGATGGAGCCGGCCCGCCAGGATCCCCGCTCCGAGCAGCAGGAACAGCACCATGAGAAGACCGAGGGTCGTCCGCAGCGAAGTCGGGTCGGGCCGGGAAGGGCGACCCTGATCCGGGGCACGTGGCGGTGCTGTCGCCATGTCCTGGACGTTACCGCCAGACTGTTCCGGTGCCCGAGCTGCCCGAGGTCGAGGCGCTGGCCGCCTTCCTGGGGGACCAGCTGACCGGGCGTGGCGTGCGCCGGGTCGACCCGGTGGCCTTCTCCGCCCTCAAGACCTTCGAGCCGCCGCTCGACGCCCTGGTCGGTCGCCACGTCGGCGGCGTGGGCCGCCACGGGAAGTTCCTCGACATCGAGCTGGAGGGGCTGCACCTGGTGGTCCATCTGGCCCGGGCGGGGTGGGTGGTCTGGAGGGAGGAGGCACCGGCGGCGCGGGCCCGTCCCGGGAAGGGCCCTCTGGCTCTCCGGCTGGTCCTGTCGGGACGGGACCGAGGGCCGGACGCCGCCCTCGACTTCACCGAGGCGGGGACCCAGAAGCGGCTGGCCGCATATGTCGTGGCCGACCCCGACGCCGTTCCCGGCGTGGCCCGTCTCGGCATCGATCCGCTGGAGCCCGCCTTCACCAAGGCGGCGCTGGCCGGGATCCTCGATGGGCGCCGGTCCCAGATCAAAGGGGTCCTCACCGACCAGGCTCTGATAGCCGGTGTCGGCAACGCCTACTCCGATGAGGCGCTGCACCGGTCCGGGCTCTCACCGTTCCGCAGCGCCGCCGGCCTTTCGACCGACGAGGTCGACCGGCTCCACGCCTCTCTCGTCGAACTGCTGACCGAAGCGGTCGAAAGAGCCCGGGGTCTGCCGGCGTCGGGATTGAAGGATGACAAGCGGGCCGGGATGCGGGTGCACGGCCGAGCCGGTCTTCCCTGTCCCGTCTGCGGGGACACCGTGCGCTCGGTGTCCTTCGCGGACCGGTCCCTGCAGTACTGCCCGACGTGTCAGACGGGTGGAAAGCCCCTCGCCGACCGGCGCCTGTCCCGCCTCATCAAGTAGGTCACCGCGGGACCATCCGTAGCGCACCCGCCGGGTCAGCGGGGACGGGACCGGAACCAGCGCCCTGCCATCACCGCCACCGCCACCAGCAGGCCGCCCGCGCTCAGGGCGGGAAAGGCGGGATTGATGCTGGCCGTGCTGCCCGCTCCCACCGCCGCCAGCGTCGTCGTGGTCGATACGGGCGGCGGCGCCACGATCGTCGTGGTCGACGGAGGCAGCGTCGTCGTCGACGACGACGTCGTGGAAGGCGAGCGGAGCGGCCGGGTGGTCGTCGTCAGCGGTCGCGTCGTCGTTGTGGACGGATGCGCGGTCGTGGTGGTCGCCCCCAGGGTCGTCGTGCTTGATGGAGACGTGGTCGTCGTCACCCGCACGAGCGTCGTGGTCGTGCTCGGAGGGCTGGTCGTCGTCGTGCTCGGGGCGGGGCCGGGCATGCCGTCATTGTGGCCGATGGCGGCTCGGGGAGCGGGGTCCCTGTCCCCGGGGCCCCTTCTGGCGTCCGGCAGGAGTTCCGGAAGGAAGCTGCACCCTTCCGGCCTTCCCCGCACGGGCCGGCTGCACGGTGGCAGGCCTTCCGGAAGGAAGCCGGTCCGGAGGAGGACCGCCATCGAACCTCGGCGTCGCTCCGGAAGTCCTTCCGGAAGGAAGCCGCGCGGAAGAGCAACTTCGCTTCCGGACCGACGGCGCCTTCCGGGCGGAAACCTGCCGGAAACCAGTCCGGGAGCGCTACCGCTCCGACCCGTGTACGCTCCCCGCCATGCCCAGCGCCAGCGACACCTATTCCGCCGCTCAGGCCGCCGAGATAATCGGCGTGAGCGAACGCCGTATCCGCCAGCTGGTGGCGGAAGGCAAGCTTCCGGGCCGGCGCAGCCGGGACGGGACGGTACGCATCCCCCAGCAGGCCGTCAACGAGGAGCGCCGGAAGCGCCGATCAGGTCCCGCCGGGGCCGGAAGGGTCCGGAAGCAGGCCGCCACGACGACTGCGGCCGCGAGCCGGAAGCCGGCACCTGTCGACGTCGACGCGCTCGCCACGGCCGTCGCTTCCGCCGTCGGTCAACGGATCGAGGGCCAGCTCGAGGTGACCCGGCGGGCGGAGAGCCTGGTACGCGCCGAGCTCGACGAGGAACGGGCGCGCCGGGCGCAGGCCGAGGCGCGCCTCCTGGATGCCGAGCGCAAGGTGGCCGAAGCGGAGCGAAAGTTGGTCGAGGCCGAGCAGAGGGCGGCGGAGCTGGAGTCCCGGCGCGGGCTGTTCCGGCGCCGGCCCGGCGGCCCGTCCTGACCGTATGGTCACTCCTCGCCGGCGTGATGGGCGGTGAGGCCGTGGTGGTCGGCGCCCCCCAGGGCCGCCGGGTCGGTGTGGATCCGGGCCGCGGTGAGCCTGGGGAGCTGGTGCAGCAGGGCATGGGTGGCCCGCTCCGCGATCTCATGGCCCTCCACCACGGTGAGGTGGGAGTCCACCTCCAGCGCCACCTCGGCCAGGAGCTGATGGCCCATCCAGCGCATCTGGAGCTCGGCCACGCCGGCCACGCCGTCGACATCTGAGAGCGTGCGGCGTGCCGCCGCAACCAGGTCGGGGTCGACGGCGTCCATCAGCCGCCGGTACACGTCGCGCGCTGCGTTCCGCAGCACCGCCAGGATGGCGACGGTGACCACGAGGCCGACGATCGGATCGGCCACGGGCGCTCCCAGCCAGACTCCGGCTGCGCCGAGGAGAACGGCCAGAGAGGTGAGACCGTCGGTGCGGGCGTGCAGGCCGTCGGCCACCAGGGCGGCCGAGCCGATCGACCGCCCCGTGCGGATCCGGTAGGCCGCCACCGCCTCGTTGCCCAGGAACCCGATGGCAGCCGCGGCCGCCACCTCGGCCAGGTGGTGGACGGGGTGCGGATGGATGAGCCGGAGAATGGAGGCCCATGCTGCCGCGACCGACGAGGCCGCCATGGCGACGACGATGACGATGGCGGCCAGATCCTCGGCGCGCCCGAATCCGTAGGTGTACCGGACCGAGGGCGGCCGGCGGCCGACCGAGAAGGCGATCCAGAGGGGCACGGCGGTGAGGGCGTCGGCCAGGTTGTGGAGGGTGTCTCCGAGGAGGGCAACCGAGCCGCTCAGGCTCACTACTACCGCCTGCAGGGCTGCGGTCACGCCGAGGATCAGAAGTGACATCCGGACGGCCCGGATACCCCGGTCGCTGGCCTTCATCGCGGCGTCGACCCGGTCGGAGGCGTCGTGACTGTGGCCCCACCCCAGCAGGCCGGTCAGGCCGGCCAGCCAGCCGTGCCCGTGCCCACTGTGACCGTGATCGTGGTCGTGGCTGTCGTCGTGCCCGTGGCCGCCGTCACGCCCGTCCTCCACCCCGCCAAACATACGAGGTGCCGGAAACACGACGGCCCGGGCGGAGAGCCCGGGCCGTCGTGCTGCGGGGAATGCGGTCGGATCAGGCGAACACGGCCTGGTGGGTCGTGGTCCGCTCGACCTCCGGATGCTGGTACATCGCCACCGACGAGGCCAGCACCCAGAGCAGGAACCCGAGGAAGCCGATGAGACCGACGACGTCGAGGCCGCGGCTGTAGCTGTGGACGTACATGTCCCCGGCGCTCGAGATCCACAGCAGAGCGGCGAAGACCATTCCCATCCAGCCCAGGTTCGGAGAGACCATCTCCCTGCGGATCATCGCCACGGACCCGGCCACGAGGAACAGGCCCGCCGCCAGCCCCGTCAGGGCACCGAGCATCCAGTTGAGGTCGAAGAGGAGACGGATGGCCGCCGCGTTCGTGGCGTCACCAGGACGCCCGGCCATGAAGGCCAGAGTGCCCATCGGCAGAGAGGCCATCATCCCCATCACGGCCGTGGCCAGACCGGCTCCGTACACCATCGGGGACAGGGCCTCGGCGCCGGACTCCGAGCGCTGGAGGACGTGGCGCAGATGGCCCAGGAACCACAGGAACGCCAGGACCGCGAACGACCCGAGGAGGGTCGAGGTGAGGAGGGCGTGCCTATGGTCGGCCACATAACCGGTGATCCGTGCCGTGGAGGCGTCGATGTGCGGCGCCATCGGGACGATGAAGGTGCCGACGGCCATCAGCACCACGAAGGCGATGCCGGCGCCGGCGCCGTACCGCTCCCACTTGGTTTCGTTCATTTGGGCGGGAACCCCCCTTTTTCAGGGTCTGCGGGCCCTAGGGGCCCGTTCTCCACCCAGGTCAGTTGTACGACTCGGGTCCTCCCCACGCAACGACCGTCGCGTCGATTTGCCGGCTTAGGGCAGGTTCGGCCCCATCAGATCGGCGAAGTTGTCGACGTAGAAGCGCTCCTGCGCCCTCTGGTCGACAGGCTCGAGGGAGCGGGAGAAGCGTCCCAGCGGATTGCGGCCGCCCTCCACGTGGGGGTAGTCGGACGAGAACATGCAGACCTCGGCCCCGGCCTGATCGATCACCCATCCGGCGTCCTCGTGGGGGTAGGGCGTGACCCGCACCTGGCGCACGATGTACTCGCTCGGCCGCAGCGACAGCCGCTGCAGGCGCTCCTCGTTCCTGCGGAAGGCGTCTCCCGCCGAGTCCAGGGAGCGCATCAGGCCCGGCAGCCATGACGCCCCCTGCTCTATTACACCGATGCGCAGGTCCGGGAACCGGTCGAGCACCCCGTCGACGATCATGGTGGCCAGGGTCTGCATGACCGGGTAGGGGATGGCCATGTAGTCGACCGACCGGAAGTTCCCGTCCCCGCCGTGGAAGTCAGGAACGGGGGGGAGCCCGTTCTCGAAGTACGCCGGGTCGAGCAGCCGGCCGCCCCCGCCCACGTGGAGGACCACCGGTACACGCGCCTCCTCCGCCGTCCTCCACACGGGATCGAGTCCGATGTGGCTCGGGGAGTGCCGGCGGGGGCAGGCCGAGGCCACCATCAGGGCCCGGCACCCCATGGCCAGCGCCTCGGCGGCGAAGGCCGGGCTGCGCTCCAGGTCGGCCAGAGGCACGTAGCCGACCGGCAGCAGGCGGGGGTCGACCGAGCAGAACTCGACGATGCCGCGGTTGTGGGCCCGGGCCAGCTCGTAGGCGTAGTCGAGGTCGTCCCCGTGCTCGGCCGCCACCAGGGGGCCGTTGCAGAAGGTGTTGAAGACCAGCTGGCTGGCGAAACCCAGGAGATCGAGGGCAGCGGTGCGGTCCTCCCGCAGGAAGGACCCGGTTGCGGCCCAGTTCTTGCGCAGCATGATCTTGGCGGCGTCCTCCCGGCGGTAGTCCGCGTCGGAATGGCGCCGGGTGAACTCCTCGATCAGGTCCTGCCCGTCGGCTGTGCGGGCCGGGTACAGATGCGGAACCCGCTCCCTGATGCCGGGGGCGGCGTACCGGGCCAGCCAGTCGGGCGGCTCCATGACGTGGGCGTCGGCGTCGTGGATCAGGCGACCCCCGGCGTAGTGCTTCATGAGACGCCCCCCATCGGCAAGAATGCCCGGATTGCCCGCGGGCTCGATGGTACGGCCCGGGGACCGGTGGTGGCCATCCCGCGAGACGCGGGGAAGGAGGAGCACCGGGACGTGAGACGAGGCGGACGATCGGCCGCGGGTGCGGCGGGCCTGGCCCTGGCCGCCTTCTGCCTGGTCGCCCCGGCCACGGCCGCCGCCTGGGCCTCAGCAGATGGACCGCCGGCGCCGGCGTCGTCACCTCACGTCGCGTCCGGCACCCCCGACACCACGCCCACGACCACCACACCGCCCAGCCTCCCGGCCACGACCACCACCAGCACGACCACGCCGGACGTCACCACCTCGACGACGGACCCCGGCACCACCGGCACCAGCGATACGACCACCACCACGGCCGACGGGACGGGCTCGACCTCGACGACGACCGGCGGGTCGGCCGGGGGCGGATCCAGCTCCGGTACGTCCGGGACCGAACCGGGGGGCGGCAGCGGCGGCACCGCGTCCTCCACGCCACCGTCCTCCGGGGCGGCGCCCCCGTCCGATCCCCGATTGCGGGCGTTCGCGGCCGGAATCCCGCGTACCGGGCCCGGCACGACGTGGCCCCTTCTCACCGCCCTGGCCCCGCTCACCCACTACGGGCTGACCCAGCTGCAGACCGCTCTCGTGGGATTCGGCAATTTCCCCGTGGCGGGGCCGGCGTACTACACCGACGACTGGCTCGAGTACCGATCGGCGCCGACCCCCCACCTGCACCAGGGGATCGACATCGTGGCCGCCCCTGGGACGCCGCTGCGCTCTCCGACCGACGGGACGCTCACCTACAGCAACAGTGATCCCGACGGTTACGGGCTGACCGCCATCGTCACCCAGTCGGACCACACCACGTTCGTCATGGCCCACATGAGCGCGACGGTGCTCGGACTGGCCAGTGGCGCCGCCGTCAGGACCGGCCAGGTGGTCGGGTTCGTCGGAGAGACCGGTGACGCCACCGGTCCCCACTGCCATTTCGAGGTGCACCCCCGTGGCGGGGCCGGGATCGACGGCAAGCCCCTGCTGGACCACTGGCTGGCCCAGGCGGAGGCCGCCGCCCCGGGCCTGATCGCCGCGTACCAGGGCGCCCCCTCGGCGGCCGAGCCACCCGTGGTGACCGTTCCCGATTCGGTGCCGATAGCCCCGCTCGTCCGGACGAAGGGCCACGAGCGGCTGGCCGCCGCCGGTTCTCTTCACCGGTCGGGGGCACCGCCGGTCCCCGTCCGCTTCGGCGGGGTGATCGTGGGTCTGGCCGTGGCCGGTCTCGGAGCCTGGAGTCTGCTGCGCCGGCGCCGTGCGGCCGTGTCCACCGCCTGACGCCGCCCGGCGCCGGGGTAGAACAGTTCCATGGCCATCACCACCCAGGAGTCCGACGTCGTCCGGTCCGCCCCGACCGATCTGCTGATCGGAGGGGAGTGGCGTCCGGCGCCGGGGGGCGCCCGCTTCCCGGTAGAGGATCCCGCTACAGGGGAGACCATCTCGGAGGTGGCGGACGGAGGACCCGAAGACGCGGCGGCCGCCCTGGCCGCGGCCCACGATGCGGCGTCGGCGTGGGCCGCCACGGCGCCCCGGGCCCGCGGTGAGATCCTGAGGCGGGCCTACGAGCAGCTGACCGCACGCGTCGACGAGCTTGCCCTTCTCATGACCCTCGAGATGGGCAAGCCCCTCGACCACTCCCGCGCCGAGGTCAGCTACGCCGCCGAGTTCTTCCGGTGGTTCTCGGAAGAGGCGGTGCGCATCCGGGGGGACTACCTCGTGGCCCCCGACGGCAACGGCCGCATCCTGACCATGCGCCAGCCCGTCGGCCCGTGCCTGTTCGTGACCCCGTGGAACTTCCCGATGGCCATGGGTACCAGGAAGATCGGTCCTGCCATCGCCGCCGGTTGCACGATGGTGGTGAAACCGGCCTCGCTGACCCCGCTGTCGATGCTGGCGCTGGGGCGCCTGCTGGAGGAGTGCGGCCTCCCTCCGGGGGTCCTCAACATCGTCACCACCTCCCGGTCGGGGCGGACGCTCGATCCCCTGTATGCCGATCCCCGCCTGCGCAAGCTCTCGTTCACCGGCTCGACGGAGATCGGCCGCCAGCTGTTGGCCCGCGCCTCCGAGCGGGTGCTCCGGGTCTCCATGGAGCTGGGCGGGAACGCTCCGTTCCTCGTCTTCTCCGATGCCGACCTCGACGCCGCCGTCGACGGCGCCGTCATCGCCAAGATGCGCAACGTCGGTGAGGCGTGCACGGCCGCCAACCGCTTCCTGGTCGAGGCCCCGGTGGCCGAGGACTTCGCCACCCGCCTGGCCGCCCGGCTCGGTGCCATGAAGGTGGGGCGGGGAACCGATCCCGGTGTGGAAGTGGGCCCGCTCGTCGACGCCGCCACGCGTGCCAAGGTCGAGGAGCTGGTGGACGACGCCACTGCCAAAGGCGCACGGGCCGTCGTCGGTGGCGCCCGGGGGACCGGTCCCGGCTACTTCTTCGAGCCGACCGTCCTCACCGGCGTGGGCCCTGACGCCCGACTGCTCAAGGAGGAGATCTTCGGCCCGGTGGCTCCGGTGACCACCTTCGGTTCCGACGACGAGGCCGTGGCCATGGCCAATGACACCGAGTTCGGCCTGGTGGCCTATGTGTACACGCGCGATCTCGACCGCGCCCTGCGGGTGGTCGAGCGCCTCGAGACCGGAATGGTGGGGCTCAACCGCGGCATGGTCTCCAACCCCGCCGCCCCCTTCGGCGGGGTCAAGGAGTCGGGGATCGGTCGGGAGGGGGGCCGAGAGGGGATCGAGGAGTACCTCGAGACGAAGTACGTGTCGGTCGCGCTCTGAGCCCGGCGTCCGCCCGGTTCAGTCCTCGGCGTAGGCGGCCAGGGCCTCGGTCAGGCTCCGCTCCTGGACGGCGGGTGTCTCGGCCACCGCCGCCAGCCACTCGGGGCGGATCAGGGCGGCCACGCTGATCGTGATCGGCACGGCCAGCTCGGAGAGGTTGGCCGCCTGCCAGGCGAACGACACCGCGTAGTCCGGAGGGCGCAGGTCCCGGCTGAGCTCGGCCAGGGCCAGCGGGTCCGGAGGGCCCGGCAGGTCGGGCGCCAGCTGCACGACATGGGGAGAGCCGGGGGCGGGGCCGCCGCCCGCCAGCCCCGGGCCGTCGGCCAGCACTGCCCCCCGGACGAGGTGGGGCCGGGCGCCGGCTATCAGGAGGGCCACGTAGGCCCCGAGGCCGCGGCCCAGGACCGTGCAGGGGCCCAGGTGGGCCAGGGCGGCGTCGGCGTCGCCCATCAGGGCCTCGGCCGTGTAGCCGCCGCCCCGGGGCACGGTCGAACCGCCATGCCCGGTGAAGTCGAGGGCGTGCACGGGGCCGGGCCACGCCGCGGCCCAGGCCGGGACCGCCGGCGGGGACTGCTCACCGAGGCCGTGGAGGATCAGGAGGGGCGTGTCCGCCCGGCCGGCACCGGCTTCCGCGGTCAGCCGGTGCAGGGCCAGCCTGACCTTGCCGTGGACCAGCCAGGTGGGCTCACCGTCGGCGCCGGGGGCCATCAGCCCAGGAACTCCAGCGTGAGCGCCGCCACCCGCTCGGGGGCCTCGATGTGCACGAAATGGCCCGCCTCCTCGACGGTGACCAGCCTGCCCCCGGGCGGCATGAACGGCGCCACGTCGGCGGGATCGGTGTTCCATCCCATCACCTCGGGCTGCACGCCCAGGATGCCCAGCACCGGCATGCCCAGGGCCGACAGCCGCGACATCGCCCACTCCGGCCGCCACGGCCCGAAGCCGCCCATACGGAGGCTGGGGTCGATCTTCCACCGCCAGCCGTCCTCGTCCCGGCGGGCTCCGACCGTGACCAGGTAGCGGAGCCAGTCCATCGGCAGCCGGGGGTTCATGCGCGCCCGGCGGCGGGCCAGATCGTCGATCGTCCCCGGCCGGCGCAGCGCCGACGCCAGGCCACGGCGGTGGTCCAGCCACGACGACAGCTCTCCGGCGCGCATGCGGGTCCGCTCGTGGTCGGCCACATCGGGCTGCGGCCGTCGGGAGGGCAGTCCGTCGATGTTGACGACGTGGCTCACGCGGTGCGGGCAGGCGTCGGCCAAGTGCAGCATGAGGTTCCCGCCCTTGGAGTGGGCCACCACGGGGACGGGCCGGGACGAGATCGTGTCCATGACCGCCAGCGCGTCGCGCACGTCCGCGTCCCAGCTGTACAGGCTTGTGTGCTCCGAGTCACCGTGGCCCCGCTGGTCCCAGGCCACGACCCGCCAGCCGGCGGCGGCCACCATGGGGGCGAACACCGAGAACGTACGGGCAAAGTCGAACCCCCCGTGGGTGAACAGCAGAGGCGGATCCGCCTCGTCCCCCCACTCGTGCACGGCTATGGCCACGCCGTGCGACTGCACCGTGCGCCTGCGATCGGGCGGGCGGGCGCCCGGATAGCTGACGCTCTCGGCGTCGTCAGGGGCGCGTTCGTCGAGGGCCATCGTCGTCAGTACGACTTCGGCAGGCCGAGGGAGTGCTGGCCCACGAAGTTGAGGATCATCTCCCGGCTGACCGGCGCCGTCCGCAAGAGGCGGGTGAAGCCCCAGAAGTCGGCCAGGCCGTACTCGGACGCCAGCCCGTTGCCGCCGTGGACCTGGATGGCCTGGTCGAGAGCGGCCAGGGCCGCTTCCGCGGCGGCGTACTTGGCCATGTTGGCGGCCTCACCGGCGTCACGCTGCCGGTCGTGGAGCCACGCCGCCTTGGCCGTCATCAGCCTGGCCAGCTCGGTCTCCACCTTGGCCTTGGCCAGGGGGTGGGACAGGCCCTGGTGGGTCCCGATGGGAACACCCCAGACCGACCGCTCGCGCGCGTAGCGGGCCGCCCGGTCCAGGGCGTAGCGGGCCACCCCGTTGGCGATGGCGGCGCCGGTGATCCGCTCGGGGTTCAGGCCCGAGAACACCTGGTGGAGACCGGCGCCCTCGGCGCCGACCAGCCGGTCCGGCCCCACCTCCACGCCGTCGAAGAACAACGTGTACTGCTTCTCTGGGGCCACGATCTCGACCGGGATGACCTCCCGCTGCAGGCCGGGCGCGTCGGTGTCCACGATGAACAGCGACAGCCGGGCCCGCCCGGTGACGGGGTCCGAGCCGCTGCGGGTCACGACCAGCACGGCGTCGGCCTCGTCGACGCCGGAGATGTAGTACTTGGTCCCGCTGATCCGCCATCCCTCGCCGGACGGCGTGGCCGTCGTCGATATCCGGTGGGAGTTCGACCCGGCGTCGGGCTCGGTGATGGCAAACGCCATCTTGGCGGTGCCGGCCGCCAGGCCCGGCAGCCAGGTGCGACGCTGCTCGTCGGTGCCGTGGCGCTCGATGACGGTGGCGCAGATGGCCGGGGACACCACGAGGAGCAGGAGGGGGCACCCCGCCGCCGCCAGCTCCTCACAGACGATGGCCAGCTCCGAGATCCCCATGCCGCCCCCGCCGTAGGCCTCGGGGATGCTGACGCCCAGGTAGCCGGGGCGGGCCAGGGCGTCCCAAAGCTCGGCCGAGCGGGCCCCGGCCCGGGCCTGGCGCACGTAGTAGTCGTGGCCGAACCGGGCCGCTACCGCCGCCACGGCCTCACGCAGCATGGCCTGCTCGGGCGTCTCGGCGAAGTCCACGACCGGGGATTCTCGCAGGCCGCCGGGGCCGGGATGACCGGTCCCGAAATTCCTGACACGGCTTACGTGTCAGGTAACATCGGTGCGTTCCACGGCTGGGCCAATGTCGTCCCTGACCGGGCAGCACCGGGTGAGCCCGCCACTCGCTTCGTCAGAGGATGACCATGACTGCACAGCCCCGGGCCGGTGCCGGCCTGTACGACCCCCGCTTCGAGCACGACGCGTGCGGAGTGGCGTTCGTCGTGGACATGCACGGCCGCCGTAGCCACGCCATCGTCCAGCAGGGCCTGTCCGCCCTGTGCGACCTGGAGCACCGGGGCGCCTCGGGGTCCGAGGCCAACACCGGGGACGGGGCCGGGATTCTCGTGCAGATTCCCGACGGGTTCCTCCGGGCAGTCTCCGGCATCGACCTGCCCCCCGCCGGCGCCTATGCGGCCGGGATGGCGTTCCTGCCGTCGGCGGACCCCGACGGGGTGGCGGCCGCCGTGGCGGCGGTGGCGGGAGAGGAGGGCTTCCGGCTGCTCGGCTGGCGTGACGTCCCCGTCGACGACTCCATGATCGGTGACACGGCCAAGGGCTGTGAGCCGGTGTTCCGCCAGCTCTTCGTGGCCTACCCCGGCCCGGACGGGCGCCTCGAGGAGGGTCCTGCCCTCGAGCGGCGGGCCTTCATGCTGCGCAAGCGCATCGAGCACTCCGTGCCCGACGTCTACTTCCCGTCGCTCTCGTCACGGACGCTGATCTACAAGGGGATGCTCACCGCCCCGCAGCTGCTGCCGTTCTTCCCCGACCTGTCCGACGAGCGGCTGACCAGCGCGCTGGCCCTGGTGCACTCCCGGTTCTCGACCAACACGTTCCCGTCGTGGCCGCTGGCCCACCCGTACCGGATCATCGCCCACAACGGGGAGATCAACACCCTCCAGGGCAACCGCAACTGGATGCGGGCACGGGAGGCCCTGCTGGCCAGCGCCAACCTGCCCGGGGACATCGAGCGCATCTTCCCGATCTGCACCCCGGGGGCCAGCGACTCGGCCTCGTTCGACGAGGTCCTCGAGCTGCTCCACCTGGCCGGCCGGCCCCTGCCCCACGCCGTGCTGATGATGATCCCGGAGGCGTGGGAGAACCATGCCGCCATGGATCCGGACCGGCGCGCCTTCTACCGCTTCCACTCCTCGCTGATGGAGCCGTGGGACGGGCCGGCGGCGGTGGCGTTCACCGACGGCACGGTCATAGGCGCCGTACTCGACCGGAACGGGCTGCGACCCCTGCGCTACTGGGTGACCGACGACGGCCTGGTCGTGATGGCGTCCGAGGCCGGCGTGCTCGAGATCGAGCCGGCTCGCGTGGTCGAGAAGGGCCGGGTCCAGCCCGGCCGCATGTTCCTCGTCGACACGGAGAAGGGCCGGATCGTCCGCGACGACGAGATCAAGGCCGAGCTGGCCGCCGAGCATCCCTACGGTGAGTGGTTGGATGCCGGGCTCGTCCACCTCCACGACCTGCCGCCGCGGCACATGCTCGTTCCCCAGCACTCGTCGGTCGTGCTGCACCAGCGCGTGTTCGGCTACACCCAGGAGGAGCTGCGCCTGCTGCTGGCGCCCATGGCCCGGGTCGGGATCGACCCGGTGGGCTCGATGGGGACCGACACACCGATCGCCGTGCTGTCGGCCCGGCCCCGGCTGCTCTTCGACTACTTCGCCCAGCTCTTCGCCCAGGTCACCAATCCGCCGCTCGACGCCATCCGCGAGGAGCTGGTCACGTCTCTCTCGGCCACCATCGGCCCGGAGGGGAACCTGCTCGAGCCGACGCCGGAGTCGTGTCACCAGATCGTGCTGCCGTTCCCGGTGATCGACAACGAGGACCTGGCCCGGCTCCGCTACATCAACGAGCACGGTGAGACGCCGGGATTCCATGCCGTAGCCGTCGACGGCCTCTACGAGGTGGCGGGGGGAGGGGCGGCCCTCCAGCGGGCGCTGGACGAGGTCCGGGCCAAGGTCAGCGCCGCCATCGAGGACGGCGCCAACATCATCATCCTCTCGGACCGCTTCAGCTCCGCCGAGCTGGCTCCGATCCCGTCGCTGCTCCTCACCTCGGCCGTGCACCACCACCTCGTGCGGGCCCAGAGCCGGACGCGCGTCGGTCTGATCGTCGAGGCCGGGGACGCCCGCGAGGTGCACCACGTGGCGCTGCTGGTCGGCTACGGGGCCGCGGCGGTGAACCCCTATCTGGCCTTCGAGTCCATCGACGACATGATCGAGACCGGAGCCCTGCGCGGCGTCACCAACCGCGACGCCCGTCACCACTACATCAAGGCGCTGGGCAAGGGCGTGCTCAAGGTGATGTCGAAGATGGGGATCTCCACCGTGGCTTCCTACACCGGGGCCCAGGTGTTCGAGGCCATCGGCCTCGGGGCCGACCTCGTCGAGGAGTACTTCCCGGGGACCGTCTCGCGGCTGGGCGGCATCGGGCTCGAGGAGATCGCGGCCGAGGTGGCGGCCCGCCACCACCAGGGCTATCCCGACCGTCCCGAAGAGCTGGCCCACCGTCCCCTGCAGGTGGGCGGGGAGTACCAGTGGCGCCGGGAGGGGGAGTACCACCTGTTCAACCCCGAGACCGTGTTCCGGCTCCAGCACGGCACCCGGGCCCGTCGCTACGAGATCTTCAAGCAGTACACCCGGCTGGTGGACGACCAGGCCGAGCGCCTCGCCACGCTGCGGGGCCTGTTCCGCCTCCGTACCGGGTCCCGGCCTCCCGTGCCCATCGAGGAGGTGGAGCCCGTCTCGGAGATCGTCAAGCGCTTCTCGACCGGGGCCATGTCCTACGGGTCGATCTCGGCCGAGGCCCACCAGACCCTGGCCGTCGCCATGAACCGGCTCGGTGGGCGCTCGAACACCGGTGAGGGCGGGGAGGACCCCGACCGCTTCGTCCCCGACCCCAACGGTGACCTGCGCCGCAGCGCCATCAAGCAGGTGGCCTCGGGACGCTTCGGCGTCACCAGCGAGTACCTGGTCAACGCCGACGACCTCCAGATCAAGATCTCCCAGGGCGCCAAGCCGGGGGAGGGTGGCCAGCTCCCGGGCCAGAAGGTGTACCCCTGGATAGCCCGGACCCGTCACTCCACGCCGGGGGTCGGCCTGATATCCCCGCCACCCCACCACGACATCTACTCGATCGAGGACATCAAGCAGCTCATCCACGATCTCAAGTGCGCCAACCCCTGGGCGCGGGTCCACGTGAAGCTGGTGGCCGAGGTCGGGGTGGGCACGGTGGCGGCCGGGGTCTGCAAGGCCCACGCCGACGTGGTGCTGATCTCCGGCCACGACGGCGGCACCGGGGCCGCTCCATTGACCTCGATCAAGCACGCCGGCGCCCCGTGGGAGCTCGGCCTGGCCGAGACCCAGCAGACCCTGCTGCGCAACGGTCTGCGCGACCGGATCGTCGTGCAGGTGGACGGCCAGCTGAAGACGGGGCGGGACGTGGTGGTGGCCGCCCTGCTCGGCGCCGAGGAGTTCGGCTTCGCCACCGCCCCGCTGGTCGTGTCGGGCTGCATCATGATGCGCGTCTGCCATCTCGACACGTGCCCGGTGGGGGTGGCCACGCAGAACCCCGAGCTGCGCAAGCGCTTCAGCGGGAAGCCCGAGTTCGTCGTCACCTTTTTCGAGTACATCGCCGAGGAGGTACGGGAGCTGCTGGCCGAGCTGGGCTTCCGCACCCTCGACGAGGCCATCGGCCATGCCGAGCTGCTCGACACGGTGCAGGCGATCGACCACTGGAAGGCGCACGGCCTCGACCTGACCCCGATCCTCGAGATGCCCGACCTGGAGGAGGGAGCCGCCCTCCGCTGCGTCACCACCCAGGACCACGGCCTCGAGCGCAAGCTCGACAACGAGCTGATCAGGTTGGCCCGGCCCGCCCTCGACGAGGCGCGCTCCGTGGAGATCGAGCTGCCGATCCGCAACGTCGACCGCACCTTCGCCACGATGCTCGGCCATGAGATCACCCGCCGCTTCGGCGGGGACGGTCTGCCCGACGACACCGTCGTGGTGCGTCTGTCGGGGTCGGCGGGCCAGAGCTTCGGCGCCTTCCTGCCGCGCGGGGTGACCCTGCGCCTGTCCGGGGACGCCAACGACTACTTCGCCAAGGGCCTGTCGGGGGCGCGCATCGTCCTGCATCCGCCGCCCGAGTCCCCGTTCCCTGCCGAGACCAACGTGGTGGCCGGGAACGTGGCCCTGTACGGCGCCACCGGGGGTGAGGTGTTCATCCGCGGCGCGGTGGGGGAGCGGTTCTGCGTGCGCAACTCGGGCGCCACGGCCGTGGTCGAGGCGGTGGGGGACCACGGCTGCGAGTACATGACCGGGGGCCGGGTCGTGGTCCTCGGGCCGACCGGTCGCAACTTCGCCGCCGGCATGTCCGGAGGGGTGGCCTACGTCTACGACCGGGACGGGACGTTCCCGAACCGGCTCAATCCCGAATACGTCGACCTCGACCCGTTGAGCGACGAGGACTCCGACGCGGTGCACGACCTGGTCTCCCGGCACCTGGCCGAGACCGGTTCCACGGTGGCGGAGCGTCTGCTGGCGGCGTGGCCGTTCGAGATCGGCCGCTTCGTCAAGGTGATGCCCCGTGACTTCAAGCGGGTGGCCGAGGCCGCCCGCCGCGCCGAGGAAGAGGGGCGCTCGGTCGACCAGGCGGTGATGGAGGCGGCGCATGGGTAAGCCCACCGGATTCCTCGAGTACGGCCGCGAGACCCCGACGCGCCGACCGGTGCCGGTGCGCATCCGGGACTGGCGCGAGGTGTACGAGCCCTTCCCCGAGGAGAAGGCCCGGACCCAGGCCGCCCGCTGCATGGACTGCGGCATACCCTTCTGTAACAACGGCTGCCCGCTCGGGAACCTCATCCCCGACTGGAACGACCTGGTGTACCGGGGGGAGTGGGCGGAGGCCGCCGAGCGGCTCCACGCGACCAACAACTTCCCCGAGTTCACCGGCCGGCTGTGCCCGGCGCCATGCGAGGCCGCCTGCGTCCTCGGCATCAACGCCGACGCCGTCACGATCAAGCAGATCGAGGTGGAGATCGTCGACCGGGCGTGGGAGGCCGACGGGGTCAGTCCGGTGGCTCCGAGCGTGAAGACCGGCCGGCGGGTGGCGGTCATCGGGTCCGGTCCCGCCGGCCTGGCCGCCGCCCAGCAGCTCACCCGCGCCGGCCACGAGGTGGTCGTCTTCGAGCGGGCCGACCGCGTCGGCGGCCTGCTCCGCTACGGCATCCCCGAGTTCAAGATGGAGAAGCGGGTGCTCGAACGGCGGCTGCACCAGATGGAGGCCGAGGGCACCGAGTTCCGCCCGGGCGTGAACGCCGGGGTCGACGTCACCGGTGACCAGCTGCGCGCCGAGTTCGACGCCGTGGTCCTGGCCGGGGGGGCCACCGTGCCCCGCGACCTGCCGGTGCCGGGCCGGGAGCTGGCCGGCGTGCACCAGGCCATGGACTTCCTCCCCCTGGCCAACCGCGTCCAGGAGGGGGACCTGGCGGAGCCGCCGATCACCGCCGCCGGCAAGCGGGTCGTGATCATCGGAGGAGGGGACACCGGCGCCGACTGCCTGGGCACCGCCCACCGGCAGGGGGCGGTGGCGGTGCACCAGCTCGAGATCCTCCCCCGGCCCCCAGATACGCGCAGCTCCGAGCACCCCTGGCCCACCTGGCCGGTCATCTTCCGGACCAGCTCGGCCCACGAGGAGGGCTGCGAGCGGGTCTACGCCGTGTCCACCACCGAGCTGGTGGGGGACGAGCAGGGGTCGGTCCGGGCCCTGCGCGGCCACGAGGTGCGTCCCGTCCAGAGCAACGGCACGACCACTTTCGAGCCGGTGCCAGGGTCGGAGTTCGAGCTGCCGTGCGAGCTGGTGCTCCTGGCCATGGGCTTCCTCGGCGCCCAGCGCGAGGGGCTGGTGGAGCAGCTGGGCGTCGAGCTCGATGCCCGGGGGAACGTGGCGCGGGACCGGAGCTGGGCCACCAATGTCCCGGGCGTGTTCGTCTGCGGTGACATGGGCCGGGGTCAGAGCCTGATCGTCTGGGCCATCTCGGAGGGCCGGGCCTGCGCGGCCGCCGTGGACGCCCACCTCATGGGTGCTACCGACCTCCCGGCCGTGATCACGCCCACCAGCCGCTGAACCTCGACCGCTACCCTGCAGGCCCGTGGCCCGCGTCCTGGACCAGAAGGTAAGCCCGACCGGCCGCTACCTACGCCACCTCGATCTCCTGCTGCTGCTGTCGACGCTGATCGTGTCGATCGTCGGGGTCGTCATGGTGTACTCGGCCACCCGCACCAAGCTGCAGCTGCTCGGGGACGACCCCCACCTGTACCTCAAGCACCAGGCCACCTATGTGGTCCTCGGCATCCTCGTGATGATCGTGTTCATGGTGTTCGACTACCACCACTTCGAGGAGCTCGGCCTCCTGGCCTACGGCCTCGTCCTGCTGCTCCTGCTCGCGGTCATGTCCCCGTTCGGGTCGCGCGCCCTCGGCTCCCAGCGCTGGTTCCAGGTGGGCTCGTTCCAGCTGCAGCCGTCCTCGTTCGCCATCCTGGCGTTGATCCTGGCCGGGGCCACCATGATCAGACGCTGGGAGGGGGACATCGACGTCCGCCGCCTGCTCGTGCTCCTGGCCATGGGGGCGGTCCCGGTGGCCCTGGTGGCCATCCAGCCCGACCTGGGCACCGCCATCACCCTCGGGTGCGTGCTGGGGGCCATGCTCGTGGCGGCAGGGGTCCGGGCCCGGTACCTCGTGATTGTGGCCCTCGTCGCGGCGGTGGCGGTGGTCGGGGGCATCCACCTCCATGTCCTCAAGCACTACCAGGTGGAGCGGCTCACCGCATTCCTCAACCAGAACTCGTGCGGGCCGACCAACCAGGCCGGCTACAACCTCTGCGAGTCGAAGATCGCCATCGCCAACGGAGGGGGCTTCGGGAAGGGTCTGTTCCACGCCCCCCAGACCAACCTGCAGTACGTGCCCGAGCAGCAGACCGACTTCATCTTCACGGCGGTGGGGGAGCAGCTCGGCTTTGCCGGTGCCGCCTCACTGCTGGCCCTCTTCGGCATCATGGTCTGGCGGGTCTGGCGCACGGCCCAGCTGGCCTACGACGTCCTCGGCACGATGCTGTGCGCCGGTGTGCTGGCGTACATCGCCTTCTCCGTTTTCCAGAACGCCGGCATGACCATGGGAATCATGCCGATCACGGGCATCCCGCTCCCGTTGGTGAGTTACGGGGGATCGTCGACAATCGCAACCTTCGCCGCCGCCGGGATTGCCCTCAACGTCGGCATGCGCAAGTACAGGTAAGGCCATGAGGGCGGTGTCCGTGGTGGGCGTGCTGATGGACCTCCCGAGCCCGAACCCCGTGCTGATCCTGCGCGAGAACGACGGGGAGGAGCGCGAGCTTCACATCCCGATCGGCTTCCCCGAGGCCGCGTCGATCGCCTCCGCTCTGCGCGCCGTGCGCTGGCCCCGTCCCGTCACCCACGAGCTGATGGCCGACGTTCTCGGTGAGTTCTCGGTGCAGGTCGAGCAGGCGGTGATCTCCGGCGTCCGGGAGCGGACCTTCTACGCCCACCTCGACCTGATCCGGGGGGAGGACCGCCGGGTGGTCTCGTGCCGGCCCTCGGACGCCGTGGGGCTGCTCCTCCGCCTCCCGGGTGCGGGCCCGCTGCTGGTCGTGGACGAGGTGATGGACCGGGAGGGGATCCGTACCCGGCCCCCCGAGCCGCCCCCGTCAGACGCCGCCGGCGGCCTCGTGGGAGACGCGCACGAGCAGGGCCAGGAGGATGTAGTTGGCCACGAGGGAGGACCCGCCGTAGGCGACGAAGGGCAGGGTCACGCCCGTGACGGGGAGGAGCCGGACCACCCCGGCCATGATGAAAAAGGCCTGGAACCCGAGGATGGCGGTGAGCCCGGCCGCGAGGAGCTTGGCGAAGTCCGACCGTGACCGCAGCGCCGTCCTGATCCCGGCGCCCACGAGGAGCACGAACGACATGACCACGGCGGTGGTTCCCAGCAGGCCGAGCTCCTCCCCGATCGCGGCGAAGATGTAGTCGCTGGCCACGACCGGCACGAGGTCGGGCCGTCCCAGGCCCAGCCCCGATCCGGTGAGGCCGCCACTGCCCATGGCGTACAGCGCCTGCACGGACTGGTAGCCGATGGTGTGGGCGTGGGGCCACGGGTTCAACCAGACCGTGATGCGCTGGTGCACGTGGGGGAAGGCGGCGCTCATGATCACCGCCCCGACGGCAAACAGCACCATCGCCACCACGAGGTACGCCGCCCGCCCCGTCGCCACCCAGAGCATGGCGATGAACAGCACGAAGATCAGGAGCGAGAAGCCGACGTCGCGTTCGGCGGTCATCACCAGCATCGACAGCCCCCACATGAGGACCAGCGGGCCGAACGGTCGGGGATCCGGCACCAGCAGGTTCCCGACGCGGGACGTGGGAGTGATCAGCAGATCCCGCTTCTCCACGAGGTAGGAGGCGAAGAACACGGCCAGGCCGAGCTTGGCCAGCTCGACCGGCTGGAACGTGAGCGGGCCGAGCCGCACCCACAGCCGGGCCCCGTTGATGTTCTGGCCCAGCTTCGGCGCGAGCGGGGCCAGGAGGAGCAGCACGCCCACCACCGCGATCAGGTAGCGGTACCGCTCGAGGAGCTGGATCCGGCGCACGACCACGAGGGTCAGCACGTAGGCGCCGACGCCGATGGCCGTCCACATCGCCTGCAGGCCGGCCAGATGGGAGCTCAGACGGGCGATGAACACGTAGCCGAGGGCGTTGAGGAAGGCGGCCAGCGGCAGGAGGACCGGGGTGGAGCGCGGCGCCAGGCGCCGGGTGGCCACGTGGGCGCCCAGGAGCAGCAGCAGCAGGCAGGCGAAGAACGGCAGGGCGTTGGCGGGGATCGACGCCGTCCGTCCCAGCGAGGCGAGGAGGTACGCCCCCCCGGCGAAGAGCGCCACCAGCAGCAGGAGGCCCAGCTCGGTCGTCCGGCGGGCGGGGGCGGGCCGGACGGCCGCGGATCGGCTGAGCATCGTCGCACGGTAGTTTCGCCGCGTGGTGGTCCTCGGCACGCTGGGCGCGGCGCTGGCGGTGGCGGCCGTCGTGCTGGTGGTGCTGGCCCTGGTCGGGGTGGTCGGCACCGCCCTTCTGGTGCGGCGTCTGCGGCGCCCCCTCCTGCTGGTGAAGGCCGTGACCGTGCCCCTCCGGTGGCGCTGGTCGCTGGCACGCCAGGCCGTGCTGCACCGGCGCCTGCTCGTGGCTGTGGGTCAGGTGCGGGTGGCGCTGCCGGCCGGCCGGGACGGGCCCTGGCAGGACCTGGTGGCCGACGTCGAGCGCCTGGCCGCCGGGGTGGACCGCGAGCTGGTCGAGGTCGACCGGCGCCCCCGCCCCCTCCGCCAGCGGTCCCTGCCCCTGCTCGAGGTGAGGGTCCGCGAGGTCGAGCAGGTGGCCGGCCGCCTGGTGTCCACGGTGGGGACGTGGGACGGGGTCGCGTCGGGCCCCTCGGCGGGGGAGATCATGGAGCGCCTCCAGGCGATCGAGGCTGCTCTGGGTGAGCTGCGGAACGCGCCGGACGCGTCCGCCCTTCCCCCGGCCCCGCCCACTCCCGGCCGCCCGGAGGATCGTCCGGACCGGGCCGGCGGGTGAGGGCCTGCATCTGGCCCGTGTCCATCAGCCCGCCGTCGACCCGCAGGCTCAGGTAGGTGCCGGCTCCCACGGGTATCGGGAGCCAGAAGTTGACCAGCCGCCAGGACAGCACGCCGAGGGTGGCCACGCCCTTGCTGGTGTTGAAGCCGACCAGCGACGGGATCAGCACGCCCTCGACGACGCCGAGCCCCCCGGGGGTGATCGGTAGGGCGGCCAGCACGTTGGCCAGCCCGTAGGCGACGATCAGCCCGTCGGGGTTGGCGGCCTTGCCGAACGCCAGGAGGAACACCCAGAGCGAGGCGGCGTCGAGCAGCCAGTTGGCCGCCGCCCACCCCACGCAGCGCCACAGCCGGCTGCGGTCGCTGGTCAGCTCCTGGAGGCGGACCGCCAGCCGCCGGAACAGGGCCTCGGCCCGGTCGGCGGTCATCCCGGGCAGTCGGGCCGCGACCGCCCGCAGCACGCCCACGGCCCGGTCCTCCCCGCGCGTCATCAACACCGCGATCGAGGTCACGAATCCGATCAGCAGCACGCCGAGGACCGCCGCCGTGCCGTAGAGAGCGTTGAAGCCGTACAGAGGGATGGAGACGATCAGGCCCACCCACAGCAGCGAGTTCAGGACGACCGCCGAGCCGATGCCCTGGAGCGCCAGAGCGAAGGCGGCGTCCGGCCCGGCCACCCCCGACCCGGTCAGCAGGCGGTAGCCGAGGGTGCCGCCGGCGGCCACACCAGCCGGCACCACGTGGCTGATCGAGAGCGTGGCCATGTTGATGCGGAAGACCCGCTCCAGGCGCAGGGCCCGATGGGGGAGCAGCGACAGGGTGAGCTGGGCGTAGGCCCCCAGGGCGGCCACCTCGAGGCCCACGCCTAGAAGGGCCAACCAGAGGTTGGCGTCGGACAGCAGGTGGAGCGAGTGGCGCGCCCCCGCGACCTGGGGCAGCACGAGGTACTCCACCACCAGCACGACCAGCATCAGGCTGACGAGCCGGCGCAAGGTCTTGGGTAGTCGGATCCTGGCCATTTCGGGCCTAGACAGCGTGGCAGGACCAGCGGGCCCCGTGACGGACCACCTGGAGGCGGAGCCCGAAACAGTCCGACAGCACGGCGTCCCCCAGTACCTCACCGAGGGGCCCGGCGGCCAGGACCCGGCCCGCCCGCAGGACGAGGCCGTGGGTGAAGCCGGTGGGGATCTCCTCGACGTGGTGGGTGACCAGCACCATGGGGGGACAGGAGGGATCGGCGGCCAGTCGACCCAGCCTGTGCACGAGGGCCTCCCGCGCCCCCATGTCGAGCCCGGCATTGGGCTCGTCGAGGAGCAGCAGCTCCGGCTCGACCGCCAGGGCCCGGGCCAGGAGCACCTGCTGCCGCTCTCCTTCGGACAGGGTCCGGTAGGGATGGTCGGCCAGCCGGGCCACCCCGCCGCGCTCCAGCAGCAGTAGGGCGCCCTCCCGGTCGGCGGCCCCGTAGTCGTGCCACCACGTCTCGAGGGCGCCGTGACGGCCGGACATCACCACGTCGACGGCGGTGACGTCGGGGCGGAGCTGCTTGGACAGGTCGGCGCTGGTGAGCCCGAGACGGGGGCGCAGGGACCGCACGTCCACCTGTCCCAGCCTGCTCCCGAGGACCTCCACGGTCCCGGTGGAGGGGAACAGGTAGCCGGCCGCCAGGTCCACGATCGTGGTCTTGCCGCTCCCGTTGGGACCGAGCAGGACCCACCGTTCCCCGCCCCGGACGCACCAGCTGAGGTCGTGGAGGACCGTGGTGCCACCCCTGACGACCGTCACCCGGTCCAGCCGCAGGACGGGTCGCGCATCCATCCGGGCGCACGGTAGCGGCGGTTTGGGTCACTTAAGCTTCCGGCCGTGCGCCCCCTGGTGGTCCTGCCCACCTACAACGAGGCCGAGAACGTGGCCGAGGTTCTCCGCCGGATCCGAGCCGCCGTCCCCGACGCCGAGATCCTGGTCGTCGACGACAACAGCCCGGACGGCACGGCCGGCCTGGCCGAGGCGCTGGCCCCCGAGCTCGGGGGCATCCAGGTGCTGCGCCGGCCGGGCAAGTCCGGCATCGGCAACGCCTACCGGGCCGGTTTCCGGTGGGGCCTGGAGCGCGGGTTCGACGCCTTCGTCGAGATGGATGCCGACCTGTCCCACGACCCGGCCCAGCTGCCCGACCTGCTGGCCGGGCTCTCCGGAGCCGACCTGGTCATCGGCTCCCGGTACATCCCGGGGGGGTCGATACCCAATTGGGCGCCCCACCGCCGCCTCCTCTCCGAGGCGGGGAACCGCTACGCGGCGGCGGCCCTCGGGATGCGCATCCGGGATCTCACCTCCGGGTTCCGGGCGTACTCGGCCTCGACCCTCCTCGACCTCGACCTCGACCGGATCCGGGCCGACGGGTACGGCTTCCAGATCGAGATGGCCTTCCGGGCCCACCGACGCGGCTGGCTCGTGGCCGAGGTGCCGATCCGCTTCGTCGACCGGGTCGAGGGCCAGTCCAAGATGTCCATGCGCATCGTGGTCGAGGCGCTGGGCCTCGTGACCCTCTGGGGTCTGCGCCGGCTTCTCGGCGGCTACGGGCGCATCCCCGGCCGCCCCGCCCGTCCCCCCGCGGCGGGCTCAGCCCAGCCCGTGGTCGGCCAGGCGCCCGACGCCCCAGCCCCGACGGGCCCACTCCTCGGCCAGGACGGGAAGGGCGCCGACGGCGGACCGCCACGAGCCCGGGGCGGAGGTGCAGTCGGAGTCGTGCAGGAGGACCGTGGGGCCTGAGGCCCCGTCCCGGCCGCATCCCCTGAGCACCTCGGCCGCCACCCCGTCCGCGCTGGCGTCGGTCGTCCAGTCCCGGCCCCACGTCGTCCAGAGAACCGGACGCAGGCCCGTGCCGCGCGCCGCCAGGAGGTCCCCACCGCTCATGACCCCGTAGGGGGGGCGCAGCCAGCGGGGGGAGGAGCCGGTGACCTCGGCCAGGGTGTCCCGGGCCCGGCGCACCTCGTCCACGACCGTGTCGGGCCGGCGGGCCAGATGGCTGACGTGGGACCAGCCGTGCACGGCGATCTCGTGGCCCGCCGCCGCCACCTCGGCGGCCAGCCCCGGGGTCCGGCGGGCCAGAGCCCCGAGCATGAAGAACGTGGCCCGCCATCCCAGGCGGTCCAGCTCCTCCAGAAACCGGGGCGTCGACGCTGGATCGGGCCCGTCGTCGAAGGTGAGAGCGACGTGCCCCGGCCGCCCCAGCCCGTGCAGGCCGGGCGCCACCCGGCGCCGCACAGAGGGCAGGGCCATGAGCCCCGGCCCGGCCTGCGCCAGCACCGCCACCGACGCGAGCGCGATCGGGCGGGACCACCTCACGACGCCAACTCCTCGGGC
>DASSEU010000014.1:0-44681 GCA_035695125.1 Acidimicrobiales bacterium
GAGCGGCGCCACCTGTGGGCCCGGGAGCACGACCACGGAGAGCGCTCGGCGGGCGGTGCGAGCGCCGCCACCTACGCGGGCCGCCGCGGCGCTTGGCGGTCAACGTGGCGGTCAACCACCCCGGAGCGCACGCGCGCCGGACGGTCAGCGCGTGGCGCGTACCCTCGCTGACCTGCGCAAACCTGGCGGAGAGGGTGGGATTTGAACCCACGGTCCCTTGCGGGACACACGATTTCCAATCGTGCCGATTCGGCCGCTCTCGCACCCCTCCAGGAACGGCGAAGACTATTCTGTGGTGCAGGGCCCGTCGCCCGGCGCGACGGCCGGGTCCTGCGCAACGGCGCCCCGTGAACCGAGTCAGGGCCGGAAGGCAGCAGCTCTCAGCGGAAGGAGCCGTGTGCCGCAGTCCAGCCTGGCCGCCGCGCCGGACGCCGGGCCCCGACGTGTCCGCTCCACGCCGCCCCGACGGGGCCGGCGGGGCCCCGCTGGCAGCCCGGGCCCACCGGTAGGCTCCGGAAGGTGGCGGAGCTCCCCTACCAGTCCCTGTACCGGCGCTACCGCCCCCAGCGCTTCTCCGAGGTGCGGGGCCAGGACCACGTCACCCGGGCCCTGCGCAACTCGGTCCGGCAGGGCACGGTCAGCCACGCCTACCTGTTCAGCGGGCCCCGGGGTACCGGAAAGACCTCGACCGCCCGCATCCTGGCCAAGGCCCTCAACTGCGCCGCCCCGGTGGACGGGGAGCCGTGCGGGGAGTGCGAGTCCTGCCTGGCGGTGACCGCCGGAACCTCGCTCGACGTCCACGAGCTGGACGCCGCCAGCAACAACGGCGTCGACGCCATGCGCGACCTGGTGGCCCGGGCCGCCCTCGGCACGCCGGGGCGCTGGAAGGTCTACATCGTCGACGAGGTCCACATGCTCTCGGCGGCGGCGTCCAACGCCCTGCTCAAGACCCTCGAGGAGCCGCCCGGCCACGTGGTGTTCGTGCTGGCCACGACCGACCCCCACAAGGTCCTCGACACCATCAAGAGCCGCACCCAGCACTTCGAGTTCCGGCTCCTGGCCGGGGAGATGCTGTCGGTCCTGCTCAAGGACGTCAGCGCCGACGCCGGCCTGGGCCTGCCCGGCGGGGCCATCGACCTGGCCGTGCGCCGGGGCCACGGATCGGCGCGCGACGCCCTGTCCTTCCTCGACCAGGTGGCGGCGGCCGGGGTCGTGGAGGACGAGGCCGAGACCCTCGACGACCTGATCGAGGCGATGGTCGAGGGGGACGTGCCCGGGCTGCTCACCGCCGTGGCCACCGCTTGCGCCGCCGGCCTCGACCCCCAGCGCCTGGGGGGGGAGCTGCTGGCCCAGCTGCGCTTCGCCTTCCTAGCCACCATGGCCCCCGACCTGGTCCCGCTCCCGGACGCGGCCCGGGAGCGGGCCGCCGAGCAGGCCGTCAGGCTGGGCACCCCCGCCGTGGTGCGGGCCATGGAGACCATCGGGCGCGCCCTCGCCGACATGAACGAGGCCCTCGACCCCCGGATCCTGCTCGAGGTGGCCCTGATCGGACTGGTGAAATCCGACGAGGCGGTGGGCGGCGGCGCCCGGCCCGGGCCCCGGCCGACGGCTGACGGCGCCGCCGCGGGGGCGGGGGCCCGTGCCGACGAGGCCGTGCTCGCCCGGCTGGAGCAGATCGAGAGACGCCTCGACGCCCTCGAGGCCGGGGGGGCCGACGCCAGATCCCGGGGCCGGGCCACCCTCGGGGCGGTGCGGGCCGGCGCCCCGCCGGCGCAGACCGGTCCCGCCCCGGCCGACAGCGGTCAGCCGTCAGCCGGGCCCGAGCCGGGGCCGACCGGGGCCACCCCTGCGACCGGTCGCGGCCTCCCCCCGTCGCGGGACGACCTCGTGAAGGCGTGGGGGGACGGGCTGCTGTCCTCCCTGCCGGCCCGGGCGCGGGCGCGGTTCAGGACAGGCCGCTTCGCCCAGGTGCGGGAGGACGGGGTGGCGGTCTTCGCCGTGCCCAACGAGCCCCACCGCCGCATGAGCGAGGAGTGCCGGCGCGACGTCGAGGACGCCCTGGAGCGCCACTTCGGGGTGCGGGTGCCGATCCGGCT
Source organism: Acidimicrobiales bacterium (assembly GCA_035695125.1). Classification (GTDB taxonomy): domain Bacteria; phylum Actinomycetota; class Acidimicrobiia; order Acidimicrobiales; family JAJPHE01; genus DASSEU01. The sequence continues at coordinate 2,097 of DASSEU010000014.1, forward strand.
GGTGGTGGAGGCCGACCCCGCCGAGGCCGGGGGGGGAAGCGCAGCGGCAGCGGCACCCCCGCCCGCGGACGACGACGTGGTCGACATCACGGAATTGGCCGACGCCCCGGCGGCGCCGGCGGCCCGGCCCGAGGACCGCCTGCTCGAGGCCTTCCCCGGGGCCGAGGAGGTCGAGCGGTAGCCGCGTGTACGCCGGACCCGTGCAGGACCTCATCGACGAGCTGGGCCGCCTCCCCGGGATCGGCCCCAAGTCGGCGCAGCGCATCGCCTTCCACCTGCTGAAGGCGGGCAAGGAGGACGCCCTCCGGCTGTCGCGGGCCATATCCGAGGTGAAGGACCGCATCACGTTCTGCCAGCGCTGCTTCAACGTGTGCGAGGGCACCTACTGCGAGCTGTGCAACGACCCCCGCCGCGACGCCACCATCGTGTGCGTGGTCGAGGAGCCGCGGGACATCGTGGCGGTTGAGAAGACGGGGGAGTTCCGGGGCCTCTACCACGTGCTCCAGGGCGCCATCAGCCCGATCGAGGGGATCGGGCCCGAGCAGCTCAAGGTGAAGGAGCTGCTGGCGCGCATCGACGGCGAGCAGGTGGCCGAGGTGATCCTCTGCACCAATCCGAACCTGGAGGGCGAGGCGACCGCCATGTACCTGGCCCGTCTCCTCCGCCCGCTGGGGATGCGCGTGACCCGCATAGCGAGCGGGCTGCCGGTCGGCGGGGACCTCGAGTACGCCGACGAGCTGACCCTGGGCCGGGCCCTGGAGGGCCGGCGGGAGATGGAGGGTTAGGCCCCGGACTCCTGGCGCAGGTCCGGCGGGGCGAACGTCGACGGAAGCACGTGCCGGTCGGACAGCCGCCGCAGCAGGTAGCCGCTCCGGCGCGACTGGTACACCTCGAAGCCGCGGGCCCACGAGCCGTCGAAGCGGTTGCGGACCTGCACCCGGGTCCCCTTGGTCAGCTTGACCGGGTCACCACTCAAGTTGGTCTCAACTGCCATGCGCTTCCTCCCCCCTGCCGCGCGCTGCCAGGCTCACGGTGGGCCGTATAAAAACCCAGCAGAACGCGAACGCCTCGTTGGGAACCGCTCGCGGACCTCGAGTATAAGGACCGACGATGGTCTCCTCAAGGGGAAATTTGAACCTTCTGACAACCGTTCCGACGGTCGATGACGACCCCGTCAGAACGGGTGGGTGACGACCCCGTCAGCTTTATTCGTTGCCCCTCCGGGCTACCTCACCACGACCTTGCCGACCATGTTGTTGTGGATGGTGCAGCGGTAGGTGTAGGTGCCGGGGGTGTCGAAGCGCATGCTCCAGCGGCCGCTGGCCTGGGTGGGGCTGTGCGGGCCGTCGTTGTCGAAGCTGACGTTGTGGGGCGTGAGCGAGTCGTCCCACTTCCAGGTGACGGTCTGGCCGGCGGTGACCACGATGCGCTGGGGGATGAACGAGAGGTTGGTGATCACGACCGAGTCCTTCGGAAGGGGGTCGGTCTGCGATCCGATGGGCTGGGGACGCTGGCCGCAGGCCACCAGGGACAGGGGGAGGGCGGCCAGGAGGAGGACCGGGACGATCTTGCGCATGCGGTTCATCCTTCCAGCGGGCGCTCCCGCGTCTCCAACCAGCGCTGGAAGCCGGCCGCGTTGGAATGGACGCCGTTCAGGGTCTCCAGCTTCTGGCGGTGCTCGGCGGGGACGGCCGCCGAGTCGGCGGCGAAGGCCTCCTCCAGGGCGACGGCTATGTCCCTGCCGTCCCGCCAGGCCGCCTCGGCCACGCCCGCCCACCGCCGCAGCACCTCCTCGGCCTCGGCCAGCACGGCGGCGTGGTCGGGCACCAGCCCGTAGTGGGCCAGGGCCAGGCCGGCGGGGCGGCGGGCGGCGAACTTGTGCAGTGAGGTGACCGCCTGGTCCAGGTCGAAGTCCGGGGGCGGGGTCGACGGGCGGAGGATGCCGGCGTCGGGGAGGCGCACGCCGACGGCGTCCCCGACGAAGAGGATCCCGCTGGTGGAGTCGTGGAGCCCGAGATGGTGCTTGGCATGGCCCGGGGAGTCCACGGTGGTGAGGACCCTGCCGCCGCCCACCTCCAGGTCCTGGCCGTCCTCGAGCACCTCGAGCCGGTCGGACGGGGTGGGGTCGAGGCGCCCGTAGAGGTCGTCGAGGAGCGGGCCGTACACGCGGGCGGCGGAGTCGACCAGGCGGGACGGGTCCACCAGGTGGCGGGCGCCCTTGGGGTGCACGTACACCGTGGCCCGGGGGAAGGCGGCGGCCACGTTGCCCACCCCGCCGGCGTGGTCGAGGTGGATGTGGGTCACGACCACCGCCCCCAGGTCGGCCGGGCCCAGCCCCAGATCGGCCAGGGCGGCCAGGAGGACGGGGACCGAGCTCTGGCTGCCGGTCTCGACCAGGACGGGGCGGGGGCCGTCGACGAGATAGCCGGCGGTCACCCGCTCCCAGCCCCCGAGCAGGGTGTCGATCTGGGTGACCCCCGGGCCGATGACGGTGGTGGCGGCGCGGGGACCGGCGGTGCCGTCGTCGCTCCCGCCGGCCCCTCCGGCCGGCTCCGCGCTCACGTGTTGACCTCGATCACGACCTTCACGTCGTCGGGCTTGCGCGCCAGGGCGTCGGCCCACGAGTCGAGCGGGACCCGCCGGCTGACCAGGCGCTCCAGCCAGCCCCGGTCGGCGGCGGCCAGGGCCTCGGCGCCCAGCTCGTAGTGGCGGCGGTTGGCGTTGACCGAGCCGACCACGGCCTCGTTCTCCAGGACCATGGTGCGGTTGAGGGCGCCGGCGTCGACACCGAGCTCGCGCCCGCCCGACGACACGCCCGTCAGGCACACCACTCCGCCCGGGGCGGCGTCCTGCATGACCTCGAAGACCAGCTGGCCCACGCCGGTGCACTCGATGATCACGTCGGAGCCCCGGGCCGCCTCCTCCACGTTCCCGTGGTGGTAGGTGGCGCCGAGGGCCGCCACCAGGTCGGGCTTGAGACCGGAGGTCATCTGGTCGAGCACGTGCACGTCGAGGCCCCGCTCCACCCCGATGAGGGCGGCCAGGAGCCCGATCGGGCCCGCCCCGGTCACCATGACCCGCTGGGGGTGCCAGCCGCCCTGGCGGGCGCCGATGGCGTCGACCTGGTCCCACGCCTTGGCCACCACGCTGGCCGGCTCGAGCAGCACGCCGAGGCTGCCGAGGGAGGAGTCGACCTTCACCGCGTACTTGGCCTCGATGCGGTAGCGCTCCGAGCAGTAGCCGTCGAGCGACTTGATGCCCCGCTCCGTGTACTCACCGTTGCGGCAGAAGTCCCACTGGTCCACGGCGCAGGCCGAGCACGGCACCGGGTCGGGGCGGCGGACGATGCCGACGACCAGGTCCCCCTTGGCCACACCGGCCCCCGCGGGCGCCCCCAGCACCCGGCCCAGCGACTCGTGGCCGAGCACCAGGCGGTCGCGGCCCGGCGGCGCCCACCCGTAGGCGCCGCTGACGATCTCGGCGTCGGTACCGCACACGCCGATGGCCAGGGTCTCGACGAGCACGGGACCGTCGGACTCGGGGGGGTCGTCGACGTCGTCGAGGCGGGCGGTGCCGGCCTGGCCGGGCACGACGGTCAGGGCCTTCATCGGTCGAACCTGCTCATGGGCGCCATCCTCGTCGGTTGGGTCGTCATCGGATCGAGAGCGCCTTCAGCCTCCGGAGCACCTTGGGCGTGCGTCGGTAGGCGTGCGGATGGCGGTCGAGGACCGACTCCCCGCCGGTCGAAAGGGTGCGGGCGGCGTTGATCAGCCCGACGTGGGAGAAGGCCTGGGGGAAGTTGCCGACCATCCGCTTGGTGACCGGGTCGTACTCCTCGGCCAGCAGGCCCACGTCGTTGGTCAGCGACAGCAGGCGCTCGAACAGGGCGCGGGCGTCGTCCTGGCGCCCGAGCAGCGCCAGGTTGTCGACGAGCCAGAACGAGCAGGCGAGGAACGCACCTTCTCCCCCCGCGAGGCCGTCCACGGCCGAGTCGTCACGGGGGCGGTAGCGCAGGACGAGCCCGTCGTGGACCAGCTCCCGCTCGACGGCCTCGACGGTGGAGCGCACGCGCTGGTCCTCGGGCGGCAGGAACCCCACCATCGGGATCATCAGCACGCTGGCGTCGAGCTCCTTGCTCCCGTAGTACTGGGTGAAGGCGCCGACGTCGTCGTTCCAGGCGTTCCTGCACACCTCGTCCTGGATCTGGTCCCGCAGGGCCCGCCACCGGTCGATCGGGCCCTCCACGGCCAGATGCTCGACGGTGTGCACGGCCCGGTCGACGGCCACCCAGGCCATGACCTTGGAGTGGGTGAAGTGGCGCCGGGGCCCGCGCACCTCCCAGATGCCGTCGTCGGGCTCGTTCCAGTTCCCCTCCAGGAACTCCATGAGGGCCAGCTGCAGCTGCCACGCCTCGTCGTCCCCGGTCCCCATCTCGTCGGTGGCGAGGTCGCAGCGGGCCTGGTGCAGGGCGTCCATGACCTCTCCGTAGACGTCGAGCTGGAACTGGCCGGCGGCGGCGTTGCCGATCCGCACGGGCCGGGACGCCTCATACCCCGGCAGCCAGTCCGCCTCCCACTCGTCGAGGCGGCGCTCCCCCGCCGGCCCGTACATGATCTGGATCTTGGCCGCCTCCCCGGCCACGGCCCGCAGCAGCCAGTCCCGCCACTCGGCGGCCTCCTCGTGGTAGCCGGCACCCATGAGCGAGAGCAGGGTCAGGGTGGCGTCGCGGAGCCAGCAGTAGCGGTAGTCCCAGTTGCGCTCCCCGCCGATCAGCTCGGGCAGCGAGGTGGTGGCGGCGGCCACGATGCCCCCGGTCGGGGCGTAGGTCAGCGCCTTGAGCGTGATGAGGGAGCGCATGACCTCCTCCGACCACGGGCCCTGGTACGAGCAGGCGCTGGACCAGCCCCGCCAGTAGCGCTCGGTGTCCTCGATCACGAATCGGCCGGCCAGGGGCCGGGGGGCGCGCGTGTGGGACGGGTACCACGCCAGCGTGAACGGCACGTCCTGGCCCTCGGAGACGGTGAACTCGGCCACCGTGGACATGTCGTGGCCGTGGGTCTCGACATGGGTCCAGAGGCTGAGGGCGTCGGGTCCGGCTATGGCCCGGAGCTGGCCGTCGGCCCGGTGCACCCAGGGCACGGTCCGCCCGTAGTCGAAGCGGATGACCAGGTCCATCTTCATGGCCACCCGCCCGCTCACCCCCTGGACCATCCTGACCACCTCGGGGTGGCGCTCCCGGGGTGGCATGCAGTCGATGATCCGGACCGTCCCGGAGTCGGTCTCCATCTCGGTCTCGAGCACGAGCGTCCCCGGCCGGTAGGAGCGCCGGACCCGCCGGACCGGCTCGACGGGGGCTATCTGCCAGCGGCCGTGGTCGCGGTCCCCGAGCAGGGCGGCGAAGCACGCCGCCGAGTCGAACCGGGGCACGCACAGCCAGTCGATCGAGCCGTCGCGGCTCACCAGGGCGGCGGTGTGGGTGTCACCGATCAGGGCGTAGTCCTCGATGCGGGCGCTCACCGTGACATCCTTGCCCACGATCGCTAAAGACAGGTGCAGGCCGGGTCGATAGTCAGATATGGCTAGTCCGTCAACCCCCGGGTCGGCCGAGCGCCGGCGCCCCCGTACCGAGAGCCCCGCCCCGGGCGCCGGGGCGCCGGACGAGGACGAGGTGACCGCCCGCCTCGCCTACGCCGCCACCCACGACGACCTCACCGGGCTGCCCAACCGGACTCTTCTGCGCCAGCGCCTGGACGAGGCCCTCGACCGCCATCGTCGCCTGGAGGGGGCGGTGGCGGTGATCTTCTTCGACCTCGACCGCTTCAAGAAGGTCAACGACAGCCTCGGCCACCGGGCCGGGGACGAGCTGCTGGTGGCGGCCACCAGGAGGATCGAGGGGGTGGTGCGCCCCACCGACCTGGTGGCTCGCTTCGGCGGGGACGAGTTCGTGGTCGTGTGCCAGGGCCTGATCGGGGAGATCGAGGCCCTCGGGATAGCCGACCGCATCCGGGAGACGCTGGAGCGCCCCTTCACCATCTCGGGCCAGGCCGTCTACATCTCGGCCAGCCTGGGTGTGGCCTGGCCCCGGCCCGACTCGGCCGACGCCGACGCCCTGCTGTCCGACGCCGACGCCGCCATGTTCGAGGCCAAGCAGCGGGGGCGGGGGCGGACCGAGGCCTACGACCGCCGCCTGCGGGAGCGGGCGCGGGAGCGGCTGGCGACCGAGGCGGCCCTGCGCACCGCCCTGGACGCCGACGAGCTGCGCCTGGCGTTCCAGCCCGTGGTGGAGCTCGACACCGGCCGGGTGGCCGGGGTCGAGGCGCTGATCCGGTGGGACCACCCCGAGCGGGGGGCGCTGGCCCCCGACGACTTCATCATGCTGGCCGAGGAGACCGGGCTGATCTCCCAGGTCGGAGCGTGGGCGGTCCGCGAGGCGTGCCGGCACCAGGCCCGCTGGGACGGCGTGCTCGCGGACGGGCGGCGGCCGATCTGGACCGCCGTCAACGTCTCCGCCTACCAGCTGTCCCGCCCCGAGCTGGCCCAGGCGCTCGAGGAGGCGCTGGCCGAGAGCGACGTGAACCCCTCCCACATCCGCCTCGAGATCACCGAGACCGCCGTGGTCGAGAACCCGACGGCGGGGCTGGAGGCGCTGCGGGCGCTGAAGGCCCACGGGGTGACGCTGGTCCTCGACGACTTCGGCACCGGCTACGCGTCGCTGTCGGCGCTGCGGCGGTTCCCGCTCGACTGCATCAAGATCGACCGCTCGTTCGTCGACGGGCTCAGCACCCATCCCGCCGACCGCGCCATCGTGGCCGCCGTCATCCGCCTCGGCGCCGACATGGGCCTCGAGGTGGTGGCCGAGGGCGTGGAGTCCGAGGAGCAGCGCGACGTGCTGGTGGAGCTGGGGTGCCGGCTCGGCCAGGGCTACCACTTCTCCCGGCCGCTGAGCCCCGGTGAGGTGCGCTCGCTCCTACTCGGCGCAGTTCCCGGTGCCGGTGGGGGTGTTGGCCCGCTCCGCTGACTGCACCTCTTTGTGCACCTGGGGGGAGGACAGCGCATAACCGATGTCGTTCTGCGTGGCCGAAGTGGAGAAGACCACACCGATCACCGTGCCGTCGGCCAGCACCAGCGGTCCCCCCGAGTTCCCGGGGCGCACCAGGGCGGCTATCTCGTAGACGGAGCGGAGGGTGAGGCCGGTGCCGTAGATGTTGCGGCCCTGGGCCTCGAACTGCTGGTCGACGCCGGCGGGCTGGGCGTTGAAGTTGCCGCCCTCGGGGAAGCCGAGGACCACCGCCTGGGTGCCGCGCGGTACGTCGGAAGTGTCGATCGTGAGAGGCGGGCCCGCCAGCGGGCGGGGGGTGCGCAGCACGGCCAGGTCGAAGTTGGGGTCGAACCAGATCGGTGTGGCCGACTGGACTCCGGCGGTGTCCTGGATGTCGATCGAGGTGGTGCCCGCGATCACGTGGGCGTTGGTCACGATCGTGTTCGGCGCCACCACGAACCCTGATCCCTCCAGGATCTCCCCGCACCCGTGGCTCACGATCTTCACCGTCGAGTTGCCGGCGTGGGCGATGGCGGCCGACACGACCGGCGGTCCGGCCGGCTTCACCGGCGGGAGCGCTCCCTGCGGGGCCAGGCCGGCGAAGACCTGCGGGAAGCCGTTGGTCTTGAGCAGCTGCTGGATGCGGGAGAACACGCCGGGGGCCGGCGGCAGCAGGTTGTCGATGCGCCGGATGATGGCGGAGCCGTTCACCGCACGCGACACCCGCGGCAGCGAGGTGCTGCTCAGCATTCCGGCCACGATCCACGCCGCCAGGAGGGTGGCCACGACGGCCACCACCGCGCCGATGGCCGAGTCGGCCGGGCCGAGATGCACCCGCCGGATCATCTCCCACGCCCGCACGCCGACCTGGCGGCCGAGGCCGCCGACCAGAGCCGCCATGCCGAAAAGCACGACGATGGCCGCCACCGCCTGGCTGAAGTTGCTGGAGAACAGGTTGGACACCTTGGGGGCCAGCACCGCCCCGAGCAGGAGGCCCAGCCAGAACCCCCCGAACGAGAGCACCTGCATGACCGCCCCCAGCCGCACGCCGCGCACCAGCGACAGCACGACGAGCACCACCAGGATCAGGTCGACGTAGTTCACGAGGACGGGGATTCTTAGCGAACCGCTCCGGGCTCCGCCGACCCGGCGTGGTCCCCCGCCACGCGCGAGGCGGCCCGCCGGCCGAGCAGGTACACCACGGCGGCGGCGGAGGCGGCCACGGCCACGAGGATCTCCCCGGCGCCGTTGGAGAGCGAGATGCCCACCGGGATGAGCGCCCCGAGGACCCACGCCAGCTGGAAGCGGGTCTCGAACCGGGCGAAGGCCCTCCCCCGCGCCGTCTCGTCGACGTCCCGTTGCACCATCGAGTCGAACGCCACCTTGGCCGCCGCCGCCGACAGCCCGATGGCGCCGGCCAGCAGGATGGCGGCGCCCCGGCCGCCCATGGCGAACGCGGCGCCCCCGCCGGCCGCCACCAGCAGGAGGGCGCCGAGGATGATGTTCTCCTCGCGCAGCACCCGGCGCAGGAGCGGGGCCACGAGCGTGGCCGACAGGGCCCCGCCGATGCTGGCGACCAGCACCACGGCGAACCACCACGAGGCGGCGTGCTGGCGGCGCAGCTCGAAGGCGAGGAGGAACGTGATCAGACCCACGGTGCCGCGCAGCACGGCCATGGCGGTCGAGGCCGCCAGCACGGTCACGGGCATGGCGCGCAGGCTGGTGCGGCGCCACGACGCGGCCGGTCGGACCTCGGCGTCCGCCGCCTCTCCGCCCTCCGCTGTCGCCGCCGTGCTCCCGCTGTCCGCCGGCTCGGTGGTCGTGGCCGTGGCTGTGGCGGCCGGCTTGCGCAGCCGGGCCGCCGAGACGGTGGCCACGGCCAGCACCACGGCGTCGGCGCGCAGCACCCAGGGGGCGCCGAGGAACGGGATCTTGAGGATGATGGCCGCCGGGATGCCGCCGACCAGGCCGCCCAGCCCGGCTATCAGCGCCAGGCGGGAGTTGGCCCGCAGCAGCTCCGGGCCGCTGCCGACGGTGGCCGGAACGAGGGCGGCCTTGCCCACCAGGTACAGCTTCGACGCCACGAGCACCAGGAAGGCCTCGGGGAACAGCAGCAGGCTGTGCAGGTCGCGGGCCATCAGCAGGCACAGCACGACCCGCGCCGCGCCGGAGATCATCACCATGGCGCGGCGGGCCCCCCGGCTGCGGTCGAGGAGCGGGCCCAGCGCCGGCGCCACCACGGCGAAGGGCGCCACCGACAACCCCAGGTACAGCGCCACCTTGCCCGCCGCCGCCGAGGGGCTGATCGAGAAGAACAGCGACCCGGCCAGGGCCACGGTCATGAAGGCGTCACCCGTGATCATGAGGAGATGGGTGAGGGCCAGGCGCCCGAACGGGCCCAGGGGCGCCTTGAGCTCGGGGAACGCCCGACCGAGGACGTAGGCGAGCCAGGCGCGGGTGGTTACCTGCGGCGGGGGGTGGCCGGCCGGCGGCTCACCCGGCGGTGCCGGCTGCGACCGCGTGCGCACCAGGCCATGGTACGGCCGGGCGGACGGCCGCCGGTGGGGTTGGGGCCCCACCAGGCGGAGGAGGCGGGGCGTAGGGGACCCGCCGGGAATGTCTTAAGCGGCGGAGCCGGCGAACGGCGCGTCACCGTAGGTGAACACGCCCCCGTCCGACGTCGCGATCCAGTAGCCCCTGCCGTCGGGTGTGGGCGCCATGCCGACCACCGGTCGCTGGACGATCCCGGCCGCCGACCCGGCGAAGGGCGCCGCCCCGAAGGTGAACACGCCGCCGTCGGCGGCCACCATCCACAGGCCCGTCCGACCCGGGACGCCGACGGCCCCGACGACGGGGCGGACCAGGGGGCGGCCCCCGAGCGAGCCGAGGAACGGGGCGTCCCCGAACGTGAACACGCCGCCGTCGGAGGCCACCAGCCAGTACCCGCCGCCGTCGGGCGTGGGCACGACGGACACGACGGGCCTGTTCAACGGGGCGGCCGCGGTCCCGGGTACGCCCCCGTGGAAGCCGGCGTCCCCGAAGCTGAACACCCCGCCGTCGGCCGAGACCAGCCAGTAGCCGCGGCCATCCGGCGTGGCCGCCATGGCCACGACCGGCGCCGCCAGGCGGGACCCCGCCGCCGAGCCGAAGAAGCCGGCGTCCCCGAACGAGAAGACCCCCCCGCCGGCCGACGCCAGCCAGTAGCCGCCTCCGTCCGGCGTGGCGGCCCCGGCCACGACGGGCTGGGCCAGCGGGCCGCCCAGCTCCGAGCCGGCGCAGGGGAGCGATCCGAAGGTGGCCACCGCCCCGTCGGCGGCGGCCAGCAGGTAGCCGGGGCCGGCGGTCGGAGTGGCTGCCGGGGCCGGGGCGGCGGCGGTGGCCACGACCTGGCCGGCCGGCAGGCGGGCGGCGCAGCCGCCGGGGGCGGGCGGCACGAACGCCCGCACGGCACGGTTGGCGGCGTCGGCCAGCACCACACCCCCCGCCGGGGTGACCGCCACCGCCTCGGGGTCGTGCAGCCGTGAGGAGGGCGCCGGACCACCGTCTCCGCCTCCAGGTCCGCCGGTGCCGGCCACGGTGTAGATCACCCCCGACCCGGCCGAGACCTCCCGCACCCGCTCCCCGGGCCCCTCGCTGATCAGCACGTTGCCGCTCGGGTCGACCGCCACCCCGGTCGGCCCGTCCAGCTGGGCGGAGAGGGACGAGCCGCCGTCCCCGCTCTCCGCCCGGCCGCCCCGGCCCGCCACCGCCACGACGGTCCCGGCGGTGGTGAGGGCACGCACCCGGCTGTCCCCCGCCTCGACGAAGAACAGGTCGGAGCCGGGCCCGAACGCCAGCGCCGCCGGCGCCGCCAGTTGGGCGGCCGAGGCGGGCGCGCCGTCCCCCGACGACCCGTACACGCCGGTGCCTCCGACGGTGACGAGGGCGCCGGTCGTGGCGTCGACCCTGCGGATGCGGTTGGCGGCGCCCTCCGAGAAGAACACGTCCCCGGCGCCGTCCACCGCCACCCCGTCGGGGCCCTCGAGGGCGGCCCCGGCGGCCGGGGCGCCGTCGGGTGTGAAGCCCCACGTCCCGTTCCCCGCCACCGTCGAGAGGGTGGTCGCGCCCGCCTTCACCTCGACGACGCGGTCGTGGCCGGTGTCGGCGACGAAGACGTCACCCTTGCCGTCGACGGCCACCCCGCGCGGGTCGGAGAGCTGCGCGGCGACGGTCCTCGTGGTCCCGCCCGGGGCCACCATGTACACCGCCCCCGCCCCGGCGTCGGCCACGTAGACGTTCCCGGCGCTGTCGGCGGCCACTGCGTCCGGATAGGCGAACGGCGCCGCCAGAGTGGTGATCGTCCACGGCGCCGGCGGGCCCGGCGGGGCGCCCGCCACCGGTGCCTGCGGTGCCACCGTCAGGACGGCGCCGCCGAGCGAGACGGCGGCCCCGGCGACGAACCCGGCGCCTCTTCTCCTCACGTTCTGCTTCTCCTCACGCTCTGATCACGGCGCCTGCCGGGCCCGGTAGCGCCCCACCCACTGGGCGGTGCGCGCCAGGTAGGCCGTGGCCGCGCTGGTACCGGTCTGGCCGTAGGCGCCGTCGTAGCTCTGGTAGCAGAAGCCGGTGCCCGGCTCGCAGAAGTCGATGGCAGGCTCGATCTGACTGCCCTCGTGCCACTCGTTGTACGACGTGATGCTCACGACGTCGGCGTCGGAGTCGAGAGCGCCCTGCCACATCGAGTCGTAGGTGGCCCCGTCGGCGCGCGGGCGCACGGCGCCCTGGCCGGTGGCGCGCACTGCGGTGAAGCCGGGAGCGACGGACGGGCTGCACAGCAGGTGCAGCTCTCGCGCCGACCCACAGATCTGGGCCATGGCCGGGCCGGTCACGTCGAAGGGGTCGTAGGTGTACACGCCGCTGAAGCCGGCGGCGGCGGCGAACTGCTGCACCCCGCCGCGCTCGAGCACGTCCCAGAAGCTCTCGGCCCATACCCGCGCCCCGGTCACGCCGGCCAGAGCGGGAGCCCAGTCCGACGCGTCGAAGTCCTGGGCCCGGTACACCCAGAAGTCGTTCACCCCGTAGGAGGCCTCGAGGTAGGAGATGTCCTGTGACACCGAGTCGGCGCTGCGCCCGTCGTAGGGCTCGATCTGCACCCCGACGGCCAGACCGTGGGCGGAGGCGGCCTGCTCGATCAGCGGCAGCTTCTGGTCCTCGAACGAGCCCCGGCCCCACCACGACGTGACGACCTCGTCCACGCCGGCGCCGGCCAGCTCCGCCATCTGCCCGTCGACGACCGTCGGATCGCTGCTGCTGTAGGCGCCCCGCTCCGGGTAGTAGTCGGACCCGATGTCGGTGGGCGGGCTGTGGCCGCCCTGGTCCCAGTGGCGCCACTCCCCGTCGACGGGCAGCGACGCGTACCACGGGTAGTAGAAGGCGACCGTGCGCGCCGGTGGGCGGGGCGGGACCGACACCACCGCGACCGTGCGGCCCCGGGCGCCGCCCCGGTACGGGTCGTTCCCGAAGCCGAAAGCACCGCCGTCGGCCCCGGCCAGCAGGTAGCCCCCGGCGTCAGGAGTGGCGGCCATGCCGACCACCGGCGCGGCCAGAGCGAGACCGGCTGCCGAGCCGTGGTTCGGCGCGTCCCCGAAGGAGAACACGCGCCCGTCGGCGGCGGCCAGCCAGTAGCCGTGGCCCGACGGCGTCGGCGCCATGGCGGTGACGGGCGGGGGCGGCCGCATGCCGGCCGGGGAACCGAGAAAGCGGGCGTCCCCCAAGGTGAAGATCCCGCCGTCCCCTGCCACCAGCCAGTAACCCTGGCCCGAGGGAGTCGGCGCCATGGCCACGATCGGGCGGACAAGGTGCAGCGATCCGGTCGAGCCCAAGAACGCGGCGTCCCCGAAGGTGAAGATGCCGCCGTCCGATGCCACCAGCCAGTAGCCGCGACCGGTCGGGGTGGCGGCCATACCCACGATGGGCTGGTTGAGACGGATGGCCCCCGTCGACCCGAAGAACGACGCGTCCCCGTAGCTGAAGATGCCGCCGTCGGTGGCCACCAGCCAGTACCCCCGACCGGTCGGGGTGGCGGCCATGCCGACCACGGGCCGGTTGAGACGCAGGGCACCGGCCGAGCCGAAGAACGGGGCCGCCCCCTGGGTCGTCACCCCGCCGTTGGCGCCGGCCAGCCAGTACCCGGGGGAGCTCCACGCCGCCGAGGAGACGTCACGCGGAGACGGTCCCGACGCGCCCCGCGCCGACCACGCCGCCGCGCCCGCCACCAGCTGCACGGCCAGCGCGGCCACGAGGAGCCGGTTGCGTTGTGAGACCCGCCGTGCCACCGGCGCCCGCCTTCCCCTGCCACACTTCCGCCGTAGATCACAACCTTACGGGCCGACCGGGAAGGGCGGGCTCATGGCCGACATCACCGTCTACGGCGCACCCTGGTGCCCGGACTGCAAGCGGGCCAAGGCATTCCTGGCCGCCCACCGCATCCCCTACGACTGGGTCGACGTCGACCAGGACGAGCGGGGCCTCGAGCACATCCAGGACCTGCAGAACGGGGGCCGGACCATCCCGACGGTGGAGTTCTCGGACGGCTCGCACCTCATCGAGCCGTCCGACGACGAGCTGGCCGACAAGCTCGGCATCCAGGTGGCAGCCGACCGCGACGCCTACGACATCGTGATCATCGGCGGCGGCCCCGCCGGCCTGTCAGCGTCGATCTACGCGGCGCGCGAGGGGATCGACGCCGTCGTGATCGACTCCGGGGGCCTGGGCGGCAACGCCGGGGTGACCGAGCGCATCGACAACTACCCCGGCTTCCCCGAGGGCATCGGCGGGGGTGAGCTGATGGACCGCTTCATCTCCCAGGCCCGCCGCTACGGGGTCGAGCTGGTCTCGGGGGCGCGGGTCGCGTCACTGACGAAGGAGGGACCGGACGCGCTGGTGACGCTGGCGTCGGGCCAGGAGATAGCCGCCCACGCCGTGCTGGTGACCACCGGCTCGACCTACCGCCGCCTCGGCGTTCCCGGCGAGGACGACCTGATCGGCGCCGGTGTCCACTTCTGCGCCACGTGCGACGGGCCGTTCTACAAGGGGGCGGAGGAGCTGCTCGTGGTCGGCGGCGGCAACGCCGCCCTGGAGGAGGGCGTGTTCCTGTCCCAGTTCGCGGACAAGATCCGAATCGCCCAGGTGCTTCCGGAGCTCACCGGCTCGAAGCTGCTGCAGGATCGGGTCCGCAACAACCCGCGGTTCGAGGTCAACACCAGCACGACCGTGGAGGAGTTCAAGGGCACGGGCAAGGTCGAAGAGGTCGTGGCCCGCAACTCCGAGACCGGCGAGGAGTACCACTGGCATCCCGCCGGCGTCTTCGTCTTCATCGGGCTCACGCCCAACTCCGAGGTCCTGAAGGACTGCGTCGAGCTGGACAAATGGGGCTTCGTGCCCACCGACGCCGCCTACCGCACGACCGTTGCGGGCCTGTACGCCGCCGGGGACGTCCGCGCCGGGTCGACCAAGCAGCTCGCCTCCGCCGTGGGCGAGGGCGTGGCGGCCCTGCTGTCGATCCGCACCTACCTCCAGGAGCACCATCACCTCATGAAGGTGGACGTGAACGCATGAGGCGACCGGGGCAATCCCTTCCGCCCTCCCGGCCGTAGATCAGGCGTGGGCTCGCAGCCGGGACTTCCCGCCGACCGCCTCTCCGACGAGGCGCTGCTGGCCGGCCTGGCCGGCGGGGACCCCGACGCGTCGGTGGCGTTCGTGCGCCGCTTCCAGTCGCGGGTCTACGGCCTGGCCCTCACGATCGTCGGCGAGGCCGGCGCCGCCGAGGACGTGGCGCAGCGGGCCTTCGTGCAGGCCTGGCGCCACGCCGCCACCTTCGACCCGCGGCGGGGCTCGGCCCGCACCTGGCTCACCACCATCACCCGCAACCAGGCCATCGACGCCCTCCGGGTGCGCCGGAGCGTGCCGGTCGACCCCGAGCAGCTCACCACGCTCGTGGCCCGGCTCTCCGACGGCCCCGAGGCCCGCGCCGTCGACTCCGACCGGGCCGACCGCCTCCGCGCCGCCATCCGCCAGCTCCCTGTCGAGCAGGCCCGGGCCGTGGTGATGGCCTCCCTCTACGGCATGACCTGCACCGAGGTGGCCGCTGTCGAGGGCGCCCCCGTGGGCACGGTCAAGACCCGGATCCACGCCGCCACCCGCAAGCTGCGCGCCGCCCTCGTCGACCTCGACGCCGAGCTGGGGCCGGCCCAACCGTGACCGCCGACCACCCCTCCCGCCTGACCATGGGCTGCGCCGAGGCCGGTCCGCTCCTCCCCGAGCTCGGGCTCGACATCCTCCCCGGGGACCAGCGCGCCGCCGTCCTGGCCCACGTCGAGGGCTGCGCCGCCTGCCGGGAGGAGCTGGCCGGCCTGGTGGCGGTGGGAGACGCCCTCGTCTCCCTGGCCCCGGCCGTGGAGCCCCCCGCCGGCTTCGAGCAGCGGGTCCTGGCCGCCCTCCCCGCCAAGCCGCGGGGCCGCGCCCGGCAGGTGTGGCTGGCAGCGGCGGCGGCGGTGGCCCTGTTTGCCGCCGGGCTCGGGGGCTGGGCCTTCGGGCCGTCCTCCTCCCCCGCCCACCACAACGTCCCGCTGGCCGCCCCCGGGCCCCTGGTCGAGGCCACGCTCACCTCGCACGGGACGACGGTCGGCCGGGTCTACGCCTACTGGGACAACCCGGGCTGGGTGTACATGTCCGTCGACCAGCCCGGCCTCACCGGCCGGGTGACGTGCGAGCTGGTCAGGGCCAACGGGGCCACCACCGACATCGGCTGGTTCACGGTCACGAACGGCACCGGCTACTGGGGCGCCCCCCTGCCCTTCGACGCCTCGACGGTCCGGCAGGCCCGGCTCCTCGACGCCCACGGCAACGTGGTCGCCACCGCCCGGCTGTAGCGGCAGCCGTCGCGCTTCACTCGTACCCGGCCCCCTCCACCAGGGGCAGGCGCAGCCACGAGATCATCTGGCGCAGCTGCCCGTAGGCGGCCAGGCGCGCCTCGTCCGAGCCCGCCTCCTCGGCCGCCTCGACGACCGCCCACAGCCGGTGCACCATCGACGGGCCCAGCTCGAGCAGCCCGCCGCTCCCCCCGGTGGCCCATCGGGCCAGCACGTAGCGCACCAGGGCCCCCTCGGGGATGCCCAGGTTCCCGGACAGGTTGCGGATGGTGACCAGCGGGTCGGACCGGGCGTAGAGGGCCACCTCGGCCTTGAAGTTGGCGTCGGGGTCGTCCTCCGCCCACGGGCCGTCCCACGCCTCCAGCCGCACGACCGGAGGCTCGGTTTCCCCGGCGCCGGCGGTCACGGGCGGGGAAGCTACCGCTGCGGGGGCCCGTAGGCTCCCGGGCGATTCGGCCGGGGAGAGGAGACCACATGGAGTACCGCCGGTTGGGGCGGGCCGGGCTCAAGGTCAGCGTGCTGTCGTTCGGGTCGTGGGTGACGTTCGGGCCCCAGCTCGACGAGGGGCTGGCGGCGGAGTGCCTGGCGGCGGCCTACGAGGCGGGCGTGAACTTCTTCGACAACGCCGAGTCCTACTCCGGCGGGGAGTCGGAGCGGATCATGGGCCGGGCCATCGCCAAGCTGGGCTGGCCCCGGCACAGCTACGTGGTGTCCACCAAGCTGTTCTGGGGCCTGCACGACATGCCGAACATGTCGAACACCCTCAACCGCAAGTACCTGCTGCAGGCCATCGAGGGCTCGCTCGACCGCATGGGTCTCGACTTCGTCGACCTGCTGTTCTGCCACCGGTCCGATCCGGAGACGCCGGTCGAGGAGACGGTCGAGGCCATGTCCGACATCATCGAGCGGGGCCAGGCCCTGTACTGGGGCACGTCGGAGTGGCCGGCGCTGCTGATCAGGAAGGCGTGGGACTACGCCGACCGCCACAACCTGCGCCGCCCGGTGATGGAGCAACCCCAGTACAACCTGTTCGTGCGCGACAACGTCGAGAAGCAGCTGGCCCCGCTGTGCGAGGAGATCGGGCTCGGCCTCACCGTCTGGAGCCCGCTGGCCTCGGGTCTGCTCAGCGGCAAGTACCGGGACGGCATCCCCGAGCGGAGCCGGGCCGCCCTGCCCGGCTACGAGTGGCTGCAGGGCATGGTCACCGACCCGCGGAGCCGCGAGCGGGTGGAGAGGCTGCAGGCGGTGGCGGACGACCTCGGGTGCACGCTGGCGCAGCTGGCCCTGGCCTGGTGCGCCCGCGACCCCAGGGTGTCCACGGTCATCACCGGCGCCAGCCGCGTCGAGCAGGTGCAGGAGAACATGAAGGCGCTGGAGGTCCTGCCCCGGCTCGACCGGGACGTCCGCTCGCGCATCAACGCCGCCCTGGCCTGAACGGGTCGGGAAGGCGCAGGCCGAACCGCACGCTCGGTCCGCCCGTAGGTAGGCGGCAGGCGGGAACATGGCGGCAGGCGGGAACAGGGAGGAGACACCATGAGTTGGGGCAACCGGAGAACCGTGGCAGCGGGGGCGGCGGCGCTCGGCGCCGTCGCGCTGCTGACGGCGGCATGCGGCGGGGCCAGCTCCCCGACCGCCAAGGCGAATTCGGCCACCACCACCACCGGCTCGAACGGCGGGACCATTTCCCCCGGTTCGACGTCGACGTCGTCCTCGTCGGGGTCGACCTCCTCCACGGCGGGGTCGGCCGGCGCGACCAGCACCTCGAGCGGAGGCGGGGGCTCGACCGCCACGTCGGCGGGCACCCCCACGTCACGGGCCGCAACCCCCACCACGGCCAAGCCGGCCACCACCACCACGGCCCGGCCGACCACGACCACGGCGGGCGGCGCCACCAACGTGACGGCGTCGGAGACCGAGTACAAGATCACCCTGTCGCAGAGCAGCTTCCATGCGGGCACCTACGCCCTCAAGGTCGTGAACAACGGGACCATCACCCACGCCCTCACGATCAACGGCCCCGGCGTCAGCAACAAGAGCACCGACGACCTGAGCCCGGGTGACTCGGCCACGCTGACCGTGACGCTGCAGGCCGGCACCTACGAGCTGTGGTGCCCGGTCGACAGCCACAAGACGCTCGGGATGGACATCCACATCACGGTGAGCTGAACAACCCCGTGCTGACCCGTCGCCGCCTGGAGATGGCCCTCGGAGCCCTATGGCTGCTCGACGGCGCCCTCCAGCTGCAGCCCGGCATGTTCACCAGCGCCTTCTTCTCGAACGTGCTGGGCATGGCCAACATGGGCCTGCCCGGGCCCGTGTCGCGTCTCGACTTCGGCATAGCCGACCTGGTGCTGTGGCACCCGGTGGTGTGGAACGCGCTGTTCGCCGGGCTGCAGGTCGCGCTGGGTCTGGGGCTGCTGCGCGGCGGCCGCGCCGCCCGGTGGGCCCGACCGGCGTCCGTGGCGTGGGCGGTCTCGGTGTGGGTGGTGGGCGAAGGCTTCGGTGGGATGTTCATGGGCGGCTCCAGCGTCCTGAACGGGGCGCCGGGTGCGGCCCTGCTGTACGCCCTGGCCACCCTGCTGCTGTGGCCCCGTCCCGACACCGGATTGCGGGCGCCCGCCGGCGGCGTGCTCGGGCGGTGGGCCATCGGCACCTGGACGGCGGTGTGGATGGCCGTAGCCCTGCTCGAGGCGGCCGGCCCCAACCACCTCCCGTTCGTCCCCGGGGCCGAGATCAGGAACGGGGCCAACGGAGAGCCCGCTCCTCTGGCCGCCCTCAACCACGCCGTGGGGCGGATGGTGGGGTTCCACGGCGCCGAGTTCGCCGTCGGTCTCGGCCTGGCGGCCACGGCGGTGGCGCTGCTGCCGCTGTGGCGGCCGGCGCGCCGGGGTGCCCTGGTGGCGGGCATGGTGCTGATCTCGTTCCTCGGCGTGGTCGGCGGGGACCTCGGCGGCGTCTTCAGCGGCTCGGGCACCGACCCGGGTCTGGCCCCGCTCGGCGTGCTGCTCGGCCTGGCGTTGTGGCCCGCCCGGGCACCCGTCGGGGGAGAAGTCGGGGGAGAATTGGCGGATGCCACCGCGGCGGACGACCGGGCGCTCGGAGCAGGCGACGTCGGACAGCCCGACGTCGGACCCGGCGGGGACGGACGCCCCGCCGCCCCCGAGCGCGCCCACCGTCGTGCGGGTCACCCGGTCCCTGTCCCTGCCCGCTGACGAGCTGCGCTGGCGCTTCACGACGTCGTCGGGCCCGGGCGGCCAGCACGCCAACCGCTCGCACACGGCGGCCGAGGTGTCCTTCGACATCGAGGAGTCCCCGTCGCTGGGGCCCCGCCAGCGGGCCCGCCTGCTCGAACGCCTGGGGCCGGTGGTGACGGCCCGCTCCGCCGACGAGCGCTCCCAGGTGCGCAACCGGGAGAAGGCCCTCGACCGGCTGCGCCAGAAGCTGGCCGACGCCCTGGTCGTCACCCGGCCCCGCGTCGCCACCGCCCCGAGCCGGGCGGCGCAGAAGCGCAGGCTGGAGGAGAAGAGGCGGAGGGGGGACCGGAAGCGGGAGCGGCGGGCCGACCCGTTCTCCTGATCCATACGGCGCCCCCGGCCCGCTACTGCTCGGCCAGGATGGCCTCCAACTCGGCCAGCGGGTCACGCAGCACCGGCCCGGTGGCCTCGACGACGGCCTCGAGGATCGTGCCGTTGAAGCGGAACGGGGCGCGGTAGCCGTCGCCGATCGGCGGGCCCCACTCGTAGCCGCACGTGAGCCCCACTCCGACACCGTTGAAGCGCGACGGGGTGAAGGTCGGGATCGGGCCCTGGCCCACCACCTCCCCGTCCCAGCGCAGGACGGCGGTGCCGCCGGGTCCGGCCGGGTCCTTGTCGAAGGCCATCTCGGCCGTGTGCCTCCCGGCTGCGCCACTGACCGGCGCCGCCGCCTCGACGACGTGGCGCTCCTTGCCGTAGAGGTTGTGCACGTAGCGCAGGCGGCCGGCCAGGAACTGCAGGGACCAGCCGCCGAGAGCGAGGCCCTGCGCCAGCAGCACCCCGTCGGGTGGACCGTCGGCCGGCACCTCGAGAGTGACGAGCAGGCGGTGGGAGCGGTTGCGCACGCTCACGGCCGAGCACTCGGGGACCTGGGCGCCACCCGGGAAGTAGCGGGCGCGGTCGTGTCCGGCCCGGCGCGACGGCTTGGGATGGAGCAGGGCCCACAGGACACGGTTGTCGAGGGGGAGCACCTGGTTGCGGCCCGCCTCGACCCACCACATGTCGACGAGCTCGCTCAGCCGCTCCGGCTCCTCCCCGGCCAGGTCGCGCGTCTCTGAGACGTCCTCGACCACGTTGTAGAGCTCCCAGCGGTCGTCCTCGAACGGGGCGTTGGGGTTGAGGCCGTCCCCGTAGACGGGGCCGACGGGGTGGTAGGTCACCGCCTTCCAGCCCTCGTGGTAGATGGCGCGCGACCCGAACATCTCGAAGTACTGGGTGCGGTGCCGGCCCGGTGCCGCCTCGGTGTCGGGCTCGAGGAGGTAGGCGAAGCTGGTGCCGTCCAACTCGGTCTGCAGGATGCCCTCGATCTCGGCCGGGGGGTCGATGCCGACCAGCTCGAGGATCGTCGGCGTCACGTCGATGGCGTGGGCGAACTGGTGGCGGATCCCACCGCCCGCCGTCGTGAGACGGCGGGGCCAGCTGACTATGCACGGGTCGGCCACGCCCCCCTCGTGCACCTCGCGCTTCCAGCGCCGGAACGGCGTGTTGCCCGCCATGGTCCAGCCCCACGGATAGTTGTTGTGGGTGAGCGGTCCGCCGATCTCGTCGATGCGCCGGACCAGCTCGGCCAGTCCGGCCGGATCGATGTTCTGCATCCGGATGTCGTTGATCGATCCGTCGCGACCGCCCTCGGCGCTGGCCCCGTTGTCCGAGACGAGCACGACCACGGTGTTGTCGAGCTCACCGAGGTCGGCCAGGAAGGCGAGGACCCGGGAGATTTCGGCGTCGGTGTGGGAGAGGAAGCCGGCGAAGCACTCCATGAACCGCGCCGCCACCCGCCGGCTGTCGGCGTCGAGCTCGGACCAGGCCGGGACCCAGGCCGGACGCGGGGACAGGGTGGTGCCGGCCGGGATCATGCCGGCGGACAGCTGGCGGGCGAAGATCTCCTCCCGCCACGCGTCCCATCCCTTGTCGAAGGCGCCGCGGTAGCGCGCCGCCCATTCCGCCGGCGGCTGGTGCGGGGAGTGGCAGGCGCCGGTGCAGAAGTAGAGGAAGAAGGGCCGGTCGGCGTCGACGGCGCGCAGGTCGGAGACGAACCCGATGGCCCGGTCGGCCAGGTCGGTCGTGAGGTGGTAGCCCTGGTCCAGCTCGCGCGGGGGCCGGACCGAGTGGTTGTCGTGGTAGAGAGCCGGGACGAACTGGTGGGTCTCCCCGCCATGGAAGCCGTACCAGCGGTCGAAGCCCCGGCCGAGGGGCCAGGTGGAGCGGGGCGCGGCCATGTTGGTCTCGTCGTCGGGCGTGAGGTGCCACTTGCCGACGGCGTAGGTGGCGTAGCCGTTGGCCCGCAGGATCTCGGAGAGGTAGCCGTTCTCGCGCGGGGGCCGGCCCCAGTAGCCGGGGAAGCCGACGCCGAGCTCGGCCACGCGGGCCATGCCGCTGCGATGGTGGTTGCGCCCGGTGAGGAGGCAGGCGCGCGTCGGAGAGCACAGGGCGGTGGTGTGGAAGTTGGCCAGCCTCACGCCCCCGGCGGCCAGGCGGTCGATCGTCGGGGTGGCGATGTCGGAGCCGTAGCAGCCGAGCTGGGCGAAGCCCACGTCGTCGAGGACCATCAGCACGACGTTGGGGGCGCCGGCGGGCGGGGTGGGCTCGGGCGGCCACCACGGCTCGGACTCCCGCCAGTCCCGCCCGATACGGCCTCCGAAGGGAACGGTCATGGCGGCGGTTCCTACCATGGGCCGGGCGGGTTTGCCCCGCCGGCCGGCCGGGGAGACGCCACCGCATGGACATCCCCTCGGTGAAGTCACGCCAATCGCTCCCCGTGGCCGGCCTGGCGGCCGCCCGGATCGGCATCGGGGTGGCCCTGGCCGTGGCCCCGCGCCGGCTGGGACGGGTGTGGCTCGGGGACGTCGTCGACCAGGCCGGCGCCCGCGTGGCCCTGCGGTCGATGGCGGCACGCGACGCCGTCCTCGGGACCGGCGCCCTGCTGGCCCTCCGCCGGGGCCGGCCGGTGCGGGCCTGGCTGGAGGCGGGGGCGGCCGCCGACGCCGCCGACCTGGTGGCCACGCTGCTGGCCGGGTCCCGGCTGCCGATGACCGGGCGGGTGGGGGTGCCGGCCTTCGCCGTGGCGGGGGTGGCGGCCGGGGTGGTGCTGGCCCGGAGGGGCTAACAGACCCCTAACGGAAGCATCGAGGTCCGACAACGGACCGTGTCGACACTCGCTTCGGGAGACCGGGAGACACCCGGCACCAGATCCCGAAGGAGATGGACACGAATGACCGACAAGCCCCTCCCCCGCAAGACCCTCGGCCTCCAGTCACTTTCGCTCAAGGCGATGGCTGGCTCGGCCGTCGTGGCCGCCGCCGTCCTGGCCGGCGCTCCGAGCGCCCTGGCGGCCACCACCGGAACAGCCAACCGCCCCACGGGATCCCCGTCGGGCTCCGCCCCCAAGGCGGCGGCATGTGACACCGACGCCCACTGGCCCGGCTACGTGCAGGGCAGGCCCGACGGCTTCGACGCCCAGGACGACGGCGTCTACATGTGGCACAACCCGAAGGGCGGCTGGGCCATCCGGGTGAGCCACCCGGTCCTGCCCGGCAAGGCCAACCGGGTCGTGTTCACCGGCACCGTCACCACCGCCGGCCACATCGGCCACGTCACGCGGGTCCGCGACGAGAAGGACGACGTCGTCAAGGTGACCAACAACGGCCACACCCTGGCGTTCCGCTTCGTGAACTACGGCGCGGTCGACGGAGTGGACTTCACCACCTCGTGCACCCCTGGCCTGCGCGTGGGCCTCAAGGCGGACCGCACGTCGGTGCCGACGAAGTTCATCCACCTCGGGGACAAGAAGGTGAACCCGGGGTCGGACCCCTTCCTGATCCGCCGCCGCGACGCCGACACGACCACGACCGCCCCGCCGGCCAACGCCGGTACCTCCAGCGGACAGAACCCGGCTCCGGCTCCCTCAACCGGTGACGGCGCCGGTTCGGGCGGCGGGACCCCCGCCGGCGGCAGCTCCGCCAGCGGCAGCTCCGCCAGCCCCACCAGCGGCTCCGCCGCCTGACCCCGCCGTCAGGACCACGACCATGCGGGTGCCACCGTCCGGCCCCAGCGGGGAGTCGACCCGGACGGTGGCACCCATGGCCTCGGTCAGCTCCTTCACGATGGCCAGGCCCAGGCCCGAACCCGCCTGACGGGCCGGGGTGCGCGCCGACTGCCGGAGGCGCTCGAACACATGGGGCAGGTCCTCGGCCGGGATGCCGGGCCCGTCGTCCTCCACCCCGATCAGCGCTCCGCCGGCCACCGGGCCGGCGGCGACGCGTATGCGGCTGCGGGCGAACTTGTAGGCGTTCTCGACCAGGTTGGCCACGACCTGGGCCAGCCGGTCGGGATCGGCCAGGGCGTCCACCCGGACGTCGGGGACCTGCACCTCCAGGGCCAGGCCGGCCTCGTCGGCGGCCGGCCGCAGGCTCTCGGCGGTGTCGGCCACGACCTCGGCCACGTCGGTGGGGACGAGATGGAAGGAGAAGGCGTTCGAGTCGAGCTTGGCCAGGTCGAGGAGGTCCTGCACCAGACGCTCGAGCCGGCGGGCCTCGGCCCCGATGACGTCCGCCGCCCGCTGCCCGTCGGTTGCGCCGTCGGCAATGGCCTCGGCCCACCCCCTGATCGAGGTGAGCGGCGTGCGCAGGTCGTGGGAGATCGACATGAAGAACTGCCGCTCGAGGCCGCGGGAGCGCTCCAGGCTCTCGGTCATGGTGTTGATCGAGCCGGCCAGCGACGCCAGCTCGGGGTACTCGGTCGAGGCGACAGAGATCCGCGTCGACAGGTCACCGCCGGCGATGCGCCGGGCCGCCGTCTCGACCTCGCGCAACGGCCGGATGATGCGCTGGCCCAGGCGCACGGCCACCAGAGCGGCCACGAGCAGGGCCGCCAGCCCGGAGAAGATGAAGTACGACGTGGCCCCGGGGGCCCCGACGACCTGGCCCGTCACGATGACCGCCAGCTGCACCGACCCGGTCGGGATCAGGGTCGCCAGCCGCTGCCGGAGGCGGGCGGCCCGGGCCGACTGGTTGGCGTTGGCGGGGTTGGCAGGGACGAGGGCGCTGGCCGTGAGCGTGGTGGGCACGGCCGCGAACACCAGGCCACCCTGCCGGCCCGTCACCGTCCGGCCGGCCAGCAGCGCGTCGGGATGCAGCTCGGGCGAAGCCAGCCCCGCCGGCAGCGGCTGGGCCTGCCCGTCCAGTCCGAGCAGCGGGGCGGAGGGCTCGATCGGATTCAGCTGTCCGCTCGGTTGGATCACCGCTATGGCCGTGTCCTCGAGGCGGGCCACGGCGGTGATGAGTTTGAGCACGGTGCGGGCGTTGCCGGTACGGCCGAGCACGGTGTCGAGGTTGTCGGCGATGACCCGGGCCTGGGTGACGAGCCGGTCGCGCGTCTGGTTCACCACGGCGCGCCGGACCAGCAGCAGGCTGCCCACCCCGGCCACCGCCAGGGCGCCGACCACCACGGCCAGGATGGCGACGGTCAGGCGCCGCTTCATCCGAGCCGGTACCCCACGCCCCACACCGTGGCGAGCGGGAGGGCGTCACCGAGCTTCTTGCGCAGCTGGCGAACGTGGACGTCGACGGTTCGGGGGTCCCCGTACCAGTTCGGTCCCCACACCCCGTCGAGCAGCTGCTGGCGGCTGAGCACCAGGCCGGCGTTGTCGGCCAGGTAGGACAGCAGGTCGAACTCCCTTGCGGCGAGGGGCGCGAGGGAGCCGTTCACGCGGACCTCCCGGCGCCCCCGGTCGACCTCGACCGAGCCGACCGACAGCACCTCGGGGGCCTCGGGGGGCGGGCCCTCGGTCCGGCGCAGGATCGCCTTCACCCGGGCGACGAGCTCACGGGGGGAGAAGGGCTTGGTCACGTAATCGTCGGCGCCGATCTCGAGGCCGAGGACCCGGTCGAGCTCGGTGTCGCGGGCGGTCAGCATGAGCACCGGGACCGTGTCCCGGGTGCGGAGGCGCCGGCACACCTCGAGGCCGTCGACCTCTCCGGGCAGGCCGATGTCGAGCACGACCAGCCGGGGCTTCTCGCGGGCGATGGCGTCGAGACCGGCCGACCCGTCGGCGGCCTGGATCACCCGGAACCCGTCCCGGCGCAGGTAGAGGTCGACCAGGTCGGAGATGTTGTGGTCGTCCTCGATGACGACGATCGTGCCCGGGCCGTTGGCCATAGCGCTCTCCAGCGTTGCACCGAAGTGTTAGAGGAGTGTGAGATCCCCGGGCGGGCGGGCGGCGGGCGACGGGCGGCGCCGCCGGCACCGGTGCCGGTCCCGGGTCAGCGCAGGTGCATGCCCCCGTCCACCAGCACGACCTCTCCGGTCATCCACTCGGCGGTGGCCACGGTCAGGCACACCCGGGCCACGTCCTCGGGCGTCCCCGTCCGGCGCAGCGGGGCCCGATCGGCCCACGTCTGCTTCACCGGCCCCCAGTCCGCCGTCCACGGGGTGTCGACCAGCCCCGGCGCCACGGCGTTGACGCGGATCTCGGGGCCGAGGACGTTGGCGAGGAGAAGGGTGAGGTGGTTGAGGGCGGCCTTCGACACCGCGTAGGGAATCGAGCTGCCGGTGGGGCGGACGCCGGCGATGCTCGTCACGTTGATCACACAGCCGCCGCCGTCGGCGCGCAGGGCGTCGACGGCGGCACGGGTGACGTACCAGGTGCCGACGATGTTGGTGCCGAGGATCCGCTGCCAGTCGTCGTCGGTCACGGCGGCGAGGTCGGCATGCGGGATCACGCGCGTCGTCCCGGCGTTGTTGACCAGGACGTCGAGACGGCCGTAGCGCTCGAGGGTGGCGTCGACGAGGGCGCGGGCCTGTGACTCGTCGGCGATGTCGGCCTGCACGTAGAGGGCGTCGGGAAGCTCCCCGGCCAGCGCCTCACCGGCGGCCACCGACGACACCGAGTTGACGACGATGCGCGCCCCCTCGGCGGACATGATGCGGGCCGCCGCCGCCCCGATGCCGCTCGAGGAGCCGGTGACGACCGCAACCTTTCCGTCGAGCTGCCCGCTCACGGGGACCAGTCTGACCCATGACGCCGGCGGGCCAGCGCCTCCCGGTACTCGACGAAGGCGTAGAAGCCCATCTCCCGGCGCACCAGCTCGGTCTGCACGGCGAGGAACTCGGGCCCGTGTCCGGAGTCGGGTGGTGCCAGGAGGTGGGCCAGCTCGTGCAGCACGACCTCCTGGCACAGACAGCCGTCCGCCATCAGCACGGCGCCCTCGGTCGGCGCACCGTCGACCGGGCGCCGGTCGAGGACCGCGTTGGTCGAGTACACCGAGCCCGACCCGCGCCGCTCCACCGCGCAGCGGACGAAGTGGGGCCAGCGCTCGGTGAACCACGGGGACCCCACCAGGGCGTCGACATATGCCTGGGCGTCGCGTACCCGCGCCCAGCGCCGGCCGCGGCCGCTCAGAGCCTCGTGCTCGGCGGCGTACACCTCCGCCTGCCACGTCCCGAGCCGGGTCCGCACGGTGGTGATGCTTCCTCCCGCGTCCTCAGGCGGTCAGACCGCGCCGGCTGCTCACCGAGCCCCGGGCCAGATCGGCCCGCCGCCCCGCGTCGCGCCCCGGGCCGTAGCCGGCCCAGCTGGCCAGCCGGGTGTAGCGGCTGACGCTGCGCGCCCCCGGGAACCGGACCTTGAACTCGTCCTCGACCCGATGGGCCTTGGCAACGAGCACCAGTTCCACCGATCTGCCATTCGCACGCGAGCCGTTCTGGTCGAACCGCGACCCGTCCGGCCGTGGCGCTCCCCATCTCTCCGCGTCGGCCTCCGCCACCGCTTCACGCCGAGCCTTGTGCAGGCGCGCCGACACCTCCTGGACGAAGCCCTCGACGAACCCGACGGCAAAGGTGCGACCGTGCACGTGCGCCGGCTTCACCCGCATGGCGGCGGCCAGCACGACCGTGAGCTGGAGCACGAGTGACGCCGAGAGCGTCTCCACCCATTCGACGTCCCCCGGGAAGCCGACGACCTCGATGTAGCGCGCGCCACCGTCGAGCGTGGTGTAGATGGCGCGGCAGTCGTTGGCCCGGCTGACCGCGTTGACCAGGGACACCTTGTGGGCGGCGTAGGGACCGTCGATCCTCCATGCCCGCTCCACCACCTGGTCGATGCGCCCCGCATCGGTGATCATGGCCAGGTCGATCGCGTACTTGGTCATGAGCTGCTGGGCCTTGGCGGTGAAGGTCTGGGCCTCTTCGGGGGTGGCGGCCGGATCCTCCGCCTGGGTGAGGAGCTTCCGGACCTTCTCGGCCACGTCCGCCTTGACCCTCTCGAACGTTGCACTTGTCGTCATGGGGACAAATCATGACTTGAGGCTGTGACAGCGGCGGGGATCCGGACGGTGGGTGTAGTATCTGCCCGCCTCGAAAACGGGCGGATCCGGGGTCGGTTTGATTCTGTGATCCAGATGATGGGAATCTAGTGAGTCACCAATGCTGTTGATCTCCACGCAGCTACATTCGTCCTCAGTCCGTGCCCAGCAGAGGCGCGTGCTCCCCACTACTGGAGAAGGCTCTCTGTGCCCAAGGATCTGACCGCCCGCAACCGCATAGCCGCCCACCTGTCGAACAATGGACCGGTGGAGGACCGCGACGGGCGCGCCACGGCCATTCTCAAGGACGCGGTCGGTTACACCGGCACATCTCTGGGCTTCGTGCAATTGATCTCCTCGATGGAGAAAGCGGGGCACATCACCCGCGAGGTGCGCGGCAAGCGGACGTACCGCATCGCGGTGGCTGCGGACGCTCCGGGGATCGAGATCGACCTGCGTGCGGGCGCCACGGACGGGTCCCGCCCCGCGATCGCGGAGCGGACAATCAGTACAGGAGCGGCGCGGAGCATGAGTACGGCCGGGGAGCGCAGCTCGGTCGACACGGCCAACATCGACTACGACCAGCTGGCGGCCGCCCTTCTTGCCCAGGTGACCCGCGCCATCACCTCGCGCACCGAGCCCAACCAGCCCACGGCTTCGGTCCGGCGCCGACTCGATCAGCTGATGGCCCGCAACGCCGAGCTCGAGCGGGAGACGGCACGCGCCCGCGCCGAGCGCGACGCGGTGGCGACCGAGCGCGACGAGCTGCGCAACCAGCTCGAAGCGGCCTCGCACAACCTGAGCCTGCTCACCGAGCGGCTGGGCACACCGCGCAAGCCGCAGAGCCCGGCGGCGGAGCGCCTGGGCTCCGAGGAGCGGGCCCTGCTCTACCGCTTGAGCGAGCGGGGCGGGAGCCAGCGCGAAGCCGTCGGCTGACGTCGATTTCGCCCGCGCCGGCGCCGAGCTGGCCGAGGCGCTGATCGCCGCCCTGCCCGGTTGGTCGGAGCGGGTGGTGCGCGAACGGTTGAAGGCCCTCCCGGACGAGGCCCGGCCCGACCCGGTGAGGCAGGCCCGGGCCGCGGGTCAAGAGGCGGCGGAGGCGCTCGGGCCGGAGCTGCGGGCCCTCCTGGCCGCCGACGTCGACGAACAGCGGGAGAGCCCCATGGCCGTGGTGCGCCGGGCGGTGGCCTGGCCGACGGCGGTGCTGCGCGAAGCCGGAGTGGCCCCCGCCGAACGCGACAGTTATGCCGCGAATCACTTCCCTGACGACGCATACGGGATCACACCGACCAACTTCGCCGACATCGACCCCGAGCTCGGAGAGATGGGCCTGGTCTGGGGCGCGCTCAAAGCGAGGGCACACCTAGCCCGGCACCGGCGGCCGTGAGACACTGGCCCGGCTGACCCGGCGTCCTGGAGGGAGCGGTCGTGGCCAACATCGTGATCGTCGGTGGGGGCGTCGTCGGCCTCGGGCTCGGCATGATGCTGGCCGGGGACGGCCACGACATCCGGATGCTCGAGCGCGACCCGGAGCCACCCCCCGCCGACGCGGGCCGGGCCTGGGAGAGCTGGGAGCGGAGGGGGGTCAACCAGTTCCGCCTAGCCCACTACTTCGTGCCCCGCTACCGCCAGATCATCGAGGCCGAGCTCCCGAAGGTGGTGGCGGCCCTGGAGCGGGACGGTGCCCTGCGCATCAATCCGCTGCTCGGCGCCCCGGAGGTCTTCACCGGCGGGCGCCGGGAGGGGGACGACCGCTTCGAGTTGCTCACCGGCCGGCGGGCGGTCGTCGAACGGGCCGTGGCCGAGGTGGCGGCGGAGACGGCGGGCCTGGAGATCCGCCGGGGAACGGCGGTGACGGGGCTGCGCACCGGTGCCGAGGCCGTGGCGGGAGTGCCCAACGTCACCGGGGTGACGACCGCCGACGGGGAGGAGGTCAGCGCCGATCTCGTGATCGACTGCATGGGCCGCCGTTCCGCCCTGCCCGCCTGGCTGACGGGGGTGGGGGCCCGGCCCCCTGTGGAGGAGCTCGAGGACTGCGGATTCATGTACTACGGGCGGCACTACCGCTCGTCCGACGGCAGCCTGCCCGCCGATATCGGTGGGGCACTCCAGGAGTTCGGGTCGATATCGATCGCGACGTTGGCCGCCGACAACGGCACCTGGTCCGTGGTGCTGGTGGCCGGGGCCGACGACCGGGCCCTCCTCGGGCTCAAGGACGCGGCCCGCTGGGAGAAGGCGGTGCGGTCCCTTCCCACGGTCGTCCACTGGATCGACGCCGAGCCGATCGAGGACCGGGTCATCACCATGGTCAAGATCGAGGACCGGATCCGGAACCTGGCTCCCGACGGCCACCCGGTGGCCACCGGGGTCGTGGCGGTGGCGGACGCCTGGGCCTGCACCAACCCCTCGCTGGGTCGGGGCGCCTCGATCGGCATGATCCACGCCCAGCTCCTTCGCGACTGCCTCCGGTCGGTCGGGACCGACTCGCCCGCAGCCCTGCAGGAGGCCTTCTCGGAGGCGACGACCCGGGTGGTGGAACCCTGGTACCGGGCCACCTTGACGTTCGACCGCCACCGGCTGGCCGAGATGAGGGCGCTGGCCGCCGGCCGGACCTACGAACCGGAGGACCCCATGTTCGGCCTCGCCAAGGCCATGCGCGCCTCGGTCCTGAACGACCCCGACTGCTTCCGGAACTTCATGGACGTGGCGGGGGTCCTGGCCACACCGGAGGAGGTGCTGGCCCGGCCGGGCGCTCTCGACAGGTTCATCGAGCACGGCGGGGACTGGCGGGAGCGCCCGGAGATCGGGCCGACGCGCGACGAGCTGGTGGCGCTGGCGGCGTCCTGAGCGGTAACTGAAGCCTGAGCGGCAGCCGCAAGCGTGAGCGCCGGCTGCCAGGTGAGGCGCAACTGCAATCGGCAACCGATCGGCGACCAAAAGGGAGGTCCGCGGCATGAGAGTTGACAGTGGGGGCGTCGGCATCCACTACGAGGTGAGCGGGGAGGGGCGTCCCGTCGTCCTCCTGCACGGCTTCCCGGACAGCGGGCGGCTGTGGCGCAACCAGGTCCCCGCCCTCGTCGATGCCGGGTTCAAGGTCATCGTGCCCGACCAGCGCGGCTACGGGGAGTCCGACAAGCCCGCTGAGGTCGAGGCATACAACATCCTCTTCCTGGCGGGGGACGTGGGGGCGGTGCTGGCTGACGCCGGTGTGACGCGGGCCCATGTGATCGGGCACGACTGGGGGGCGGCGGTGGCGTGGGCCATAGCCGCCATGGCGCCGGACAGCGTCGACCACCTGGTGGCGCTCTCGGTGGGCCATCCGTCGACGTTCCGGAGCGACGGCTTCGAGCAGCACGAGAAGTCCTGGTACATGCTGCTGTTCCAGTTCCCCGGCATAGCCGAGCAGTGGCTGTCCAACGACGGCTGGGCCAACTTCCGCCAGTGGGGCCGGCATCCCGACGCCGACGGTGTGATAGCCGAGCTGGAGAAGAGCGGCTCACTCACGCCGGGCCTCAACTGGTATCGGGCCAACATCCCGCCCGAGTCCTACATCGGGCCCGCTCTCGAGCTGCCGCCCGTCCAGGCGCCCACGATGGGGGTGTGGAGCACGGGGGACATGGCCCTCACCGAGGGGCAGATGACCCGGTCAGCCGAGAACGTGAAGGGGCCCTGGCGCTACGAGCGGATAGAGGGGCCGGGCCACTGGATGCAGCTGGAGGCGCCCGACCGGGTCAACCGGCTCCTTCTCGACTTCCTGCCGCGCTGAAACCCGTGGGCGGGCGCCTCCGGCTCTCCTCCCCGACCTTCTCGCGATGAAATTCCCGGCCGTATCTGAATCCTCTTATACGCCCGCTTCGATCCAACTGGATGTGGTCGGGACAACGCGCTGAGTCCGCTGTCATTCCGAATCACGCCGCACAGTGCGGTGACACGGGGACGTTCGGTGTAATTCGGCCGGCCGTATCTGAATCCTCTTATACGGCCGGCAAGAGTGTCTCGCGACAATCGGGGAGCTCTCCCTCCGGCCCGTACCGACTCGATCACTCACGGGGAGGGAGCCGCCGGGCAGATACACGGCACCGCCGTCCTGACCGGGTGGCTCGATGTGCATGACCGCCTCCTCGGCGGGCCGAGCGTGTCGTCCCGCTCCTCCTCGGCCACCTCGATCCCCTCGTCGTCACGCCCGGTCCCCGCCTCATGTCGGCGGCCGGTGCCTCGTCACGCATGCGCCTCATTGCGGGGATCTACCGGGTGATGCCGGCCGGCTTCCACCCACGACCTGGCAGGTGGCGCCCACAGATGCGCCCACCGTTGGTGCCCGACGCGCCGCCGCCGGGTGGCCCCGGCCGGTCGCGGTCAGGCCCCGTCAGGCCGCCGTCAGGCGCACGGGCAGCCGGCGGTGGCCGAGGGCCCAGAACACCGGATTGGGCTCGGGCACGAAGTCGTCGACCAGGCGGTACGACGCCACCGCGTCGAGGAAGGAGCCCAGCATCAGCCGGGCCTCCATCCGGGCCAACGAGGCGCCCGGACAGATGTGAGGACCGGCGCCGAAGGCGAGGTGGTCGCGCGGGCGGGGCCGGTCGAGGCGGAACTCCTCGGGGCACTCGTAGACCTGCTCGTCGCGGTTGGCCGACGCCACCCCGAACACGACGTGGTCCCCGCGCGCCAACGGGCAGCCCTCGATGACGGTGTCCTGCAGCACGGCCCGGCCGAGCACCTGGACGGGTGAGTCGTGGCGCAGGGACTCCTCGATCACCGCGTTCACAAGGCCGCGGTCGGTGCGCAGTCGAGCGTACAGCCCGCCGTCGGTGGCGAGGGTGTGCAGGAGGTTGGCGATCAGGTTCCGCGTCGTCTCGTTCCCGGCGATGATCAAGAACATGGTCTGGGTGCAGACCATGTCCTCGGACAGGAACTCTCCGTCAACGTCGGTGCGGAGGAGCCTGGTGATGACGTCGTCCGGGGGGTCCGCCATCTGCCGGCGCCGCGCCATCGCCTCGCGGATGTAGGCGGAGAACTCCGGGTGCTGGTCGACCATGGCCCGGCCCGCGTCGGGGCCCTGCTGGGCGGCCAGCAGCTCGTCGGACCAGAGCCGGAAGCGGTCATGGTCCTCGAGCGGCACCCCGAGGGCCTGAGCTATCACGGCGGAAGGGAATGGATCGACGAGCTTCTCGACGAGGTCCACCATCGCTTCCCCGGAGCCCAGCGCAACGACCTCCCCCACCAGGCGACGGGCCAGGTCGGACGCGAACGGCTCGAGGGCGGCCATGCGGTGCGTGGCCACCACCGAGTTGATCACCCGGCGGATGCGGCCGTGCCGCGGCTCCGGTATGGCGGAGATCGGCACCAGGTCCTCGGGCAGGCTGGCCGTGTCGGCGAAGGAACCGACGAACTTCTCCACCTCCCGTAACCCCGTCAGCACGCCGGCAGCCGTGGCCACGTACCAGCCGGCGGGCGTGGACACCACCTTGTCCCCGGCCCGGAGAGCGGCCATGGCCTCGTAGCGGTCGTCGGCGTGTGATGCGTACGGATCGAAGGTCTGGGTCACCCGGACGGAACGCTACGCCCCTCGTGCCGACGGCGGGCGGCCGACTCGGCACGCCGGCGGGCGGCCCGGCCGCGGGCGTGGAGGGAGCGGGCCAGCACGAGGTCGGCCGCCCCCGGGCCGTGGCCCTCGATGCCCTTGACCTCGAGCACGGCGGGAAGCCCCTGCAGGTCGGGGTGGCCGAGGATGGCGGCCAGGCCGCGCCGGCCGATGGTGCCCTCACCGAGGTTCTCGTGGCGGTCGCGATTGGCCCCGAACGGGACCTTCGAGTCGTTCAGGTGCAGACAGCGCAGACGGTCCAGCCCGACGACGGCGTCGAGCTCGGACACCACCCGGTCGGCCTGGGCGGCGGTGGCGAAAGAGATCCCCGACGCCCACAGGTGCTGGGTGTCGACGCACACGCCGACGCGGGGGTCCCCACCGGCGGCGGCGATGATCTCGGCCAGCTCGGAGAAGGTCCGCCCGACCGTCCCTCCCGCCCCGGCCGTGTTCTCGAGCAGGAGGTCGCACACCCGACCGGTCTCGGCCGCCACGGCGTCGAGGCCGGCCACGGCCTCACGGGCCACGCGCCGGGCGGCGGTGTGGGCGTCGACGCCGCGGTGGCTGCCGGGATGGACCACCAGCCCGATGGCACCGAGGGCGGTGGCCGCCCGGAGGTTGTCGACCAGACAGGTGAAGGAGCGCTCGCGCGTGACGAGGTCGGGGCTGATGACGTTGATCAGGTAGGGGGCGTGGCAGACGGTCAGCGCTACGACGGCGCTCCCGGCGGCGGCGTCCCGGTAGGCGGCGTACACCTCGTCGCCGCGCGCCGGCGGGCGCCACTGCCGGTTGTTCTGGGGGAAGAGCTGGACGACCTCGGCGCCCATGGCCTCGCCCCGATGCAGGGCGGCCAGGAAGCCGCCGGTCTGGCGGACCTGGGCGCCGATCAGCACGGCGCCGGACTCAGAGGACGGCTACAGGATTTACCGGTGACCCCGTACCGCCGCCGATCTGGAGCGGCGTCACGCAGAACAGGAACTCCCAGCGGCCCTCGACGGCGCACGCCTCGGCCAGCGCCCCCAGGTAGAGGTTGTCGAGGAGGTGCACCCCCATGGCCACGAGGGTGCACATGTGCACGGGCAACGGCCATGCATGAGGGTTCCCGGGGAGGATGTCGGATATGCCGTCGCAGCCGAGGACCGAGAGGTCCTGGGCGTGCAGCCACGGGATGCACTCCGGATGCAGCCCGGCTATGCCCTCCCGGTAGGGGTCCCACGCCCCGTGCTTGGCGCGCCGGGCGTCGCGCCCGGTCGAGACGAGGATGATGTCCCCCGGCTCGGTCTGCACGCCCTGCTCCCGGCAGGCGGCGTCGAGCTCGTCGGGCAGGATCTCCGCCCCCGGCTCCAGCCACTCGACCCCGCGGAGGCGGGGGATGTCGATCAGGACGCCGCGGCCGACGATCCCGCCCGACGCGACCGTGACGGCGTTGCGCCGGGCGCCGGTGCTCCGCACGTCCCCGGCCGGGAAGTCGTTGTACATCCGGCCGTTCACGAAGACATGGCACAGGGCGTCGAGGTGCGAGACGGCCATCCCGTGGAACGCCACTCCCACGAAGTCCATCGACCCCGAGAAGGCCGATCCGCCCATGAGCTCGACGTCTCCCGCCGCGAGCATGTGGTGCAGGGCCGGAGACGGATTGTCCGGGCCGGCCACCACCGGCAGCTCCCGCCCGCACGACACGACCCGGCCGGCACGGGCGAGGGACGCGGCCCGGCTCACCCGCTCCGGGGTCAGGAGGTTGAGAGCCCCCCTCTCGTCGTCCGGCCCCCAGCGCCCCCAGTTCCGGCAGGACTCGAAGATCTCGACGGCGCGCCCCTCGGTGACCCGTAGGTTCATGCGGTCACTATTGCCGACAGGCGGCCGGTCAGGCCCGAGGCCCGGGCCACGGGCCGCTCCACCGCCGCCCGTACGGCGTCGGCCGTGCCGACGACCGTCACACGCTGCCGGGCCCGGGTGACGGCGGTGTAGAGCAGCTCGCGGGTCATGATGCGCGAGGACGGATCGGGCAGCACGACCACGACCTCGTCGAACTCGGAGCCCTGGGACTTGTGCACGGTCATGGCGAACACGGTGTCCACCGCCGCCAGCCGGGAGGGGCTCACCTGCACGACGGCGCCGCCCCGGCGGAAGGCCACGCCGACGCCCCCCTCGCGTGCGACCACCACGCCCGTGTCCCCGTTGAACAGGCGCAGGCTGTAGTCGTTGGCGGTCACGATGACGGGCCGCCCGACGTACCAGGCGCCGTCGGAGGAGAAGCCCTCGATCTCGGCCGAGAGCCACTCCTCGATCCGCGGGTTCCACACCGCCACCCCGGCCGGCCCCCGCCGGTGGGCGCACAGGAGGCGGAAGCGGCCCAGGGCCTCCAGGGCGGAGGAGGCGTCCCCGGCCCGGGCCGCCTCGACCAGCGCCACCCCGGCGGAGCACACCACCTCGCGCACCGGGCCCAGGGCGGAGGCGGGCGCGGTGGTGACGTCGACCGGGATCCATCCGACCTCCGCCGCCCCGGCGCCGAGGACCGCCACGGCCGCCTCCGCGTCCCCGGCCTGGATGGCGGTGGCCAGCTCGGCCAGGGCGCCGTGGAAGCGGTGGTTGGACCGCAGCGGGGCTATCCCCTCCCCGAGGGCGGGAGCGGCCACGATGTCCCCGAGGACGGCGCCGGCCTCGACCGATGTCAGCTGCTGCGGGTCCCCGACCAGCACGAGCCGGGCGTCGGGCCGCACCGCCTCGGCCAGGCGGGCCATCAGCCACAGCGAGACCATCGACGTCTCGTCGACCACGACGACGTCGTGGGGCAGCCGGTTGTGGCGGTGGTGGCGGAAGCGGCTGGCGTTGCCGGGGTGGCGGACCAGCAGGCGGTGGACGGTCGAGGCGTCGAGGGCCGTGAGCCGCTCCCTGACGGCCGGGCCCACGTCCATCCGGGCCGCCTCGGCCCGGACCGCCTCGGCCATCCGGGCCGCCGCCTTCCCGGTGGGGGCCACCAGCGCGACCAGCGGGGGACGGGAGCCGGCCGCGGCGGCCTGCTCCTCGAGGAGGGCCAGCACCCGGGCCACGGTCGTGGTCTTCCCGGTGCCGGGGCCCCCGGCTATCACCGCCAGCCGGCGCCGCACCGCCGCCTCGGCCGCCCGGCGCTGCTCCCCCCCGGCATCGTCGGGGAACAGCCGGTCCAGGCCGGCCGCCAGGACCTGGCCGTCGACGGTCGGGCCGGCGGCCCGCGACCGGGCCAGGAGATCGGCCGCCACCGCCCCCTCGTCGCGCCAGTAGCGGGCGAGGTAGAGGGCGGTGCCGA
This sequence comes from Acidimicrobiales bacterium, assembly GCA_035695125.1. GTDB lineage: Bacteria > Actinomycetota > Acidimicrobiia > Acidimicrobiales > JAJPHE01 > DASSEU01. Next base: position 38,466 of record DASSEU010000014.1, read on the forward strand.
CCAGGCGCAGGGGGCGGTCGTCGGGCCCGTCCGGCCCGGCCGAGACCAGCGGGCTGGCCGCCACCCTCCCGACCCACTCCCCGGGCTCGGGCCAGGGGAGCGACTCGAAGTCCACGTCGTCCTCGGCCTCCGAGGCGGCGGTGGCCCGGACCGTGGCCAGGTCGACGAGGACGTGGCCCACCCTGGGCGCGCGCACCGCCAGCGCCGCTGCCAGCGCCACCAGCCCGTCACCGTCCCCACCGAGGCGCCCCAGCCGCAGGGCCACGTGGACGTCGGCGGGGGCCAGGACCCCGGCCCGGTTGAAGGCGCCGATCAGGCCGGCCTCGTCGACCCCGAGCACGAAGTCGGCGTCGAGGGGATCGACTCCGCCTGCGGTCCGGCCCGGGCCGGGCGGGGCGGCAGAGGGAGCGCTCATCGCCTCCGAGGCTACGGAGCCGGTGTGACGCTCGGGTCCGACTGGTGCCGGTGGAGGCGCCGGTAGGGCCCGTCCCGCTCGAGCAGTTCGGCGGGGGTGCCCTCCTCGACGACCCGACCGTGGTCGAGCACGTAGATGCGGTCGACGGAGCGGATCGTCGAGAGCCGGTGGGCCACGATCACGACCGTCCGGCCCGCCATCAGCCGCTCCAGGCTGTCGAGGAAGTCGGCCTCGGTCCCGGCGTCGAGGGCCGAGGTGGGCTCGTCGAGCAGGAGGATCGGGGAGTCCTTCAGGAAGGCGCGGGCGATCGAGATCCGCTGCTGCTGGCCCACCGACAGCTTCACCCCGCGGTCACCGACCTCGGTGTCGTAGCCCCGGAGCAGGTCGCTGATGAAGACATCGGCCCGGGCGGCGCGGGCCGCCTCCTCGACCTCGTCGGTCGTCGCGCCGAGGCGGCCGTAGAGGATGTTGTCGCGGATGGTGGTGGAGAACAGCAGCGGCTCCTGGGGGACCATGCTCACCAGCCGGCGCAGGCTCACCAGGCTGAGGTCGCGCACGTCGTGGCCGTCGATCGTGACCCGCCCGCCGGTGACGTCGTGCAGGCGGGGGATGAGGTGCAGCACCGACGTCTTGCCGGCGCCGGTCTGGCCGACGAGAGCGACCTTCTCCCCACGGCGGATCACCAGGTCCACGCCGGCCAGCGCCACCCGCCCGTCCTCGTGGTCGAGGCGCACCGACTCCAGCCTGATCTCCCCCGAGAACCCGGGGATGTCGAGGGCGCCCTCACGCTCGGTTATGTCGGCGGGCGTGTCGAGCACCTGGAACGTGCGACCGACGCCCACCACGGCGTCCTGGAAGGGACCGAACACGAACATGATCTGGTTCATGGACTGGTAGATGGCCTGCATGTAGGTGAGGAACACGAACAGAGCGCCCACGGTGACAGCCCCGTTGATGACCCGCAGCGTGGCCACGTAGATCACGGCTCCGGTCGCGAGGGCGGTGATCGTGACGGTCACGGCGTTGAGCGTCTGCTCCGACAGCCGGAAGCGGAGCTGGGCGCGCACGAACGCCAGGCTGATGTCGTTGAAGCGACGGCGCTGGTCCCCCTCCTCTCCGAAGACCTGTACGGCGCGGATGGCTCCCATGGTCTGCTCGATGTGCGAGGTGAGGTCGGCAAGGTGCTGCCGGCTGACCTGGGAGCTGGACTGGATCCGTCCCGACAGCCACCGGATGGTCACCGCCAGCGCCGGCACGACCGTGAGCGCCACCAGGGTGAGAACGGGGTCGAGGATGGCCATGAACAGCGTCATCAGCGCCATCCGCAGGGCCAGGGTGGCCCAGTTGGTCAGGCCGAAGATCATCACCTCCTGGATGGACCGGGCGTCGTTGATGGCCCGGAAGATCAGCTCCCCCACCGAGGTGTTGGCGAAGTAGCGCAGCGAGAGTGTGCGCAGGTGCCCCACCAGGCGGGAGCGGAGGGTGTGGATCATCAGCAGGGCGGTGCGGGCGATCACGTAGAAGCTGGCCGCATTGACGAGCGCCTGGGCCGTCGCGATCAGGACGTAGATGAGGGCCAGGAGGGCTCCGGCGCGCAGCTTGTCGTGCGCCGTGGCGGTGGTGACGGTGCCGATCCAGGTGATGTGCAGGCTGCGGTGGATCAGCACCCCGTCGACGAGCCATTTGATCGGGAACGGCAGCAGCACGAACAGCAGGGTCGACAGCCCCGACAGGAGGACCCCGAGGCCGACCCCGCCCCGGAACTCCCACAACAGCCGCCCGATGCGGCGGTACACGCCGGTGAGCGGCGGCCGTTCGGCCAGCGGCTTGTCGGGGTTGAAGTAGAAGGTCACTACCAGTAGGCCACGTCGGTGTAGGGCCGGCTGACGCGCGGGGCTACCCGCAGGCCCGGCCCCTCGAACCCCATGCACCGCAGGGCCCGGGTGTCCTCGATGACCCCGGCGCCGGACACGAGCGCCAGCACCTTGGGGGCGAACTCCAGCGGGGCCAACAGGTGGTCCCGGCCCAGCTGGCGCGTCAGCCCGGCGAAGTGCCGGATCAGGGCGGCCATGGCCTCCTCGTGCCCGGGGGCATGGCCCCAGTCCAAGAGGCCCGTCGTCGACACGACCTGCTCCTCCGCCGTCTCGTTGTGGCGCCAGCGCTCCCGGACGTCGCGGCCCCGGTCCCACAGCCCGCCGCACGCCACGATCCGTCCGTCCTGCTCGACCACCCGGTGGTCATCCCATCCGTACACGTGGTCCCAGAAGGCCGGCCGCGGTCCCCAGAACGGATCGTCGAGGCGCTGCTCGAGGTACTCGGTGCTGTAGGGCCGGAACAGGTCGAGGCCCTCGTGGGTGGCGTTGATCAGCTCCACGCACGCCGGGAGGTCGGCCGGCTCCACCGGGCGGATCCGCAGCCCGGGCCCGACGTCCGCCTCTCCGGTCCCGCCGGCCGGAATCCGGTGCACGGTCGCGCTGAGCCCCTCCACCTTGTTCTCGTGGAGGCTGTCCGCCTCCCCCCGGATCTTGTCCAGCCAGCCCTGGGCGGCGTTGCCCGACCGCTCGTACCAGTGGGTGACGACCCCGAACCAGGCCGACGCCGCCGGCGGCGCCGCCATCTGGAGGAGGCGGGACAGGCGGTGGCCCCGGAAGTCGCGCCGTACCCGCCACGCCGACATCAGATGGACACAGAGCTTCTCCCCGCCGACGACGGCGTTGCGCGAAGAGTGGGCGGCGGCGGCCAGGAGGACGCCCTGGCACTCGAGCACCTGGATGTTGGCGTGCTCCTGCAGTCGGAACTGGGCGAACGGGTTGGGCCCCCGCTCGACGGTGACCTCCAGCTCCCCGACGTCCTCGGGGGCGTCGGCGTAGAGGTCGACGAGGGCCTCCCCGTCGCGCCAGGTGGCCTCGCGGGCCCGCACCGGCCCGTGGAGGAGGCGCTCCATCGTCTCGATGTCGCGGACCACCCGATCGACGGGGGGCCGGGCACCACCGAGCCAGAAGTCGAAGTCCCCGGAGTTGGCCCGGGCCGCCAGAGCCCGTTCCAGCAACCCATCGGGCCAGCCGGCCCCGGCCGCCGCCCGGGCCAGCTCCTCCGGCACCGGTGCCGGAGTGGTGAAGATCGGGTGGTCCTCCAGCCGCATCGCGCCCCCCGTGACGAGATCGTTCGGGACCGTACCGCCACGACCCATGAGGAGGCGGCCGGTTTTCCGCGGGGATACCGTTCGGCCCGTGCCCGCGCCCGGATTCCCCCTGATCGACTTCGACGAGCTGCACCGGGAGTCGCTGCCCGCCTGGCTGGGCAACGGCCGCGGGGAGCTGGCCCGGCGGGCGGTGGCGGCCGTGGCCGGCCTGCGCCCCATCGCCTTCCGGCTCCCCGACGGCCGGGCCTACACCTACCGCCCGGGCGGTCCCGGGGTGGAGGTGGCGCCTGGGGACGACGGGGCCGCAACCGTCGTGGAGATGAGCGCCGAGACGTGGAGCGACTACGCCTCCGAGCTGCACACCGCCTTCGGCCTCCTCTACGGCGGCCAGGTCGGTGCGGCCAGGGGCGGCCTGGAGCAGCTGGTGATGTGGGAGCCGGTGGTGCGGGCCATGCTGTCGGGCCGTCCCGTCTACCGGGTGGAGGACGTCGACCTCACCGCCGCCGACGGGAGCCCGCTGGACCTGGAGGCCGGCTTCGGCCTGGACTCCTCCCCCGAGGAGGTGCGGCGCTTCTTCCGCGCCACCGGCTTCGTGCACATCCGCGGCGTGTTCTCCCCCGACGAGATAGCCGGCGTGGTCGGCGAGGTCGAGCGCCTGTCCGCCATGGCACATCCGGGGGACGACCGCTCCTGGTGGGCCAAGAACGCCGACGGGACCGAGGTCCTCTGCCGGCTCATCTACATCAACGAGCGGTCGGAGCTGCTGGCCCGGGCCCACGAGGACGGCCGGCTGCAGAAGCTGATCGAGACCATCCGTCCCGACGGGGCCGACCTCATCGTCGGTGACGTCAGGGGGGACGGGCACTCCGTGGTGCTCAAGAACCCCGGCGCCGTCGAGGGCCTCTCCGACCTCCCCTGGCACGTGGACTGCGGGCTGGGCGGCCACCCGATCCTCTGCCCCGCCATCAACCTCGGCGTGCAGCTGGACGCCGCCACGCCCGAGGCGGGCCAGCTCCACTTCCTGGCCGGGTCGGCGGGCCGGTCGGCCACCCACCTCACCCCGGAGGAGCTGCGCGACGGGCGCTACCCGACGGTGGCGGTGACCACCGAGCCGGGCGACGTCACCATGCATCTCGGGGACACCCTGCATCTGGCCCCGCCCCCCACCGCCGTCCCCGCCGGGCCGGTCCGGGGCCGTCGGGCCATGTACCTGACCTGGCACAACCGACTCTGCGCCGATCACATCCCGCCCGGCTCGGGCTACAACGACGTCGTCCTCCACTCCGGCCAGGACAACGTGGTCAGCTCGGTCCCCGAGCAGCTGGCCCGCCGCTGAGCCTGCGCCCGGGGCGGCCCTGAGGCGCCTCCGGCCCCCCGACCGGGCAGGTGCGGCGGCCCTGGCCGCCGAAGTGCTGGGACATGGATGGGGGAACACGACGTCTGCTGCTGGCCGCCCTCGGGGCGGTCGGGCTGGTCGCCGGTGGCGCCCTCGTCCCGGCGGCCCACGCCGCCACACCCCGCTCCGCTCTCGCCCTGTTCCGGGTGGGCGTGGCCGTGGCCGACATCGACCCCACCGCGCCGACATACCTGGGCGGCTACGGCGCCGGCCCCGCCGGCGGGACCATCCGGCGCCACGTCAACCCGCTGACGGGCCGGCCCGAGGAGCTGACCGTACGGGCCGTGGCCATCGAGACCGTGCGCGACGGGCGGCGCCGGGTCGTGGAGCTGGCGAGCGTGGACAGCCAGGGCTGGTTTGCCGGGTACCAGGAGGGCCAGTACGGGATCTCCGATGTCCGGGCCGCGGCGGCGGCGTGGCTGCGCTCCCACGGCGCCCCCGGGGCGGCGCCGGCCGACATCATCGTGTCGTCGCTGCACGAGCACGCCGTGCCCAGCGTCTACGGCGTGTTCTCCCCGGCCAAGGCCAACGTCTGGTACCTCAAGCAATTGGCGGCCACGACCACGCGCGCCCTGGAGCAGGCCTACAGCAACGCCCGCCCCGCCACCGTCATCGCCGGCACCGCCGATGCCCCCTGGCTCGGCGGCGGGGACGTGGCCGAGGGCAACGAGTTCGAGGGCTGGAAGCGGGACGGGTCACTCGTGGCGCTGTGGGCCCGCGACGCCACCACGGGCCGGACCATCGCCACCTACGTGTCCGAGCCCGCCTATCCCAACATCGTGTTCGGGCCCGCCGACCTGGCCGGCACCACCAGGGAGACGCTGATCAGCTCGGACTTCCCCGCCTACGCCGAGGCGATCATCGAGGCCCGCCTCGGGGGCGTGGCCGTGCTCGCGTCCGGCTCGCTGGCCAACCAGGCCAGCCCCCTGCAGGCCGACATAGCCCCCAGCCCCGACCTGCCCAGGGTCGACGGCCATCCCCAGACGCGCGCCTTCGACGACATCGTGCAGATGGGCTCGGCGGTGGCCAACGAGGTGTTCGCCGCCCTGGCCCACGGCCGGCCGGTCACCGACGGCACCGTGGCCGGAGCCGAGCAGAACGTGGTCAGCCCGGTGACCAACCCGGCCGACTCCGCCCTCTCGGTCCTCGATGCCGGGGACGACGGTGCGGACTGGGCCCCCGCCGGCAACGTCTTCACCGTCTGGCCCGACGACCGGTCCTTCACGCCTCCGTACGGCTACGGCGCCGCCGTCGGCACCCCGG